>VHCJ01000005.1 GCA_016871755.1 Verrucomicrobiota bacterium | reverse complement strand
ACCGACGCGGGGCGTCCTGGTTCGGGTGTTCGTCATTGATTATATAAACATTTCTGATTCAGCACTTAAAGTAAAAAATGGAATCGTGGGCTCAGGGGTGTCCCGGCTCGCTCGTTCCTCGTCTGAGCGGAGCCGTCAGCCGTCCGTGCCGCCCTCGGCGAAGCCCGTCCAGGCCGATTGGAAGGCTCGGATGAACGCGGCTTGGGTTTCGGCGAAAGACGGGGGCTGCGGGAGTTCGCGGGCAAGGGAGGTCACGGAACCGTCGCTGCTGGGAATGCCGCAGGGCACGATCCCCTCGAACGCGTCGAGGTCGGGGTCGATGTTGAGGGAGATTCCATGGTAGGCGACCCAGCGCCGGACGGCGATGCCGATGGCGGCGATCTTGCGCGACCCGATCCAAATGCCGGTCTTGCCGGGACGGCGTTCGGCGGTCAGCCCCCAGGTGGCCACGGTCGTGATCAGCACGTCCTCCAGGAAGCGAAGGTAGGCGTGAAGGTCGCGTCGCTGGTCCAGCGACACGATGGGGTAAGCGATCAACTGCCCCGGACCGTGGTAAGTGATGTCGCCGCCGCGGCGGGTCTCCACCAGGTCGATGCCGCGACGGACTCGTTCCGCGTCGTCGAGTCGAAGGTTGGCCAAGGCCCCGGCGCGCAGGCCGAGCGTGTAGACCGGTTCGTGCTCGGTGAGCACGAGCGTGTCGGGTACTTCCCCGGCGATCCGCGCGCTAAGGAGGCTCTCCTGCGCGGCGAGGGCCTCACGGTAGCGCGTCCGTCCCCAGTCGACCACGGCGACGGGGACGGCGGGCGGGGAGGCCATGCGGCGCGGAGAGGATGACCGGGCGTCCCGGGCGCTTCAGCGGCCGAGGTAGAGGTCGCGACCGCGGACGAGCGCCTCGATCTTGCGGTCGGCGATGGAGCGCTTGAGCATCCAGAAACCGCAGTCGGGATGGACCCAGCGGACCCGGCCGGGGCCGACCTTGCGCTCGACGGCTTCGATGCGCGCGGCCACTTCGTCGGGGGTCTCGATGTGGTTGACCTTGATGTCGATGACCCCGATGCCGAGGGCGATGTTCTTGTCGATGCCCTTGAGGGCGTCGAGGTCCGCCTTCGGGCGATGGGCGAGTTCGAGGACGAGATGGTCGGTGTGCAGAGCGTTGAGGAAGGCGAGGAGCTTCTTCCAGTTGCCCTTCTGGATGGTCTGGCCGCCGTAGTTGCCGAAGCAGAAGTGCACGGCGCGTTCGGTGCCGCGGTCGATCGCATCGAGCACGAGGTTCATGGCCTTGGCGGCCAGCGGGGCATCGGACGGATTGCCGGGGATGTTGGCTTCGTCGACTTGGATGCAGGAGGCGGGCAGCCCGGGCATCTGCGCGGCAAGGACCTCGCCGAGGGCGAGCGTGAGCTTCTCGAAATCACGGTAGTGATGGTCGAGCAGCGTACGGGCGAGCATGTAGGGGCTCGTCACGGTGAACTTGAAGGGCCCCTGGGCCACGGCGGCGGCGCGCTGGCAGTCGGCGAGGAGATTGAG
The DNA here is from genome assembly GCA_016871755.1 of Verrucomicrobiota bacterium. GTDB lineage: Bacteria > Verrucomicrobiota > Verrucomicrobiia > Opitutales > Opitutaceae > UBA6669. Next base: position 213,548 of record VHCJ01000005.1, on the reverse strand, counting down.
GGAGCCTTCGCCCAGCGGTCCGACGACCACGCCGGCGGGCTTGCGCCGGAAGCCCATCGGGTGGTGGCGCGAGAACTCATCCGTGACCGACCGGCCGACCGACCCGGAGACGCCGGCCATCGGGCGGATGAAGTACTCGATCATCCCGTTCGTGTCCGGGTGGTTGACGTCGAAGCGGTAGAGTTCGCCGTCGGTCGGGAGGTCGATCCCCGCCTGCCGCTGGATGTCGAAGACGACGCGGGTGGCGTCGATGACCGCCTGCTCGCTGGGGAGGGCGGCGAGCCAGTCCGGGATCGAATACGAACCGACCGTGGTCGTGAGGATGCGTGGTTGGGAACGTTGGGTAGCCATGGAGGAAGAAAGCAGTCGTCGCACATCGGGAACGCGGCGCGTGGTGAGGGGAGAGCGTTAGGCGGGTGACTGGGGGAGGGCGAGCCGGAAAACCGCGGGTTGGCCGGGTAGGGCTGCACACCGGAGGATTGCACTGGGCGCCGGCCCGGACAGACTCGGGCTGTGATCGCCTCGATCGCCTTTCACAACTTCAAGGCGCTGCGCAGTGCCTCGGTGCGGCTGGAGCGGTTCAACCTTCTCATCGGGCCGAACGGGTCGGGCAAGTCGAGCCTCATCGAGGGCATCATGCGGATGGGGGCGCTGGCCCGCCTTCCGCCCAGTGAGGCGGTGCCGGACGGAGAGGGTGGCGGGGACCGCGCGGAGGTGCGCTTCCGTTTGACCCCGCCCTATGCGGCGTGGGAGGTGGTGATGCGGTGTGCGACGCGGGACCATTGCGACGCGTTGCGGTGGATCCATCATGCTGGGCCCGAAAACCCGGTGGAACGGGAGGCACTGCGTGAGCGCCTGCGGAGCGTGCGGCGGTATGAATTTGAGCAGGCGGCGATGGTGCGCGGTGGCGCCGGACTTCCAGACGCCGAGCTCGCTCCGGATGGGGCGAACCTCGCCGCCGTGATTCACCACCGCCGCGTCGCCCATCCCGACGCGTATGAGCGGTGGCGCCGCGACGTGTTGAGGGCGTTGCCGGAGTATGATGCCGTGTCGGCGGAGACGGATGCGGAGGGCAGTGCCGTGATCCGCCTGCGGCTGGTCGAGGAAGCGGAGGTCATCACCCATCAGGATCTGTCGCACGGCAGCCTCTGCGCCCTCGCGATCTTCTGCCTCGCGACCGACCCCTCACCGCCGGCGGTGCTCTGCATCGAGGATCTGGACCGGGGCCTGCACCCCCGGTTGCTCCGGGAGGCGCGGGATGCGCTGTACCGTCTGAGTCACCCGGGCAACGGTGAGGCCCGCCCTGGACATTCCCAGATCGTGGCCACGACTCATTCGCCCTACCTGCTGGACCTCTTCCGCGAGCACCCGGAGGAGGTCGTGATCGCGGAGAAGCACGGCCGGGCGTCGACGTTTCGTCGGTTGTGCGACTGCCCCGACCTCGCCGAGATGATGGCGGGCGTGTCGCTGGGCGACCTGTGGTATTCCGGGGTGATCGGTGGCGTTCCGGAAGAGCCGGAGACCGGCGGTGCGGAGGTGCGGACCGCTCCGGGCGGCGGATCGGGCTCCTGAGTACCGCATGGCCTCCAACGTGTCCTTGCGGGTGGCGAAACTCGCGGTTCTGAGTGAGTCGCCGGCGGATGAGGCGGCCTTCGGGATCCTGATCGAAGCCGTGCTGGAGCGTCCCTTCGTCCGCGTGCGGGCGAATCTCCGTGCGCGGGGCTGGCCCTCGGTGCTGCAGGTGCTGCCGGCGGTGATCCGCCACCTGCACTTCAACACGGATGCGCAGGGTTTGGTGGTGGTGGTGGACAGTGACGACTCAGTCGTGCACACGGAGGCCCATGATGCGCCGGATTACTTTCATCCCCAGTGCCGCATGTGCCGGCTGCGGGCGACCTTCCGCCAGACGGTGAAGCGTCTGCCGCCCGCCCGGGGTCGCGAGCGGGTGCTGCGGGGGGTGGGCGTGGCGGTGCCGGCGGTTGAGGCGTGGTACCTCTGTGGTCGCGACGCGCGCGTCACCGAGGAGGCTTGGGCGAGCGGGCAGGCGCGGGGGGCGCTCCCGTACACGCGCGGCCAGCTGAAAGAGCGCATCTACGGCACCGATCGTCCGAGCCTTGAATATGCCCTCCGCCGGGCGGTGGCGGAGGTGGAGCGGTTCCGCCGGGACACGCGGCGGCTGGAGCACGATTTCCCGGGTTTTGCCTCGCTTGCGCACGACCTGCGGTCGTGGACCCTCGGCTGAAGGCGGCCCCTGCCTACGCCTTGTTGGCGGCGATTCGCTGGCAGGCCTTGAGGTCGAGTTTTCCGGAGCCAAGCACCGGGATCTTCTCGACGCGCACGACGATCCGGGGGACCCAGAGCGCCGGCAATCCGGCTGCGGGCAGGCGCTCGCGCAGCAGGTCCGTCGTCAGATCCGCCGACGTGAGGAGCACCAGCGACTCGCCCTTCTGCGCATCGGGAACGCCGGTCACGACAATTTGTGGGCCGTCGTTTTGCTCGAGCTTGAACGTGTCGGCGATCGCCTGCTCCACCGTGCCGTGCGGGACCATCTCTCCGCCGATCTTGGAGAAGCGGGACAGTCGCCCTTCGATGCTGAGGAAGCCATCGTCGTCGAAGCGACCGAGGTCGCCCGTGACGAACCATCCGTCGCGGAACGAGGTCGAGGTCTTCTCCGGATCATCGAGGTAGCCGCCGAAGACATTGGCGCCGCGGAGGAGGATCATGCCCTGTTCGCTGAAGGGCCGTTCGGCGAACGTGTCGGGATCCACGATGCGGGCGGTCATGCCGGGCAGCAGCCGCCCGACGGAGCCGAGTCGCTTGCCGACCTGGGGTTCGGACGTGCGCGTGAGCAGCGGTGGATGCGGCTGGTTGACGCTCGTCACGGGTGACGTCTCGGTGAGACCATAGCCCTGAAGGATCTCGATGTGATGCTTCTCGAGCGTGGCTTCGTAGAGATCGCGCGGGAGCCGTTCGGCGCCGGAGACCACGAGATCAATCGTGCGGAGTTCCCCGGGCTCGGCCTTCTTGAAGATGGGCCGGAGGAAGGTCGGGGCACCGACGAGGACGGTGGCCTGTTCGTCGCGGATGGCATCGACGATGCGACGGGGCTCCAGCGGACTCGGCACGGTCACGACCCGGCAGCCCCAGATCAACGGGTACCACAGCGTGATGGTGAAGCCGAAGCTGTGGAAGATCGGGAGGCACGCGAGGAGGGTGGCGGTGTCGGGCAGGACGGAGAGGGAGGACAACTGGGTGGAGTTGGCGAGGATGTTGCGGTGCGTGAGCACGACCCCCTTGGGCTCGCCGGAGCTGCCGCTGGTGAAGAGCAGGCCGGCCTCCTCGCGGTCGCCGGTGCGGGGCAGTCCAAAGAGACGGGGAAGCGCCTGATTCGGCAGCAGCCAGGCCGCGAGCAGCCACGGCAGCATCGCTCGCTTGCCGCCGGCGCGGGCGATCTCGTCGCGGAGGTCGACCGTTCGTTCGGGCCAGGGGAAGAGCGGCAGCTTATCCTGCATCGCCTTGGCGGAGATGACGGTGCGGATGCCCGCGATGCGCAGCGAGGCCTCGATCGCGGCCTTGCCGGCGGTGAAGTTGAGGTTGACCGGGACCTTGCCGGCGGAGAGCACGGCGAGGTTGGCGATGGTCGATCCTCCGCCGGGCGGCAGCACGATGCCCACGCGCCTCTCGGCGACGGTGCGCCGGAGGTGGCGGGAAAGTGCCGCGGCGGCGGCGAGCACCTGCGCCGCCTTGATTTCGCGGCGGTCGGCAGTGCGGTCGACGATCGCAATCTGGCCGGGGCGGCGGGCAAGCGAGCGCACGCATTCGGAGGCGAGGTGGCGCCGGAGCGCGGGGCGCTCCTCGAAGGCCGCGCAGCCCAGATCGAGGAGGTTGGTCCGGACGCGTTCGGGCGACGCCTCCTCGGGCGGGATCGGCGGCGCCCACGCCACGAAGACGTCGGTGAGGGTGAGCCGCGGACGCTTGAAGAAGAGCCGGTTGCCCGAGACCGAGAAAATCGATCCCCAGATGCCGTCGTGGTAGGCGGCCACCACCGGCACCCGGGCGCGGCGGGCCATCAGTTCGAATCCCCGGCGCACGGCGAGGAGTTGCCCGGTGCGCGAAATCTGTCCCTCCACGAAGACGCAGACCGCCTCCCCCGTCTCGAGCGCCACCGTGATGCGTCGCGTGCTCTCAAGAGCCTGATGGGGAGCGATCGGGATCGCGCCCGACATGCGGAACGCCCAGTCGAGAAATCCACCGCTGCGGCGCACCTCCTCCGAACCCACGAAACGCAGTCGCCGACGGCAGGCGAGTTGGATGAGGATCGGATCGACGTAGGAGAGATGGTTCGCGACGATGAGCACCCCGCCGGTCGCGGGCACATGCTCCCAACCGCGGGTGCGCACGCGGTAGAGGCAGGCCACGATGGCGCGGCAGATCAGTTCAAGGATCCACGGGAGTTGCGAATGACGGCGGAGCAGCGAACGGTCCATTGGGGTTGGGGAAAGGGGCAAAACCGAACCCCGCGACCGTACGTCACTTGGGTCAAAGCGCAACCGGAGTCCGCCGAAGCCGGCCGGAGCCCCGGCGGCGGTGGAACCGGAGCGCCGGGCGTGGATGGACGAGACTCAGCGGACGACCCGGGCGCCTCCGCCCTTCATCAGCTTCTCGACTTCCTTCTGCGTCGCCATCGAGGTGTCGCCCGGCGTGGTCGACGCGAACGCGCCGTGCGCCGCGCCGTAGTCCACCGCGGCCTGCGGATCATTCTTAGTCAGGAAGCCGAACTGCAGGCCGCTCGCGAAGCTGTCGCCGCCGCCGACGCGGTCGAGGATTTCGAGGTCGGGGTACTTGCGGCTCTCGTGGAACCGACCGTCATGCCAGAGGATCGCGCTCCAGTCATTGCGGGTCGCCGTGGTGACCCGGCGGAGCGTGGTGGCGGCGACCTTGAAGTTCGGGAACTCCTTCACTGCAGTCTCGATCATCGCCTTGAAGGCCTCGGTCTCGATGTGACTGAGGGAATGATCGGCGCCCTTGACCTCGAAGCCCAGCGACGCCGTGAAGTCCTCCTCGTTGCCGATCATCACGTCGACGTAGCGGGCGATTTCACGATTGACCTCCTGCGCCTTCTTCAGGCCGCCGATCGTCTTCCAAAGGGATGGGCGGTAGTTGAGATCGTAGGACACGACCGTGCCGTGGCGCTGCGCGGCCTTGACCGCCTCGATCGCGAGCGCGGCGGTCGACTCCGAGAGCGCGGCGAAAATGCCGCCGGTGTGGAACCAGCGGACGCCCAGCTTGCCGAAGATGTGGTCCCAGTCGAAATCGCCCGGCTTCAACTGGCTGGCTGCCGTGTTGCCGCGGTCCGGCACGCCCACGGCGCCGCGGATGCCGAAGCCCCGTTCGGTGAAGTTGAGCCCGTTGCGCACCGTGCGACCGATGCCGTCGTCCTCGCGCCACCGGATGAAGTCGGTCGCGACCCCGCCCTGCATGATGAAGTCCTCGATCAGGTGGCCGACTTCGTTGTCGACGAACGCCGTGCAGACCGCGGTCCGGAGATTGAAGCACTTGCGCAGCCCGCGGGAGGTATTGTACTCGCCGCCGCCTTCCCACGCGGTGAAGTGGCGCGCGGTGCGGACGCGCGTCTCGCCGGGATCGAGGCGGAGCATGACCTCGCCGAGCGAGATCTGATCGTAGTGGCAGCTGGAGGCGGGCTTCAGGGTGAGACTCATGGCGGGAGGAAAGGCGGGACGCGGGGAGCGGTCGGCAGGCGGAAGGGTGGGTGACAAAGAGGTCCATGCGGCGGGCCGCGGCGTGCGACCGGTCCGACGGGTCTCGGTTGGGGAAGATTACGATGCAACCGGGAATTCGTCCAGCGACCAGCCGGGCTGGCCGCATTCGCGGGCCACCTCGGCGAAGGCCTGGATTTCCGCCGGGGTGAAGAGCAGCCCGCCCGCGCGGGCGGTCCGGCGGGCAAAGTCGGCCTCCAACTGGCCGGGAAGCATGCAGCCTTCATTGCCGTGGCCGAGCACGTCGGCGATGACGGCCTTGACGTTTTCCGTCTGGGAGCGACCCCGGGCGAAGGCGCCGGCGGACAGCGCGTCCGGGTGCATGACCTGGAAAAAGAACGTGCAGGTGTGCTTGTCGCCGTCCTCGACCCAGCGGTTGCGGATCGTGGGGAGGGAGCCGCCGATGAAGCCGCTGACCAACTCGTTCATGAGGGACAGTCCGTAGCCCTTGTGGGCGCCGAAGGGCAGGAGCGACACGGCGGCGGCGGGATCGGTGGTGGGGTTTCCGTCCTTGTCCACCGCGGCCTGTGGCGGCAGGGGCTTGCCCTCGCGCTTGAGTTGCTGCACGCGGCCCATCGCGATCACGGAGGTCGCCCAGTCGATCACGATCGGGAAGCCGATGGCCGCCGTGGTGGGGAATCCCCACGAGTGGGGATTCGTGCCGAGGGTCGGGTGGCGTCCGCCGAACGGCACGACCTCGGCCAGCGCCGCGGTGCAGTTCGTGTAGGCGATGTAACCGCGGCGCGCGGCGTCCATCACATAGCCGCCGCCCCAGAGGTAATGGAACGCGTTGTCGACCGAGACCGTGCCGACTCCGTACTGGTCGGCGAGGCGGATCGCCTCCTCCATCGCGCGATAGGCGGTGGACTGCCCCAGCTTGCGGTTCGCGTTCCAGATGCGCACCGCGGGGAAGCGGCAGGGGCGCTCCTCGATGCGGGCGCCGGGGACGCAGCCCTTCGAACCCGAGCCGAGAACCTCATCGAGGTGCAGTGCCTTCAGCCCGTTGTGCGTGCGGATGCCGTGGCGCGAGGCCTCGGCGCAGAAACGGGCACCTTCGTCGGCCTCATCGGCCAGGTAACCCCGGTGCCGATAGGCGGCGGCGATCAGGGCGTTGTGACGGGACTCGGGGACGACGTGGAAGACTTCCATGGAAAGGGGAAATGGACAGGTAGACTAGGAGAGAACGTTGGCCTGCGCAATCGGCGGGCGTCCGGAGAGGAAACGGGTCAGGTTTTCCACGGCGCACGACGCCTGACGCTGGACGCTCTCGTGGGTGCGGGAACCGATGTGGGGCGTCAGGATCACGTTCGGCAGTCCGAGCAGCGGGTGATCGGCGGGCGGCGGTTCCTGGTCGAGGACATCGGCCGCGTACGCCTTGAGGTGGCCGGATTTGAGGGCGGCGACGAGGGCGGCGAGTTCGATGATTTCGCCGCGGGCGCAGTTGACGATGACGGCACCGCGGCGGATCCGCCCCATGTTGCCGGCGTGAATCAGGTGGCGCGTCTTCGCAGTCAGCTTCGTGTGCAGGGAGATCAAGTCCGCCTGGGCCAGCAGATCGTCGAACGACTCCACGCGGACGATGTCGTGCCAGCGGGCAAAGTCCTCGTCCCAATAGTTGCCGAAGCCAATCACGCGCAGCCCAAAGGCGCGGGCGCGGATCGCGACCTCGCGGCCGATGCGGCCGAAGCCGACGATGGCGAGGGTTTTGCCGCAGACCTCGTTGCCGGTGATGCGGGTCCAGCGACCGGCGGCGACGTGGTTGGCCTCGACGACGAGGTTGCGCACGGCGGCGAGCAGCAGGGCGAAGGTGTGTTCGGCGACGGTGGTGTGATTGACGCCGGGCGTGAAGAGCACGGGAATCCGCAGGTCGGTGGCAGCGGCGACATCGATCTTGTCCAAGCCGATCCCATACTTTGAGACCACCTTGAGCCGCGGCAGGGATTTTTGCAGGACGGCCCGCGTGAGGGCGTCGTCGCCGCAGAGGTAGGCGTCGAACTGCCCGGCCAGTTCGAGCATCTTGGACTCGGGGAGCGGCCCGCGCTCGCGGACCACCTCGAAACCGGCGGCGGCGAGCAAGTCGTGATGCACGCCGGGCGTATCCTGGAACGACGTGGTGGAAAGAAGGACGCGGGTCATGACGGGAAACCGGAGCACACCCGGCCCCCTCCGGGCTGAAAAGCCCGAAGATGCCTAACGTTCACCGGCGGGGAGGCGAAATTCCCGGTTGCGGGCGCGGGAGGCGGCTCCAAGTCTGGCGGAATGCCGGATCATTCTCAGGCCACCCGCCTGCTCCGTCGGAGGTTGGGATCGCGCGTCGCGGTGAGCGACGACGCCCGATTCCGGGCGTCCTTTGACGGCAGCAAACTCTCGTTCCTGCCCGACGCGGTGGTTCGTCCGCGGTCGCGGGAGGAGGTGGCGGCGGTTCTCCGGTTGGCGAACCGTCGGGGCGTCCCGGTGACGGTGCGGGGGGCGGGGACATCGCTGACCGGTTCGGGCTCGCCGGCGCGAGGTGGCTGGGTGCTGGATCTCTCGGGTTGGCGTCGCCTCCGGGTTGACGCGGAGGCGGGCATGGCCCGGGTGCAGGCGGGCGTGGTGGTGGACGACCTGCACCGGGCCGCGGAGGCGGCGGGCTGGTTCTATCCCCCGGATCCGGCGTCGAAGAAGTACTGCACGATCGGAGGCAACATCGCCTGCAATGCGGGCGGCATGCATGGCGGGCGGTATGGCGTGACGCGGGATTTCGTGCTCGCGCTGGAAGGATTCCTCCCGACGGGCGAGTTCGTGCGCTGGGGAACGCCGACGCGGAAGTACGCGGCCGGCTTCAACCTGCGGGACCTCTGGATCGGCAGCGAAGGCATGCTGGGAGTGGTGACGGAGGCGACCGTACTGCTGATTCCGCGTCCGGCGGTGCGTTGGACCCTGCTGACCTCCTTCCCCGACGAGGAATCGGCCCTGCGGGCGGCGCGCCGCCTGTTCGCGGCGCGGGTGCAGCCGGCAATCTGCGAATTTCTTGACCGTTTTAGCGTGGCCTGTGCCGAGCGGGTGAGTGGCCGTACGGTCTTTCCCGGAGCGGCGGGGTGCCCGGTCATCCTGCTGGAACTCGCGGGTTCGGAAGGGGAGGTGGCCGATGCCCGCCGCGACGTGCTGGCGTGGGCGAAGGAATCGGCGGCGGGATGGCGGGAGGCGGCGGACCGGGCGGAGGCGGAGGCCCTCTGGGCGGTGCGGCGTACCTGCTCCGGCGCCATGTTCGAACTGGGTGACTCCAAGCTCAACGAGGACATCGTCGTGCCCCTTGCGGCCTACGAGCGATTCGCCCGTTTCCTGGAGCGCCTGCGGCGTCGCTCCCGGCTCCCGATTCCGACGTTCGGGCATTTGGCGGACGGAAACCTGCACGTGAACATCATGTATCACGCGGCCGATCGCTCGGAGTACCAGCGGGCCGAACGGACCGTGGTGGAACTGATGCGTGGCGTGGTCGCGCTCGGGGGGGCGATCTCCGGGGAGCACGGCGTCGGCCTGGCCAAGTCGCCCTTCTTGGGTTTTCAGCACGGTCCCGCCGAAATCCGGGCCATGCAGGCGATCAAGCGCGCGCTGGATCCTCAGGGTATCCTGAATCCGGGAAAGATGTTCACGCCCTTCAAGGTCTGGGAGCACCCGCGGCTGCGCTTGCGCCTGCCCTGGGACCACAAGTGACGCAGCCGTGCCGTCCCGGGCCGGCGAGTGGGGCGCGGCGGACGCATCCTGATCGGAGCGCCCTCGCGCCCCGCGTCGGCGGAGCGGAGCTTCGGGGCACCCCGCGAGCCGGCTTCACGGCACCGGTTTGGGGCGGGTCAGCGTTTTTTCTTTGCGCACGGTTTTCCCGGCGTCTCAATCATTCGCTTCCGCATGCATCTCAAGGCGCTCAAGCTTCACAGCTTCAAGTCATTTGCCGACCCGACCACCCTGCGATTCGAGCCCGGCGTGACGGCGGTCGTCGGTCCCAATGGCTGCGGCAAGTCGAACATCGCGGATGCGATCCGCTGGGTGCTGGGTGAGCAGAGTGCGAAGGCGCTGCGGGGTGGGCGGATGCAGGACGTCATCTTCGAAGGTGCCGACACCCGCAAGCCGGCGCAGCTGTGCGAAGTGTCGCTGCTCCTGACGGACTGCGAAAAGCAGCTCGGCAGCGAATTCCACGAGATCGAGATCATGCGTCGCGTGCACCGCGACGGCCAAGGCGAGTACTTCTTCAACGGGCAGGCCTGCCGCCTGAAGGACATCCAGAAGCTCTTCATGGACACCGGCATTGGCCGGACCTCGTACTCGATCATGGCGCAGGGCCAGATCGACCAAATCCTTTCCTCCAAGCCGGAGGAGCGACGGGCCGTCTTCGAAGAGGCGGCGGGCATCACGAAGTACAAGTCGCAGCGCCGCGAAGCGCTGCAGAAGCTGGCGCTGACGGACCAGAACCTGGCGCGCGTGGCGGACGTGATCGGGGAGGTGGACCGGCAGATTGGCTCCCTGCGCCGTCAGGCCGCGAAGGCGCTCCGTTACAAGCGACTCCAGCACCGGCTGCGGCACCTTGCACTGGCGCAGGCGGGGCACCAGCACGCGGAGTTGACGGCTGCGCTGGCGGTCCTGGAGACGCAGGTGATCTCCCTGCGGGCGGCGGCGGAGACGCGCCGGGTTGAGCTTCAGCAGCGGCAGAGCGCGCTGGAGGAGAAGCGCACGGAGCGTTCGCGGCTCAACCAGCGCGTCCAGGAGGCTCAGGAGTCGGTCTACTCAGTGCGCTCGCGCAAGGAGCAGGCCGAGAATCAGGCGAACCTCGCCCAGATCAAGCGGTCGGGCCTGATGGAGCGCCTGGAGTCGTCGCGGGACAGCCTCGGTGAACTGGAGATGCAGCTGCGCGAACTCGCTTCGCAGGTGGACAGCGGGGCGAGCGACAAGCAGCAGCAACTGACGTTGCTGGGCAGTTCGGATGACGTTTTTCAGCAGCGCAACCGCGACCTTGCGATCGTCGAGGGTGAACTTTCGAAGCATGAGCAGGACCTCCAGCAGGCGAAATTCCAGACCCTTCAGCACGAGAGCACGGTGGCCCGGCTGAGGGCGGACACGACCAGTCACGAGGTTGACCAGAAGACGAGCGCCCAGCGGCATGACGCCGTGGTGCAGGAGATCGAGGCGATCCGCGGCCAGCAGGCGGCCGCGCAGGCGGCGGCGGCGGAAGTCGAGGCCCGCCTCGAGGGCGTGATGGGGGAGAAGGCGCGGGCGCACGCGGAGGCGTCGGCCGCGCAGGACGAGATCTCGGTGGTGACGCGCGAGTTCCGGGAGGCCCAGCGCCGGCTGCAGGAGATTGACCGGGGTCTCGCCCAGCGCAGCGCCCGGCTCAAGCTGCTCCAGCAATTGCAGGATCGATTCGAGGGCTTTGGCGAGGGGGCGAAAGCCATCCTGCAGGGCCGGCTCGAAGGCGTGCTCGCCGGGGCCAAAGTCAGCCCGGTCATGCAGGGACTCGATGTCCAACCCGAGTGCGCCCGCGCGCTCGAGGCGCTCCTCGGCTCCGCCGTCGAGGCGATCGGGGTGGTGGACCTCGACACGGCGGAGCGGTTGCTCCGCCAGCTTGAGCAGGAGCAGGTGGGCGCGGCGGTCCTCCGCGTCGCCGCCGGCGCACCCGCTTGCCCGGCGCCGGCCGAACTGCCCGCCGGGCTGATGCGGGCGGACCATGCCCTGACGTCGTCGGTCCCGGGTCATCCCGCCGTCGCCCTCCTCGAATCATGCTATGTCGCGGACGACCTCGGGGCGTTCCTTCGTTTTTGGCAGGCGACGCTGGCGTTCCCGTTCCTCGCGGTTGCGACCCGATCGGGGCAGTTGGTGGACCGCCGCGGACTCGTTTACGGAGGACACCAAAAGAAGGCGGCGACCGGCATCATGCAGCGCGAGGTCGATCTCCGGGAGACGGCGCGGGCGGTGGCCGACGACCAGCAGAAACACGACGCGCAGCGTGGGGTCATCGAAGGCCTGCAGGCGCGCCTCGTTGAACTCGAATCGCGCGTGGAACAGTGCCGGCAGGACGTGCTGCTGGCCACGCAGAGCCTGGCGGCGGTGCAGCAGGAGCACCGCGGCGCGGCCAGGACCTTGGAGGAGATTGCGCAGCGTCTCGCGCGGAAGGAGTCCGAGGTGGCGGCGCTTGATCAGGCGCGTCATAAGGCGGACGTGCGCTTTGAACGCGCGCAGCGCGGCTTGGCGGAGGCGACAGCCGCGGCGGAGGCGCTGCGGCAGCGCATCCACGAGGGCGAGATCCGGCTGGGGGAACTGCGCACCGACCGCGACGTCAAGCGGGAGTCGTTGGCGCAGGCCCGCCTCGAACTGGCGGAGCGGCGGCAGCGTGTCGAGGTGCTGGACCGAGGACTGGCGGACATGGAGCGCCGGCGCAGCCAGTTGGCGGAGTTGCTCGTGCAGCGCCAGCAGGAGATCGAGGTCTGGGGCGAGCAGGTGGCCGACCTTGAAGCGGCGTCGGAGCGCGAACGCGCGGAGGCGGCTCGCCTCGGCGAGACCCTGGTCATCTCCCAAGGCCAGGTGGAGCAGGTCCGCCGCGAACTCGTGGCCCTCGAGCAATCGATTTCCGGCGTGGAGTCGGGTCAGTTCGACATCCGCAATGAAGCGGACCGCGCGCAGGCGGAGTTGAGCCGGTGCGAGATCAAGCTGGCGGAGAGCCGGCAGCGCGCCGCCTTCATCGAGGAGGACGTGCAGCGAGAATTCCAGATTCGCGTCGGGACCTACGACTGGCGGGCCATCCTGTGGAAGGCCGACGATGAATCGGCGGACCTCCGGCCCCTTGACCTCGACGAGGACGACGACGAAGCGGCGGGCGCGGCCGCCGCGCCTGAGGCGACCTCGTCGGCGGCCGATCCTGCGGCCGCCCCCGCGGCGGCGGGGTCTGCGGGAGAATCCGGAGCAACCGAGGCGGCGCTCGCCAGCCCCTCGCCGCGGCGGCGCCGGAAGAAGGCCGTACGTCCGGAGGCGACCGAGGAGACGCTCGCCGAATGGGTGGCGAACACCGACTGGGGGGCGGTCCGGACCGAGATCGAGGCCCTCCGCCAGCGGGTCGCCTCGATGGGCGCCGTCAACCTCGTCGCGATCGAGGAGTACGCCGACCTGAAGCAGCGCTACGACTTCCTGAAGTCGCAGAACGACGACCTCGTGCGGGCGAAGACCGCGTTGCTGACGATGATCGACGAGATCAACCGGACCTCGCAGCAGCAGTTCGCGGTGACCTTTGAGCAGATCAAGAAGAACTTCGTCTACACGTTCCAGACGCTGTTTGGCGGCGGCGTGGCGAACCTTGAGCTCGTGCAGGCGGAGGACATCCTCGAGAGCGGCATCGAGATTGCGGCGCAGCCGCCCGGCAAGAAGCTCAAGTCGATCCTCCTCCTCTCCGGCGGCGAGCGCGCGCTGACGGCCGTCGCGCTGCTGTTTGCCCTGTACATGGTGAAGCCTTCACCCTTCTGCCTGCTCGATGAGTTGGACGCGCCGCTCGACGAATCGAACATCGGCCGCTTCACCGAACTGCTCAAGCGCTTCGTGCATGAGTCGCAATTCATCATCATCACGCACAACAAGCGCACGGTCTCGGCGGCGCAGGCGATCTACGGGGTGACGATGGAGGAGCGCGGGGTATCCAAGACGGTTTCGATGCGCTTCAATCACCTCGTCGGCGACACGGAGGTCGCGTCGCCGAACGTCGCCGAGGCGGTGCGGGGGGCGAAGACGGCGGCGGGGGCCTAGCCTCCCGGGGGAGTGCGGATGCTGGAGGGGCTTCGGAGGTTGGTTTCCCGGGCCACCTCCCGCTCCGCGGGAGAGTGGGGGGAAGCGCGCGCGGCGGCGTGGTTGGAGCGGAGGCGAGGCTTCCGTCTGCTCGCGCGGAACTGGCGCAGCGCGGCGGACCGCCGGTGCGAGATCGACCTCGTCGCCCGCGACGGGGAAGTCCTCGTGTTCGTCGAGGTGAAGACGCGAGCGGCGGGCTCGTTGGTGGGCGGGTACGCGGCGGTGAATGCCCGGAAACGACGGGCCCTCGCGCGGTCGGGCGAGGCCTACCTGCTCGCGCTGCCACCGGCGCGCCGACCGCTCGCCTACCGCTTTGACGTGGTGGAGGTTGACGACCCCGGTGAAACGCGCCGTGCGCGGGAGGCGGAGGACGGGGTGCGGCACTACGAGAATGTTCCGATCTTTCCCGCCAGCCGGGGCCGCTAGCGGCGGGGAAACAAACGCTTGCTTCGGATGCGGGGCCGATCGACAAATTCCGGTTCTCCATGGCCGACACTCCGCCGCGACATCCCTTTCTGCAGGGCTTGAGCAAGCATCGGGGAGCCCCGCCCACCGCGGTGGTGATCTTCGGGGCCTCGGGTGACCTGACGATGCGGAAGCTGATCCCCGCCGTCTACAACCTGGCGACGGACAACCTCCTGCCGGCCGACTTCCATCTCGTCGGCTTCGGGCGGAAGCCGATCCCCGACGAGGCATTCCGGACCCTTGCGGGTGATGCCGTCCGGGAATTCTCGCGGCGGGAGATGAACCCGGAGGTCTGGGGCCGGGTCGCTTCGCGGACCACGTACGTGGCGGGTGCCTACGACGACCGGGCGGCCTTCGACCGGCTGGCGCAGCACCTCGACGACATCGAGCGGCGACTCGGCCGGGAGGTGCAGCCGCTGTTCTACATCTCGACCCCGCCCTCGGTCTTCGACGCGGTCCTCCAGAATCTCGGGGCCAGCGGGCTCGCGGCGCGGCACCTCGGCAAGCCGCATCATGCGAAGGTCGTGATTGAGAAGCCCTTTGGGCGGGACCTCGCCTCGGCGGTGGAGTTGAACCGCGTGATCCGCTCCGTGCTCGAGGAGCATCAAGTGTATCGGATCGACCACTATCTGGGCAAGGAGACGGTGCAGGACCTGTTGGTGCAGCGTTTCGCGAACGCGATCTTCGAGCCCCTGTGGAACCGGACCTTCATCGACAACGTGCAGATCACGGTCGCCGAGGAGGTGGGGGTCGGTTCCCGCGGAGGGTACTACGAGCAGAGCGGGGCGCTGCGGGACATGATTCAGAACCACACCATGCAGCTCCTCGCGCTGACGGCGATGGAGCCGCCCGGCTCGCTTGATCCGGAGGCGGTGCGGGACGAGAAGGTGAAGGTGCTGAAGGCGATCCAGCCGCTGCGACTCGGCCCCGGAGGCGACGTTGCCCGGGCACAGTACGCGGCCGGCCTGCTCGGCGGGCGTCCGGCCCGCGGCTACCGCGAGGAGGAGGGCATCGCCGAGGATTCGGCGACCGAGACCTACGCCGCGATTCGGCTCTCGATCAACAACTGGCGGTGGCAGGGCGTTCCGTTCTACCTGCGTTCGGGCAAGCGCATGGCGCGCCGGGTGACGGAGATCGCGATCCAGTTCAAGCGCCCCCCGGGAACCCTCTTTGCCGAAGGGGACCGCTTCAACCTCGCGCCGAACACGCTCGCCTTTCAGATCCAGCCCGACGAAGGCCTCAACCTCGTGCTCAACGGCAAGGTGCCCGGTCTCGAGACCCGGACCCAGCCGGTGAAGATGAACTTCCGGTACAGCGCGACGTACGGGTCGAACACCCCCGAGGCCTATGAACGGTTGGTGCTCGATGCGATGATCGGCGACGGCACCCTGTTTATCCGCGGCGACGAGGCGGAGACCTCGTGGCGCCTGTACACGCCGGTTCTCGAGGCGTGGGCGGCGGCGGGGCGCGGAGGCATGGATGCCTATGCCGCCGGCTCCTGGGGTCCGGCGGCGGCGGAGCAACTCCTGCTTCGCCCGCACCATCACTGGCGGAAGCCCTGAGGCGCGAGGATTCCGCCTGACCCGCGATGTCCGCCGTCTTTGATGCCCTGCCGGGGGTGGAGGTGAAACCTGACGCGATCTCGCGCGGCCTTGCGCAACTGTGGGCGCGCGAGTCGAGCGAGGCGGTGGGGGCGGTGGAAGACGTCCGGGCGACCCAGCTCAACCTTGTCCTCCACCTCGGGTTCGGGACGACGCCGGAGGATGGGTGTGCGCAGTTCGACACGGCGCTGCACTTCGCCCGGCGGTACCCGTGCCGCGTGGTGGTGCTCTGCCCGCTCCGTGATGATGCGGGCGCGAGCGGCCTGCGGGCGAAGCTGTACGGCGAATGCTTCCTTGGCCGGGCGAAGGGCGACACGCGCTGCGTGGAGTTCGTGGCGCTGAGTTACCCCCGGGCGGCACGGGTGTTCCTCGAAAACGCCGTCTCGCTCTGCCTCTCGGTCGACTTGCCGCTCTACTACTGGGCGCATCGTTTCACGTTCAGTTCCAAGCTGGCGGACTACCAATACCTCCTGCGGAACTCGGAGCGCTTCATCCTCGACTCGGCCCTCGTGCCGCAGGACGCGCTCACGCACCCCTGGCCGCGCCCGGATGCAGTGCGTGACCTGGCGATGGCGCGTCTGCTCCCGGTGCGCCAGTCGATCGGCCAGTTCCTTGCCGCCACGGCTCCGGCAACCCTGGTGGCGGGGCTGGACGGTGTTGAGGTGGAGGCGCATGCGTCCCTGCAGGCGGAGGGGCACGCCCTCGGACGGTGGGCGGCGGAGCGCCTGGTGGCCTGCGGGGCCGCGGCGGCGGAGACTGCGCCCGCGGTGCGGGTCGTGGACGGCGGCGGGGAGCGCCGGCTGGCGCTGGAATTTCGTTACCGCTTCGGGCAGCGTTTCCGCTGGCAGGCGGACCTGCACTCGGGCGCGGCGACCTTCCTCGCCCAACTCGGCGCGACACAGGTCACGCTGCCCACCGTCGTGAGCCTCCTCTCTCCCGACGTGGCCCTCGCGGAGGCGATGTTTTTCTGAGCGCGGGGCGACCGGCGCGCCGGGGGATTTCCATGGAACTGACAACCGATTACGGACGGGTGGTAGTGGCGCCGAGGGAGGCGCTCTTCGCGCGCGTCGTGGCTCTCGCCGACGCGCAGCGGCGCCGGCGGGCGTCGCGGCACTTCACGTTCGCGCTGAGCGGGGGACAGACGCCGCAGGACTGGTGCCGCTGGGCGGCGGTTCCGGGCGTGCTCTCCCCGCCGTGGATCGAGGAGACGCACTTCACGGTGAGTGACGAGCGCATGGTCCCGCTGAATGATGCGCAGAGCAACTTCGGCAACGCCGAACGACTGCTGCTCGCGCCCCTCGGGGTGCCGCGCGAGCACCGCCACCCGTGGGTCGTGGCGTATGAACCCGCCGCGGCGGCGGAGGCCTACCGACGAACCTGGATGATTCTCGGGGGACCGGGGGCGGCGTATGACTTGTGCATGCTGGGGCTGGGCGATGATGGGCACACCGCTTCGTTTTTCCCCGGCACGCCCCTGTTTGAGGACTACGGAGGTCTGGCGTTTGCGGCGGTGAATGCCGGTGCGAAGGGCTGGCGCCTGACGATCACCCCGACGGGCCTGCGGACCTGTGGAGCGATCGTCGTCCTCGTGCTCGGTGCCGGGAAGGCCGAGGCGCTGCGCCGGGTCCTGCGCGGCACTGAGGAGTGGAGTCAGGTTCCCGCCAAGATTCTTTCGACCGTGTCGGATCGCGTCACGTGGCTCGTGGACGACACCGCGGCGGCACGGCTCTAGGCACCGACGCGATCAAACTCCACCGCCGGTCGCGCTGGCCCGAAGCCGGTGGACGGGGCTGCCGCGCAAGTCCCGGCTACGCGGAGACGGGCGGGGAGCGGAGGGTTGGACCCGAACCCGAACCCGGATCCGAGGCCGGGGACGCTCCCTCGGCGTGCATCCAGTGCTTGAAGTCCCGGATCTGCCTGGGCCCTCCCAGCACCAGGAGTTCGTCGCCGGCCTCCAGCGTCTGGCTGGCGAGTGGGTTGATCCGGCGGTGACCGTTCCGGCCGTGGCCGGCGATGAGCACCCCGGTGTGTCGATGAATCTGGAGTTCGGCGAGCGATCGTCCGACGTGGGCGCCCGCGGGCACCCGGAGCGTCTCGAGTCGGGCTTCGTCGAAGGCCGGCGTGCCGGACGGAGGTGTGAGCGCAGTCAGCGCCTCGCGCGCCCGCTCAATCTGCTCCTGCGTGCCGAGGAGCAGCAGGCGATCTCCGCCGTAGAGCACCTGGCTCGGCTCCGGAGCGATGAGCGTCGCGCCGTGCCGGTGGATCTCCATGATCGAGCAGCCGAAGCGGGAGCGGACGCGGAGGTCCGCGATGGTCCGCCCGCCGCAAGCGGCGCCCTCGGGCAGCACGCACTCCTGCACGTTGATCTTCCAGTCGCCCGGGGTGGCCAGCCACGCCGGAGCCGGCCGTGTTGTGCCCTCCGGGCTTTCGCCCTCTCCCGCCGCGGGGGAGCGGAACACGTCGCCGAGCGTATCCTCCCAGCGGCTGTGCCAGTAGATCATGCGCCGCGAGAACACGGCCACCGCGCCGCCAAGGACGATGGCGACGATCAGCCATGCCCAGCGCGGCAAGCTCTCCGTCGGAACGATGCGGGCGAGCCAGGAAGCCATCGCCACCGCGCTGACGACCTTGAGGGCCGCCTCGATCACCTGAGCGGACAGGCGCGTATGCCGCGACGCCTCCTCGGCAAAGATCATTCCGACCGCCGCGAGGTTTCGCCAGATGGCGATGAGCGGGATGATCACCACGAGGCCTATGGTGATCCAGAACGAGAGCACCACCCGGCCCGGATCAAAGCCCTCCAGCCACCCGAACTCCCGGATCCCAGCCAGAATCCGCTCCGAAAAGATCAGGAGGCCGGTCACGAACAACGCTTCCAGCCCGATCTGGATCAGCCGCCGCTTGCTCAACTGCCACCACTGGCCGCCGCGCACCGAGGTGATCTGCAGCAGCCAGTCGCGGTAGGTGCCGAGCAGTCGGGTGAGCCAACGCGGCTCGATGCGCTCGACGAACTCGAGGATCCCCGCGGCGTGGCGATTCAGGACGGGCGAGACGAGGACCGTGAGGAGTGAGACGCCGACGGCGATCGGGTAAAACGTCTTCGGCAGGACGGCGGACGCCACGCCCAACTGGGCGATGACGAACGTGAACTCGCCCAGCGGCGTGAGCGCAAGCCCCGCCCGGAGGGCTTCGCGGTGGGGCGTGCCGACCAGGATCAGGGCGAACGACGTGGCGAGGGTTCGGGAGAGCAGCGTGAAGACGCCCAGTCCGAGGATCCATCCCCACACCTCCGCAAGCATGCGGACGTCGATCATCATGCCGATCGAGACAAAGAATACGCTGCTGAAGATGTCGCGCAGGCCAGTGAACGCGCGGCCAATCCCGCGGCTCTGCGGCATCTCGGCGACGATGGCCCCGAGGAGGAAGGCCCCGAGGGCGAGCGAGTAGCCGGCGCGCACGGCCAGCAACGCCATGAGAAGCAGTACGCCCGCCACCGCGATCGTCTGGAGCTCGGGATCCGCCCGCGCTTCAAGGCGACGGAGCAGGCGCGGCACGAGGAAGAGCCCGGCCATGACCAGCAGGACGACGAAGGCACTCAGGCTCCCGAGCAGTCCGACGAGCCCCCCCGGCGCCTGATCCGAGCCCGCCGCGAGGGAACCGAGGACGGCGAGCATCACCACGGCCACCACGTCCTCCAGCACCGTGACCGTCAGGGCGAGTTGGCCGGCGCGATCATGCTCCAACTTCAACTCATGCACCACCTTCGCGATCACAGCCGAGCTGGAGACCATGAACATCGCCGCGGTGAAGAGGCTTTGATCGGCCGTCCAGCCGACCGTGAGGCCGAGGATCTGCGTCAGGTTCAGGACGAAGAACGCCCCGAGCCCCGTCGCGACCAAGGTGGTGGCTCCCATCAGGCGCAATCGGGAGAGGCTCAGACCGAGGCCGATCGCGAACATCAGGAAGATCAGCCCGATCTGCGAGAGCGTCTCGATCCGGGCGACGTCGAGCACCAGCGAGAAGGGGGGCGTGTAGGGACCGACGGCCATCCCGGCGAGGAGGTAACCGACGATCACCGACAAGCCGAGGCGTCGGCAGATCGAACCTGCCACGGCCGCCGCGAGCAAGACCACCGCGAAGTCCTGGATGAAGTTGATCCCGTCCATGCGCGCGCGGAGTGAAAGGTCGAGCGAGGGGAAACTCAACCCGGAGTTGCTGAAACCCGACCGGTTCCGTCCGGCAGACCCATGCTGTCCGGGGTTGAACCCGTGTCGCCGTCGTCCCTAGGCTCGTCGCATGCCCCTTCGTCACCCGGTCTTGGCGTGTCTCATCGGCTTGGTCCTCGCCGTCTCGCCCTTGGCTGGGCATCCGGCGTCCACTGAACTGACTGCGGCCGCCCGGGCTTTTCTTGACTCGCTCGATCCGGCGCAGCGGCAGCGGGTCACGTATCCGCTTGCCGACGCTGAGCGCGAGAACTGGCACTATGTGCCGCGGGACCGCAACGGGCTCCGCCTGAAGGATCTCACGCCGGGACAGCGCGATCGCGCGATCGCCCTGTTGCACGCGGGATTGAGCGAACGAGGTCGGGCGCAGGCCGAGGCGATCATGAGCCTCGAGCAGGTGCTCTTCGAGATCGAGGGGCGTTCGCATCGGGATGCCGGGCTCTACACGGTCACGCTCTTCGGTGAACCCTCCGAACAGGCGTCATGGGGGTGGCGGGTGGAGGGGCACCACCTCTCGGTGAACTTCACGCTGGTGGGAGGGCATGCCATCGCCACGACGCCGTCATTCTTCGGCGCGAACCCGGCCGAGGTGCGCTCCGGTCCGCGGCAGGGCTTGCGCGCCCTCGGCGAACTGGAGGACTTGGGCCGCGAGTTGGTGCGGGCGCTCACGCCGGCGCAGCAGCAGCGGGCGATCCTGCCGATCAAGGTGCCGTCCGACATTCTCACGACCAACCAGCGCCGGATCACGCTGTCCGCGCCGGAGGGGCTCGCGGCGTCCGCGATGAATGCCGCGCAGCGGAAGGTGCTCGAGCAGATCGTCCGGGCCTACGTCTTCCGCCATCGTCCCGATGTCGCCCAGCAGGATTTGGAACGGATCACCGCGGCCGGTTGGGAGACGGTTCACTTCGCGTGGGTTGGCGGACTCGAACCCGGCGTCGGGCACTACTACCGCGTGCAGGGGCGGACCTTTCTGATCGAGTACGACAATACGCAGAATAACGCGAACCACGTCCATGCGGTATGGCGCGATGCGGAGCGGGATTTCGGGCGCGATCTGCTGCGGGAACATTACGAACGCGATCCGCACGGCGCGGACGCCGCCGCGACTCCTCGCGCCGCTCCGGGCGCGGGGCCGTCCGCCTCGGTCCTCGCACCGAAATGAGGGTGCGCCGCTTCGGCAGGCGTTCGACGCGTTCGCCGTGAAATCACCCCGGGCCTAGCACCGACGCGAGGGTGCGCCTCGACCCGGAGGCGCAGGGGGCCGGAGGTGTGGAGGCGTGGCATCCCATCAAGATCGCGACACGATAGGAGGAACTTGCCGCAAGAGTCTGAAAATAAGAGGTTTAATTAATAATCGCTGGATCTCGCTTGCCCGGATCTCGGCTTGGTGTTCGTCTGAACCATGGTTCAAATGAACAGATTGCTTTCTCCCCGTCAGGAGGAAATCCTCGGTTTCATCAGTGAGTATCAGCGGGTGCACGTGGTGCCGCCGTCGACGCGGCTGATTCAGCGGCAATTCGGCTTTGGTTCGCAGACGTCGGTGGTGAGGCATTTGCGCTCCCTCGCGGCGAAGGGGGCGATCGAGCAACTGGCCGACGGCTCGTGGGGACGGCGGGCGCGGGAGGTGCAGGGTCTGATCGAGGTCGCGCTCTTCGGCAGCATCCCGGCGGGTGAACCGATTCTCGCCGCGCAGGAGGTCCGGGGGGCGGTGGGCGTGGATCCGGCCGTCTTCGGGATCAGCGACTCGGCGCGCTCGCGAATCTGGGCGCTGGAGATCAAGGGGGACTCAATGATCGGAGCGCACATCTGTCCCGGGGACATCGGGCTTTTTGAGAGCCGCGAGCCGCGGCCCGGCGAAATCGTCGCGGCGCTGATCGACGGACAGACGACCTTGAAGCGTTTCGAGCGGGTCGACGGGCGGGCGATCCTGCGGGCGGAGAACCCGGCATACCCGGACCTCATCCCGGCGGAACACCTCGAAGCCCAAGGGGTGCTGGTGGGCCTCCTGCGTCGGGGGTCGCGTTGAACCGACGGCGGAGGCCCGATGCCGCAGGAGGATTTCTGGGACGATGCGCGGGATGCGGCGGGAGACGCTCCGACGGAGGGGGCGCTCGACTCCCGCAGCGGAGAGTCGCCTGGGCACCGCGACCTGAAGCGACGGGCGTTGGCGTGGGCGCTCGACGGTGGGTTTGTCCTCGCCGCCTGCGAGGTCCGTGTGCCGCGCAGCCGCTACCGCGCCGACGTGGTGGCGGCAACCCGCGGCCTGGCGTCGGGCAGGGGAACCGTGGCCGTCTTCGAGTGCAAGCAGTCCCGGGCGGACTTCCTGCGTGACGAGGCGGAGGAGCCGACGGTGCGGGAGGCGGCGCGGACGGCGGCCGACCGCCTGCGGTTGCTGCGCGAGGCGATCGGAGCGCACCGGCCCGACCTGCGGCGCGGAACCGGACTCTTTCCCGAGTGGGACGACGTCGACCTGCGGGGCCTGCGGCACGCGACGCTCGACCGCCTTGAACGCGAGGTGCGCACGCTGCAGCGCGGATTGCAGCACCGCGTGAAATTCGCCCGGCTCCGACGCTACCAGGTGGCGGACCACTTCTATCTGGTGACCGCGCCGGGCATCGTTGCCGCGGGCGAGGTGCCCGACGGCTGGGGCTGGCTGGAGGCGTCCCCCGCCGGTGCCGCGCTCCACCGGCGCGTCGCGCCGGTGCGAAGTGCGGTGCCGCCGGAACTGGGGGCGCTCTGGCTCGAGTCGATCGCGCTGTCCGGGTCGCGGGCCAGCCGTCGTCTGCTGGGGCCCGCCCGCGCCGGCTAGCCTTCCTTCGGTTCGAAGCGGCTCAGGGCGCGGTTCTTCTTCAGCGCCGCTGCGGGCGCGATCCGGCCGTTCATCGCGAGGTAGACGCCCGGGGGCAGCACCTGCAGCGCACCGATCGCGCACCCGAGGTTGAACAGCGCGTCACTGGAGCGAAAACGCGCGGGCAGCATCGCACCGGTCAGGACGATCACCTTGCCCTCAATGCCCGCCAGTTCCTTCGCGGTTTCGGTCATGGTGTCCGTCCCATGGGTGATCAGCACGTGCGCCTCGGGCGCGGCAAGCACCCGCGCCCGCACCAGAGCCCGATCCTCGGCGGTCATGGCGAGGCTGTCCTTCTGGAGGACCGACTCCACCACGTAGTCGAGCGTGACGTTAGCCTCCCGGAGCAGGGGGGCGACTTGGGGCTCGCCGACCTCGTAGGTGCTGGCGGCGTCGAAGTACACCTTGTCGATGGTGCCACCGGTGGCGAGGACGCGAAACGTCACGGCGAGGCAGGGGTTGAAGGGGAGTGAGGAGCGACGCGTGCCGTGGACGAACCGGTCGTCTCGGACGAAGCGGAGAGCTCGGACGGCTCGCTCTGGCGGGTCGCTTCCATCATGAGCGAGTGCTCGGTCCACTCCCCGACAGGGCGCGCAGGGCCGAGGATGCCGCGCGCCATGACGGCAATGCGGTCGCAGATGCCGAGCAGTTCCGGGAGGTAGCTGCTGATCACGAGAACGGCCTTGGGCGCGCGACCGGTCGTGGCGTCGCCACGGGCGAGCGAATCGATCAGGCGGTAGATCTGAGCCTTGGATCCGACGTCGATCCCGCGCGTCGGCTCGTCCAGCAGAAGGATGTCGGCATCGTGGTGAAGCAGTCGGGCGATCGCGACCTTCTGCTGGTTGCCGCCGGAGAGATCCTGGACGGGTTGGCCGGCATCGCGGCACTTGATTGGGAATGATTCGATCCAAGGCCGGCAGGCTTCGCGTTGGAGCGACGGGCGCACGAGACCCCACGGGCCAAGACCCCCGAGCCGGGTGAGGGTGAGGTTGTCGGCGATCGAAAGTGACTGGGCCAGACCCTCCTGCTTGCGATCTTCGCTGACGAGACCCAGTCCCTGACTCCACCGCTCGCGCGGCGAGGCGGGACCCGAGTGGGTGCCGACTCGGATCCTGCCCTGCCGGACCGGAGCGAGACCGAAAAGGGACCGAACCATCTCGGTGCGCCCGGCGCCGATCAGCCCGGCAACTCCCACGACCTCGCCCCGATGCAGCGCGAGTGACGCGGAGCGGGGAAGCGGCGCGCCGCCGAGTTGGTCCAGTTCAAGGACCACCTCGCCGGGAGACCGAGTGGAACGCGGGTAGAGATCGCCCACCTCGCGGCCGACCATGAGCGCGATGATCCGATCGACGGACACCTCGCCGACGCGACCGTGGCCGACGGTTTCGCCATCGCGCAGGACGGTGAAGCGATCGCAGAGGGCGGAGACTTCCTCGAGGGCGTGGCTGATGTAGATGATGGCGATGCCGCGGTCGCGCAGCCGGCGCACCAAGGCGAAGAGTTGGTCGACATCGCGGCGGGTGAGCGAACTGGTTGGCTCGTCGAGGACGAGGATGCGGCAGCCCACCGCCACGGCGCGGGCGATTTCGACGAGTTGCTGGTGGGCGACGGGCAGGTCGCCGACCCGCGTCGCGGGGTCGAGTCCGGGCAGGCCGACCTCCTGCAGGGCCCGCTGGGCGGCGGCGCGCACCTCGTTCCAGCGGACGAATGGTCCGCGGGTGGGCTCGATCCCGAGGAGAATGTTTTCCATCACGCTCAAGTCGGGCGCGAGGGCCAGTTCCTGGTAGATCATGCACACGCCGAGGGCGCGGGCGTGGAGCGGGTTGGCGGGGGCGAACGGCACGCCGCCCAACTCCATGTGTCCGTCGTCGGGAGCGCAGGCGCCGGACAACGTCTTCATCAGCGTGCTCTTGCCGGCGCCGTTTTCGCCGATGAGCGCGTGGACCGAGCCGGGCAGGACGTCGAGTTCGACGCCCCGGAGGGCCGCGGTGGCCCCGAACCGCTTGGCGATGCCGCGCATGCGGAGCACCGGAACGTCGGTGACGGGAGAGGAGGGGGCGGTCATGCGGCGGGACGTGGACGGCATGGCAACGCAGCGGACGCGACGGGGCAACGGTGGAGTTGGGGGAGACGTCGGTCCCCCGCTTGGAGTTGCCAAGCAGGCGGGATCTGGAGCAGGGTGCGGGAATCGGGGGGTGAAGTCATGCTCCCCCGATTGAGCGCATGCTGCACATCATCCTGTTTCAGCCCGAAATCCCGCAGAACACCGGCAACATCGGCCGGATGTGCGCGCTGACCCGTTCGCGCCTGCACCTCATCCAGCCGCTGGGGTTCGTCATCAACGACCGCAACCTCCGGCGAGCAGGAATGGATTACTGGCGATCGCTTGACGTGCATGAACACACCGACTGGGCGGCCTTCCGCGCGAGCCCGCTCGGGCCGCGTCGCCTCTGGCTGTTCACGACCCACACGGAGCGGAGCTACTGGGACGCGGCGTTCGCCGACGAGGATGGACTCGTGTTTGGCAACGAAGGATCGGGGGCACCCGAGTGGTTGCACGCGGAAATCGGGGAGGCGGGTCGCGTGACCATCCCCCAAGCGAACCCGGAACTCCGTTCGCTCAATCTCAGCACTGCGGCGGGCATTGCCTGCTACGAAGCCCTGCGCCAGTTGCGACCGCGCTCCTGAGATCCTCCGGGATGCGTTCACTCCGCCGCCGCAGGTCCGTTCCGGCCTGTCCTGGAGCCCCGTCCCCCTGCGGCGGATCGCGGCGGCGATCGCTCAGGCGACCGCTTGGGCCGAGCGCGCGGGAAGGGAGCCGGAGAAGACCGGCCCCTGCTTGAGCTTCAGCTTCTCCGCGGTGTGGAGGGCGGCACCGACGACCTGATCCATGTTCAGGTAGCGGAACTGGGCGAGCCGACCAATGAAGGTGACGCCGGCCTCCCGCTCCGCGAGCGTGCAGTACTGCTCGATGAGCGCCTGACTCTCCGGACCAGGAATTGGGTAGTACGGATCATTGCGCCCGTTCACGTGCTCCTCGGAGAATTCGCGGACGAGGTTGGAGAACGGACTCGACTGGCCGGTGATGTGCTTGAGCTCCACCGTGCGCGTGAAGGGCTCGCTGCCGGGATAGTTCACCTGCAGCGCGGGCTGGAGCAGCCCGTCGGGACGGTCGGCCGCTGAGTACTCCTCGAGTTGCAGGCGGACGCTGCGATAGGGCAGCGGACCGTGACAATGCCCGAAGTACTCGTCGATCGGCCCGGTGTACACCAAGTGTTGGCAGTGCACGTGGGGAAGGATGTCGCGGTAATCGGTCTCCAGTCGCAGATCGGCGCCGGAGGCGGCGTACAGATTCTCGAAGAGCCGGTGGTACCCGTCGCGCGGCAGCGCCTGAAACTCATCGTGGAAGTAGCGCTCGTCGACGTCGGAGCGCCACGGGATGCGACGGCAGACTGACGCATCGAGCGCCTCGGCGGGCCGGCCCCACTGCTTGAGCGTGTACCCCTGAAGAACAGCTCGTAGAGCTCGGGTCCCACGCAGGCGAGCATCGCGTCGCGGGAATTGGCGGGATGCTCGCACGGGATGATGGCGCGGGCGAGGTAGTCCTTGAATTCGGTCTCGGACGCGTCGGCGCGTCCACAGAGCTGGCGGTACGTGGCGAGGTTGACGGGGAGGCTCCAGTAGCGGCCCTGGGTGTAGACCTGGACCCGGTACTTCACCTCGCGCCAAGCGGTGAACCGGCTCAGATACTCGCGGACGACGGCGGAATTGGTGCGGAAGTAGTGCGGACCGTAGACATGATAGAGCAGTCCGTTGCGGTCGTGTCGGTCGTGGCAGTTGCCGCCGATGTGGTCGCGCTTCTCGACGACGAGGCACCGGTGGCCGGCGGCCCCGAGACGCTCGGCGATGACGAGGCCGGAGAACCCGGCGCCGACGATGACGAAATCGTAGGCCGGACGCACGGCTAGAGCGAGCGCAGGTCGCGGAACAGGCGCCGGGCCTTGCGGGCGAAGCCCCAGTAACGCACCGAAGCGTGGCCGCCGACGCGGTCGCGGAAGTGGATCGGCACCTCCACGAAGCCCTGCGGTTCGAGCTTCAAGGCGAGTCCGATGTTGGCGAGGTCGAACGTGCGCGGAACCTTGCGCGCGGCGGCGGCGGCGGCACCGGTGTGGTAGAGCCGGTACGGGACGTTCGTGTCGTTGAGCCGGGTGTGGCGCAGCAGCTTGAGCGACCAGCGCAGCACGCGGGTGATGAGCCGCCGGCTCGGACCGTCGTCGCGCGTGATCCGGCGACCGTACACCGCCGGCGCCTCGTGACGTCGTTCCCAGACGGAGCGGAATGCCACCGGGTCACACTGGCCGTCGGAGTCGATCTGGAACACGAAAGGCGCGCCGATGCGCTCAGCCTCGAGGTAGCCCACGAGGCAGCTCTGCCCGTGTCCCCGGTTCGCATGGCTGTGGACCGTCAGCTCCGGCCAATCGAGCTGGGAAAGCGCCGCCAGCGTGCCGTCCGTCGAACCGTCGTTGATCACCAGCAACTGGAAATTCGGCACCACGCGCGCGACCTCCTCCCGCCACTCGCGCAGGACGGAGACGATGACCGTCTCCTCGTTGAAGACCGGAACCACGACGACCAACTCGGGCGTCCGGGTCGCCGGCCCGCTGCTCCCGACCTTGGCGTCCGCACCCGCTACGCTCCCGGTGGGCCCCGCCGGAAGACCGGGGCTGGCGTCGGCAGGCTGGGACGAGGGCGAGGGAAGGGTGGAGCGTGACACGGCGGGGGCTTTGCAGCTTGCTGTCCTCATCGGCGCGAGCCGCCATGCCCTGAAGGGGGCGGAAATCGTAAAACCTTGGACAAAGCCGCCCAACCCGGCTTCAATTCGGGGTTCAGGCGATGAAAACCTTCTACGTCACCACCGCGATCGACTACACGAATGGGTCACCGCACCTCGGGCACGCCTATGAGAAGGTGTTGACCGACGTCATTGCTCGATTCCGCCGGTTGATGGGCGACCCGGTGTGGTTCCTGACCGGGACCGATGAGCACGGCCAGAAGGTGCAGCAGAGTGCGCGGCGCAAAAATGTTGAGCCGCAGGCGTTTGTGGATGCGGTGAGCGCCGAGTTCCGGACGCTGTGCGCGAAACTGGAAATCTCCAACGACGACTTCATCCGGACGACCGAGGATCGCCACAAGCGCGTGGTGCAGGCCATCCTGCAGCAACTCCACGATCAAGGGGACATCTACAAGGCGGACTACACGGGCTTCTACTCGACCCGCCAGGAGCAGTTTCTGCAGGAGAAGGACCGGAATCCGGACGGCTCGTGGCCGGAGATTTACGGCGAGGTCACCCAGATCACGGAGTCGAACTACTTTTTCCGGCTGCAGCGTCACCAAGCGTGGCTGGCGGAGCACATCCGGTCCCACGAAGCGTTTATCTTTCCGCGTTACCGGGCGAAGCAGGTGCTGGAATTTCTGAAGGAGCCCCTGAACGACCTTTGCATCTCGCGTCCCCGCGAGCGGCTGGAGTGGGGCATCCCGCTGCCGTTCGACTCCGGCTTCGTCACCTACGTGTGGTTTGATGCCCTGCTGAACTACTACTCGGCCGTCGCGGACAAGCCGGGCGTGTGGCCGGCGGACTTCCATGTCATCGGCAAGGACATCCTCGTGCCTCCGCATGCGGTCTACTGGCCGATCATGCTCAAGGCGGCGGGCATCGCACTGCCGAAGTCGATTCTCGCGCATGGCTGGTGGTCAATCAACGGCGCCAAGATGGCCAAGAGCACGGGCAACTTCATTCACGCGGCGGAGTACTGCGACACCTACGGCGTGGACGCGCTGCGCTACTTCCTGATGCGCGAGATGAGCGTGGGTCAGGACAGCGACTTCTCGCAGGCACAGTTCCTCACCCGCTACACCACGGAACTTGCGAACAACCTCGGCAACCTCGTCAACCGCACGCTGAACATGACCAACCGCTTCGCCGCGGCGACCGTGCCGGAGGCGGGTCCGGCCGAGGCACCCGAGCGTGAACTGCAGACGCTCTGGGCGCAGACCCGCGACGAGGTCATCGGGCTGCATGAGTCCTTCCAGTTCCACGTCGCGCTGGAGAGAACCTTCGCGTTCGTGACGGCGACGAACGCCTACATCGACAAGCTCGCGCCGTGGAAGCTGGGTAAGTCGACGGAGCCCGCCGACCAGGCGCGCCTGCGCATGGCGCTGGCGACCATGGCCGAGGCGCTGCGCCTCGCGGCGACGCTGCTCGCGCCGGTCATGCCCGGGACAACGGACAAGATCCGCGGGGTGCTCGGCTACGCGCCGGCGGCGGCGTGGCGGGACGAACTGAACTGGGGAACGAGTCTGTCGGGTCGCAAGGTCGCGGCGACGGCGATTCTGTTTCCCCGCCCGCAGGGGTGAAGACCCTCCCGGTCAGTCCCGCGGACAACGCGTCGCCGGAGCGTCTGGCGGCGTTCCTCGGTGAGTGCCGTGAAATCGCCCGTCGCGACGCGCACGGCAAGCTGGTGAGCATCGCGGTGGCGGTGGACGCCCTCGATCCCCTTGCGGTGCTCGAGTCGATCTACGCATCCGGGGAGCTGCACTTCTACGCGGAGAACCCGTCGCTCGACTCCGCGATCGCCGGGGCCGAGGCGTTGCGGATGTGCGAGGCGTCCGGCCCCGGACGCTTCGCGGCGGTGCAGGCGTGGGCGGACGACCTTTTCGAACACACGCTGGCGGTCGGCGCGGTGGATGCCCCCTTCGGCGGTCCGCATGTGTTCGCTGGTTTTGCCTTCCTGGATAACGTTGAAGCCGGCGAACCCTTTCCGGCGGCGAGGGCCTTCGTGCCCCGCTGGCAGGTCGCCCGGGCTGGCGACTGCACCACGGCGGTCGCGAACGTCTGGCTGGAGCCCGACGCGGACATTGCACCGCTCGCCGAGCGCGTCTGGAGGGCGCACCGCAAGTTCTCCGGCTTCGAGTATGCGTCGACCGCGGCGCTGCCGCCGGAAGACGCCATGGTGCCTCCGCCCGAGCGCGGGCGGGTCGAGTCCCGGGAGGCGGGCGACTACCGCGCCGCCGTGACGGAGGCGCTGCGGCGCATCGCCGCCGGCGACTTCCGCAAGATCGTCCTCGCCCGCGCCCGCGACCTCGGCACGGCGGCTCCGCTGCATCCCCTGCGGGTGCTGAACGGACTCCGGCAGCGCTTTCCAGCCTGTTACGCGTTCTCGGTCGGCGACGGACACGGCCGCAGCTTCATCGGTGCCAGCCCCGAGCGCCTCGTGCGGGTCAGCCGTGGCGTGCTGGAGACGGAGGCGCTCGCCGGGTCGGCGCGGCGCGGGACGGGCGCGAGCGAGGATGCGGCCCTGTCGCACGCCTTGCTGCGCAGCGAGAAGGACCTCCGCGAACATCGTCTCGTCCTCGAGTCGATCGTCCGCCGCCTCGCCCCGCTGGGAATGACGGTGGATGTGGCGGCTCGCCCCACGCTGCGCCGTCTGGCGAACGTGCAGCACCTCGCGACGGCGGTGAGTGTGCCCCTCCCGGCGGGCGTTCGCTTGCTGGACGCGCTGGCGGTGCTGCACCCGACGCCGGCGGTCGGCGGGACCCCGCGGGAGCAGGCGATCGCGGCGATCCGCGGGTTGGAGGGATTCCCGCGCGGCCTGTACGCCGGCGCGCTCGGCTGGATGAACGGACGCGGTGGCGGCGAGTTCTTCGTCGGCATCCGGAGCGCATTGATCGAGGGCAATCGGGCGCGCGTCTATGCCGGGGCCGGCATCGTGGCGGGATCGACCCCGGAGCAGGAGTTTGCCGAGACCGAGCTGAAGTTTGCGGCGCTGGTGGAGGCTTTGGTCGGCGCTGGGACGGGTGCGGTTTGACGTTTCCTCCGCCGGGAACCTCGCTAGGCTGTTGCTATGGCCGACCTTGGATCACCGTTCGACCGTCGCACCCCGAACACGCTGTGGGCCAGCGTGCTGGTGGAGACCCTCGTCCGCCTCGGTCTGGCGCACGTCGTGATTTCCCCGGGATTGCGCTCGACGCCGCTGGCGCTGGCGGTGGCGCGGTCGCCGCGGCTGCGGCGGACGGTGATGGTGGACGAACGCTCGGCGGCGTTCTTTGCGCTCGGTCTGGCGCGGCGTTCCCGGCGCCCGGTGGCGCTCGTGTGCACGAGCGGATCGGCCGTGGCGAACTACTTCCCCGCGGTGGTCGAGGCGCATGAGGCCGGAGTGCCGCTCCTGGTCCTCACGGCGGATCGCCCGCCCGAGATGCGGGCCTGCCACTCTGGACAGACCATCGATCAGCAGAAGATCTTCGGCGACTACGTCCGCTGGCAGCATGAAGTCGCCGTGCCTGAGGCCACGTTGTCCCTGCTGCGCTACCTGCGGCAGACGGCGGTGCAGGCGTGGCGGGCGGCCGCGGGCTCGCCCGCGGGCCCCGTGCATCTGAACCTGCCGTTCCGCGATCCGCTCGCCCCACCGACGGCGGCGGGCGAGACCGTGGTCATCGACGGGCTGGATGACGGCTTCTTTGACTACCTCGACCGACCCACGGACCCGAGCGCCGCCGCGCAGTCCGCCCGCTTGCGGGTTGAGACCACCTGCGGCGTGATCGTGGCGGGGCAGGCGGACCCGGTGGATCCGGCGGGCTACGTTCGCGCGGTGCTCGACGTCGCCGGTCGGACCGGTTGGCCCGTGCTCGCGGATGCGCTTTCCCCGCTGCGCTTCCATGCCCCCGCCGGAGCACCGATCGTGACGACCTACGACACCGTGCTGCGCGACGAGGGCACGGCCCGGACGCTGCGGCCCGGGCAGGTGCTGTGTCTGGGAGGCTGGCCGACCAGCAAAGTGCTGCGGACGTGGCTGGAACGGAGCGGGGCGCGGTGCCTCCTGCTCGCGGACGGCGCGGTCAACCGCGACGCACTGCACCTGCGGACGGAGCAGCGGGCGGCGGCGGTGGAGCGCCTGACTGTCGAAGGCCTGGCCGGGACGGACGACGCGTACCGGGTGCGCTGGTTGCGTGCGGAGGCGGAGGCGCGGACGCGCTTGGATGAGGCGCTGGAGGCCGAGGACCGGCTCTTCGAAGGGAAAGCGGCGTGGCTGCTGGCGCGGACCCTGCCGGCGGGCGTGACATGGTGCGTGGCCTCCAGCATGCCGGTGCGCGACCTCGAGTATTTTGTCCCTCCCGGGAAGACCGGGCTGCGTGTGCAGTGCAGTCGAGGAGCCAACGGCATTGACGGCACGCTCTCGACCGCGCTGGGCGCGGCGGAAGGCGGACCTCCGGCGGTGCTGCTGACGGGGGATTTGGCGTTCCTGCACGACAGCAACGGCCTCCTCGCCGCGGCGGCATTGCGGGGTTCGCTCACCGTGGTGCTGATCAACAACGCGGGCGGCGGCATCTTTGAGCACCTCCCGATTGCGGCGCATGAGCCCCCGTTCGAGGAGTTGTTCGCCACCCCGCAGACCGTGGACATCGCGGCGCTGGTGCGGGCGCATGGCTTGGAGCATCGCGTGATTGCCTCGTGGAGAGACTTGGAGACGGCGGTGAAGACGCTGCCCGCGAACGGCGTGCGCGTGTGGGAGCTGCGAACCGACCGGAAACGGGACGCACGCCAGCGCAAGGAGCTCTTCGCCCGCGTGGCGGCGGAGGTGGCGGCCCGGGTGAATCAGGCCTGAGCCGATGGCGCGTGGTCCGCCGAACAAGGCGGCGGACGGGCGACTACAACTGGACCGGCAGACCGATCTCGATGATCTGCGTCGGCATGATCTGGTAGTAGTCCTTCACCGGGGTCGCGTTGCGGCTGAGGAAGGCGTAGAGATTCTTCTGCCATTCCAGCATCCGGGCGTTGCCGCCGGAGATGATCATCTCGCGGTTGAAGTAGTACGTCGTCGCCATCGGCTTGATCGGCACACCCTGGGCTTGGATGCGCTCGATGAGGCGGCTGACGTTGGGTGATTCCATGTAACCGTAGCGACCGATGGCGCGCCAGACGCCCTCGCCCATGGAGTCGAGCGTCATGCGCTCATCCTCGTCGACCTCCGGCACGTCCTGTGTCGTGATGGTGAGGAGCACCACGGTCTGCTGCAGGCACTTGTTGGCCTTGAGGTGGTGGAGCAGGGCGAGCGGGGTGCCCTTGGGCGTGCCGACCATGAAGACGGCGCTGCCCGGGACGCGGACGATGTTCTTGCTGCGGGCGATGCTGGAGAGTTCGAGCTCGGTGACGGCACTGCCGTAGACGCGCTCCTGGATTTCGCTGCGCCCGCTCTTCCACGTGTGCATGATGGCAAAGATGCCGGCGGCGATGGCGAGCGGCAGCCACCCGCCATGGGCGATCTTGGGGACATTGGCGAAGAGGAAGGTCAGATCGATGACGGCGAAGACCAGGCACATGCCGAGGGCGGCGGGAAGCGACCACTGCCAGCGTCGCCGGGCGGCGAAGAAGAGCGCGAACGTGGTCGCGGTCATGGCGCCCGTGACCGCGATCCCGTAGGCGCCCGCCAACTGGGAGGACGACTGGAAGAGCAGCACGGTCGCGATCGAACCGATCGCCAGCAGCGTGTTGACGAGTGGCACGTAGATCTGGCCGCTCTGCTCGGCGCTGGTGTGGAGGACCTTCAGGCGGGGGAAGAAGCCCAGTTGGATGGCCTGCCGGACGAGCGAGTACGTGCCGGAAATCAGCGCCTGGCTGGCGATCACCGCGGCGAAGAACGACAGGACCAGCAGTGCGGTGCGGGCGGCACCCTCCGGGGCGAGGGAAAGAAAGGGGTTCCCGTTGTCCGTGGGATGCGAGAGCAGGTAGGCACCCTGGCCAAAGTAGTTCAGGGTGAGCCCCGGCAACACGATCAGGTACCAGGCCCGGATGATGGAGCGGCGCCCGAAATGTCCCATGTCGGCGTAGAGCGCCTCGACGCCGGTGATGGCGAGCACCACCGATCCGAGGATGGCGGTGGCGCTGCCCGGGTGGTCGCGGAGGAGATTCCAGCCGTGGACGGGGTTCAGGGCGTGGAGCACGGCCGGCGTCTCGACGAGGTGATAGATGCCGAGGACGCCCAGCACGATGAACCACACGGCCATCACTGGCCCGAACCAGCGGCCGATCAAGGCCGTACCCTTCCGCTGGACGGCGTAGAGGGTGACGAGGATCGCGAGGCTGACGGGCACGACGTAGCCCGCTGACTCCGGGACAATCAGCTTCATGCCCTCCGCTGCGCTGAGCACGGAGATCGCGGGCGTGATGACTCCCTCGCCGCAGAGCATCGCGGCCCCCAGCAGCACCACCATCACTCCCGGCGTGATCCGGCGCCGGGCGCCGTCCGACGGCTCAAGGCCACTGAGCGCGAGCAGCGCGAAAATGCCGCCTTCGCCGCGGTTGTCGGCGCGCATGACGACCGTGGCGTACTTCAAGCTCACCACGATCATCAGCGACCAGAAGATCAGCGACAGGACGCCGAGGATGCCGTGAATGCGGTCCGCCGGGGCAAGGTGCTCGATCGACTCGCGGAACGCGTAGAGCGGGCTCGTGCCAATGTCGCCGAACACGACGCCAAGGGCGCCGAGCACCAGCGAGGTATGGGCGGCCGAGGCCTTGGAGGACGGCTGCATGACGGTCCAGCATCCCGGCTTTCGGCGTCCGTCCAAGCAGTTTTCTTGGAATGCACAACGTTTGCTGGCCGTGCGGCTGCATTGACCCCGTAGCCGAAACACCCACCCTCGGAGCATGAGCCAGCCCGATTGGAAGGTCGCCAAGGCGTACTCCGACATCCTCTACCACAAGGTCGACGGGATCGCGAAGATCACCATCAATCGTCCCCACCGGCGAAATGCGTTCACGCCCGAAACGGTGTCGCAAATGTACGACGCGGTCCTCGATGCCCGGGAGGATCCGACGATCGGGGTCATCCTCCTGACCGGTGCCGGACCCCATACGGACGGCAAGTATGCCTTCTGCGCCGGCGGCGACCAGAACGTGCGGGGCCACGCGGGGTACGTCGGGGGCGATGGCGTGCCGCGACTCAATGTTCTCGATTTGCAGAAATTGATCCGTTCCGTGCCCAAGGTCGTGATCGCGTTGGTTGCCGGCTATGCAATCGGCGGCGGGCACGTGCTCCATGTGGTCTGCGATCTCTCGATTGCGGCGGATAACGCGATCTTCGGGCAGGTGGGGCCGCGCATGGGCAGCTTCGACGCCGGGTTCGGCTCCAGCTACCTCGCCCGCGTCGTGGGTCAGAAAAAGGCGCGGGAGATCTGGTATCTCTGCCGTCAGTACAACGCGACGCAGGCGCTGGAGATGGGCCTCGTGAACACGGTTGTGCCGGTGGGCGAACTCGAGGCCGAGGGGGTGCGCTGGGCGCGGGAAATCCTCGGTCACAGCCCCCTCGCGATCCGCGCGCTGAAGAGTGCGTTCAATGCCGAACTCGACGGGCAGACTGGCATTCAGGAGCTCGCGGGCAACGCCACCATGCTCTACTACATGAGCGACGAGGCGAAGGAGTTTCACCGCGCGCAGCGCGAGAAGCGGGCCCCCGCGGCGCGCAAGTTTCCCTGGCTGCCCTGACGTCGGACACTGGCGCTGGAACCGCGCGAGGTCCGGGGTGCAGTCAGTCGCGCGGCAGTCCGCGCGGGGACGCGCCGCGTGGATGCGGTCAGGGAGTCGCCGGCGTCGCGCGGGCTCCCCGGGGGCCGCGGTCCGCGTCAGGCCAGATCGGTGAGCTGGCCCGGCGTCCAGTCGTCGCAGCGATCGGCAAGGCGAACGCGCACGCCACCGTCTGCGGTGAACTCCACGTCGTCCACCCGGGGCGAGTCGCGGAACGGGTGAAAGACCGCGAGGAAGATCGCCCGCCCGGCGTGGCGGCGGCGCAGCAGGAAGCCGAGGCGTTCCGTCGGTGGGTTCGACGGGGCCGTGCCGCTGAAGACCGTCTCGTCGGCCGCCGCGGCCGTCCACACCACCATGGCATGTCCGCCCTCCCGCCACCGCCACCGACCGGGGGCTCCACCGTCGTGCTCCGCGATGTCCCCGAGGTGGGAATACGCTGCGCCGCCGGTCAGGGGCCCGCTCGGGCGACCCGGGAGCTGAGCCAGCTCGAGCCGGCCGGCATTGTGGTGGATCCAGTCGATCGGTCGCGGCGTGACGCAATCGACTTCGCAGACGTCGATGAAGTACTCGCGGCGCGCGCGCAGCACGCGCCGCATCCGCACGCCCTCCCAAGCGACCGTCGCGACCGCACCGTCGTCGCGGCAGCGCTCGATGCAACCGTCGACCGGGGGCTGCGACTCGCCGTCGATCAGGAGCGTGCTGTGGCTGAGACTCTGCCGGTACCACGTCTCGAGTGATGCGACACCGTAGCCGGGGGTTCCGAGGTCGGGCGAGAAGCGCCAACCGTCATACCAACCGCTCAGGGCGAGTTTGTCCGGATGGCCGTGATGCCCGCCGTGCGGTCCGGACTTGAGCAGCAAGTCGAGGCGCTCGGTGGGTCGCAGGATTGCGAGTCCCGAGGATGGGAGGCACACGCTGCGCCGGGGCGAAGGCGCGGTGGCGGGCAGCGTTTCCGGACCGAACATGAGCGCGTACAGGCTGTCGCGCGGCCGCGATGCATACGCGGCGTGGAGGGGAGCGGCGAGGGCGGGATCGCCGAAGAGTGGCTGCGCGAGTTCGTAGAAGTCGGGCGCCGGCGGCACGCCGTGGCAGCACGCGCCGACCACGCTGGTGAAGTACCAGCAGTCGTTGGTGGCCGGCAGGGTGCCGTCGGGGTGGGCGCAGGCGAGGGGGGTGAGCAGGCTCCGCGGCAGCGCCGGCTCGCCGAGGAGGGAGGTCCGGGGGTCGTGGCGGAAGGCGAGCGCCGAGAGGAGCAGGGC
Source organism: Verrucomicrobiota bacterium (assembly GCA_016871755.1). GTDB lineage: Bacteria > Verrucomicrobiota > Verrucomicrobiia > Opitutales > Opitutaceae > UBA6669. The sequence continues at coordinate 177,001 of VHCJ01000005.1, read as the reverse complement.
CCAGACCGAGTAGAAGTGGTAGCTCATCGAGCCTTCTAACCAGAGCCCATCCGGGAGCATGCCCTGGCGAAGCTGGGCGCGCTGCCCGATCCGGCCCTCGAGCGCATAGGCGATCAGGTCCCCGCGGCCGGCGAGGCGACCGACGGTGGCGATCGCGGCGTTGTGCCAGCAGGTGAAGTTGTGGATGGCGTCGTAGCGGCGCCGCACAAGGTGCTCGGCGGCGGGAACGAGAAGGCGGTCGATGATCGCGGTCGCCTCCGCGGCGGCCAGCGCGTCCGCGACGAGCGCGTGCGCCCAGGCGAGCGGGATCAGCCAGACGGACTCGTCGAGCGTCGTGTAGGTGGCGACGCCGGGGTTGGCACCCGGACGCGGACAGGTGGCGTAGAACGCGTACCGATCGGCGTAGCCGAGGAGCACGTCGCGCACGGCGGACCGCTGGGCTTCGTCACCCTCGGCTCGCCAGAGAACGGCCCGGCGCAGCGTGGATTCGGCGAGGTGATGGTTGACGAACCAGCGCCACGCGGCGTCGAAACGTTCGCCGGAGAATCGAGCGCCGTCGACCGGGCAGCGGTGCTCGCCCGGTTGCGCGGGGTCGAAGCGCAGTTCCACGCCGTGATCCGGGCAGGTGAAGTCGTGGTAATAGCCGCCCGGGCGCTCCGGCACGCGGAGATGCATCGCGTCGGCCCGGGCGACGTCGCGGCGCAGGCGCTCCACCGCCGGCCGGAAGGCCGGGAGCTTGGCCCGGCGCCGGAGGTTTCCCAACTCCGCCGCCGTGAACAGGAGATCAGGCACGATAGGCCTCCAGCGTGGTGCGGGCGATGCCGTCCCACGACAGTTCGCGCAGGCGTTGCTCGATGCCGGGCCGCAGCGTCTCCCGGCTCACCGAGCGGGCGGCGATCATTGCCTGGGTCAGCGCGCCGGGCCGGGTCGGATCAAACAGGGTCCCCACCGAGGCGTCGACCAATTCGGGCAGGCAGCCGATCGCGGGAACGATGACCGGACAGTGGAACGACAGCGCCGTGATCGCGGAGCCGGACGTCAGGATGTCGGTGAAGGGGAAGACGGCGACATCGGCGGCGTTGAAGAACCATTGGAACTCCTCGTTGGCGTAGAACTTCGACTCCGTCAGTACGATCCGGGGGTCGGCGTTGCGGGCCCGGGCGACGATCCGCTCGCTGTAGTCCGTGCACAGGCGGGCCGCGAAGAGGAAGCGGAGATCGTCGCCGGGCAGGCCGAGAAAGGCCTCGAGCAGTTGATCGACGCCCTTGTTCGACCGGACGTTGCCGAAGAAGTGGTAGACGAAGTGCCGGTTCGCGAAGCCGAACCGCGCCCGGGCCTCGGCCCGCGAGACCGTGTTCGGGTAGGCGTCGCAGAAGTGCCCGTGGGGCGCGAGGAAGACCCGCTCGGTCCGGTGGAAGTGCTGCGCGAGCAGCGAGCGGGCGTGCTCGCAGTGGACGATGACGGCGCTGGCGGCGGCGGTGACGCCGAGCCGGGCGAGATGATCCAGTTCCCGCGACACACTGTCGTGCGGGTACAGGTTGTGCATCGTCCAGACCACCCGGTAGCCGATCGACCGCGCGTAGGAGAGGGCGTCGATCATCGTGGCGCAGCGCTGGGTCGACTCCTCCAAGGTCGCACCGTGGTAGAGTCCCGAGGGCCAGTGCAGGTGCAGGACGTCGAACGCGGACCGGTTGGCCCGGAGCCATTCGCGATCGAGCTGGGGCCGGAATCCCGCGACCGAGCGGACTCCGTGCGCTTCGAGCGCGCGGGCGAGCAGCGCGGCGTAGGGATTAGCGCGATCGAGGGAAAGTCCGGCCGGTTCCCAGAAGACCAAGGCTTGCATGCGAAAGAGGTGGGGGAGTCGAGAGTCACCCCTTGCCCGGCAGTCCCGCAAGCGATGAGTGCTGAGCAGGACACCTGACCAGTGCTTGAGGCTCCGGAGCGATTGAGCGCCGGCGAACTCGCCTCGGCCGTTCGCCCGGCGGCGCCGCGGTGTGAGCCGGGGGCGCAGGTCAAGGTCCGAGCCGGTCGTTTCGGGAGCTCTTGCGCATGAAGCCTGCCCGGATAAACGAGCGTGCCGCGGCACCCCGAGGGGGGAGCGCGCGGCGCGGGGAAGGGTCCAGTTGGACCCGGCGGCTCGGAGGCTTACGCCTTGAGGGATTCGCGGAGGCTGTCGAGTTGGCCGGCGGAGCCGAGGAGTTGGTTGCGGCTGGCGATGAACTTCGCGTACTCCTCCATGAAGATCTTGCCCGGCGGGCGGAAGTCGAAGTCCGAGGGCTTGTCCCGGAAGAACTCGCGGTGCACGCGCGTCCAGACCAAGCGGCCATCGGTATCAATGTTGATCTTCGTGACGCCGAGCTTGGCGGCGGGCAGGTACTCGTTCACGTCGACTCCGGCGGAATCCTTGATCGAGCCGCCGGCCGCGTTGATGCGGGCCACCTCGTCCTTCGGAACCGAGGAGGAACCGTGCATGACGAGCGGGAAGTTGGGCAGGCGGGCCTGGATCTTTTCCAGCACGTCGAAGTGGAGCGACTGCTTGCCCTTGAACTTGAAGGCGCCGTGGGACGTACCGATCGCGCAGGCGAGGGAGTCGCAACCGGTCCGCTTCACAAACTCCTCGGCTTCAGCGGGATTGGTCAGGGTGGCATGGCCGTCCTCGACCTTGATATCCTCCTCCACGCCGCCGAGCATGCCCAACTCGGCCTCGACGGAGATGCCCCTGGGGTGGGCGGCGTCGACGACCCGCTCGGTGATCTCGATGTTCTTCTCGAACGGATCATGGGAGGCGTCGATCATGACCGAGCTGAAGAAGCCGGACTTGATGCAATCGTAGCAGGTGGCCTCGTCGCCGTGGTCCAGATGGACCGCGAAGATCGCCTCGGGGAAGATCTCAGCGGCGGACCGGATGATCGCTTCCAGCATGCGCTTGTCGGTGTAGGCCCGCGCACCCTTGGAAATCTGGATGATGAACGGCGCCTTGGACATGATCGCGCCCCGGAACAGGCCCATCGCCTGTTCGGCGTTATTGATGTTGTAGGCACCCACGGCGTACTTGCCGTAGGCGTGCTGGAACAGTTGTGCGGTAGTAACGATCATAGGCGTGATGCGGAAAAATCAGAGCATCTTATGGGACTTCGGACGCGAGCGACAAGGGTTTAGTAGCGAAAAGCGTGCCGTTTCACGGCTTCGTGACGCGCGGTGGTCCGGAACGCTCCGGCACGAGGCGCGCCAAGCCCCGTCGTGGCTCATCTTTGACGTTAGCCAGGGAGATCGCTTGCGGTCGCCGGTCCTTGGGGTACGGTCCCCTCATGGCACTGACGAGCATCTATCTCGCCGAAGAAGCCCTTTCGTTGCCTCCCGAGCAGCGCGAGCAACTCGCGAAGCTCTTGCTCGACAGCGTGAAGCCAGGCGGCCCCAGCGACGAGGAATTGTCTGCAATGCTGCGATCTCGCTTGGCCGAACTGCGTTCTGGCAAGGATCGCGGTCTCTCATTTGAAGACGTTTTCGGTGAGAGGACGTGAAGGTCGTTTTCAGCACCTTTTTCAAGCAAGAGCTGCTGCTCGCGGAAACCCGTTATGCGGAGATCTCAGAGCGCCTTGGTGATGATTTCCACGAGCGTGTGAAGGAGTCGGTCCGGGTTGTGATCAAGCGAAAGGGTGGAGATCATGTCGGACCTCACGGGTTTCCGTGCCGGAAGTGCCGGCCGTTTCCGTACCTCGTCTACTACCAGATCGAGGGTGATATTCTCTACGTTCTCGGAGTTGTTCATGAGGGCCGTCATCCCGATTTCTTGCGGCGCGGCCTCGAAGAAGCAAACGGCTAACAAGGCGCCAGAGCCAACGCCGGGAGCTGTCACGCCGCGTGCGACCGAAAGAGCTTCGGAATGAAGCATCCGAATCCAGTTCCGAAGGAGGCACGCGGCGCGCCAGCTCCCGTCGTGGCTCATCTTTGACGTTCCCCAAAAGAATATATGCCGATTCCCGACTATCAGTCCTGCATGTTGCCCCTGCTGCGATTCGCCTCTGACGGCGCTGAGCATCCGTTGAAGGACGCGATCGAAGCGCTTTCGGCTGAGTTTCGACTGACAGACCAGGAGAAGATGGTGGGATGGTGCACCGGCCGCAGTCACACAGGAGATTACTTTACAACTCGATAGTTCTGCAGTTTTGCCGGTCCTAGATGCAGTAGATTGAGGTCCCGCGAGGCGAACTTTCACATGCACGCTGGATTAGGTAAGAGAGGCCCATTCATGGAATCCCCCGGCCACCGGGGGTCGAATTCAGTAAATGGCAGGCCACTTCCTTAAAAAATTGGCAAAGGACCCAACGATGGCAGCCCTTAGCGGCTATTTTGATCCCTTTCCGTTCCCTAAAACCAACTACCTAGGTAAATGGTGCCCGGGAAAGGACTCGAACCTTCACGCCTTACGGCACGGGCTTCTAAGACCCGCGTGTCTGCCATTCCACCACCCGGGCGGGGGTTGTGGCGGGAGCTTGCCGCCGGGCGAATCGGGGTGGCAAGCGCCGATTGGCGGCAGTACGCGCGGGACAACGGGCGCATCCATTGCCTGCAAAGGGGCGGCCGCGAATTTTACGGCGCCGTCAGGCAAAGCTCCGCCCGACTCGCGGTCAAGGCGCGAGTCTCTTGTCGGAGAATCTTCACCCGGCTCAGTCCGGCGCGTCGGGCTGCATGCCGTCGTCGTCCGCCGTCGACGGGCCGGCCCCATCGGTCCAGAAGATCGGCTCGCCATCGGCGGCATCCGGCTGGGCGTCGTCGTCGCAGAACAGTTTTCGCCGAGGTCCCGTTCTCCCGGATCCGCGAGCGCCTGCTGGCGCAGGGCGCCCGGTTGCCCTGAAGCCTGGCCGATTCCCATGCCCGCGCTCACCCCGAATGCCACCGCGTGTCCCGCGTTCGCCTGACGAAGCGGCGTTTTTTCTGGTGTAAATGGCCTGGTTTTCAGTAGCGCTAAGGAATGTCCATTAACACCTACGACGAGGTTCCGTATCCCAGCTCCTCTTTTCCTCAGACCCATCCGGTCAAGTTGGCGACCATGGCTTGGCTCTTCGGACTCGCTCCGACTGCGCCCGAGCGTTCGAAGGTGCTTGAGCTCGGGTGTGCCGATGGTGCAAATCTCATTCCTATCGCCCAGGCGTATCCGGGAGCCACCTTTGTCGGCATTGATTCCTCTTCGAGGCAAATCGAACGCGGTCAGCAGGCAATTTCGGGAAGTGGACTGAGTAATATCTCGCTGCGGCACGATGATATCCTGACCTACGACGCGGCCGGCCAAAAGTTTGATTACATCATTGTTCACGGCATCTTCAGCTGGGTCGCTGAAGCAGTCCGGGAAAGGATTTTGTCCCTGTGCGACACTCTGTTGACCGAAAACGGTGTGGCCTACGTGAGTTACAACGCACTGCCTGGTTGGCACATGCGGGGAGCGATTCGGGATATGATGCTTTTCCACACCGCGCAATTTTCGGATGTCCAGCAGCGAATTGGTCAATCGCGGGCGCTGGTCAAGTTCTTGGCCGACTCCATTCCGGCTGACAATAATCCCTATGGTCAGTTTCTTAAGAATGAGCTGACGGCCATGCAGGGGTGGCAGGACGGCTATCTGCGCCATGATTTTCTTGAGGAAGAGAACAAGGCATTCTACTTCCACGAGTTTGTCTCCGCTGCCGCGCGTCATAACCTCCAGTACTTAGGAGAGCCGGATCTCAGTTCCATGCTGGCGTCGAACTTTCCGCAGCAAGTGCAGGAGACGCTCGGCAAGGTGGGACGCAATATCATCCAAATGGAACAGTACATGGATTTTCTCCGTAATCGCATGTTCCGGATGACGTTGCTCGTGAAGACGGACGCCAAAATCATCCGCAACATCGACGCGACGACTCTTCGCGAATTCCACATCGGCGCGGTCGCTCGTTCCGTGAAGGATGACGTCAGCCTCATGGTCGGAGAGAAGGAGGAGTTTCGTCTCGCAAACGGTGTCACTTTCTCGTCCGACAGTCCGTTGGTGAAAGCGGTACTGCTTTGCTTGCAGCAGTCCGCGCCTAACCACGTAACCTTCGCCGCGTTGGTTTCGGAAGTTCGTGCCAAGTTGCTTACGGGTACTTCTGCGACGCGCGAACCGGGGCTCGAGAAGCGAGAGGAGGCGGTAATCGCTCAACAGTTACTCCTTCTCTACAGTAAAGGATTGATTGATGTACTTGCGGTTCCGCATGTCCGACTGGCCGCTGCCAATGATTCCGCTCTCAAGGCGACGGCTTTCATGCGCTGGCAGGCGCTGAATGAACCACGCCATGTAACGAACCTCCGCCATGTTTCCGTGCGGGTTGATCCGTTCGCCCGCCACGTCCTTTCCTTGATGGATGGAACGCGTAATCTTGATCAACTAACCGATGGCATGGCGGCCAAGGTTGATGAAGGTTTATTCAACGTGCAGGAATCGGGGAAGTCGGTTTCAGATCGGGAGCGTTTGAAGCTCATTCTGACGCCTCGTGTTTCAGGGGTGGTCGATCAGCTTGCCAAACTCTCTTTCTTGCAGAGTGCGGGGTGGCTCGAAAAGTTGAGGCCGGTCACAGGCGCCCCTGAGTGAGTCAGCCCAACGCGCGAAAAAACTCGACGGACACAACTATCTGGTGCTCAAGCGGACGGCGGACGCGGATACGAACCTGCACGGGGCAGGCAGAGGCTGACCCTGCTGGGACAACCCTTTCGAACCCGCCGGGGGAACCCATCAGGACCGCTCGGGTCAGCGCGGCGGGAATTCGAACTCCGTCTTCTTCTTGTCGGCCGACAGGACGAAGTAGGCGCTGAAGGTGGTGCCGCGCTTCGACATCAGCCCGTCGATGAGCCCGGTGCGACCAGTCTCGACGAGACGCTCGACCTCCTCGGCGGGGATTTCCCGGCCGCAGATCGTGCGCTTCATCTCGAAGACGACGCGCGGTTTGTCCTCGGCCCCGGGCTTGGTGACCACGAAGGACTCGGGCGTCTCGTAGAGTTCGCCGCCGTGGACCTTGCTCGCGCCGAGGCGCCGCGCCTTCGACAGATCGAGGGGGGCTTTGGCCTTGCGCGGGGTTCGGGGGGAGCCGTCGGCGTTCTTGGCGCCCTCCCTCGGTTTCCGCGGTGGGAATTCCCAGGCGATTTTCGGGCCCTGACGGAGCAGGTAGGCGTCGAAGGGGCGGCCCTTCTTGGAGATGAAGCCTTGGATGAGATCGGTCTTCTGCTTCTCGACCAGCTGGATCGCCTGCTCGCGGGTGATCGGCTTCTGGCACATCAGGCGCCCGACCTTGAAGGCCTCGCGCCATCGCTCGCCGTCGCGTTCGCGCAGGACGTAGTTGGTCGGCGCCTCGCAGAGCTCGGCCCTCGATGCCGGATCGGTCCAGAAAGGTGTGAGGGCGTTGACGTCGACCTTGGTCCCGAAATCCAGCTCGGCCTTGCGTCGGCCGGGGTTTTTCTCGTCGTCGACGAGGCGGATCTTCGAGGGGAAACGATTGCCGGTCTTCGCGGAGACGAAGCCATCGAGCGGACCGATCTCGCCCCGGGTGACGAGCTCGCGGACCTCATCCTCGGCGATCTTGCGGCCGCTCATCACCTTGTAGACCACGAGCGTGCCGTCCTGGGAGCGGAAGCCCCGCAGTGTCTCGAGCATCGGCTTCCCATCGGTCGGGCACACGATGTCGGTCACGCGACCGCTGGAGGCGTCCTCCTCGAAACTGCGGGTACGATCAACGATCCCCTTGGTGACCTCGACGATCTCGGCCATGAAGCGGTCGCGGGGGAACTGGTTGTGCTCCATCTGACGGAGCTTGTATTCCCATTGCCCGGTCATGTCGGGCTTGGTGAGGGCATCGGCGCCGACGGCGGCGAGAAACTCGAGCAGGGATTCGGCCTTGGACGTCGGGACGAGCTCGCGCTGGTTCCGCTCGATGTACTTCTGGTTGATCAGCCCGTCGATGGTGTCCGCGCGGGTGGCGGGGGTGCCGAGGCCACGCTCCTTCATGGCGTCCGCGAATTCCTCGTCGTCGATCAGCTTTCCCGCGCCTTCCATGGCGGACAGCAGGGTGGCCTCGGTGTAGCGGGGAGGCGGCTTGGTCGACTCGGCATGGAGACGCGTCTCGCCGGTGCGGGCGCGGTCGCCGTCGGCGGGGCTGAGGGCTGGCAGAGCCTTGGAGTCGGGGGAGTCGTCGTCTACGGTGGTCTTGCCGTAGACGGCGAGCCAACCCGGGGACGTGAGCACCTTGCCCTCGGTCTTGAAGGCGTGGCCGGGGGCGACGGTGCTGATGCGGGTGGTGACGTCGAATTCGGCGGACGGGAAGAACGTGGCGACGAAGCGCCGGGCGATCATGTCGTAGACCTTCGCCTCCATCTCCTCGAGGTTGTTGGGCTCGGTGGTGGTGGGGATGATCGCGAAGTGGTCCGAGATCTGGGCGTTGTTGAAGATGCGCTTGTTCGGGCGCAGCCAGCCTTGGTCGAGGACGGTTTGGGCGTGCTTGCCGAGGTCGCCGGCGAGGCTGAAGAGCGTGTCGCGGCAGGTCGGCAGATAGTCCTCGGGCAGCGCGCGGGAATCCGTACGCGGGTAGGTGATGACCTTGTGGCGTTCGTAGAGGGCCTGGGCGATCTGCAGCGTGCGCCGGGCGGAAAGGCCGAAGCGATTGTTGGCCTCGCGCTGCAGCGTGGTCAGATCGTAGAGGCGCGGGCTGGCTTGATTGGACGCCTTCTTTTCCTCGGAGACGGAGGCTGGCGGATTGCCCTGGCAGGCGGCGACGACGGCCTTGGCGGTGGCCTCGTCCCAGACCCGGTCGATGCGGTCGTGGTCATCGTTCTCGGCCTTGCGGAAGTTCGGGCGCTGGTAGACGCCCTCGTAGGTGCCCTTGGCGACGTTGAAGTCGGCGGTGATGCGCCAGAACGCGCGCGGCTTGAAATTGCGGATTTCGAGCTCGCGGTTGAAGACGATGGCGAGGGTGGGAGTCTGGACGCGGCCGACGGAGGCGACGTTGCCGGCCCGGGAGCCGAACATGCGCTTCGTGATGGCGCGGGTGCCATTGATGCCGATGAGCCAGTCGCTCTCCGACCGGCAGCGGGCGGCGTCGGCGAGCCCGGCGAGTTGGGCGCCGTCGCGCAGGCTGCGGAAGGCGGTGGCGATGCCCTCGGTGGTCATCGTCTGCATCCACGCCCGCTTGACCGGCAGCTTGCAGCGGGCGAGTTGGTAGATGTAGGTGAAGATCAGCTCGCCCTCGCGCCCGGCGTCGCAGGCGTTGACCACCTCCGCGATGTCCTTCCGGGCGAGCAGCTTCTTCAGCAGGTCGAACCGATCCTTCGTGTCGCTGATCGGCTTGAGCCCGAATTTCTCCGGGATGATCGGGAGCGCCTCCAGCCGCCAGAAGCCATATTTCTTCTTGTCGATGTCCTCCGGCATCTCGAGTTCGACGAGGTGGCCGACGGCGGAGCTGATGACGTAGGCGTCGTTCTCGTACACATCGCCCTTCTTCGGAATCTTGCCGAGGGCGCGCGCCAGGTCGGCGGCCACGGAAGGCTTTTCGGCGATGACGAGCGACTTCATGAGTCGTGAGGCGTTAGGGTTCGTCGCGGCGGATTTCAAGGCTTTGTTTTCCGGAGGGCCGGCCGGAGGAGGGCAAAGCGTGGCCCGGCCGGTGGGCGAACCGGCGGGACAGGCGGGTGCGGACGGGTGCGGCGACGCCGCGCGGCGCGGTCAGGAGGGGGCGACGCCGCGCGGGGTGGAGGCGAGGGCGTTGTCGAGGGCCGCGATCAAGTCGCCGATCGTCTCGTCGGTTTCGTCGCCCATGTTGGAAATTCGGAAAGTCTTGCCCTTCAGCTTGCCGTAGCCGCCATCGATCACGAGTCCGTGCTTGGACTTGAGGGTCTTGTTCAGCGCGGCGAGGTCGTAGCCGGCGGCGTTGGCGAAGCAGTTCAACGACCGCGAGCCGTAGCGGGCCTCGGGGAAGAGCGAGAAGCCATGGGCGGCGCCCCAGGCGCGCAGGCGCTCGTTGAGCCGAAGATGGCGCGCGTAGCGGGCCGCGACGCCCTCGGCCTCGATGTCCTCGAGCTTGGACTGGAGCGCGTAGACGAGCGGGATGACCGGCGTGCTCGGGGTCATGCCCTGCTCGTGATTCTTCTGGAATTCGACGAAGTCGAAGTAGTACCCGCGGTCGGGTGACGTCGCGGCGCGGGCGAGGGCGCGGGCGGAGACCGTGACCAGCGCGAGACCCGGGGGCAGGGCGAGGGCCTTCTGGGAGCCGGTGATGATGACATCGATCCCGAGTTGATCCTTCTCGATCGGGACCACGCTGAAGGAGCTGACGGTGTCGACGATCGAGATGACGTCGGGGAACTCGCGCAGCACGGCGGCGATCGCGGGCAGGTCGCTCATCGTGCCGGTGGAGGTCTCGTTGTGGATGAGGGTGACGCAGTCGTAGGCGCCGGTGGCGAGCTCCCGTCGGAGGGCCTCCGGGTCGACGGGCTTGCCCCAGTCGAAGCGGAGGGCGCCGGCGGCGCGGCCGCAGCGGAGAGCGACATCGTTCCACTTGTCGGAGAACGCGCCGTTCATGCAGTTGAGCACCTTGCGGCGGCAGAGGTTGCGCACCGCGCCCTCCATCACGCCCCACGCCGAGCTGGTCGCGAGGTAGACGGGGTCCCGGGTGAAGAAGAGGGATTGCAGCTTCGGCTGGATGGCCTGGTAGAGGGCGACGAAGTCGCTGCTGCGGTGGCCGATCATCGGCCGGGTCATGGCCCGCAGGGTCCTTTCGGAGACGGCGATCGGGCCGGGGATGAACAGTTTGTAGCTCATGAACGGGGGGTAGAATCTGAGGCGGCGGGGGCGGCAAAGGAAGCCGGAAGGCGAAAAATCGTCGGCGGCGCGGGGATGATTCCGGTTGCGCCTGCCGCGGGAATTCCGTTTGCCGTTATCCTGCTTCATGCCGTCGTGGCTCAAACGTAAACTCACCGCCTTCGAGGCCTACACGATCGATGTGATCTTTGGCCGCCGGGAGGATGCCGGGGCGTCCGTGTACGCGGCCGTGTTGCAGGCCCTGTCGGCGGTGTTCAGTGCGTTGACGCAGACGAGGCTGTGGCTGTACCGAAACCGGATCCTGCACGACCAGCCCCTCGGTTGTCTGGTCGTGGTGGTGGGCAACCTCACGGTGGGCGGGACCGGCAAGACGCCCGTGGTGGAGAAATTCGCCCGGGCCCTGCGGGACCGCGGCCGCCGGGTGGCGATCCTGTCGCGGGGCTACAAGAGCAAGACGCCTCCGCTCTGGCGTCGCGGCTGGAACTGGCTCACGCACGCGTCGGCTCCGCCCCCGCGGGTGGTCAGCGACGGGCAGGCGGTTCTCCTCGACAGCGAGGAGGCGGGGGATGAACCGTTCATGCTGGCGCGAAACCTCCCCGGGGTCGTGGTGCTGGTCGACAAGGACCGGGTCAAGGCGGGAACCTACGCAATCAAGCGTTTCGGCTGCGATACCCTGGTGCTGGACGACGGCTTCCAGTACCTGCCCCTCAAGGGGAGCCTGAACCTGCTGCTGGTCGACAAGACCAATCCCTTCGGCAACGGGCACCTCCTGCCGCGCGGCATCCTCCGCGAGCCGATCAAGCACCTCCGGCGCGCCAGCTACATCTTTCTCACCAAGTCGGACGGGCGGCGCGACCCGGAGATCGAGGCCCTGTTCGCGCGCTACAACCCGAGGGCGGACGTCATCGAATGCGCGCACCGGCCGCAGTACCTGCACCGATTTGGAGTGCCGGTGGACTCCGCGGAGCAGCGCCAGCCGCTCTCCTTCCTGCGGGGAAGGAGGGTGGGGGCCTTCTGCGGCATCGCCGCACCGGAGAGCTTTGAAACCTTCCTTCGCGATCTCGGTGCGGACGTACGCTTCTCTCGCCGCTTCCTCGATCACTACCGCTTCGGGCCGGAGGATATTGAATCGGTGTTCGACGAGGCGCGTGAGAAGCAGGTCGAGTGCATCGTGACGACGGAGAAGGACTCGGTGCGATTGGCCGCGGACCTCCGCCCGCCGGTCCCCTTGTACCATCTGCGGTTGGAGATCGAAATCATCCGCGGTGCGCCGGATTTCGCGGCGGCCGTGCAACGGATCTGTTTTCCGGAGACGAGTCCGCAGGTGATTCCGGGCTCGCCTCCGGCGATCCACCCGTCCGGGCATTCCGGACGATGACGTCGCTCGTTGCCCGGGCCTGGCGGGGCGGTCAGCGGGCCGGACGGCGACGGTGGCCGCTCTTCGGCTCGATGTTCAGGTACGTCTTGTTGAGCATCTGGCTCTCGTAGAGCTCGAGGAGGCGGACACCCTCGCGGGGCTTGACCATGTCCTTGCGGGTGGCGGCATCGATCTGCGCCTTCATGCGGCGGCAGAGTTCCTCCTGCTGGTACTGCACGCCCTCGATGACATCAGCGATGCGGCTGCCGCTGAGGGCCTCCTCGATGTAGAAACCGTTCGGCTCGTCGGGTTCGAGGAAGACGTGCACCTCGTTCACGCGGCCGAACAGGTTGTGCAGGTCGCCCATGATGTCCTGATAGGCGCCCGTGAGGAAGACCCCGATGTAGTAAGGTTTTCCGTTGAGGGGATGGAGATTCAGGTAGTCCTTCGTGTCCTGGAGATCGATGAACGTGCTGATCTCGCCGTCGGAGTCGCAGGTGATGTCGACGAGCACCGCGTTGACCGAGGGCTTCTCATTGAGCCGGTGCAGCGGGGTGATGGGAAAAAGCTGGCCCAGGGCCCAGTGGTCGAGGAGCGACTGAAAGACGGAGAAGTTGCAGACGTACTGGTCGGCCAGCAGCGTGTGCAGGTCGCGGAGTTCCTCGGGCTGGTAGCCGGAGTCGCGGGCTTCCGTGGCCAGTTGCTCGCAGATGCGCCAGAAGAGCTGCTCGGCGGCGGCGCGGTTTCCGAGGTCGAGGTACCCGAGGTTGAAGAGGGAGATGGCCTCCTCCTTGCGCTGGACGGCGTCATGGTAGCGTTCGAGCCGGCCGAGCTTCTGGCGGTTGCGCAGGAGTGCCTCGAGATCCTGGACAACCTTGTGCTTTTCCTTCGGCTGGTGCTGTTGCCCGAGGGATTCGCGTTTGTTGATCCGCTCGAAGACCTCAAACACGAGGAGTGAGTGGGAAGCCACCACGGCCCGGCCGGATTCGCTGACGATGTCGGGCACGGGGACCTTGGCGGCGTCGCAGACCTCCTTGATGTTGTGCACGACATCCCGGGCATACTCCTCCACGGAGTAATTCATGGAGCTCTCGAAGTTCGTCCGCGAACCATCGTAGTCGATGCCGAGGCCGCCGCCGACGTCGAGGTAGCCCATCGGGAAGCCCATCTCGACCAGTTGGCAGTAGAAGCGGGACGCCTCGGTGACGGCGCTCTTGATCGTGATGATGTTCGGGACCTGGGAGCCGATGTGGAAGTGGAGCAGCCGGAGCGACTGGACCAGCTTGGCGGCCTTCAGCTTCTCGGTCGCGAAGAGGATCTCGGCGGTGTTGAGGCCGAACTTGGCGTTGTCCCCGGAGGACATCGCCCACTTGCCCTCGCCGCGGGTCTGGAGCTTGACCCGCAGGCCGATCATCGGCTTGACGCCCGTCTCGGCCGAGATGCGGATGATGTCGTCGATTTCGGAAATCTGCTCGACGACGAGGATGATCTTCTTGCCGAGCTTCCGGCCCAGCAGGGCGAGGCGGATGTAGTCGTCGTCCTTGTAGCCGTTGCAGATGATGAGCCGGTTGTTGTGGTCGTGGAGCGCGAGCACGATCATCAACTCGGGCTTCGAGCCGGCCTCCAGACCGTAATGGTAGTCCTTGCCCGCAGCCATGATCTCGTCGACCACCTCGCGCAGTTGGTTGACCTTGATCGGGAACACCCCGCGGTAGCTTCCGCGGTAGCCCTCGGCCTTGATCGCCTTGCGGAAGTGTTCGTTGAGCTGCACCACCCGATGGCGGAGAAGATCTTGGAAACGGATCACGACGGGCGCGCGGAGTCCCATCCCAACCGCCTCCTCAATCACGTCCATGATCCGGATCGTGCGCCCGTCCGAGCACGGCTGGACGTTGACAAAGCCCTCGGCATCAACGCCGAAGTGACCGGCGCCCCATCGCTTGAAACCGTAGAGTTCTTCGGAATGTGCGGCGGTCCAGGAGGAGGCAGTCTTGCTTTTCAATGCGGGGAAGGGCGTCGGGTTATGGCTTGCTTTTGGCGAGTGTGCGCGGGTTAGATGGGTGTTTCTTTTTCCGAAACCTTCAATCGCAAATCGTCCATGACCTTCGTGAACCTTTCCCTCCCCGTTTTTCTGGCTCAGTCCGCTCCGCCTGCCGGAGGCGGGATGTTTCAGATCCTGTTCCTCGTTTTCATGTTCGCGGCGATGTATTTCCTGATGATCGCCCCGCAGCGCAAGAAGCAGAAAGAGCATGAGAAGATGCTCAAGGCGCTCGTGGCGGGCGACGAAATCGTGACGGCGGGTGGGATCTACGGCACCATTACCTCCGTGAAGGACGATCGCTTCATCGTGCGGATCGCCGACTCGGCCAAGATCGAGATCGGCAAGGGCTTCGTGCACGCCCTCGTGAAGAAGTCGTCCTAGGGCAAGGCCTGAGCGTACGGCGAGTCGCCCCGCCGGTTGCAGCGCGGCGAAGGCTTGATCCGATCCGTCGTCCCGCATCCATCCACCGCAGGACGGCGGTTTCATCCCCCTTTTAAACCAAACCCCCAATGATCAAACGTAACCTCTGGAAGCTCGTGCTCAGCCTAGCCATCGTGCTGTGGGCCGTCACGACGCTCATCCCGTTGAACGACCGGCCTTTCCCTGAGTACGCCCGGTCGGCGGCGACGGCGAAATCGGCGGAGTTCGCGGCCCTCATCAAGGAGGCCAGTGACCGCACCCAGTCGGGTGGCGCTCCGAGCGTGTTCGTGGCGCTCAAGCAGATCGCCCGCGAACGCAAGATCGACCTCGCCCAGTTCTTCCCGGGGTTCAATCTCGGGGACGTCCGGAATCTTGAGAAGCGCAACACGCTCCTCCTCGAGGAGCTGCTCCGGCTCTCCAAGGGCAAACTCCAGCTGGGACTCGATCTTAAGGGTGGCGTCGCCTTCACCCTTGAGGTGGACGATTCCGGGATCGCCGCGGCCTCCACGGAGGAGCGTCAGGAAAAGCTGTCGAAGGCAATCGACATCATCGGCAACCGCATCAACGCCTTCGGCGTGGCCGAGCCGGTGATTCGTCCGGTCGGTGAAAATCGCATCGAAATCCAGCTTCCGGGAGTCAGCACTCAGGACAACCCGGAGGTGGTGAACAGCGTGAAGAAACCGGCCCGCCTCGATTTCCGCCTCGTCCATCCGTTCCTCGACCCGTCCCAGACGGCCGAGGTGCCGCCCGGTTACGAACTCATGACGCTGGAGAGCGAGTTGCGCAACGGCGAGATTTTCACCCAGGAGGTCTTCGTCAAGCGCATCCCCGAAATGACGGGCGAAGGGGTTCAGGACTCCTACCCGACGATGGACGAGTACGGTCGCTTCAAGATCATCATGCGCTTCACGAGCGAGGGCCGGAAGCAGTTCGCCGACGTGACACGCGCCATCGCGGAATCGAACCAGCGGACCGGTCGCACGGGCCAGCTGGCGATCGTTCTCGACGGCAAGCTTTACTCCGCGCCAACCGTGCGGGAGGAGATCAGCAGCGACTCCGCCGAGATTTCCGGCAGCTTCACCCAGCGCGAGGCCTTCGACCTCGCCAATGTGCTCAACAACCCCCTCGACCTCCCCCTCCAAGTGAAGGAGCAGTTCGAGGTCGGACCGACGCTGGCGGAGGATGCAGTCGCCAGCGGCAAGGTGGCGTTCATCATCAGCACGCTCCTCACGATCGGCTTCGTCGTCTTCTTCTACACGGTGGGCGGCCTGATCGCGGCCGTCGGCATGGCGGTCAATGTTCTCGTGACGCTGAGCGTGCTCTCGGAGTTCGGTGCGACGCTCTCGCTCCCGGGCATTGCAGGCATCGTCCTGACGCTGGCCATGTCGGTGGACTCGAACATCCTGATTTTCGAGCGCATGCGTGAGGAACTGCGGGTGGGCAAGTCGCTGCCCACCGCCCTCGAGGCTGGGTTCGACAAGGCGTGGAGCGCGATCATCGATTCCAACCTCACGACCCTGATCGTTGCCGCGATCATGATCGCGCTCGGCACCGGTTCCGTGAAGGGCTTCGGCATGACGCTCGCGATTGGTATCTTCACGACGATGTTCGCGGCGGTCGTCGTATCGAAGCTCCTCATGGAGGCGTTCATCCTTCCCGGCGTGATCAAGCGCATGCGAATGTTCTCGGTGCTTCAGAGCCCGAACTATGATTTCCTCAAGTACGCTCGTCCGGCCTTTATTGCATCCTGGGTCGTGGTCGTCATCGGCATCGCGGTCGTCTTCGTCAAGGGACGGGAAATCTACGGCATCGACTTCACCGGTGGTGATGCGGTGACGCTGAGCTACGCCCAGCGCGTGGAGACTGCCTCCCTGCGCAACGCCGCGGAGAAGGCTGGATTTCCAGAGGCAGGCTTCAGTTACCTCTCCCAAATCGGCAGCGATCAGCAGGTGCTCAAGGTCACCGCCGACTTCGATCGGGGCAAACCACTCGTCGAGGCACTCCAAAAAGCACTGCCGCAGGCGAAGTTCGAGGTCATGGGCGAAAACCGCATCGGCCCGTCGGTCGGTGAGGAGATCCAATGGAACGCCTTGAAGTCAGTCTTCTGGGCACTGGTGCTCATCCTCGCCTATGTCGCGTTCCGCTTCGAAATCGGTTACGGCATGGGCGCGGTGGTCAGCACCGTGCACGACTTGCTGATGACCATCGGCATCTTCGTCCTCTTCGACCGCGAGTTCAACGCGTCGATGGTGGCGGCCATCCTGCTGATCGCGGGTTACTCGATCAACGACACCATCGTCGTGTTCGACCGCATCCGTGAGGAGTTGAAGCTCAACCCGAACCTGAGCCTCGCCAACGTCATCAACCGCGCGCTCAACCTGACGCTCTCCCGCACGATCATCACGGGTGGCACCACGTTGCTGACCGCCACGACGCTGCTCATCGTCACGACGGGTGAGGTCAATGACATCGCCTTCACCCTCCTCATCGGTGTCATCACCGGCACGTTCTCGTCGCTCTTCATCGCCAGCCCCATCTTCTACTGGTGGCACAAGGGCGACCGGAAGCACGTCGAGAAGCACGAGGACGTGAAGCCCACCTACGAGTGGACGGGTTCGAGCAAGGCCTCCGAATGATCCCGGGCTCGCTGTCGGCCGGCCCCTAGGGTCCGGCCGGCTCCGCAGCCGGTGTCCGCCTCGGGCGTCACCGGCTCCCGCGGGCACCGCCGGACCGCCATGCGCTGGATCTACACGCCGCCGCGACCCGAAGCGGTCGCCGACCTCAGCCGACAGGCCGAGGTGAGTCCGGTCATTGCCGAATTGCTCCTCCGCGCCGGACTCTCCGACCCGGCGGCGGCGGCCCGTTTCCTGCGCCCCGCCCTCGCTGAACTCGCGGACCCGTTCCGCCTCGATCATCTCGACGGCGCCGCCCGTCGCCTGCGTCAGGCCATCGCGGGGCGCGAGGACGTGGTGGTGCTGGGAGACTACGATGTCGATGGGGTGAGCAGCACGGCGCTGCTGGTGAGCGTGCTGCGCCGGTTCGGCCTCAGTCCGCGGTTCATCGTTCCGCGGCGGATGGAGGACGGTTACGGACTGTCCCGGAGCGCGATTGATCGCGCGTTGGAGCAGGGCGTGCCGAAGCTGTTCGTGGCGTTGGACTGCGGTACCAATTCGCAGGCGGAGGTGGCCTACCTCGAGTCGCGGGGCGTGGACGTGATGGTCGTCGATCACCACCGTTCGAAGTCGGGCCCGCTGCCGGGCGGGCTGCTGGTCAATCCCCACGTGTACGACCGGCCGGACGACGAGCCATGGCGGAACCTTTGCACGGTCGGTCTCGTCTTCAAACTCGCGCACGGGCTGCTGAAGCTGCTGCGCGCAGACAACGACCCCGTCGCGGGGTCCATCAAGCTCCGCGACTACCTCGATCTTGTCGCCCTGGGGACCGTGGCGGACTTGGTGCCGCTGCATGGCGAGAACCGCATCCTTGCGCGTTACGGACTGCAGACGCTTGAGGCCACGCAGCGTCCCGGACTGCGGGCCCTCATGGAGGTCGCGGGGGTCCGCCCGGGCAACGGACTGCAGCCAGTTGATATTTCGTTCCGCCTTGGACCGCGGATCAACGCGTCCGGCCGGCTCGCCGACGCCGCGCTTTCGGTGGAGTTGCTGTTGAGCGAGGATCGAGCCTTCTGTGGCGACACGGCCCGCCAACTCGACGCCTTTAACCGGGAGCGGCAGGACATCGAGCGCCTGATCACGGATGAGGCGGAGCGGATCGTGGAGTCGCAGTTCGCGGACCGTCCGGCGATCGTCCTTTACGGGGACGCGTGGCATCCGGGCGTGGTCGGCATCGTGGCCGGACGCGTGAGCCGCAAGTATCACCGCCCGTGCGTGGTTTTGGGCAACGAGGGGGAGTTCGCCAAGGGATCGGGCCGGAGTGTCGACGGGGTGAACCTAGTCGAGATCCTTGCGGCGTGCGCCGATGGCCTGAACAGCTGGGGCGGGCATCCCATGGCGGTGGGAGTCTCGGTGGCCAAGGATCGCGTGGACGCCTTCCGGGTGCGCTTCGAGGCCGCCGTCCTGGCGCAGCTCGGCGGATCGCGGGCGGAATCCTCGCTCGCGTTGGCCGCTTGGCTCCCGCCGGAGCAGATTCGGGAGACGCTGATGGAGGAACTCGGCGTCCTGCACCCCTTTGGGCAGGGCAATCCGGAGCCGGTCTTCGGCATCCGCGGCATTGTGCTTCGGCAGCGCCCTGAGGTGTTCAAGGAGCAGCACTTCCGTTTCTCGGTGGAGGACGGCCGCGGGCGCCGTCTGTACGGGGTGGCATGGAAGATGGCCCGGCGGCTGCCGCCGGTCGGCGTGCGCCTCGACCTCGCGGTCGAACTGGCTTGGAATCACTTCAATGACCGCCGGCTGCTCCAGCTTGAGCTGGTCGATTGGCGGCCGTCCGAGAGTACCTGAGTGCCGGGGGGCGGGGATTCGTGGGGGCGCGGGCTCAGGCTGCGGAGCCCTGTGCTGGGGGAGAAGGGTGGCGCGGCGGGGATGCACTCGCCTCTTGCCACCCGAAGGGGGAAGGGATCATCCTCCCGGGTTTCCATGGCGACGCTCACCTTTGCCGTTCTTCCCGGCGACTACATCGGGCCCGAGGTCATGACCGAGGCGCTCCGCGTGCTCGAACACCTTGCCGCCCGGGAGGGCCTGGTCCTCTCCTACACAATCGCCGATGTCGGCGGCGCCGGCATCGACCGGCACGGCAAGGCGCTGCCCGACAGCACCCTCGAACTCTGCCGCCGCAGCGATGCCATCCTGTTCGGCTCGGTCGGCGGACCCAAGTGGGAGAAACTGCCCCCGAAGGAACAGCCGGAGCGGGCCGCACTGCTGCCCCTGCGCAAGGCCTTCAACCTGTTCGCCAACATCCGCCCCGGACTGCTCTACAAGGACTTGGTCGACGCCTCCCCCCTCAAGGCGGAGCGCATTCCCAACGGCATCGACATCGTCTGCATCCGTGAGCTGACCGGCGGCATCTATTTCGGACAGCCCAAAACGACCACGACGCTCGAGAACGGGGAGCAGCAGGCCATCGACACGATGGTCTACAAGACCTCGGAGATCGAACGGATCGCGGAGGTGGCGGCGGTGACGGCGCGCTCGCGCGGACGCCGCGTCTGCTCCGTCGACAAGGCCAACGTCCTCGAGACCTCCGTGCTCTGGCGCCGGACCGTCACCGAATACTTCGCCCGCAGACATCCGGACCTCGCGCTCTCCCACATGTACGCGGACAACGCCGCGATGCAGCTGGCCCGGGATCCCAACCAGTTCGACGTGATGTTCACGGAGAACATGTTTGGCGACATTCTCTCCGACGAGATGGCGGTGATCTGCGGTTCGCTCGGCATGATGAGCAGCGCGTCGCTCGGCGCGGGTTCCAATTCCCATGGTCGTCCGTTCGGGCTCTACGAGCCGGCCGGCGGCACCGCGCCTGACATCGCCGGGCAGGGGATCGCCAACCCGTGCGCCCAGATCCTCTCCGCGGCGCTGATGCTGCGCTACAGCTTCGGGCTCGACGCCCTGGCCGACCGCATTGAAGCCGCCGTGCGGAAGACCGTCACCGTCGACGGCGTCCGCACCGGCGACATCGCCTTCGGGCGCCCGCGCGTCGGCACGCGCGGGATGGCCGACGCGATCATTGGCAACCTCTGAGACCGCCTCTCCCCGACTGAGACCCCGACCGACCATGACGTCCGCGCAGATCCGCCAGTCGTTCCTCGACTTCTTCGCCCGCCAGGGGCACACGATCGTGCCCTCCTCGTCGCTGCTGCCCGATTCCCCGGGACTGCTGTTCACCAACGCGGGCATGAACCAGTTCGTCCCGATCTTCCTCGGTGACCGCGCGGCGGACGTCTCGAAGTGGGCGGGCGCCCGGCCGGCGCGGGACACCCGCGCGGCGGACACGCAGAAGTGCATCCGCGCGGGCGGAAAGCACAACGACCTCGAGGATGTCGGCTTCGACACCTACCACCACACGCTCTTCGAGATGCTTGGGAACTGGTCGTTCGGCGACTACTTCAAGCGCGAGTCGCTGACGTGGGGCTGGGAACTGCTGACGAAGGTCTGGGGCATCCCGCCGAAGCGCCTGTTCGCCACCGTCTACGCGCCGAAGCCGGGCGATCCCTCGGAATTCGACCATGAGGCGGCCGCGATCTGGACGGACCTGTTCCGCGCCGCCGGCCTCGATCCCGCCGTCCACATCGTCCACGGCAACCGCAAGGACAATTTCTGGATGATGGGTGACACCGGTCCGTGCGGTCCCTGCTCGGAGATCCACTTCAACCTGCTGCCCAGCGATGACGAAGCGGAGGGCCGGACGCTCGTCAATGCCTCGAGCCCCCGCTGCATCGAGATCTGGAATCACGTGTTCATCCAGTTCAACGCGAACGCGGATGGCACCTTCTCACCGCTGGCCGCCAAGCACGTCGACACCGGGATGGGCTTCGAACGTGTGGCCGGCATCCACGCCACGACGAAGGGCTTCACGGAGTTCGGGGCCGAGCCCTCGAACTACGAGGCCGATGTGTTCGCGCCGCTCTTCGCCCGGGTCGCCGCGCTGTCCGGCAAGACCTACACGCGCACGGTGCCGAAGTCGCGCGACGGCCTGAGCGCGCAGGAAATGACGGACGTGGCCTTCCGCGTTCTCGCCGATCACGCCCGCACGATCAGCTGCGCCATCGCGGACGGCATTCTCCCCGGCAACGAGGGGCGGAACTACGTCATCCGCCGCATCCTCCGCCGCGGCATCCTCTACGGGGCGAAGCTCGGCCTCAGGACCGGGTTCTTCGAGCAACTGGTGGAGCCGGTGGTGGAGAGCCTCGGACCGGTGTTCCCGGAGTTGGTGGCGCAACAGGAGATCATCCGTCGCGTCATCCGCGCCGAGGAGGAGAGTTTCGGGCGCACGCTGGAGCGCGGACTGGCCCTCTTCGCCGCCTCGGTGGCGCGGACGGGTGGAACGCAGGTGGCGGGTGCCACCGCCTTCGAATTGTATGACACCTACGGATTCCCGCTCGACATGACGCAATTGCTGGCGGCGGAGCGCGGTCTGGCGGTCGACACGGCGGCGTTCGAGGCGTTGATGGAGAAGCAGCGGGAGCGCGGGCGCGCCTCGCAGCGCAAGGAGATCGTCGTGGCGGCGACCGAGGGTGAGAGCGTCGCGGTGCCACCGACCCGGTTCCTCGGCTACACGGCGACCTCCGCCAAGGCGACGCTCCTCGAGGTTGTCCGCGCGGGCGACGACGCCTTTCTCGTCTTCGACCAGACCCCCTTCTACGCCGAGATGGGCGGGCAGTCCGGCGACGCCGGCAATGTGCTGCTGGGCGGCCACCTCGTCCATGTGGTCGACACCGTCAAGGACAAGTCCGGACGTCACCTGCATCGCACCGACGCCACCCTGCAGGCCGCGCTCCCGGCGGCGGTCGCGGGCGCCGGCGCGGAGTTGGCGGTGGACGTGGTCCGCCGCCGCGCGATCTCCCGGCACCACAGCGCCGCGCACCTGATCCATTGGGCGCTCCGCAAGGTGCTCGGCACGCACGTGCGCCAAGCGGGCACCTCGAAGACCCCGGACCGGATGCGCTTCGATTTCTCGCACTTCGAGGCCATGACGCCGGAGCAGCTCCGCGAAGTCGAGCGGCTGGTCAACGAGAAGGTCATCGATAACGCCCGGGTGGAGACGTACGAGACCGAGTTTGACCGCAAGCCGGAGGGGACCCTGGCGTTCTTCGGTGACAAGTACGGCAAGGTCGTCCGCGTCGTCGACATCGGCGGCTACAGCCGCGAACTTTGCGGCGGCACGCACGTGGCGTCCGCCGGCGAGGTGGGCTTCATCAAGATCGTGGCCGAGATGGCGATTGCGGCGGGCACGCGGCGCATCGAGGCGGTGAGCGGCCAGGCGGCGTTTGACCTTCTCACGCATCACGACCAGCAGCTCCGCGCGGTCTCGGCGAAGCTCAACGCCGGCCCGCAGGATGTCGTGACGAAGCTTGATTCGCTCCTCGGCGCGAAGGCCGACATGGAGCGCAGGTTGAAGGCGTTCGAACAGAAGGCCGCGGCGGGTCTTGCCGACCAATTGATCGCCGGGGCGGCGGAGCGCGACGGACTGCGCTGGATCGCGGCGGTGGTGCCGGCGGAAAGTCCGGACGCCCTCCGCGCCCTTGGCTCCCAGGTTCTGGCGCGCGTGGGTGAGGGCGTGGTCCGCCTCGGAGCCGTCTTCGACGGCAAGGTCACGGTGGTCGCGTTCTGCAGTCCGGCGGCCATCAAGGCGGGTCACCAGGCGGGCCGGATCGTCTCCGCCCTGTGCGCCCAGCTCGGGGGCAAGGGCGGCGGAAAGCCGGACTTTGCGATGGGTGGGGGCAAGGACGCCGCCCGCCTTCCGGAGGTCATTGCGGCGAATCCCTGAACGGGGCTGCGGTCCGGATCGGAGCGGGGCCGATCCCGACGCGACCCGACTTCCACGCCCTCGTCCCATGGCTGATCTTCCCCGGCTCTGTGCCATCCTCGCGTTCGACGGTCGCAACCGTCCGGCCGTGCGCAAGCTCGGCAGCAAGCACGGGCTGCCCTTCACCGGCACCGACGAGGTGATGGCCGTCCAACGTCTGGAGTCGGCCCTGCCGGACCATTCGGCGCTGACGGAGATCCTTTCCCTCGAGGCGGGCGGCCGGGCGTACCGGGTGTTTTTCTGCCGCGCCACTGGGGAGTCGCGCGATCCCGAGGTGGTCCGCGTTTCGATCGCGGACTTGCTCGACCAGCCCGCGGCGCTGGCGCCTTCGCTCCATGCCATCCTGATGGCCTGCGACGGTGAGTGGGCGCGGGTTCCCTACCTGCATCTGGGCGAGAGCGACTTCATCTACAGGTTCCGACCCGAACGGGAACGAAACGAGGAGGTCTATCTGCGGGATGCGGAGTCCCGGCGGCTCTATCAGTCCGCGCTGTGTGCCGCGATCAAGGAGATCTCACGGCAGAACGAGCGGTCCGTGGGTGCGCCGGTGGACCTCGACTTTGGGCCGGTGCGCTACGTGATCCCGAGTCATTTCGGCTTCTGTCTCGGTGTCCGCAACGCGATCGAGCGGGCTTACGAGACGATCGCCGAGAACCCGGGGCGGCGCGTCTTCATGCTTTCGGAGCTCATCCACAATCCGTTCGTCAACGCCGACCTCGCCCGCCGCGGCTTGCGGTACCTGCAGACCGACAAGGGCGGGCCGCTGACGGAGTCCGGCTTGCCGGCGACGGCGGATGCGTCGGGACGCCTGCTCTGGGACGGGCTGACCTCGGACGACATCGTCATCATCCCGGCGTTTGGTGCGACGGATGCAGACAAGGCGCGCCTCGTGCGCCGCGGGGTGGCGGTTTGCGAACACGACGCGACCTGCATGCTCGTTGAGAAGGTGTGGAAGGCGGCCCGGGCCTACGGTCGCGACGGCTACACGGTCATCATCCACGGCAAGGCGGAGCATGAGGAGACCAAGGCGACCTTTTCGAATACGCGGCGGCATGCGGCGGCGGTGATCGTCCGGGATTTGACCGAGACGCGAGCCCTGATGGAGCTTTGCCGAATGCCGCCGGCGGAGGCGCAGACGCGGTTTGAGGCGATGTTCCGCGACCGGCACACCCCGGGCTTTGCCGTGGGGCGCGATCTGGCGCGGGTGGCGGTGGTGAACCAGACCACGCTCCTGATGAATGAGACGCGCGCCATCATCCAGTTCCTGCGGGATGACTTCTCCCGGCGGTACGGGCCCGACGTGGGCGGGGCGCCGCCGCGGGTGGGCGGGGGCACGCGGAACGACACCCTGTGCTACGCGACGCAGGTGAATCAGGATGCGTTGACCCGGGCGCTGGAGACCCCACTCGACGCGGCCTTCGTGATCGGCGGGACAAATTCCTCCAACACGTACCAACTCCATCGCCTGTGTGAGCAACGTCTGCCGGGGAAGGCGTTCTTCATTCAGAGCGAGGCCAACATCCTTTCGCGGGATGCGGTTGAGCACACGGTCTTCCCGGCTTCGAGCGCCTCCGGCCCGCGGGAAAGCCGTCGCGAACGGCGTGCGCTGTGGCCGGGCGATCTCGGTCCGAAGCGGATCCTGATCACCGGCGGCGCATCCTGCCCGGACGGCGTGATTCAGCAGGTGATCGACCGCCTGAACAGTCTCTGGCCGGCGGAGCAACTGCGCCCGATCGATGCGGTGCTGGCTGAACTCCGGTCGCGAGTCCCGGTCGTCTAGACGGGGGCGGTGATGCTGGCGCGGATCACCGCGCCTTACCCCCAACTGCGGGTCGGCCCCGCAGGTTAGAACCGGGTGGTGACGCCCAGCCGGATGCCCGCGTTTGAGCCGATCGACACCGCGGCCGTGCGGCCGGCGAGGGTTTGCTCGTACTTGTCGAGCGTCTCGGCGGTCACTCCGGCGAAGAATCCCGTGCGCTCGGTGATCAGCCACTCCGCGTTGATCTCGGCGTAGGCGCCGGGCATGAACTTCTTGTAGTTTTCCTCGCCCTGCACCCGGATCGGCAGGACGCCGGGGACGTTGAGGGACTCGTCGATGCGGTACGTCGTACCGATGTAGGCTCCGGCGAAACCCGCGCTCGCATTGATCGCGACCCGGCGGCTGAGGGGGACGCGCAGGACCGGGCCGGCGCGGAAGAGGAAGTAGGCGCCCTTGATCTGCCACGTGCCGGTGACTGACGCCCCGTTCAGCGTGGTGGTGTTGGTGCGGCTGACGGGCTGCGCGCCCAGTGGCACGGTGGTTTCGAGCGACGAGCCGAAGATGGTTCCGTTGGCGGCCGTGAAGTTGGTGTAGGACGGTCCGACGTAGGGCGCCGCCGGTGCCGCCTGACCGCCGAGTGAATAGAGGTCCGTCAGCGTCTTGAGCGTCGCCTTCACCTCGCCCGAGGTCTTCCCGTTGATATCGGTCATGCCCATGCCGAAGAGCAGGCCGAGCTCAATCTTCCCGCCGAACGTGCCGAGCTTGCGCACGTAGGTGAATTCGAAGCCGGGCCCGGGGCCCGCGTCGGCGTCCACGCCCGCGCCGCTCGCCGTGGAACTGTAGTCGTTCAGCGCGATGAAGCCGGGGTTGGAGGTCGCCTGGCTCGCGTTCACGTAGGACCAGATACGCGTGGTTCCGGGCCGGTAGCCGAGGTAGTCACCGATCGCCTGGGTCACGACGTTGCCGTTGCTGTCGAGGACCGGGTTGCCATTGGCGTCGAGGACGCCGCCGCTGACGGTGTAGCGACCGCCCTGGGGGGAAGTCTGGTTGCCGTTCGCGTCCTTCTCCGCCTCGCGCAGCGAGTCGAGGCCGACCGATCCGTTCGCGTAGTTGATGGCCTGCGGCGCGATGGAAAGCGCCGGGATGGTGAGGTTCGAGGGGACCGAGCCGAGGTTGCCGAAGCGGATGTTCGCGCCGCCGATGAAGCGCACGCCCACGGAGAACGCATTGTTGCGCACGGGCCGGAACTCGTAGGGGAGCTGCATGCCGCTCTGCGCGCGCAGGGGGGCGAACAGGCCGAGGAGAACGAGGCCGAGAAGAAGGCGGTTGAGGGTCATCGTGCGGGAGAGAAGGCGGTCGCGGAGGAAAGTGATCCGGGGAAGCTATGAGAGACAGGAACGCCCCGTGATGGTTGCACGGAGGTGCCGAAAACAGCACAGAAAGCCGGAAAGCGCGGGGGCCGTCAAGGCGTCCGCTCGGCGGTTTGTCGCAACGGCTTAGCGAATATCTTCCCTTGCGGGGAAAGGCCCGGCGGGGGAGGTGGCAGAAGAGTGCAGGACAGCGGCCCAGAGTTCCGCTTCCCCGACAAGACCGTGGGTGCGGAGAGCTTGGGCGATCTCAGCGGCGGCCGGTTCGCGGACGGAGTGGCGGGGATCCGCCGGCCAGGTGGGCTGGAGGGCCCGGGTGATCGCCCAGCAGGCCCACGCCCGCCAGCGGCGCGCTTCGCGGCGCGGTTCGTTTATCCGATCGGCGTAGTGCTGAAAGTGCACCCGGGGGTTGCCGACGAAGGCCCCGGGCGGGAGGTTCGCCAGCATCCACGCCAAGGCGGCGTACGGCATCGGCCAGCGTTGCAAGCTCGGCTCGGTGCCATCCAGGTCCGCCCCCATTGCCCGATCGAGGCACAGGATCGCGCGGGCCGGGAGGGCCTGTTGCCAGAGGCTTTGACCGTATTCCAGACAGGCGACGTAGAACGCATCGCCCCGCGAATCCTCCCGCTGCGCGTGCAGGTGACGCCACGAAAGGCCCGGCGGAGCCGGGGGCAGGTGCGGGCAGGGGGCGAGCGGGGGCATTCCTCCGGTCGGTGAGGCACAGCGGACGGGACGTCAATTCTTCGCTTGGCGCGGGGCGGTCCTTTCCGGAACACTCACCGGATGGCCGACGGTCCGCCCCTCGTCTCCGGAGTCACCTCCGACGCCGCCCACGAGGTGCGCGGATGGCGGCGCTTCGCGCTCGCGACGCTGGGCTCCCTGATGCGCCTGTGGGGGCGCACGCTCCGCTTTGAAACCACGGCGTCGTCGCTGGCCGCCCTGCGGAAGACCGACGAACCGATCGCGATGGTGCTCTGGCACAACCGACTCTTCCTCGGGGCCGAGATCTTTCGGCGTTTCCGGCAGGGCCGGCCGGTGTACGCGCTCGTCAGTGCGAGTCGCGACGGTGCGTGGCTGGCGGCGTTCTTCGCGCTGGCTGGTCTTCGCACGATCCGGGGCTCAAGCAGTCAGCAGGGCCGCGAGGCCGCCCTCCTGCTGGTCGATGTCCTGCGGCGCGGGGCCGACATCGGCATCACGCCGGATGGTCCGCGGGGGCCGCGCTACGAGTTTAAGGCCGGCGGTCTGGTCGTCGCCCGCCGCGCCCGCGTGCCCATCCTGCTGCTCGGCGGCGTCTTCGACTCCGCCTGGATCATTCCGAGTTGGGATCGCTTCATCCTTCCGCGTCCGTTCTCGCGGGTGCGCGTGTCCGGGGTGCTGGTCACCGCCGAGGAACTGGCCGATCGCCGCGCCGCCGCGGAGGAACTCGACGCCCGCCTCCATGCGATCAATGACGACACCGTTGGGGGCGGCCCGGGGATCGTGATCTGAGCAGGGCACCCCCGCCTTCTGCTCCGCGCCATGACGTCCCTTTCTTCCTCCCACACGGTCGACACCGACGCCCTCGTCGCACTCTTCGCTCCGTGGGCCGGACGCCGCCTCGCCGTCTTCGGGGCCGGCTACGTGGGCGGAGCGGTCGCTAGGCTTGCCCGGACCGCCGGGCTGCAGGTTCAGGCGCTGACGCGGAATCCGGCGACCGCCAGCGCGCTTGCGGCTGCGGGGGTGGACGTCGTGGTGGACGATCTCTCCGGCGCCGGTTGGCATGCGCGCATGCCGCACGCGGCGGACTTCGTTCTCGATGCCGTCGGTTCCGGAGGCGGCGGGCCGGAGGGGTATCGCCGGAGCTACGTCGAGGGCGCGCGCTCCATCGTCGCCTGGGGCGCGGCGACTCCGCCGCCCGGGCCGGGCCACCTGATCTACACGAGCAGCACCTCGGTCTATGCGCAGGGGGCGGGAGCCCGCGTGGACGAGTCGAGCTCGACGGAGCCGGTCGAAGAAGGCGGGCGCCTGACCCTGGAGTCCGAAGGAGTGGTGCGCACGTGGGCGGGCCCGTGGACGGTGCTCCGCCTCGCGGGGATCTACGGGCCGGAGCGTCACCTGCTGCTCGATCAACTGCGGGCGGGGGTGACGGAACTGGCGGGCCGCGGCGAGCATCGGCTGAACCTCGTGCACCGCGACGACGTCATCCGGGCGCTCGTGGCAGCGTGGCGCGCGCCGGAGCGGGCCGCCGGCCAGACGTACACGCTGGCGGACGGCCAGCCGGAGACGCGGGCCGCGGTGGCGGCGTGGCTCGCCACGCGGTTGGGGCGTGCCCTGCCGGGATTTGCGGCGGAGGCGGTCTCCACGCGACGGCGGCACGTGCCGGATCGCGTCGTGGTCAGTGACCGCATCCAGCGCGAGTTAGGCTGGCGGCCCCGCTATCCCTCGTTCCGCGAAGGGTACGCCGCGTTACTTGAGGCTTGAAGCCTCCGGTCCATTGTCTGTCCCTCAAGGTCAGTCTCCCACTCAATCCCCCTCCTATGGCCGGCGTCGGCAAACTCCTCAAGCAAGCCCAGAAGATGCAGCGTTCGATCGAGTCGCTCCACCAGCAACTCGAAGCGAAGGAATTCGACATCACCGCCGGCGGCGGAGCGGTGCGAATCAAGATCAATGGTGCCGGCCGTTTCACGGGTCTGGTGCTGGATCCGGAGTTCCTCAAGGAGGATCCGAAGCTGGTCTCGGAAACGGTTCTCTCGGCGGTGCAGGATGCCGCCAAGCAGGCGAAGGAGCACAACGACGCCGAGATGCAGAAGGTCACGAGCGCCTTCCAGATGCCGGGTTTCATGTGAGCCCGCGCGTCCGCGCGAGGTCTTGATCACCCGGTAGGGCACTGACGATGGCTTCGGCGTTCGAGTCCCTGCAAAAGCAGCTCAAGAAGCTGCCCGGCGTGGGGTTTCGGTCCGCCGAGCGGATCGCCCTGCACCTCTTGGTGGAGAAACCCGAGCAACTCCCGGCTTTGGTGGAGGCGCTGCAGACGGCGGCGTCCTCCGTGCATCGGTGTCCCCGCTGTGGGCAACTGGCCGAATCCGACCTTTGCCCGATCTGCGCCGACGAACGCCGCGACCAAGGCGTCGTGTGCGTGGTGGAACACGTGCCCGACCTCGTGGCGCTGGAGCGCAGTGGGGCCCATCGGGGAGTGTATCACGTGCTCCATGGCAAGCTGTCTCCGATCAGCGGGGTGGGGCCGGAGCACCTCAACGTCGACTCGCTCCTCGACCGGGTGCGGCGCGGGGAGGTCCGCGAACTGATCCTCGCCTTGTCGAACGACGTGGAAGGCGAGGCCACTTGCCACTACCTGACGGCGCATCTTCCGCCGGGCGGTGAGGTGAAGGTGAGCCGGATCGGCTTCGGACTCCCCAGCGGGGGGGGCGTGCTCTACGCGGATTCGGTGACGCTGCGGAGCGCCCTGGACGGGCGTCGGTCGTATTCGTGATTGCGCTCGTCTCCGGGATTCCTTTCCTCGGAAACCGTCTGGGTTTGCGGGCGTAGTATAGTGGTTATCACATGTGCTTCCCAAGCATGGAACCCGGGTTCGATTCCCGGCGCCCGCACCAGGACCTCTGGGTCTACACCACCTCTCCGGGAGCAACAGGGGGGGTCTACACCAAAGATTGGGTCTACACCAAAGATTGGGGACTGGGTCTGTGAGGGTAGGATTTTAGGGTTGGGTTAGCCGCACTGAGCGATGACGCGCAGGCGGTCGTAGGGGAAGGAACTCGGGTTTGCGCTTCCGTCTAGTCAAGGAAGCTGTGATGCCGCACGTTTGGCGTGCCATGTGGAATGGACCGCTTCCGCCGCGTTTTTGTTCGTTTGTCGTGTTCTGGTTGGCCTTCTTCGGTACCGCCGTCGCCAACCCGGATTTGCTGCTCGTCCCTCCGACGGGCGTGATCAAGGCGGGCGAACCCGTCGAGCTGACGGTCTACGTCAACAATCCGTCCGGCGGACCCCTTGACGTCGCGATCCCTCCGGTGCTTCGCGCGGAGTTTGCGGGCGTTCGGGGCGCGCAGCGGATCGAGGCGCGGCCGGCGGGCGTGGCGCTGGGAGCGCGGTTCGCCGTTGCGCCGCGGAGCTTCAGCACGCGGCGCGTCACCGTGAACGTACCGGCCTGGGCCGGCGGCACGGTTTCCCTCCGCTTCATCGACCTGTCGACGAATCCGGTCATGTTCGTCGTCACGCCGTCCGAGACCGCCACCGTCGCGCCAGGGCCGAGCGGCGCCGACTCGACGGCCGGGGACGTGGGGTTTCGGGGCGACAGCCTTGACCTTGAGTCCGAGCGCGAAACGGTGCGGCGGCACGTCTCGACCTACGAGCCGACGTACTTCCTGCTCGGGCCCGTCGGCGGGTGGAACGCCCGGCTCCAGTTCAGCTTCAAGTATCGCCTCGTCTCGCCCTCCGGCACGGATCCGCGGTGGTGGCAGTCGCTGTATTCGCCTACACGCAGACGAGCGTCTGGGACCTGAACGGCGAGTCCAAGCCCTTCCACGACTCGAGCTACCGGCCCACCCTGTTCTTCTTCCGCGACGACTTTCACCTCAAGCCGGACTGGCTGACCCGACTCGGGATCCAAGCGGGGCTGCAGCACGAGTCCAACGGCCAGAAGGAACTGGCCTCGCGGAGCCTGAACACCGCGTACTTCGCCCCGGCGGTGATTGTCCCGATCAGCGACCGTTGGCGGGTGTGGATCACGCCGCGCTTCATCAACTACGTCGAGAAGGAGGAGAGTGCCGACATCGACCGGTACCGCGGCAACGTCGAGTGGCGCATCCGGGTGGGGCGTGACCAGGGACCTCAGTTCGCCGCGACCCTGCGCAAGGGGCGGAGTTCCGGATACGGCAGCGGCCAGTTCGACTTCACCCTACCGCTGCGGATGGTCCCGACCGCCCGCCGGAGTGCCGCTGGGTATCTGCAGATCCAATACTTTAATGGCTGGGGAGAGACACTGATCGACTACAACCGCCGCGAGGATGATCAATACCGGATCGGCTATGCGCTGACCCGGTGAGCAGGTGCCGGCGAAGCGGCGACGAGCGCCCGCGACCCATTTGGAGATACGCCCTCTCACGGCCTCCCTGAGGCTCGCGCCGGCGCGGCGGGTTGATGCGGGATTGGGCTCGAGGACTTATCGCGGGCCTTCGATGGATCGCATACCTGATGACTGCAAAGAACTTGTACTCTCGGTCGAGCGGCCGAGGTCTTGGAGGCGACTCGGTCGGAGTTACGATCAAATCACCCGATGTGTTTATGAAACGTGCCCTTGTTTTGTTCTGTGCGCTGCTGGGTTCCTGCGTGATTGTGCAGGCCGGATTCATCACCTCGGTCACCGTCGCGCTGGCCGGTGTCGGCGGCGACTCCGCCCTGCAGAACTCCGACAATTCTGCGGCGTTCCCCCTCGGGCCCGACAACACGGTGTCGTTCGTGATATCCGCCGGCACGACCAGCACCAGCGTGACGATCACGGCGAGCGGGGCGACGAGTGGCCAATTCAACCTCGGGAACGAATTCCGGATCGATACCGGCGCTGGCGCCCGCTACGGAACCTCCTCCAGCACAGGCGTCGGCAGTCTCTCGGGGCGGTATCTGCAGACCTACAACGGTGGCGATGCTTCGGCGCCGGCCAGCTACGTGCGGACGCTGACGATCACGTTCTCGCCGGCCGTGACTGAGTTCTTGATCGACTATTTCGACAACAACAATGGCGGCACCCCCTTTGCGGCCCCGGTTCAGATTAGCGGACGTGGGGGCACCAGCGCCTCTCTTCTCGTGGCGCAAAACTGCGGCGGCGCCACGTCCTGCGCTGGAACCGGGAGGCAGATCGGCTTCGTCGCGGACTCATGAATCTCCCAGATCAACTCGGTGACGTTCACCTTCAACGGCCCGGATCAGTCGGCGCTCAGTGGCGGCGACCTCGTGATCTTCGACAATTTGAGAGTGGTGGGCTCGGCAGCCCAGACGGGCGCTTTCGGCACGGGGAAGATGGTCAACATCTCGACCCGCGGCAAGGTCGGGACCGGCGGTGAAGTCATGATCGCCGGCTTCGTGATCGAAGGTGGGCCGCGCCGCGTGCTCATCCGCGGGGTCGGTCCCACGCTCGGCGGACTTAGCGTGCCCGGTGCTCTCGCGAACCCGTTCCTCACCCTCCTGCGCGGCCAGATGACGATCGCGACCAACGACGACTGGGGCCAGTCCGCCAACGCGACGGCGATCCGCACCGCGGCGGCCGCCTCGGGGGCCTTCGTACTCGACAACGCCAGCCGGGACGCGGCAATGCTGATCGACCTCGAGGCGGGCGCCTACACCGCGCAGGTCTCCGGGGTAAACGACACCACCGGCGTGGCGTTGGTCGAAGTGTACGAGGCCCGCTGAGCGCCGGGCGCTCCGCGCCGCGCCGATGCAGTCGGTGCTGTCCGTGACTGGCGCTCTCGGTGCGGGCGAGAGGCGTGGTCAGCGAGGCGAGGTACTCCACGAGATCGCGGAGCTCGGAGCGGGTCAGGATCGTACCGAAGATCGCGGGCATGCTGGAGGGAGCACTCTCTCGCTTCACGATGTCTGACCGCAGCACGCGGACGGGTGCCTCGCCCGAGGTGGGGCGGAGCGTGAGGCCGGTGTCGTCCTCCTGCGCGATGCTGCCCATCACGGTCGTGCCATCGCGCCGGGTCAGGAACACGGCGTCGTACCCTGGCGCGATCGTGGCGTTGGGGGCCACGATTGCTTCGACGAGGTATTCACGCGCATGGGCGCGTCCGATTCCGTCGAGAACGGGACCAGCGGCGCCGCCCTCGCCGCCGACCATGTGACAGCGAACGCAAGCGAGCACGGGATGCTCGTTGAAGAGCTTACGGCCGCGCGCGCGGTTGCCGCCCTGCAGCGCGAAGGCATACCGCTGCGCAGTGGTGGCTTGGGCGAGGCGCGAACTCCGGGCTTCCAGCAGGGAGGCCAACGCCGGGGTCCCGCGGGCTTCGGCCGCGTTGAGGAGTTCCGCCTGCAGCGCAGCGTAGACCGGGTTGGCGTCCATCGAGCGCAGCCCCTCGGCAAGCAGCGCATCGGCGTCCGCGGTGCCGAGGGCTCCAAGCGCGGTGATGGCGCTCTGCCGTTCAACCGTGGAGCCGGCGCGGAGGGCGTGGACGAGGAGTGGAAAGGCCTCGTTCGGCGGCAGATGGCCGAAGTGAGCTTGGGCGGCTGCCCGCACCTCGGCTGATGCCGCCAGGCCCGCCGTCCGAATGACCTCGGCCCGGCGGGGGTGTCCAGCGGCGACCACGGCTTCGAGCGCGGCGATCCGAATGGTGTCGCTGGCTTCCTCGCGGAGCGCCGCGGCGATCATGGCATCGCTCGCCGAGGCGATGCGCAGGGCGCGCACCGCCTTGAGCGTCGTCACAACGACCGCGTCCGAGGGATCGCGGAGCAGTGCGTCGAGGCGATCGGCGAGCGCGAGGGCCGCCGGAGCGGCGTCACGGGGGGGCAGCGGCCGGAAGACGCCGACAATGCGGTCGCGGGCGAAGGGCTCGGGCCAGGAGGCGAGGTGTTGCAGGGCTTCGGCGCGGAGTTCCTCGCGCTGCTGCGGGTCCGCCGCCACGCGCGCGAGCGCCTCGGCGCGGTCGGGGCCGCCCACGCGCGCGTTCGCGTTGAGGACGCGCAAGGCGAGCAGGCGATCCTCCCCGAAGCCCGGCCGCGCGACCAGCGCCGCCAGAGCGCCCTGCGCCGCGATGATCGGGGCGTCATTGATCGCCCGGGCCGCCTCCGCCACGACGAACGGATCCGCGTCGTCGAGAAAAGCCGCGATCGCCGGGTCACCGAGCCGGCGAAGGGCAAGGAGAGCGGCGAGGCGCACGGCGACGGCCGGATCGTGCGCCGCCGCGCGAAGGACGTCGAGGTTGCGGCCACCGACCAGTCCCATCACCAGCGCATGGCGCAGGGTGAGGTCGCGATCCCCGTTCTGCCGCGCCCGCTCGAGCAGTGCCGGTGCGGCATCGCCCCGCGCCAACTTGCCGAGACTCTGCGCGGCGAAGAACGCGACGCGCGGCGAGTCCTGACTCACCCGGATCAGAAGGGCGTCGGCCGCCTCGGCGAGGCGCAGGTCGCCGACGAGCTTGGCTGCCTGGGCCTGGACTTCGACGTCGGCATCCGCGAGGAAACCCCGCAGTCCATCCGCCACGGTGCGGTCGGCGCGGCCGATCTGTCCGAGGGCCCAGAGGGCGTGGATGCGCGCGAGTTGCACGGTGCCGCGTTCGGCGGCGCGTCGCAGCGGTGGCGCGACCGCGGCACCGCGGGCGGCGAGGGCGAATTGGGCCTCCAGCCGGACCCGCTGGTTGGCGTGCGCGAGGAGCGCGATGAGCTCTTCCGTGGGCCTCGGAGCAAAGCCTGCGGCGAAGAGCTGGCGGACCTCGGCGATCCGCGGGTCGTTGGCGGTTTCCCGATGGGTCAGCGCGTAGAGGCGACCCCGGCTCGACTTGGCCCAGCCCTGACCCCAGTCGGAAAAGTAGAGTCGGCCGTCCGGTCCGAAGTCGACATCCGTCGGGAGCGTTCCGGAAAGGAAGTTTTCCTGCAGCGTGAGCCGGAACGAGGCGCCTTCGGGGGCGAGTTGGTAACGGTAGATGGCGCTGTTGGTGAATGAACCCCGGAAATGGCACATGAAGAACGAACCGCGGAAGGAGTCGGGCAGGCCGGTGCCCGGGTAGTAGGCGAGCCCGGACGGACCATCGGGCGTGTTGGCGACGGGCGGAAGGATGTAGGCCGGCTGGCCATCGAAGCGCGGCAGCCACAGGTGTTCGAGGTTCCACGGTCCGGCCTTCCCGAGCGGGTGGTGCTGGTAGCCCACGCGCCAGCCGCTGTCGGCACCCTCGACGACATGGACCCAGCGCTCGATGTCGCCCTGATCGCAGTCGTTGTCCCCGGTGAAGAGATTCCCGAAGTCGTCGAACGCGAGTTCCTGCGGATTGCGCAGCCCGGTGTGCACGAGTTCAAGCTCCGAGCCGTCCGGGTTGCACCGCAGCACGGCGCCGCAGTCGGGCAGGTCGATCAGCGTGCCCTCCTTCGTCCGCACCCGCGCCCCGCGGTCACCGAAGGAGAAATAGACTTTGCCATCCGGACCGAGGATGAGTCCGTGCGAATCGTGACCGGTGAACCCGAAGCGCACGCCGTAGCCTTCGCTGAGCGAGGTGCGGCCGCGCGAGCGGCCGGCTGCGTCGGCCGGGTCGAGGCGCCACAGGTGCGGCATGTTGGTGAACCAAACCTGACCGTCCCGGGCGAGCACGCCGGAGGCGATGCCGTCGAGGGCGTCGTTGAACCCGTCGGCGAAGATGCTGGAGCCGTCGGCGACCCCGTCGCGGTTGGCATCGGTGATGCGGCGCACGAGGTCCGATTCCCGCGAAAGCTCGGCGTGGCCCTCGGTGCCGAAGACCCGCAGGATCAGGGCCCGGCGGTCTTCGGTGGACCGGCAGGCGAGGTCCTCCTCCAGCATCGACATGTAGTCGCGGATGTCGAGGACGCTGGAGCGGTAGCGGTAGGTCTCGGCGACGTAGGCGGTGCCATCGCGGTCGAAGGTGAAGGCGACCGGGTTGGCGAGCAGCGGCTCGGCGGCGAACAGGGAAATCGAGAACCCGTCGGGAAGACGGAAGCGCTGGACGGCGGTGCGCGGCTCCTCGGAGGGACCCGCGACCACGGGAGTGGGGCTGCGGTCGGCCGGTTGGAGTGACAGCCGACCCTTCGCGCTCGGGGCGGCCGGGGTTGCGGCGGCGATGAGCGGGAGCGCGGTCGCGTTGGACAGCGCGGTGGCGGCGAAGAAGGCGGAGACGAAGCGACACCAAGCGGCGGAATCGAGGCGCATGCGGACGCGAGGCTGAGGCCTTTACGAAGCATGGCAAGAGGCGAGCCCACGGCGGCCGCGAAACACTTGCCGCCGCCGGTTGAGCCGGGCTAGCGTACGCCCCGCCGTGTCCTCGCCCCGCCCGCTTCATGACTCCCTGCGCCGCATCGGGGCGGCTGCCTCGGAAGCGATCATCCTGTGCGACGCCTTGGAGGACGTGCCGCTCTGGATCAAGGACGTGGCCGGTCACTACCAATGGGTCAACCGCTCCTTCCTGTTGAACTTCGGACTGGAACGGCGGGAACAGGTGCTGGGGAAGACTGACTATGACCTCTGTGCGCCGCATCTCGCGGAATTGTACCGGGTCGATGATGAGCGGGTGCTCGCCGGTGAGCCGATCGTCGGCCGCGTCGAACTGATCGGCCGCTACGATCACACCTCCCGATGGTGCTCGACGACCAAGATCCCGCTGCACGCCCCGGACGGGAAGGTGGTCGGGACGGCCGGCATCACCCGGCCGATGGGGGACGCCGCCAAGGTCACGCGGGGGCAACCGCTGAGCCAGGCGCTGCGGCTCATTTCCGAGGAGGTCGGCAAGCCGCTCTCCAATCTCCGGCTCGCCCAAGTGTGCGGGCTGTCACTGCGGGCCTTCGAACGCCAGTTTCTCGCCAGCTACCGCTGCACCCCCCACCAATTCGTCCGCCAATTGCGCGTCCGCATGTCCTGCCAAGCCCTCGTCCAGACGCGCAAGAGTCTGGCGGAAATCGCCAGTGAGTTCGGCTACGCGGATCAGAGTCACTTCAACCGGGAGTTCCGCCGCCTGCGGGGGGAGACCCCGCGCAGCTACCGGGAACGGCACGCCGGTTGACGCGGCGCCGCTTTTCTCCCAAAAAATGCCGTCACGGTCCTAGCCAAGCCGACTCCCCTCGGCTAGGCTTTGGCGTCCGTTCCCCGGCGCACCCCATGCCCCCGTCGCGTCTCTCCGCCGTTCCCGTCGCTCCGCGGCGGCACCTCTGGTGCCGGTCCGCTGCGCCGGCGCCCTGATTTTCCCATGCGTTCCGTCACGTCCCTGAAGACCGTTCGTTCCAACGTCCGTCCGCTGGTCGAGGCCGCCTTGGCCGACAGCGGTGGCCTGCTCCGCCTCGCGCCCTGCTGGGTGCCGCGGTCGTTCCTCCAGCCGGGCAAGCGGCTCAAGCTGCACCCGGACGATCTCTACGCCTTCGGTCTCAACCGCGGCGGCATCGATGAGCGCTGGTTCGCCTCGACGACGCCGGCGGCGAACGAGAACCGCACGCCGGACGAGGGCCTGAGCTATGTCGTGGCCGGCGGGAACCGCTTCACCCTGCAGGACGCGGTGGCGGAGTGCGGTGCCGGCCTGATCGGCGACGCGATCTGGGGCAAGTACGGCAAGTGGCCGGTGTATTCGAAGTTCTTCGACAACATGGGTCCGATCCCGCACCACATGCACCAGTCGCAGGCGCAGGCCGCGCTGGTCGGGCAGGAGGGCAAGCCGGAGTCGTACTACTTCCCGCCGCAGCACAACAACGTAGGGAACAACTTCCCGTACACGTTCATGGGCCTCGAGCCGGGGACCACGCGCGCGCAGGTCCGCAAGGCGCTGGAGAACTGGAACCGCGGCGACAATGGCATTCTCGACCTCTCCCGCGCCTACCGTCTCAAGCCCGGCACGGGCTGGCTGATCCCGCCCTGCGTGCTGCACGCTCCGGGATCGCTTTGCACCTACGAGCCGCAGTGGGGCTCCGACGTCTTCGGCATGTACCAGTCGCTCGTCGAGGGCCGCGAGGTGCCGTGGTCGCTCCTCGTCAAGGATGTCCCGAAGGAGCGCCATCAGGACCTCGACTTCATCGTCGACCAACTCGACTGGGAGGAGAACCTGGATCCGAATTTCAAGGACAACCACTACCTCGAGCCGGTGCCTGTCGCGGACACCGGGAGCGAGGGCTACGTTGACCGCTGGATCGTCTACGGGCGGGTCAAGGGAGCGCAGCTCTTCACCGCCAAGGAACTCACGCTCGAGCCGGGCGCGAAGTGCACGATCAAGGATAATGGCGCGTACGGCCTGATCACGGTGCAGGGCAAGGGCCGCATGAACCGCCTCGCTTTGGACTGCCCGAAGCTGATCCGCTTCCACGAGATGACCGAGGACGAGGTGTTCTGCACCGAGGCGGCCGCGAAGGCGGGCGTGACCTTCGAGAACACCAGCACGGTCGAGCCGCTCGTGATGCTGCGCTACTTCGGTCCCGAGGTTAATCCCGATGCCCCCGCGATGGGCGCCTACCGTCACAACACCTTCTAAGACACTCCGTCAGCGTCCGGCCTTTCCCTTCAACCCCGATCATCCATGTCTCAGAATAACTTCCCCAAACTGCACAACGCCATGTGGCCCGGCCTCGTTGGCAAGGGCTCCCCGGGCGCGGAACCGTTCATCGCCCTCGACACCATGCTCGACCTCACCGCGAAGGCGGAGGTCAACGGCGTGAAATTCGACGGCGTCGATCTGTTCCTCTACAATCCGCACACTGACATCGACATTTCGGATGACGGCATCAAGGCGCTGGCGGACAAGATCCGGGGCTACGGTTTCACCGTCGGCTCGGTCGTCGCCCCCGTCTGGTTCGACGCGTCCGCGATGGGTGACGCGACGAAGCGGGCGAACTGGGTGACGCACGTCCGCAAGGCGATCCGCATCGCGGCGCGGCTGCGCGAACTCGGGGTGCGTCCGTACGGCATCGTCCGCATCGACAGCGCGGCTTCCGTGAAGGATTGGGACGCGAACCCGAAGGCCAACACCAAGCTCATCGCGCAGAGCTTCCGCGAGGCCGGCAAGATCGCGAAGGGCGAGGGCGAGCGCCTCGCGGCGGAGGGTGAGATCTGCTGGGGCGGCATGCACTCGTGGAAGCACATGATCAACCTGCTCGAGCAGGTGGACATGCCCCGGGTCGTCGGCTTCCAGGCCGACATGTCCCACACGCTTCTCTACACGCTCGGCGAGAACGCCGAGGAGCACCGGATCGTCCCGAAGAAGTATCACTGGGAGCCCGAGGCCTTCCACGCCGCGATGAAGAAGCTCACCGCCGCGCTGCGTCCGTGGACGATCGACTTCCACGTCGCCCAGAACGACGGCACCGTCCACGGCTCCGGCGAACACGAGAAGACCGGGCGGCACTGCGTGGCGACCGACCCGCGCGGCAAGCTCAACATCGCGCGCGACTCCGGGTACTGGCTGCGCGACGGACAGGGCAAGGTCACCAAGAAGATCAAGCACATCTGCTGGGACGGCTGCATGTTCCCGAATGACGTCATGATGAAGCAGCAGACGTGGAACGACATCCTCGCGGCCATGATCCAGGTGCGCGAAAACCACGGCTGGTACCAGAAGGAGTGAGCCCAGCGCCGCGACGCTTTCTTTCTATGAAGACCCTCAACGTTGGCATGATCGGCTACGGCTTCATGGGCCGGGCCCACTCGAACGCGTTCCGCAAGGTGCGCAATTTCTTCCCCGGGGAACTTAACCCGGTGCTCAGGGCCGCGTGCGGCCGCGACGCCGCCAAGACCAAGGCCTTCGCGGACACGTGGGGCTACGAGTCGGTCGAGACCGACTGGCGCAAGCTCATCGCGCGTCCCGACATCGACCTAATCGACATCGCTGCGCCGAACAACGTCCACGCCGAGATCGCGATCGCCGCCGCCAAGGCCGGCAAGATGATTCTCTGCGAGAAGCCCCTCGCGATGAACCCCGCCGAGGGCGCGCAGATGGTCAAGGCCATCGAGAAGGCCAAGGTGCCCAACATGGTCTGGTACAACTACCGCCGCATCCCGGCGGTGACCCTCGCCAAGCACCTCATCGACGAGGGCCGACTCGGGAAGATCTTCCACTACCGCGCGAAGTTCCTCCAAGACTGGACGATCTCCTCGGATGTGCCGCAGGGCGGACCGGGCACGTGGCGGCTCGATGCCTCCATCGCGGGCAGCGGCGTGACCGGCGACCTGCTGGCGCACTGCATCGACACCGCGCTGTGGCTCAACGGCTCGATCGACACGGTGTCAGCGATGACCGAGACCTTCGTCAAGGAACGCAAGCACGCCGCCACCGGCAAGGTGGCCAAGGTCCTGATCGACGACGCCAGCGCGTTCCTCGCGCGCTTCAGCAACGGCTCGCTCGCGACGTTCGAGGCGACCCGCTATGCGCGCGGCCACAAGGCACTGTACACGTTTGAGATCAACGGCGAGCACGGCTCGATCTTCTGGGATCTGCACGACCTGCACCGCCTGCAGTTCTTCGATCACCGCGATCCGGGCATCGTCCGCGGCTGGCGCTCCATCCATGTCAGCGACGGCGATCAGCCGTACATGAAGAACTGGTGGGTGCCCGGGCTTCAGATCGGCTACGAGCACTCATTCGTCCACCAGGTCGCCGACTTCCTGCGCGGGGTGGAGGAGGGGAAGCCGGCGGCACCGACCTTCCGCGACGGACTTGCCACGGATCTGGTCACGCACGCCGTGCTCTCGTCCGCCGACTCCGGCCGCTGGGTCAAGGTCAAGTCCGCGAAGTGATGAGTCATCCGCCGCCCCGGCGCACCCGGTCCGGCGCTTCCCTCTGGATGCCTGCCAGCCGTGCCGACGGCGGCGGGCATTCGTCCTCCTCCCCGCCCGTCTTTCCCGCCCCTCCCATGTCGTTCCGCCCGCTTGCCTCCCTCCTGTTCCTCCTTGGCTCCGTCGGCTCGCTCCTTGCGGGGCCGACCTCGCTCGTGCTTCTGCCCCCGGGCGGCGCCACCCCCCGCGCCCACGTCGTGCTCCTTGCCGGAGACGAGGAATACCGGAGCGAGGAGGCGCTCCCGATGCTGGCGAAGATCCTCAGCCAGCGCCATGGGTTCAAATGCACGGTGCTCTTCCCGCTCGACGCGGACGGCGCAATCAATCCGAACAACGTGCGCTCGCTGGCGGATTCCGCCGCCCTCGACTCGGCCGACGTGCTGGTCATGGCCCTGCGGTTCCGGGCGTGGCCCGACGCCGACATGGAGCGCTTCATGCGCGCCTTCGCCCGCGGCGTCCCGATCCTCGCGCTGCGCACCTCGACTCACGCGTTCAACTTTCCGGCCACAAGCCGCTGGAACGAACTGTCATGGAACCGGAAGGACGGTCCGTTCCCCGGCGGATTCGGCAAGGCCGTTCTCGGCGAGACATGGGTCACCCACTGGGGCGACCACAAGCGTGAGGCCACCCGCGGCGTCATCGAGGCCGCTGCGGCGGGCCATCCGGTCCTCAGGGGCGTGTCCGACGTCTTCGGCGACAGCGATGTGTACGAAGTGTATCCGCCGGCCGACGCCACGATCCTCCTGCGCGGCGAGGTCGTGCGCGATCTCGGGCGGACGTCGCCCGCCGCCGACCGGGTGAAGACCCGGGCATCCGACCGCCAGACGCAACCGATCAACGCACCCATGATGCCCATTGCGTGGACCCGGGTGCACCGCCAGCCCAGTGGCGTCGAGAACCGCATCGTCTGCACGACGATGGGGGCGGCCACCGACCTGACGGACGCCGGCCTGCGGCGTCTGGTCGTCAACGCGGTGTTCTGGCTCGCCGGCCAGACGGTGCCGCCGTCGGCGGACGTCGAACCGGTGGATCCGTATCATCCCCTCAACTACGGCTTCATCGCCTTCCGGATCGGACTCCGACCCGGCGATTACCGCCTCGGCAGCGAGGTTCCGGCGGGGGCGCAGCGGATTTTCGATGGCCTGAGCCTCGGCGGCTGGGAGGGGGATCCCAAGCTCTGGTCGGTCGAGGGAGGTGCGATCACCGGTCGGACGACCGATGCCGCGCCGATCGAGCAGAACGTCTTCCTCGTCTGGAAGGGCGGCACCGTGCGCAACTTTGAGCTCCGGCTGCAGTTCCGTTTCCGGGATATCAACGAAAAGCGGACCGCGAATTCCGGCGTGCAGTACCGGAGCCGGGTCATCGATGCGACCAAGGGAATCGTCGGCGGCTACCAAGCCGACATGGATGCGGCAGGCCGCTACGTCGGCATGCTTTACGAGGAGCGCGGCCGCGGCATCCTCGCGCGGCCCGGCCAGCGGGTGCGCCTGTCCGCGGCTCCGGCGGGCGGCACCTTTGCGCCCGAGGTACTCGGGGAGACGGCTCCGGCCGGGGCCGTGGCGGACGCGTTCCGGCTCGAGGACTGGAACGACCTCGTCATCACCGCGGTCGGAGACCGCCTCATTCACCGCGTCAACGGCGTGATCACCGCGGAGATCACCGATGATGATGCCGGGGCCGCAGCGGCCGAAGGCGTGATCGCCCTGCAACTCCACAAGGGGCCGGCGATGACGGTGCAGTTCCGCAATCTCGGGCTGACGCACCTTCCGTGATGCGCCCTGCTGCGCTCCTTGGGTTGGCCGCGCTGCTCGCGGTGAACGTCCCGCTGGCCGCCTTCGCGGCGGAGCCGACGCGCAAGCCGCGCCGCCCCCCGCCGGAACTCCCGCCGCTGGAGGCCCCCGTGACCGGCAAGGCGCTGCAGGTCGTGCCGGATTTCCGGGTCGAGCTTCTCTACGAGGTTCCCCGCGACCGGCAGGGCTCGTGGGTGGCCTTGACGGTGGATCCGCAGGGCCGACTGATTGCGGCGGACCAGTACGGCGGCCTGTTCCGGGTTCGTCCGCCGAGTCCGGGCAGCACTCTCCGCGCCGAGGTTGAGCCTCTGCAGTCGGGCCTGAGCGGCGCCCACGGCGTGCTCTACACGCAGGGCAGTCTCTACGTGGTGGTCAACGAGTCCGAGCCGGGCGGCCTTTACCGCCTGCGCGACCTCGACGGTGCGGGCCGTTATGGTCCGCCCGAACTCATTCTTCCCTTGGATGGCGGCAAGGAGCACGGTCCGCACTCGGTCCTGGCGGGCCCCGATGGGCGTTCGCTCCACGTGGTGAGCGGAAACTTCACGGAACCCCCGGCGCAGTTGCGAGCGGGCGGGCCGGTGGCGTGGGGTGAGGATCACCTCCTGCCGCGCCTCTGGGACCCGCGCGGCCACGCCAAGGAGCGCTACGCGCCCGGTGGCCACGTCGTGCGAGTCGGCCTCGACGGCTCCGGTGCCGAACTCGTGGCGATCGGGATGCGCAACTCCTTCGATGCGGCCTTCGACCTGACGGGGGAACTGTTCGTCTATGACTCCGACATGGAATGGGATCTTGGCACCCCGTGGTACGTGCCGGCCCGGGTGAACCATGTCGTGCGCGGGGCGGACTTCGGCTGGCGCAGCGGTTCGGCCCGGCGGCCCGCGTACCTTGCCGATTCGCTGGGGGCGGTGATCGACATCGGTCCCGGATCGCCGACGGGGATGGTGTTCGGTACGGGAGCCCGTTTCCCGGCGCGCTACCAGCGGGCCCTCTTCATCGCCGACTGGACCTACGGCACCCTTTATGCCCTCCACCTCCGGCCCGACGGATCGACCGTGGCGGCGGAGACGGAGGAGTTCCTGTCCGGGACGCCGCTGCCGCTCACGGACCTGGTGGTCAATCCGTCGGATGGGGCGTTGTACTTCGCGACCGGCGGACGCCGGACGCAGTCCGCCCTGTACCGCGTGACCTACACCGGTGCCGAGTCCAGCGCCGCGGTGCCGGTCGAGCGGCCCACGCCAGCCGTCGAGCGACGGCGCCGGTTGGAGGCCCTGCAATCGCCGGGCGCGGCGGCGGGCGACCTCACGGAAATCTGGGCGGCCCTTGCGGAGAACGACCGCACCCTGCGCACCGTGGCCCGCGTGGCGCTGGAGCATCAGCCCGTGGAGCTTTGGGCGGAGCGGGCGCTCGCGGAGAGCAATCCCACGGCCGGCGTGGAGTCGCTGCTGGCGCTGGCGCGCCGCGGTCCCGGTGCGGTTCGGGAACGCCTCTGGGCCGCGCTGGAGCGCCACGACGTCGCCGCCCTTCGCGGCGAGGGCCGGCTGGCCCTCTTGCGCGCGTGGGAACTCGCGTTCACGCGGATGGGCGACCCGGATCCGGCGCTCCGCGCCCGGCTCGCCGCGCGCATCGAAAATGCGTTTCCGACGGACGATCCGGCGGCGAACCGTGAAATGGCGGGGCTGCTCGTCTACCTCGAGTCCCCGGCGGCGTCGCGCCTTCTCGTGCCGCTCCTTTCGGTCGCCGAGTCGGCGGGCGAGACGACCCACTCCGTGGCGCTGATCGCGCGCAACGAACGTTACGCGAAAGCATTCGTGGCCCACGCCAAGAGTCGGCCGGATCGGCAACAAATCGCCTATGCGACGGCGCTGCGCCTCGCGCGGACGGGGTGGACGCCCGCGTTGCACCGGGACTTCTTCGCCTGGATCAGCCGGAGCAGTGAATGGCGGGGTGGCCTCAGTCTGCCCGGATTCGTCCAGGCCATCCGCCGCGACGCGCTGCTGGGTGTGTCGGATCCGGCTTTGCGCGCTGAATTGGAGGCCGCGTCGAAGCCTCCGCCCGCCACCATGACCGCCGCCGGTCTCCTGCCGCAGGGCCCAGGTCGTGACTACACGCTCGAGCAGGCCGTCGACGCGGTGTACGTTCCCCTCATCGGTCGGGACTTCGAGCGAGGGCAAGCGATGTTCCAGGCGCTGGCCTGCACCGCGTGCCACCGCTTTGGCGAGGTCGGGAGCGGGGTCGGGCCGGACCTCACCGGCGCGGGCAGCCGCTACTCGGTCCGCGACCTCCTGCAGGCGATCGTGGAACCCTCGCATGTGATCAGCGACCAGTACGGCAGCGAAATCTTCGAGTTGACGGACGGGTCCGCGCTCGCGGGCCGCGCGGT
The DNA here is from genome assembly GCA_016871755.1 of Verrucomicrobiota bacterium. GTDB lineage: Bacteria > Verrucomicrobiota > Verrucomicrobiia > Opitutales > Opitutaceae > UBA6669. The sequence continues at coordinate 132,144 of VHCJ01000005.1, read as the reverse complement.
CGGCGAAGAAGGCGACTCGCTGGTCCTGATGACGAACCCCTTCTTGCCTGACGACACGACGCGCGTCGCCCGGTCCAGCATTCGGTCGCGCCGTCCGAATCCCGTTTCGCTGATGCCCGCCGGCCTGATCAACGCCCTCAACGGCGGCGAGCTGCAGGATCTCGTGGCGTACATCCTGTCCGGGGGCTCTCCCCGGGACCCGATGTTCCGCCGTCGCAAAGGATGAAAATTCAGCGCTGGCGCGAACGTTCGGCTGGGCTTTACTTCGCTCGGAGGAGGGCTTGACTGACGCTCGGACCTCTTCCGTTCACCCCATGTGCCGCTCGTTCCTGCCCCGTGAACGCTCGTGGAAATTCCAGAGCATTCTTGAAATTTCACCCCGTTGGCTGATTGCGAGTTTGAGTGCGTCCGCGCTTCTCCTTGCGGGCTGCGATCGGCGGAGCGACGGGGCGGTTCGTGAAGCGGCGGGCGAGCCTCGTGCCGGTGCTGGGGCGGCGGAGGTGACGGTGGCGGCGGCTACAGTGGCGCCGGCGAAGCTGGCATTCAACGAGCACATCCAGCCGATCCTCGCGGAGAATTGCTATCACTGTCATGGACCGGACCCGGGATCGCGGAAAGCGGACCTGCGCCTTGATCGGGCGGAGTACGCGTTCCGTCCGCTGGAGAAGACGGGACCGGCGATCGTGGCTGGGAGCCCGGAGCGCAGTCCGCTGATCCAACGGATTGAGTCGACGGACGACCGTTACCGGATGCCGCCACCGGAGGCGCACAAGACGCTCAAGCCGGAGGACGTGGCGTCGCTGCGGCGCTGGGTGACGGAGGGAGCGGAGTACGAGGAACACTGGGCGTTCATCGCGCCGCAGCGCCCGGCGGTTCCGGCGACCCCGGGAACGGCGGCGACGGGGAATCCGGTCGATGCCTTCATTCGGGCGGCGCTGCCGCAGGCTGGGCTTACGCCCTCGCCGGAGGCGGACCCGCGGGCCTGGTTTCGCCGGGCCAGCCTGGATCTCACCGGACTCCCACCGGGCCCGGAGGAGAAGGAGCAATTCGTCAACGACCGCGCTCCCGGAGCCTACGAGCGAGCGGTGGACCGCCTTCTCGCCAACCCGGGCTTCGGCGAACACCGCGCGCGGTACTGGCTCGACTACGTGCGCTATGCGGACACCCACGGCATCCATTTCGACAACTACCGCGCGATCTGGCCGTACCGCGACTACGTGATCGATGCGTTCAACCGCAACAAGCCCTTCGATCGTTTCGTGCGGGAGCAGTTGGCCGGGGACCTCCTGCCGGCGCGTTCGATCGATGAGATGGTGGCGACGGGCATGATGCGGTGCAACATGACGACGAACGAGGGCGGTACGATCACGGAGGAGATCTACGTCAACCAGACGCGCGACCGGGTGGAATTCTTCGGGGCGACCTTCCTCGGACTGACGACCGGGTGTGCAGCGTGCCATGATCACAAGTTTGATCCGATTACGGCGAAGGATTTTTATGCGCTGGCGGCGTTCCTCGGAAACACCGCGGAGAAGCCCTGGGATTACAACACGCCGGATCCGCTGCCGGTGCTGCGCCTGCCGCCTCCGGCGCGCCGGGCGGAGGTGGAGGCGGCGATCGCGGAGCGGGCCGACCTGCTGGAGAAGCAGGACGTTCGGCGCGCGGAGGCGCGGCGTCGGATCGCCGACTGGCTGGCGACCGGGCAGCGGCCCCGACCGGTGGATGCGGCCGCGCTTGAGTTGCGGCTCCGCTTTGACGAAGGGCGCGGTGACGTCGTTCGGAACAGCGCCCCGGAGGCGCGGGTGAAGGAATTTCGGGCGGAAGTGAATCCGCTCGTGTGGGGCGAGACGAACTGGGCTTGGTCCAGCATGCGCATGGACATTGCAAGCCGTCTCCCGCTCGGCGACGTGGCTGACATTGACACCGGCGATCCACTCTCCTTCGCGGGTTGGATCATGCTGCGCCAGAAGACGGGCGGAGGGCACACGGGCGACGGCTCGCTCATCGCCCGGCGCGGAGATGCCAGCAAGCTGGACGGACGCGGCTGGGACCTCTTCCAGCGCGACGCCCGTCTGGAGGTGAATCTGGCCCACGACGCGAAGCAGGTCATCACGGTGGCGACCAAGGAACGTCTGCCCCGCTACGAATGGCAGCATGTGGCCTTCACCTACGACGGATCGGGCAAGGCCTCCGGGATCGCCGTGTACGTGAATGGCCGGCGCGTTGAGACGACCCTGGTGGCGGATGCCCTGGAGCCGGGACGGTCGATCCGGACCACGGCGACCACGCATCTCGGGCGGCGCGACGATGCGAATCCCCTGCGCGAGACCAGCTATCAGGACATCCGATTGTACCGGCGTGCGTTGACGGAAGAGGAAGTGGCGCGCCTGCCCTTCGAGGACCTGGCGGCGGAGATCGTGACGCGCCAGCCGGACCCCGCTCAGTGGACGACCTTGGAGACGTTCATTGCCGCGGAGCGTTTCTTCCTTGGGGAGCGGGATAAGGAAGGCCGCACCCTTGTCGCCCAGCTCGCCGCGGTGGAGACGCGCTTGCAGGAACTGACCAAGACGGGTGTGCCCACGCTCATCGCGCAGGAGAAGTCCACGCCGGCATTCGCGGATGTCCTGAAGCGCGGCGATTACTTCGCCCGGGGGGAGCGGGTGGAACCGCAGACGCCGCATTTCCTGCCGCCGCTCCCAGCCGGGGCGCCCCGCAACCGCCGCGGCTTGGCGGACTGGCTGATGGCGCCCGAGCAACCGCTCTTTGCGCGGGTGACGGTGAACCGCATGTGGCAGGAGCTTTTCGGCACGGGCCTCGTGGACAGCCCCGGCGACTTTGGCGTGATGGGCTCGCGTCCCTCGCACCCGGAACTGCTCGACTGGCTGGCGGTGGAGTTTCGTGAAAGCGGCTGGGACGTGAAACGCCTGTACCGGTTGCTCGTTCTCTCCGCCACCTATCGGCAATCGTCGCGGGTGCGACCGGAGGACTTGGAGAAGGATCCGGCGAACCGCCTCCTCGCGCGCGGTCCGCGCTTCCGGATGGATGGCGAAGTGCTGCGCGACGGAGCGCTGGCTGCGGCGGGCCTCCTCTCGCCCCGGCTCGGCGGCCCGCCCGTCAAGCCCTTCCAGCCCGCAGGTCTCTGGGAGGAGGTGGCGATGCCGGAGTCCAACACGCGCAGCCACATCATCGGCCGCGGCGACGAATTGTACCGCCGGAGCGTCTACACCTTCTGGAAGCGCTCGTCTCCGCCGCCCACCTTCGAGACCTTTGACAGTCCGTCGCGCGAACTCGCCTGCGTGCGGCGTCCCCGGAGCAACACGCCCCTGCAGGCCTTCGTCACGATGAACGACCGGCAGTGGGTGGAGGCCTCGCGCAAGCTTGCCGAGCGCGTGCTGCTGGCCGGGAATCCGGACCCGGACGCCCGGCTCCAGGCGCTGGCGGGCTACACGCTCGGTCGCCCCCTGTCGGCGCGGGAGAAGGGGCACTTCCGGGAACCGCTTGCTCGCTTCTCCGCTCACTACCGCGCGGATGCGAACGCGACGATCCTGCTCCTCGGCGTCGGTGAATCCTCCGTGGCCCCCGGCCTTGATCCGGCCGAACTGGCCGCGTGGACGATGGTGGCCAGCCAGTTCCTCAATCTCGACGAGTTCCTCAACAAGTAGGCCGAATGCTTCCCGCCATGCGACCCGACCCGACCCAGCACGATCCCCACGCGCATCTCTGCTCGGACCACGCCGGCGAAGGACCGACGGTGTGGGACCTCCCGGTGCCCGCGTCGCTCAAGCGCGAGTGGCTGGAACTGGAAACCCGCCGCCACTTCCTTGGCCGCACGGGCAAGGCCCTAGCCTGGGCCGGGCTGGCCAGCATCCTGGGCCGCAACCCCTCGACCGCGTTCGCGCGGCCCGGCGCTCCCGTCTCGTTCGCACCGCACTTCGCACCCAAGGCGAAACGAGCGATCTACCTCTTCATGGCCGGGGCCCCGTCGCAGATCGAAACCTGGGATTACAAGCCCGGCTTGACGGCGATGTACGACAAGGACCTCCCTGAGTCGGTTCGCGGCGGCCAGGTCCTCACCGGCATGACCTCCAGTCAGGCGCGGCTGCCCGTGGCGCCCAGCCCCTTCGGCTTCACGCAGCACGGCAAGGCCGGGCACTGGGTCTCGAACCTCTTCCCGTACACCGCGCGCGTGGCGGACGAACTCACGGTGGTGAAGTCGCTGCACACCGAGGCGATCAACCATGAGCCCGCCATCCTGCAGATCACCACCGGCAGCATGTTCGCGGGGAAGCCGTCCATCGGCGCGTGGCTGTCCTACGGCTTGGGCGCGATGAATGAGGAACTCCCGACGTTCGTGGTGCTGACCTCCAAGATGCCGGTGCGCGCGAACGTGCAGGCCCTGTCGAACCGCCTGTGGTCGTCCGGTTTCCTCTCGCCCGAACACGCGGCGGTGGCCCTCCGCTCCGGTGGAGATCCGGTGCTGTTCCTGAACGACCCCGAGGGCGTCTCGCGGGACGTGCGCCGGGCGATGATCGACGGCGTGAACGCGATGAACCGCGACCTCTACGAGAGCGTGGGCGACCCGGAGATCAATGCCCGCGTGGCGCAGTACGAAATGGCTTTCCGGATGCAGGCCTCGGTCCCGGACCTCACCGATCTTTCGCGGGAGCCGCAGTCGACCTGGGACCTCTATGGCGAGCGCGCGAAGGAGCCTGGCACCTTTGCCTATAATTGCCTGATGGCGCGGCGCATGGCCGAGCGAGGGGTTCGCTTCACCCAGATCTTCCTGCGGAGTTGGGATACGCACGGCGACCTGCCGGCGCGGATCCGGGACCTCGCGAAGGACTCCGACCAGCCCACATACGCGCTGATCGAAGATCTCAAGCGGCGCGGCCTCCTCGATGATACCCTGGTGATCTGGGGCGGGGAGTTCGGACGCACCGTTTACTCTCAAGGCGGGCTCAAGCCCGACAATTTCGGCCGCGACCATCACCCGCGTTGCTTCTCCATGTGGATGGCGGGCGGTGGCGTGAAGCGCGGTCTCGCCTATGGTGAGACGGATGACTTCTCGTACAACATCGTTCGGGATCCGGTGCACATCCGGGATTTCCACGCGACGATCCTGCACCAGTTTGGCTTCGATCACAACCGGCTGAGCTTCAAGTTCCAGGGTCTGGACCAGAAGCTGACGGGCGTGCTGCCTGCCAAGGTGATTCACGGCCTGCTGGCGTAGCGCCGGCCGACCGAATTGATCCGATCCGCCACGCTCGCCTGAACATCCTTCCGATGTCCCCTTCGCCTGAGAAACCCACGTCGCTCCCCCGGGCTGCGGAGAACCTCTACAGCCGTCCGCGGCGTCTCGTGACGGCGCTGCTGTGTCTTGCCTTGGTCGCCGGATTGTCCGCCCTGCCGCTGCTGTGGCCGGCCGACGGTCAGGAGCGCTCGTCGCTGGCGATCTTCTTCGGACGGCTGCATCCGCTGTTCCTGCACTTCCCGATCGCGCTGCTCGCGGTGGTGCCGCTCATGGAAGTGTGCGCCCTGTTTCGCCGCGGGCGCCACCTCCGCGCGTCGGTGGGTTTCATCCTGTGGTTGACCGTGGCGGGCTCGCTGGCGGCGACGGTGCTGGGCTGGCTGCTGGCGTGGGCCGGGGGGTATTCGGGGGAGTTGGTCAACAACCACATGCTCGGCGGCTGCTTGCTGTCGCTGGCGGTGTTGCTGGCCGCGCTCCTGCGTCGCCAGTTGGTTCGTCGCGGACCCGGAAGCGTGGGCATTCTCTACCCGGTGGTGCTGCTGGCCGCGCTTGGGCTGCTGGTCTGGACCGCGCATCAGGGCGGACAACTCACGCACGGCGAGCGTTACCTTGAGGAGCATATGCCTAATCCGCTGCGGCGTTGGCTGGGCCTGCCGGAACGCGAGCGCAAGCCAGCGCGAACTCCGGCGGCGGGGGCCGCCGAGGCGTCGGTGCCGGGAGCCACCCCGGCTCCGGCCGCGCAGCCCGTGTCGTTTTTTGAAGAGCGCATCATGCCCGCGTTCGACCGGACCTGTGTCTCGTGCCACAATCCCAACAAGACCAAAGGGGGACTGCGCATGGATGGCTACGAGCACCTCTTGGTCGGGGGGGACAGCGGCCCGTCGATCGTGGCCGGAGATGCCGCCCGGAGTGAGTTGTACCGCCGGATCACGCTGCCGCACGACGACGAGGAGTTCATGCCCACCGACGGGAAGAAGCCGCTCACGGCGGAGGAAACCGAGTGGATCAAGCAGTGGATCAACGCCGGTGCGTCCCCGGACGCACCGTTGTCGGAGTTGTCCGGTGTCGCGGTACTGGCCGCCCCGAAGGCGGCTGCTCCGGCGGCCAATGCCGGTCCCCAAGTGCCGGACTACCATCCCCAACTTGAGGCGGTGCGCGCGTGGGAGCGGGCGTGGGGCCTCCGTCTGGTGCCGGTTTCCCAGTCCGGTACCGACGGGTTGATCCTCCGGACGGCCAGTTCGCCGTCCCGGTGCACCGACGAGGCCATCGCCGCGCTCGGCGCTCTGGGGGATTTGATCGTCGATGCGGAGCTGGCCCGGTCGGCGGTGACGGATCGCGCCCTCGCCGAGATCGCGGCGTGGCGCCATTTGCGGCGCCTCGACCTGACGCAGACGGCGGTCACGTCGCGGGGCGTGGAGTCGCTCATGAAGGCGACGGGCCTTCGCGCGTTGAACCTCACGGCCACGGCGGTTGAGGAGTCAGCGCTGGCGCCCCTCCGGGCCCGCGTCGGCCTGACCGTCTACGCGGCCCCGGAACTGGGAACCAAGTAGCGGCCCGGACGCATGAGTGCCGCGGTGACGGTCCGGGACCTGCGGAAAGCCTACCGGGAGGTAGAGGCGGTGGCCGGCGTCAGCTTTGCGGTGGAACGGGGAGAAGTGTTCGGGCTGCTGGGTCCGAACGGGGCGGGGAAGACGACGACTCTGGAATGCCTTCTGGGCCTGCGGACTCCGGATGCGGGCGTTTTGGAGTTGGGTGGGGTGGACCTGCGGCGGCATCCGTCGGCGGCGCGGCGGAAGATCGGCGCGGTGCTGCAATCGACGCTCCTCCCGGAGCGCATCACGGTGCGGGAAGCGGTGCGGTTGTTTGCGGCGCTTTACCCCGACCCGGTTCCACCGGCTGAATTGATGGAGCGTTTCGGTCTCGCGGCGGTGGCGGGGACGCGCTTCGAGGGCCTCTCCGGTGGGGAGCGGCAGCGCCTTGCTCTGGCACTCGCGTTCGCGGGGCGACCAGAGGTCCTCGTCCTCGACGAACCCACGGCGGGATTGGATCCGGTGGTCCGCGCTGGACTTCACGAGGAGATCCGCCGCGCGCGGGCGGATGGCTGCGCCGTGGTGTTGTCGACCCACTACCTTGAAGAGGCGGAGGCGCTCTGCGACCGCTTGGCGATCCTGGTGCGAGGCAGAATCCTCGCGGAAGGCGCACCGCGGGCGTTGCTGACTGCAGTGGAGGAGCGGCATCGCCTTGATCTGGAGGCCAGCGGGCCGGTTCCCGAAGCGTGGTCGCATGAGATTGCCGCGCTGGAGCGGGGCCGCTGCACCGGAAATCGGCTGCTTGCCTACACGCGCCGCCCGGCGGAGGCGGTCGCGGAACTCGCGCGCCGCCTGCGCGCGGCTGAACTCGAGGTGGTCGCGTTGTCGGTCCGCCAGGTGTCGCTGGAGGAGGCGTTCCTGCGCCTGACCGACGCCGGGGCGGCGGCGGGGGAGGACGCACCATGAAAGCCTGGTGGGTGCAGGTGGACGTGGCTTTGCGGCTCCATTTCCGGAACCGGATGGCGTTGTTTTACGGGTATCTCTTCCCGCTCATCTTCCTCGTGGCCTTCTGGGTGCTTTACCGGCATGAGAGCGTGCCCCTGCTGCGGCACATCGGGGAACTGCTGACCGTGAGCGTGCTGGGGGGGGCGTGTTTCGGTCTTCCCACCACCTTGGTTGGGGAGCGGGAGCGCGGGGTGTGGCGGCGCTACCGTCTCTCGCCCCTGCCGCTGTGGGCGATGCTCGCGGCGGCGGTGGCGGCCCGCGGCGTCCTCCTCTTCTCCGCCGGGGCGCTCCAATGGGGTGTGGCGGTGCTGGCAGGGATGACCGCCCCGGAGCATCCGTGGGCCTTGATGATTGCGTTCCTCGCGGTGTGCTTCGCCTTCATCGGCCTTGGTCTCCTGATCGCGCAACTCGCGAACAACGTTCCGGCGGTGCAGGCCCTCGGGCAGTGCGTTTTTCTGCCGATGCTCATCATCGGGGGCGTGGCGGTGAAGCTCGCGAGTCTGCCCGAGTGGGCCCAGCACGTCTCGGCGTTCTTCCCCGGCCGCTATGCCGTGGAGGCGATCCAAGGGGCGGTCACGGGGGAGGGGTTCGCCGAGATCGGTTTTCCTCTCGCCGCGCTGGGGGGAATGGGAGTGGCGGCCGGGCTGGCCGCCGCTGGACTCTTCCGCTGGGACACGCAACAAAAGGTGGAGTGGCGGCGGCGGACGCTCTGGCTGGTTCCGGTGCTCGCCGGCTGGCTAGCGGTCGGTGCTTGGGCCGAGCGCGCTGGGCGCGCCCTTGTCCCGCCCATTGGCGTGGTGATCGAACCGGCGGCCGCGGCCCCGGCGGCTCCGGTGCTCCCCGAACCGCCGTGGGCCCGCATCACGGCCGCCGACATTGCCGGGCTCAACTACCAGGTGCCGCCGGACCGCGGCGTGGTGGCCCCCTTCGCGGGCGACCAAGAGGAGCCGGACGAGTACACGGCGCAGGAACTCGAGACGGTGCGCCGCGCCCTCTACAGCTGGCGTCCCGCGTTCGAGGGCGACGACATTCAACGGGTGCGGAACCTGCTCTACGTGGCCGCGGTCCCCGACTCGGTCCAGTTGCCGGTCGAGCGCCATCTTCCGCCCCTCGTCCTGCGCTATCTCACGGATATGTATCCGGAAGACAAGCTGGTGAGGATCCTGACCTACATCGCGCTGCACCCCGAGGAGGGCGGAGTCATCGTGAACCTCGGGGATCTCGGGCTCGAGGCGGCCGTGGGGGATCCGTGGACGGTGCGCGAACGGGCTTACTTTTATGCGATCAAGTTCGTTGCCCGCCTCACGGGTCGGCCGGCCGGATAGCAGGCCATGAATCCTCCGCTCCAGCCCCCAGCGCGCTCCCCGGTCGGGATGGTGCGCCTCGTGCTCCTGATCCTCTTCGTCGTCGCGTTGGTTTCCATTCCCTTCATGGTGTTCGGGGAGGCGCTGGCGGAGCCGTTTCTCGCCTCGCCGGCGCAGCGCGGGATCGGCCTGACGCTTGCGGCGGCGGTGCTGCTCGCCGCCGATTCCGTCGCTCCGGTGCCGGCCACGCTGGTCATCATGTCGCTCGCCGCGAAGGAGGGCTTCCTCGCCGGTCTGATTGGAGGATGGCTCGGGATGACGGCGGGGGTGGTGTTCGCCGGCTGGTTCGGGCGTTTCGCGGTCGGGCGGATCGCTCCGCGCATCCTGCCGGACGCCGAACTCGGGCGGCTCCGGATCACGCTGCAGACCCGCCTCGGTTGGACCCTTGCCTGCCTGCGCAGCGTCCCCGTGCTGGCCGAGACCTCGGTGATCGTCGCGGCCGCGGCGGGCGTGCCCCTGCGCCGGATCGTGACGCTCACGCTCCTGCCCAATCTCGCCGTTTCCCTCATCTACGCAGTGGCGGCGAGCGACTCGTTCCTCACGGCGAGCCTCGCGTTCCTCGGCACCGTCGCCGCTTCCGGCGCGCTCTGGCTCTGGGTGCGGCTGGCGCGACGGCGGGTGAGCGAGTGACCGATGCGGGCGTGCGGGCTCGCGCCTGGGCCGCGTCAGCGGTCGGCGCAAAGCCCGCGACGAAATCGCTGTCGTCCGAGCCGTTCTCTGAGTGCGAACCTCAGCGTCGCGGGAATTGGTATTTCGTCGCGATATTCCAGTCACGCTTCCTGCTCGTCCGCAGCATGATGATCAGCGTGAAAACGGTCGTTACGGGTTGACGAATTTATGGAACGCTAAATCAATAGGCATTGTCGAGGTAATTCACCAGATCGCTTTCACGGATAACTCCCATGACGAATAACATGACCAACCTGACCAAACGGGAAATTGTACTCGAGATCTACGAAAAGACGGGGTTTCCGCAGAAGGAGATCGTCCACACGGTCCAGATGACGCTCGACATCGTGATGCGGGCGCTGGCGGAAGGTCGGAATGTTGAGCTCCGCAATTTCGGCGTCCTTGAAGTCCAGCGCCGGAAGGCGCGGATCGGCCGCAACCCGAACAAGCCGGAGACCGAGGTCGTGATCCCGGAGCGGGCGGTGGTGAAGTTCAAGTCAGGCAAGATCCTCAAGCAACTGCTGAAGAAGCTCGACGTGCAGGCGTTGCCGTAGGTCCTCTCCGCCGCCCGCGCAGTTTTCCACCCGGCCTCGGCCGGGTGTTTTTTTGCCCGGAGCCTGCGGTGCCACGCGGGTTTTGTGTCGCCGCCGTCCCTCGTCCCTTCCATTTCCTTCTCCGTATGGCCTCGTTCCAGACGCTCCCCGGATTCCGTGAGTTCTATCCCGACGCGATGGCTCGCCGGAGTCACGTGTTCCGGCTTTGGCGCCAGACGGCCACGGCGTTCGGGTTCTCCGAGTACGACGCCCCGGTCCTCGAGCCGCTGGATCTTTATCGGGCGAAATCGGGGCCGGAAATCGAGGCGCAGCTCTTCAGCTTCACCGACAAGGGCGGCCGCGAGGTCGCCCTGCGTCCGGAGATGACGCCGACCGTGTGCCGCCTCGTCGGCGAGAAGGCGAGCGCGCTGAAGCGTCCGATCAAGTGGTTCAGCATCGCCGAATTCTACCGCTACGAACGGATGCAGAAGGGCCGGGGCCGTTGTTTCTTCCAGTTCAACGCCGACATCTTCGGGGAACCAGGCATCGAGGCGGAGACGGAGTTGATCGCGCTGCTGGCGCAGTGCCTCTGCAGTTTTGGCCTCACGGCGGACGATTTCTTCATCCGGCTGAGCGACCGGAACCTGTGGTTCTATTTCCTGGAGGCGCTTGGGTTTGACGAGGCACGAAGCCGGAGTCTGCTGACGGCGGTGGATCGCTACGAGAAGCTGGGCGATGACGCCTTCAAGGACGACGCGGCCGAGTTCGGACCGCTCGATCCGGAGCGTCGCGCGCAGATCCTTGCGTTCCTCGCGATCCGATCGCTGCCGGCGCTGGAAGCCGCCGTGGCGTCTCTCGGGTCGCCGCGGATCGCGACGCGGCTCGGGGAGTGGCGTCGCCTGCTCGGGAACCTCGATGCGATGGGACTTTCCCGCTTTGTCGAAGTCGACCTCGGAGTCGTGCGGGGCCTTGCGTATTACACGGGCTTTGTCTTCGAGGCCTTCGACCGCAAGGGCGAGTTGCGCGCTCTCGCCGGCGGGGGGCGCTATGATGACCTGGTCGGCAAGCTCGGCTATGCGGAACTCCCGGCGGTGGGTTTCGCGATCGGCGACATGACGTTCTCGCTCCTGTTGGAGCGACGCGGCCTGATGCCGGCCCTCGTGCAGGCGCCGGATGTGTACGTCGTGATCGGCGGTGAGGAGGAGCGGCGGATGGCCTTCGGCGACATTCACGCTCTGCGCGCGGCCGGGTATCGCGTGGAGTATCCGCTGCGGGAGATGGCGTTTGGGAAGCAGTTCAAGGCGGCCGCCGAGACGGGGGCGCGTCTGGCCCTGATCTACGGCACCGACGAGCGGGCGAAGGGCGTCGTCAAGTTCCGCGACCTCGGTGAGCGTTCCGAGCGCGAGGTGTCGGCGGCCCACGTCCTCGACGAGGTCCGCTCCTTCTTCACGACCGCTTGACGCGGCGCGCGAGCGGGCGGCGGCCGAGGTCCTCTGGGCCGAACGCGGCCGGCAGCAGCGCGTCGAGCGACGTCTCGACTGCGGCCTTGCCGCGGCAGGTGGAGCGGATCGTGGCGGCGGGTCCGAACTCGCGGATCACCTGCCGGCAGGCGCCGCACGGCAGGGTGGGGGTTGGGGTGGGCGTGTAGACCGCGACGGCGATGATGGATGACTCCCCCTCCGCAATGGCATGGGTGATCGCGGTGCGCTCGGCGCACTGGCACAGCCCGTAGGAGGCGTTCTCGACGTTCGCGCCGGAGTACAGACGACCGGAGCCGGCCAGCACGGCGGCGCCGACGCGGAACTGGGAGTAGGGAGCGTAGGCGCGGGCGGCGGCGGACCGGGCGGCGGCGTCGAGCCGGGCGCGGGTGCGGGCGGGCAGGGCGGAGGGCGTGGCCATCCCGCCACCCTAGGCGGGTGGCGGGAGCGGCGCGATGCATTTCCGGATCCGCGGGGGCTGGTCGCGCCGAACCCTCGATTTTAGGGATCGCCTCCGGTTCCCGCGTGTCGTTAGGTGCTGAGACCTTTGCCGCGCATGCTTCGTCCCGGTCGTTTGCCCTCGGTTCTTGCGATCGTCTGGTGCTGCCTTGGCTTGGAAGGTCCTTTGCTCGGGGCCCTAGCGCCTTCGACGCGCGAGCCGTCGTTTTCGGCGCAGGAACTTGAGCGCGGCTACCGCCAGGGCCGCGTGCTGGCGAAGCGTCGCGACCTGTCCCGCGTGGCCGGCGTGGATGCCGAGGCGGGGTTCGCCCGCGCCGAGGCCCGGGCGGGGGTGCGTGGCCGGAAGGTGTTTCGCCGGTTGGCCCGGCAGGAGGTCCTGGAGGTGGATACCGCAGCCTCGATCCCGGAGGTGGTGGCGCGCCTGCGCGAGAGCGGTCTGTACGAGTTCGTCGAGCCGGACTACCTTCGCGTTGCTCTCGCGGTGCCGAACGACCCCCGCTTCAGCGAACAGTGGTCGCTGAACAATTCCGGTCAGGGCGGGGGGACTCCGGACGCCGACATCGACGCGGTGGAGGCCTGGGATGCCGGATCCGACGCGTCGGTGGTCACGGTCGCAGTCATCGACTCCGGCCTGCGCGTGACGCACGAGGACATCGTCGACAATCTGTGGGAGAACCCCGGGGAGATCCCGGGCAATGGGCGGGATGACGACGGCAATGGCTACATCGATGACCGCAACGGCATCAACGCCACGGCCAGCCGCGCGTCGGCCGCCGCTGGCAATCCGGCCGACGACAACGGGCACGGCACCCACGTCGCGGGCATCATCGGGGCGGTCGGCAACAACGGGCGCGGCGTGGCGGGGGTGGCGTGGCGGGTCCGCATCATGGCCCTCAAGTTCCTCTCGGCCGACGGGCGAGGGACGGTGTCGGACGCGGCCGAGTGCATCGACTATGCCATCGCCCACGGTGCCCGCGTCATCAATGGGAGCTACGGCGCGCTCAGCACCGGCCAGAGTCCCTCGCAGACCGAGGTCGCGGCGATCCAGCGCGCCCGCGACGCGGGCATCATCTTCGTCGCCGCCTCGGGCAACGATGGATTGAATCTCGATGTCGCGCGGACGTTTCCGGCGACGTACCCGATCGACAACCTCCTCACGGTCGGCAATACCACGCGTCTGGAGGATCTCTCCCCCTCGTCCAACGTCGGCTCCGGGGCGGTCGACCTGCTCGCGCCCGGGACCGGGATCCTTTCCCTCTCATCGTCCTCCGACACGGCATACGTCCAACTCAGCGGCACCTCGATGGCGGCGCCGCACGTGGCGGGTGCCGCGGCGCTGCTCCGTGCGAAGTATCCGAACGACACCTACCGCCAGACGATGAACCGCATCCTCCGCTCAGTGGACCCGGTGCCGAAGTATTCCGGCAAGGCGGCGACGGGCGGGCGGCTGAACCTGCAGCGGGCGCTCGCGACCACGGACGCACGGCCGTTCAACGACGACTTCGCCGCGCGCTCGCGGTTGGTGGGCGAACTCATCCAGGCTCGCGCTGGATCCGAGGGCGCGACGCTGGAGTCCGGGGAGCCGACGCCGCCCGAGGGTGGCGGGGCGACCCTGTGGTGGACCTGGACGGCCGCGGGGGCCGGGACGGTGAACGTGGACACCCGCGGCTCCGGCTTCGATACGGTCCTCGCGGTGTACGAAGGCGCATCGCTCGGTGGACTCAGCCTGGTCGACTCCAACGACGATTTCGCCGGCGGTCAGGTCGCCAGTTCGGTCACGTTTGCGGCGGTCGCGGGAAGGACCTACCAGATTGCGGTCGGCGGCAAAGGCAATGCGACTGGGCTGGTGCTGCTGAGCCTCGGGGCGGTGCCGGCGAACGACACTCTCGCGGGGGCGACGGTGCTGACGGAGCGGAACCCGATTGTGACCGGGACGAACTCGAAGGCCTCGGCGCAGGCGGGTGAGCCTCCCCACGGCGGCCTCGCGGCCCGCCGCTCGCTCTGGTATCGGTGGACCGCACCGGCGTCGGTGCGCTTCCACGCCACGGCGGCGAGCGCGCAGCTGAACCCGGTCGTGGCGGTGTACACGGGCGAGTCGCTCGGTTCATTGACCGCCGTGGCGTCGGACGTCAGTCCCCTGCCGGATGCGGAGACCAAGAGCGCGATCGCGAGTTTCGACGCCGTGGCGGGGCGCACCTACCTCATCGCGGTGGATTCCGCCGCGGTGGGGACGACGGAGTTGAACGGTGAGTTCACCTTTGCGCTCACGGATGCGGCTTGGATCGCGCGCACGGAGGACAGCGTCACCAGTTCCGCCGCGGTGGGAGCGGACGGCACGGTCTATGTCGGTGCGAACGACAGCAGCTTTTACGCCCTGAGTCCCGCGACGGGTGCGGTGCGGTGGAAGTACACGCTCTCGCCTCTGACGATCATCGACACGGGCGTGGCGGCGGTCGGCGCGGACGGGACGATCTACTTTGGCGCCGCCAACGGCTCGTTGTACGCGTTGGAGGACCGCGGTGACCGGGCGAACCTGAAGTGGGCAGCGCCGCTCGGCGGGTCGATCGCGAACGCCCCGGCCCTCGCCGCAGACGGCACGGTGTACATCCGGATCGACCGCGGAACGGCGGCGGCGAACGCCCAGTCGCAACTGGTCGCTCTCGCTCCGACGGATGGATCGGTGCTGTGGCGGTACGCGTTCGGAACGGAGGCCACCTATGCGCCGCCCACGATCGGGAGCGACGGGACGATCTATGCCGCGGGCGGTGACGCCGCGGTGCACGCGGTGACCCCGGCGGGCGTGCGCCGGTGGCGCTTCGCCGCCGACAACCAAGTCTACACGGCGCCTGCGGTCGATGCGGCGGGCAATCTCTACTTCGCCTCGCTGAGCGGTTCGGTCTACTCCACCACCTCCCAGGGCGTGCAACGGTGGCGCGTCTCCGCCGGTGGGTTCGTCACGTCGTCCCTCGCCCTCGCCAACAGCACGGCCTACTTCGCCAGTTACGACCGCCGGCTCTACGCGTTGGACACGGCGACGGGACAGACCCGCTGGACGTACTTCATCGGCGAGGAGGTGCGGGCCTCATCGCCGGCGGTGGCGGAGGACGGCTCCATCTTCATCGGGGCGTACGACCGTCGGGTGCATCAGGTGAACTCCGACGGCACCCTGCGGCGCACCTACGCGGCGTCGAACTGGTTCCGGTCCTCGCCGCTCCTCGCCGGCGGCCGGCTCTACATCGGCAGCAACGACGGCCGCGTCTATGCCTTCGACGTCGGACTCCGCGCCGCCTCGGGCGGCACCGCGCCTTGGCCGCAGCACCGCCACAACGTGCGCCGATCCGGCCGACTGGTCAGCGGGCTCGATGAACCGCCGGTCCTCGGCGACGAACACGGCACGGGACGGCTGGTGAATCTCTCCGTCCGCACGAATGCCGCCAGCGGCGACGCGGCGCTCATCACGGGTTTTGTGGTGACCGGTGCCGCGGGTGCGTCGCCCAAGCGACTGCTGGTGCGCGGAATCGGACCCGGACTGACGCCGTTCGGCGTGTCGGGCGTGCTGGCAAATCCGACCTTGGTGGTGACCGATCCCGAGGGACGGGTGCTCGCGAGCAACGACGACTGGCAGGGCGGCGCGGAAATAGTGACCGTGGGCTCGCAAGTCGGCGCGTTTGCGCTGGCCGATGCCGGGAGCCGGGATGCGGCGCTCGTGGCGTCGCTGGGAAGTGGCCAGTATTCGGCTCGCGTCTCGGGGACCGCGGGCGAGACGGGGGTGGCTCTGGCGGAGGTCTACGATGCCACTGCCGCCGGGTCCGGTGAGCTTCGCCTCGTCAACGTTTCGGTGCGGGCGGCGACGGGTTCGGGAGCGGGGGTGCTGATCGCCGGGTTCGTTGTCGCGGACGGACCCCGTCGGGTGCTCATCCGCGCGGCGGGGCCGGGTCTGACCGCGTTCGGGGTGAACGGGGTGCTGGCCGACCCCCAGATCGACCTCTTTCGGGATCAGACGCGGATCGACGGCAACGGCGACTGGTCAGGCAACCCGTTGGTCACGCAGGCGGGTCAGCGCGTCGGTGCCTTCGCGCTGGGGCCGGGCTCCAAGGATGCCGCGATGGTGGTCCTGCTCGCGCCGGGAGCGTACTCCGTCCAGGCCCGGGGCGCTGACGGCGGATCCGGCGTCGCGCTCGTCGAGGTGTACGAAATCCGCTAACGGGTGCGCACCCAGAGGGCGCCGGGTCCGCGGAACTGGGCGCGTTCCTGCCACGTGTGCGGACGTCCGACGAGGCGCAGTTGGGGAGCCGCCTCCATGAGTCGCGTGAGTACCACGGAGGCCTCGGACCGGGCGAGTCCGGCGCCGAGGCAGAAGTGCATCCCCGCCCCGAAGCTCAGGTGATCGCGGGCGTTGGTCCTCTCGATCTCGAAGCGATCCGGCCGCGCGAACACGTCCGGATCACGGTTGGCGGAGCCGATCAGTTGGAAGATCATCTGGTCCGCCGGAAGGTCCACTCCGCCGAACGTGTGCGCCCGCTTGATGCGGCGGAAGTTCCGCTGCTTCGGGGCGTCGAGGCGGAGCGACTCCTCGATCGCATTCGCGAGGAGGCGCGGCTGGGCCTGGATTGACTCCCAGTGGCGTCGGTCGCCGAGGAGTTCGCGGAGCAGATTTCCGATGAGATTGGTGGTCGTCTCGTGCCCGGCGGTCAGCAGCGTATTGCAGGTGGCAAGGAGTTCGTCGCGACTGAGGCGGGCTCCACCCTCCTCGGCGGCGGCCAGGACGCTGATGAGATCCTCCCGCGGATTGCGGCGCCGGTCCTCGATGAGCGCGTTCATGTAGGCGAACAACTCGGTGAGGCTCTGCTGCGAGGTCAGGGCGCTGGTGAACGCGGTGCGACCGGATCCCTGAAACCCGAGGATTTCCGAGGACCAGCGCTTGAAGAGCGGGCGGTCCTCCGGGGGGGCACCGAGCAGTTCGGCGATCAGGACAACGGGCAGCGGGTGGGCCACCTCGGCGACGAAGTCGAACTCCCCTTGTTGGACCGCCGCCTCAACCATCTCGCGAGCCAGGGCCTCGACGCGGGGCTGGAGGGACGCGACGGTCTTCGGCGTGAAGGCTTTCTGGACGAGGCCGCGCATGCGCGTGTGATCGGGCGGATCGGACCCGATCACGTCCTTCTGGGCATAGTAGTGACGGAGCTTGGCGAGAGCCTCGCGCTGCTCCGCGGTCATGTCGTCGAAGAGCAGGGCCTGACGGTTCTCGTTGGACAGGTTTTCCTTGTCCCGCAGCGACACGTCGACGTCGGCGTAGCGGGACACGATCCACGCGTTCCAGCGCTCGCTCCAGGCGATCGGAGCCTCCTCGCGCAGTCGCGCGTAGGCCGGGAATGGGTCGCTCAGCATGGTGCCGGCGACGAGCAGGGCGTCGAGATCGGAAGGAACGAGGGGTTTGCTCACGGAAAGAACTGAATGTGTCGCGCTCCGGCGTGCGGGGCAAGCCTCTGGGGCCCCGACGGTGCGGGTCCGCGGGCGATCCGTGGCGAGCGCCCGAACCTCCGACGGAGCGGCGGGGCCTTGGGTAAGCCGTTGCCGGTTGGCCTACCGAACCACCGGGGCCGCCGCTCGACTTCCCGCCGTACGGTAGACCTCGAGTGCCTTGGGCATGGCGTCGCGGAGTTGGACGATGCGATCCGGGGTGGGAGGGTGCGTTGAGGCGAAGGCCGGGGGCCGCGGTTGCGACCCGGTTTCGGCCTCCAGCTTTTCGAGGACGCTGATGGCCGCCTCCGGGTTGAAGCCGGCGCGGGCAGCGTACATCAACCCGATGTAGTCGGCCTCCTTCTCCTTGCCCCGGTCATAGGCGAGCATCTGCAGGGTGGCGGTGCTGTCGTAGAGGCCGAGCAGGGCGGAGGTGGTAAGCGAGCCCGCCCCGGCACCCATCAGTCCGACGCCGCCGATCACACCGCCGGCCTGGGCGAGCATCTCTTGGGAGAGACGCTCGTGGACATGGCGGGCAGTCACGTGGGCGATCTCATGGGCGATGACGGACGCCAGTTCGTCGTCGGAGTCAGCGATCCGGAAAAGGCCGGAGAAGACCCCGACCTTGCCGCCCGCCATGGCAAAGGCATTGATCTGCCGCGGTTCATCGAATAGCACGAACTCCCAGTCGGCGTTTGGCATGTCCCAGAACACCACCTTGGCGATGCGCTCCCCGACTCGTTGGACCTGATCAAGGCGGGCCCGGTCAGTCGAGCGACGATGCCGCGACTTGATCTCGTCGAAGGCCTTGCTGGAGACCTTGGCCAGTTCCACGTCGGAGGTCAGATCGAGGGCCTTCCGGCCGGTCACCGGCACCTGATAGCAGCCGCTGAGGGAAAGGGCGGCAAGGACGGCGAGGAACACCGGAGGGCGGAGGGCGAGACGCGCGCTCATGGGAGTCGGGGGAGTCGGACGACTGGACACGGATTTGGCGGCGGAGTGCCAGAAAAGTCGCATGAGGCGTGGGGAATCGCAAGGCGTGCACTCGCCCCTTGCGGAGCGCGGCAATTCGGCTACGGTTTGCGCGTTCGCGGTGGGTCCCGCGTGCCCGCGGCGAGCACCGGTTGACCTTTTGGATGGCCAGGTCGTGGGCCCCGGAAAGGTCCCCCCCATTCCCCTTCATCCCTTCCGCACCATGGCTGACGAACCGCTTCCTTCCCCCAGTCGCAAGCATCGGGTGATCCATTGGAATCCGGACGCGGGCAACGCCCCCTCGCGCCGACGACTGTCGTGGTGGCGCGTACTCGCGTGGACGGTGGGGGGATTCTTCGGACTTCTTTTCGCGGCGGGAATCGTCATCCGCGGGATCAAGCTCGTGTTTGGGCCGGACGTCTTCGTCGCGAGTTCGTCGCCGATCGCCGGTTCGCCGGGCGCGACTCCGGCGGATCCCGGCGCGGCGTTTGTGAGTCAGTCGAAGGCGGAGTTGGCACGGGAGACGGCCGGCAAGGCCCTGGCGGAGGTCCGGAAGCTCCCTACTGATCATCCGCGGCAGTTGGAAAAGCTGATCCTCCTTGAGAAGTCGTTTCTCGCCGGGGAGGCGCTTCTGAGTTCGCGCAGCTTCGCGGCCGCGCTGACGCAGTTTGAATTCCTGAACCGCGAGATCGACGAGTTCGCGCAGTCGGTGAAGGCGCGGGGCGAGGCGCAGACGGCCTACGACACGATCCTCGCGCGGATTCAGGACTTGGAACGCGCGCGCAGCCTGGCCCCCGATGCGCTCGAGGGTGCGTTCGCGGCGGCGGGGAGTGGACGGCAGTTCATGCTGGAGGGAAGCTTTCTCGCGGCGAAGCGCACGTTCGATCGCGGTTTCGCGGAATTGAAGCGCGCGGAGTACGCGCTCAACGGGTTCATCGAGGGCAACCTGATCCGCGGCCAGCGGGCGCTCGTGGAGGGACGGCGCAGCGAGGCGGAGACCGCCTTCCGGGCCACGCTGGAAAAGTCCCCCGGCAATGAGATGGCGCTGCAGGGATTGAAGCGTGCGGTGCACGCGGAGCAGGTGCACGCGCTGCTGCAGGATGCGACGGGCCACGAGACGGCCGGTCGGTATGCGGCGGCCGCGGCGGCCTACGAAAAGGCGTTTGGCCTCGACGCGCTCAATGCCACGGCGCAGCAGGGCAAGGCGCGCGCGCTTCGCCTTGAGAGCGAGACGCGGTTCGCCGCCGCGGTGTCGACGGCCAAGGCGGCTTACGCCAAGCGCGACTGGCCCGTCGCCATCGCCGAGTTTGAGAAGGCCCTGAAGGTTTCCCCGAAGGCGGAGGATGTGAAGGAGCAACTCGCCTCGGCCCGCGCCAAGGCGCATCAGGACGCGGTCGACTCCGCCGTCGCCAAGGCCTTCGCCTACGAGAATCAGTACCAATGGAAGGAAGCGCGGGGCGCGTACTACGAGGCGCTGCAGCTGAAGTCGGATCATGTCGAGGCCAAGGAGGGCTATGCGCGCTCCGGCCGGGTGATCCGCACGTTGCTGGAGTATTACAAGCTCATCGAGGTGGCTGAGCAGAAGGCGGCGCGGGCGGAGTTCCAGTCCGCCATCCGGGACTTCAACAAGGCGATGTCCCTGAAGCCGGAATACTTGCCGGTGGCGGAGCGCCTCGCGCAGCTGCGCGACCTGCTGTACCAGCAGAACCAGCCGGTCGAGATCACCTTTCGGGGCGATGGAAAGACGTGGATCTCGATCACGAACTTCCGCCTCCTGGGTCAGGCCGAGGAGACCAAGGTCAAGATCCTGCCGGGGGATTATGAAGTGATCGGGCGTCGCAAGGGCTATCAGGACGTGCTGCTGTCGCTGCAGGTCCGGAACAATGGTGCGCCCGCGCCGGTCGTCTCAGTCATCTGCACCCTGAAGGCGGACAAACTATGAGCACGGCCTCTCTTCCCTCGGCGGGCGTTTCCGCCTTGCTCCGGAGCCTGATCGGTGCGGCATCGCTCCTGGCCGCCTCGATCGCCCCCGCTCAATCCGAGCGCGACTCCGCTCGTCCGGCTCGTGGCCAGACCAAAGGTCCGTTGCCGGACCCGGCCTTGCTCGATGGCAGCAAGGAAGCGGCCGAGAAGCGGCCGGAGTATGGAATGATCGGAAACTTCGAGTTGCCGGGGCAGGAGGATGCCAAGAGCGATCGGGTGGGCTCGTCCGGAGAGCCCCCGCCGGCGTCCGGTGCCCAGGGTCCTGCGGCGTCAGCGGCCGCCGCCGCGTCGGCGTCAGCGGCCGGGGGGAGCTCGGCGGCGGGCTCGGCGGCGGGCGCAGCCGGGGCGGGGGGGATCGAGCCGATTCAGGCGCAGGGAGCTGCGGATGCGGTTGCCGAGGGCACGCAGGCATCAAGCCTGAGCGATCCCTCGGGCGGGGCTGCGGCGAGTCAGGCGCAGGGGAAGGCGTCAAAGCCGGGCGACGTCCGGATCGGCGATGCCTCGATGCAGATCAAGACGCTCCCGCCGGGCTCGGCCGCAAGCGTCGTGGGACTCGAACCCCAGCAGAAGGGCAAGGAGACGCCGCAGAGCTATGATCCCAAGACGCCAGGCGGGGGCAAGCAGTCGGGCGGGCGGGGAAATCAAGGCGTGGAGAAGGGCAAGGTCATGCCGACCGGGCTTTGAGCGCGATCCCGACGATGAAGCTGCTTTCCCGTTCTCTGAGAGTGTCGGTCCTGTTGGCGGTCGTGGCCGGACTCGCGGCGAGCCTTCCCGCCAAGACGGTGGTGTACCCGGTCGAGGCGATTGCGGACTTGTGGCAACTCGGCGCGACGGACTTCCAGACGAAGTTTGGCGGGATCAACGTCACGGGACTCGGGCTGAGCGACGAAGGCTGGTACGTGCGCTACCAGCATGAGAACCTCACGCTGCTTTTCGGTCCCTTGCCGGACCGCGAGACCGCGCGCCGCCATGCCTGGGAACTGGAGTCGGTGCGGGATGCCGCGGTCCGCAACCGCGCCTCGCTCGCGTCGAGCAAAGTCGACTTCGTGCGTTTCACCCTCTCGGGCCGGTACGGATCCCGCGGAGCGGGAGGTGGGGGGGAGGAGGACGGGGGCGACGGAGCCGGGGGTGGTCGGGAGGGCGGCGAGGGCGACGGTGCGAACTCGGGAGGTGCCGACCGCGCCGGCGGCGCGGGTGGGGCCGAGCGCGGGACGGCAACGGACGGTACGGGCCCCGGTGACTCTGGGGCCGATGGGCGCGGCTCGCGGGCCGGCCGGCAGAGCGGAGCTGCGGACGGCAACGCCGGCAGCGGGGCCGGGCAGGGTGACGGGCTGGGTTCGCAGCAGGTGGCTTCCTTGGGCGGAGGTCAGTCCAATTCGGGCGCGGCTCCGGGCAACCGGGGCGCGAGCGGCGCCGCGGGGGCGGGCGCGGGCCAGGGATCGCAGGCTGGCCAGCCCGGCAGCGCGGCTTCCGGGCAGTCGACCGGCCAAGGCGCGGGGGGTGGAGCCGGAATGCCCGGATCCCCCGGGGCGCCGTCGAGCGGTCAGTCCGGCGGTTCGGATCCGCTCTCCGCGATTGTCGGACTCTTCCGTCGGATTCTCGGACTATAGCGGACCGCTCGGTGCGGTTGCGTGAGGTCGAATCGAACTACAGATCCTGAAGGGCGACGAAGGCCCCGCCGTGCTGGTAGCAGAGTTCGCGCATCAGGTTGGCCAGCTTGAGCCCGGTGTTGCCCAGGGACACGTCGAACCGGATGGTCGTGGGGAACGCCACGGCGTTGATCACCACGCGACGCTCCCCCTTTTCGTCGGCGGGATTGAGTTCGTCGACCCGGCGAAGCACCGCGTCCGCCAGTCCGGTGAATTCGTCGCCGAAGATGTAGAGTCCCATGCGCATGTTGGGGTCGTTGGGATCGTGAAGAAGGCGGAGCGCGCGGAAGATCCCGGGGACTGGGTTGCTCTCGCTGAACACGTCGTAGCGGCGCAGGGCTCGCTTGATGCCCTCGCGGGTTTCCGGGCTGTCCGGCAGCCACTGCGCGCCTCCCCGTTCCCCGAGGACGAAGCGTCCGTCGGCGTCGAGGATCTGGATGCCATCGACCTGGGGATAGACATCCAGCACTTCCTCGACCTTCCGGATGACGATCGGCCAGAGCTGCCCGGAGTTGAAGTCGCGCATGGAGCCCGAGGTATCGATGACGAACGCGATGTGGTTGCTGCCGACGGGCACGCCGACCGGGGCCGGCTCGACCTTGGGCAGGACCATCTCCGGCCGCTTCTGGCGGGCGGCGATCTCGCGGCGCAGCTCGTCCACGTCGACCAGCAGCGCCTCCTGCCCGGACTTCTCGCGCGACAGCTGGCGGTCGAGGTCGTCGAGCAGGGACTGCAGGTCGGCGTTCTTGAGCTTGGTGTCGGCGGCCAGCGTGAGGGTCGCGGTGTAGTTCAGCTCCAGCTCCTGTTTGGTCTGGGTGAGTTGGGCGAGGCTGGCGAGGTGAGCCGCGAGCATGCGCTGGAGGGCCTCGATCGTGGCGCGCTGGTTGCGGCCCTGAGCGCCGATCGAGAGCACGAAGATCAGGATCATCGCGCCGAAGCCGCAGCAGATGCAGTCCAGAAAGGAGAGGCTGAAGACCTCGATCTTGCGGCGGCGGATCATGCTTCGGGCCAGGTCTTGGCCGGGCTGACGAGGGCGCCCCGGGTGCGGTTGGCGAGTTCCCAGAACAGCGCCGGAGCGGCCGGGTCACCGCTCATCGGCATGAGGATCGTGCTGACTGGGATGCGTTCGGGCAGGCCGCGGACGGCCTCCCGGAAGAAACGGATGCGCTGCTCGTCGTTGGTCGCTCCCTCGCTGAGAAAGGAATCGCTCGCGGTCGGCAGCCCATCGGTGATGAGGACGATCGCGTCGGGCAACCGGGAAAGCGTGCGGACGCGGAAGAAGGCGCGCTCCAAGTTGGCGCTGCCTCCGGGGACGATCTCGCGCAGGCGGCCGACCACCTGCTTGAGGGTCTGCCGGTCGTTGATCGAGAACCATTCGTCGCCCCGGTCCGGCAGGATCAAGGAGGCGTCCTCGTTGAAGAGGAGGACTTGGAACCGGGTCTTTTCGTCCAGCGATGCGATCATCCACTCGAGGGAGCGGAGGGCGCGCTGCCACTTGGGAGCCTCGCGTTTGCGTGTTTCGTTCTCCTCCAGCATCGCGCTGGCTTCCTCGACGGTTTCGCCGAGCATCGAGCCGGAGGTGCGGACGATGAACAGGACGCATTCACCCTCCAGCTTGACGCCGGTGAGGTACTGGCGGCGGTCGACCTCCGGGATCGGGATGGGTGATTGATCGACGGTCGGAAGCGACTTTTTTTGCTCAAGCAGCGTGGCCAGGGCCTCGCGGAGCTTGCCGGTCTGCTCGAGCATGGCCAGCAACTGGCGCTGGCGATCGGTGAGCTTGAGCTGCGTATCCGTTGTCTTTTGCTGGAGGGCCGGCAACTCGGCCTGGGCGGCGGCCAGCAGGCGTTCGACCCGTTCAACCTCGTTGCGGGTGGTGGCGACCTGAGTTTCCATGCGCCGCACCCGCTCGTCGAGGTCATCGACGTTGATGCGGGCCACAGACCGCCGCTCGGCGACCGTGAGGATGAAGACCAGGATGATGGCGCCGAAGCCGCAGCAGATGCAGTCAAGGAAGGAGAGACTGAAGGCCTCGGTGTCGCGGCGCCTCTTGATCTGGGGCATGGGCGGGTACGGTTCAACTTCCGGCCGAACAGTGAACGAGCAGGACTTCGACGGTGTTGTTGCCGCTGCGGAAAACGAGACGATCCCCGGTCTCGAGGTCGATGCGCACGCCGCGGTCCGCGCCGCCCTCGGGCAAGGCGGGGTCCTCCATCTGCCAGTGACCAGCGGAGCGCTCGAGCATGATGCTGCAGTTCGCCGCGGGATTGAAGGAATCGGGCAGCGGCAGGGTGGCTCCCTGACCCTGCGTGCCGACGGTCACGCGGTCGCGGCCGGCGAGCGGCAGGCCCACCCCCTCGAGGACAAGGTGGGTGGGAGGTGGTGGCGGAGGCAGGGTGTGACGGGCCTTCTGGACATGAACGTCCCACGGGGCGGAGAGGCGGCGCGCGGCGAAGGTGGCGGGGACCGCCGTGAGCACAGGAATGTCCGCGAGTTCGGCGGGCGCGGCGAGGCAGGAGGCGGCGAGTTGCGCGGCCCCGGCCGCCGCAGCGCCCGCTGGCAGGTGCAGGAAGCGGACGAATCCGGCCGTCCGCAGCCGGGTCTCAAGCAGGGGGACGCGGCTGGCGCGCTCGGAGAGCGCGACGGCGCAGAGCCCAGGCCGGAGGCGGTTCTCGTCGGCGAAGGCGAGGATGGACTTGAGCAGGGCGTCCGAGAAGGCCTGAGAGTCCGCGCCGAGGCCTTCGCGCTTGACCGGAAGCTCATAGGCCCGCCGGGCGGTATTGATCTGGTAGACGAAGTCGGACTCGTGCCCGAGGAAAAAGGCCTTCGTCTGGTTGTAGAACAGCTGTTCCGTCCGCCCGTCCGCCATGACATCGAAGGAGGTCTGGCGGAGGAAGCGGTTGGCCATCGTGGAGGTCAGGTGCTTCAGCAGCGCGGCGAGCCCGGACCCGGGGAGGTGCAGGAAAGCGCGGCGTTCAAGGTGCTCGCCCGCGACCACGAGGGACAACTCGGCGGCGTGCAGGTGCAGGTCGAGGTGGAGGACGGGCCGGGCCGGATTGAAGCGGGGTGCGCGGGGATCGCAGAGGGAGGCGGTGGCGAGATCGACGATGCCGCAGAGCGGCAGCCGTAGATCGGCCGCCATGCCGAGGAGCAGCCCGACCTTCTCCTCGGCGGTGACCTGATCCTTCAAGTAGGCACCCGGCACGGCGAGGGCGAGGCGCTCGGGTGTCTTGGCCGCGGCCCGCAGTTGCTCGGTGAACCGACGCAGGAAGTCGTACGCGATTTCCGAGTAGGAGAGCGGCCGGGAGCCGCCCGCGACGGTGGCGGGCTCGTGGCCCAGGCGGCTCCAGAAGGCGTGGACGATGTTGCGCGGCCGGACGAGCCAGAGATCCTCGGCCGCCTGACCGCAGAGCAAGGCATCGCCGTCCCGCAGGGCGTAGCCCGGCCAGGAAGTGGCGCCGTCGCGGGCGGTGACCCGCAGCAGCGACGGCGACGCGCCGTCGGAGGTCGCCGCCTGCAGATTGGCGTCACAAAGTTCGATTCCCTGCATCATGGATGGGGGCGACGGTGACCGCGATGGCGTTCAGGCGACCGAGGCGGGGGAGTTGGTCTCGTTTGCCGGGACCTTCATCACATCGATCAGGCGGTCGCGGCAGTAGGACTGCGTCTCGATCACGAAGGCCTCCTGGCGGGACTGCATCATATGGAGGATGAACATGAGGACCAGGCTGAGGAGCAGCGCCACGAGGGTGGAATTGAACGCGAGGCCGAGCCAGCTGGTGACGGCGGAGATGTCCCCCTGAATCGCCTCCTCGGCGTAGGCGAGCGCGTAGCCGATGCCGCGGACGGTGCCGATGAAGCCAATCGCGGGGATGGCCCATGCGATGTAGCGCACCAGCGAGAGCGAGGAGTCGAGTTGATCGGCCGCCAAGTCGGTGCGTTCCTTGACGGCGTTGGCGGCGTCTTGGATCGAGTGGGAGGCGTGGAACCGATGGAGCGCGGCGAGGAGGCACTCCGGCAGAAGCCGCTCGCGGAGCTTCGGGTCGCGCTCCACCTGCACCTTGAGCTCCTTGTAGCGGTCGAAGGCGTCCTCCGGGATGATGCGCTCCCCTTCCTGCAGGGCCAGGAAGTCCTGCTTGAACAGGCGCCGCTCGCGCCCGATCTGGGTCAGTTTGTAGCTAAGCACGGTCATGCCCCAGAGAAACAGGATGATCTCCCACTGCTGCTCCGGGTCGCGGATGATGATGTAGATCGAGCGCTCATCCAGGGTGGCTGACGCGTTGGCGCCGGCTTGGGCGCGCATGACCTTGTTCTTGAGGAGCAGTTCGTCGGCGCGGGGTCGGACAACGGCGCTGTAGAACATTTCGACGACCACGAACGCGAGGATCAGGCCGAGGTTGGGAATGAGGAACTCCAGGGAAAGAATCCCCTTGTTGCGGGAGATCATGCGGAGGGCGAGGAGGGGGGGGCGTCGGAGCCCCGGCACCGGCGGGAGGCGGGACGCGAGGCGGTGCCGGTGCGCGATTGAAAAACCCCGATTTATGACTAAGGTACGCGAGAGTCGCCTGAGCGCAATGCCGGTTTAGCATCTCCTCCCTCGACCACTCCCCTCATGACCGCCACCCGTCGTTTCCTTCGTCCTGGCATCGCGAGCGTGACCGCGGTTGCGGTCCTGCTTGGCCTGACCTCCTGCAACTCCCCGGCTCCGTCCAAGACCGCGACCGGTGCCGGCACCGGCGCGATGGCGGGTGCCGTCGTGGGCGGACTGGGTGCCGGCGCGACGGGCGGCAACACGAGCACGGGCGTGCTGGCGGGAGCCGCGGCCGGCGCGCTGATCGGCGGCGTGGTCGGCATGGTCAAGGACTCCAAGGAGCGCAAGGAGCAGGACCGGTTGGCGCAGGAGCGGGCCTACCAGCAGGAACTCGCGCGGAAGCGCGCCGAGGAGGCGAAGCGGAAGGCGGAGATCGAGGAGGAGTTGGCGGTGACCCAGGGGTTCCGGATTTCGGAAATGGAATTGGCCGACGCCCAGAAGAAGGTGCAGCAGGCCAACGAGCGTTTGCAGAAATTGAAGGAGGAGCGGACGGCGGCGCTGAACAAGAAGCGCTCGCTGGATGAGGCGAATGAGAAGCTGCTCCTCACCGAGGCGGAGATTGCCCGGATGGAGGAGGAACTGGCCCGGCTGAAGAGCGACGACGCGGCGGCGACTGCCCTCGCCCCGGCGTCGGCAGCCGGTTCGGATCGGACCTCCACCCCGTCGGCGGGTTCGAACAAGGCTCCTGGCGCGCCCTGAACGCCGGCCCGTCCACCGTGCTGTCCGCCGTTGCGACGCTTCGCCCCCTGCTGGTTCGGCTCGTGGCGGGGGCATCGCTGGCACTCGCCGCGGGCTGCGCCACCTCCTATCCGGTCAAGATCGAGGCCGCGAGCGCGGGCCGTCCTTCGCCGGGACTCGCTTACCGGATCGAGTTCAAGGGGACGGGCTCGGATGGCGTGGCGCGACTGCGGGAGGCGGAGGCGGCGGGCTACGTCCGGACCGCCCTGTCCGGGCGCGGCTTCTATGAGGCCCCGTCGGCGGCCCGGGCTGACGTCGTGATCGAGGTGGAGTTCGGCGTCGAGCCGGTTCGCGGCGAGGGTGGCCCGGATCGGTTGCCGATTTATGCGGAGGTGGCCGGCGGAGTCCGCGAGGAGACCGTTACGACGACGGGTCCGGACGGAAAGACCACGACCGAGACGGTGCGCGTGGCGGTGCCGCCGCGGCGCGAGGTCATCGGCTACCAGCAACTCGTCGACGCCGTGCCGGTTTACCGCAAGTTTCTGCGCGTGCAGGCGCGCGAGGCCCGTCCCCAGGAAAAGGACGGAGTGACGCGGGATTTGTGGAGTGTCCGGGCAACGAGTGAGGATCGGAGTGACGACCTCCGCCGGTACCTTCCGGTGCTTGCGTCGGTGACCATGCGTTCGCTGGCGGGGGAGGTGGGGTCGGGCGAGGTTCGGGTGGCGGAGGACGACCCGGATGTCGCCTTCGTCCGGCGCGGACTCTAACCGCGTCTTGCTTCGCCGCTTGCGCCCCCGGGTGGCGGCGGCACCGTGGACGCATGGCGACTCATCCCTTCACTGATCCTACCTTCGCGATCCGTTGGTCCGACCTTGCGGCTGAGCATGCGGTGCCGGACATCGAAGCGGCGCTGGAACGTGCGCAGGCGGCGATTGATCGGATTGCCGGGGCGGATCTGGGCTCCCTGACGTTCGCCGGGACCTTTGGTGCGTTGGAGCGTTCCACGGAGGAGGTGGACCTTGCATGGGATAAGCTTTCCCACCTCCAAGCGGTGGCGGATTCCCCGGCGGTGCGGGAAGCCTACAATGCGCTGCTGCCGAAGGTCACCGTGTTCCAGGCGAGGATTGAGCTCAATCCCGGCCTCTGGCTGCGCCTGAAGACGTTCGCCGCCTCGCCGGCGGCACAGGCGCTGCGGGGCATCGAAGCGCGGCTGGTCGCGGACAAGCTGGCGGCCTTCCGTCTGGCCGGGGCGGACCTGGCCGACGCGGCGCGGGCTCGCTTGGAAGCGATTGAGAGCGAACTGGCGCAGGTCACCCAACGCTACTCGGAGAACGTTCTGGACGCCACGAATGCCTGGGAGTTGCTGGTGGACGACCCCGCGCGCCTCGCCGGGCTGCCCCCGCATGCGGTCGCGACTGCGCTCACCCTTGCGCGCCGCAAGGGACACGGCACCCCGGAGCGTCCGGTGTGGCGCTTCACCCTGCAGGCGCCCTCGATGGAGCCGGTGATGACCTACGCGGAGGATGAGGGCCTGCGCCGGGAACTGTGGACCGCATCGGTTGCCATCGGAGCGGAGGGCAAGCATGACAATGAGCCCCTTGTGAAGCGCATTCTCTCGCTGCGGCGGGAGAAGGCCGAGCTCCTCGGCAAGGCGCACTTTGCCGACCTCGTACTTGAACGCCGCATGGCGAAGACCGGTGCCCGGGCCCTGGCCTTCGTCGAGGATCTGCAGCGCCGGGCGGCTCCGGGCTTTGCGCGCGAGTGCCGCGACCTGGAGGCCTTTAAGGCGGAGCGCACCAGCGAACCCGCCGGCCCGCTGAAGGCGTGGGAGGTCGCGCTCTGGGCCGAGCGGTTGCGGTTGTCCCGGTATGACTTCAATGAAGAGGCGCTGCGCCCCTACTTCCCGATGGATCGCGTCATCGCGGGCATGTTCGAGATCGTCCGTCGGGTCATGGGCGTCCACGTGGTCGAGAAACCCGCAGGCTCGTTCGATGCCTGGCACCCGGAGGTGCGGGCGTACGACATGTCCGACGCCGGGGGCCGGCATCTGGGCGCATTCTATGCCGACTGGCATCCCCGCGAATCGAAGCGCGGCGGTGCGTGGATGGGCAGCCTGATCACCGGAGCCCCGCGGCCCGACGGCCCGCGCGGTCCGCACCTCGGATACATCTGTGGGAACATGACCCCGCCGGTCGACGGCCGCCCCGCGCTGCTCACCCACCGGGAGGTGCAGACCGTGTTCCACGAGTTTGGTCACCTCCTCCACCATCTCCTCTCGGAGGTCCCGGTCCGCTCCCTCGCCGGTACCAACGTGACGTGGGACTTTGTGGAGCTGCCGTCCCAGATTATGGAAAACTGGACCTGGGAGCGCGAGGGTCTGGACCTCTTTGCGCGCCATCACGAGACCGGCGAACCGATTCCTGAGGCACTGTACGAGAAGATGATCGCCGCCCGGCGTTTCCGTGGGGCGTGTGCGGTGATGCGGCAGATCCAGTTCGCCAAGATGGACCTCGTCCTCCACATGCGCTCCGCCGCCTTCACCGAGGGCGACCTCGAGTCCAAGGTGCGCGTCGTCATCGAGGACTGCATGATCCCGACCCAGCCGCCGGCGCGCACCGTCGTGAAGCGGTTCAATCACTTGTTCAGCGATCCGGTGGGCTACGCGGCGGGGTACTACTCCTACAAGTGGGCGGAGGTGCTCGACGCCGACGCCTTCACCCGCTTCCAGCGGGAAGGCATCTTCAACGCGAAGACCGGCGCGGACTTCGTCGAGCACATCCTCAGCAAGGGTGACTCGGCGGATGCGGGCGACCTCTATCGCGGCTTCATGGCTCGCGACCCGGACCTCACGGCCCTGCTTGTCCGCAGCGGTCTCACGGCGACGCCCGCGTGAGGTTCGCGGCGGCGCTACTCGCTCCGCCGCTGCGTCGACTCAACCGCTGGAACGCCTTCCCGCGGCGTACGGCGATCCCGCCG
Source organism: Verrucomicrobiota bacterium (assembly GCA_016871755.1). Lineage (GTDB taxonomy): Bacteria > Verrucomicrobiota > Verrucomicrobiia > Opitutales > Opitutaceae > UBA6669. Next base: position 101,550 of record VHCJ01000005.1, on the reverse strand, counting down.
TCGCCGCCGGCTTGGCTCTCACCCGCGCGCTGCGGCCGTCGTCGTGCCCCCGCCGAGGTAGCGGTGCCGCACGAACCGCCACGCCGACACGAAGAACGCCGTGAGCGGGATCGCGAGGATCATCCCCAGCAGGCCGCCCAGCGCCGTGCCCCAGAAGAAGATCGCGACGATGATTGTGACCGGGTGGAGGCCGGTGCGGTTGGACATGATCTTGGGCGTGAGGAACCAGCCTTCGATGTTCTGCACCACCACCTGTACGCCGAGCGTCAGGGCCACCAACTGCCAGCCGCCGTCGGGTTGGAGCAGGGCTACGGGAATCGTGACGGCGAGGCCCAGGATTGAACCCAAGTAGGGCACGACGTTCAGCAAGCCGAGCAGGAGTCCGATGACCGGACCAAACTTCAGGCCGATGATGGCGAAACCCACGGCATAGAGGAGTCCCATGATCAGGCCGATGAGTAACTGGCCGCGGAAGAACGAGACGATGATCGAGACGAACTCGCGGGCGAGGAATGCGAGGTCGGCGCGGAGTGACGGACTGAGGAAGGGAAGCTGATCCGGGATCCGGTCGGCCGGGTGGGTCCGGGAGAGGAGGAAGAAGAAAAAGTAGATGGGAATCACGGCCAGTTGGGTGATGAACCCGACGCCTTGGGCTATTCCGGAGCCGGCGGCTGCGAGGCTGGGAATGGCCTCCTTGACGAAACCCTGGAGCTGTTGTCCGAGCCGCTCCACAAGGGCGCGGATCGTGGGGTTTTCCCAGTGACGCTCGATGAGCTGTGCCCACTCGGGCGTGTGGGTGCGGATGAAGACGCCGGCCCGCTCCCAGAGCACCGGCAGGTAGGCGAAGAAGTCGAGAATTTGGGCGAGGGCTGGTGGCACCAAGGTGAGCGCGACGGCGCCGACGGCGAGGGCGAGGACGCCGCAGACCATCACGATCGCGCTCAGCCGGCGCAGTCGCAGGCGCGTTTCGAGCGCTTCGACGATGGGGCGGAGCATGAGGGCGAGGATTCCGGCCACGGCGAGCGGCCAGAGCACGCCCGAGAAGCGCCCCACCAGCCATCCGAGAAGTCCCAGGGCGCCGAGCAGGACCACGGAGACGAGGGCAAAGGCGAGGCTGGTCAGGGCGGCCGCGACCACCTTGCGCTGCGCGGGGGAGAACAGCGTCTCCGGGCGGGGAGCGGGGCCGGGCTCGTTCATCGCCATCACTCAGGCCGATGTCGCCGGGCGGGGCGAGCCTCGTTTTGCGGGGGCTTCTCCCCTTGCTTGCCGATGGCAGTTCGGCAGACTGCCGGGGTCATGTGCGGCCGCTATCGCCTCAAAGATCCAGAACGCGTGCTGGAGGCCCTGCGGGCGGTGTTCGGTGACCGCCTCGGCCCGGTCGCGCTGGAGCGTCGGTGGAACGTTGCCCCCTCCCAGCAAGTGACCGTGGTGCGTACCCGCGGTGCGCGGGTTGAAGGCGAGGCGATGCGCTGGGGCTTCGTGCCGCCATGGGATCGGAGTGAGAAGCCCCGGCTGGCCCCGATCAACGCCCGGAGTGAGGAAGCGGGGAGCAAGCCGTTGTTCCGCGAGGCTGTCCGCGCCCGCCGGTGCCTTGTCCCGGCAGACGGCTTCTACGAGTGGCGCCGGACTGGGGAGACGACCAAGACGCCGTACTGCCTCGGCCTCGCCTCTGAACGCCCGTTCTTCCTCGCCGGCCTCTATGCCGACGCGGTTCCCGGGCTGCGCCCCCCGACCTTTGCACTCCTGACCACGCAGCCCAACGAGGCGGTGGCGCCCGTGCACGACCGCATGCCCGTGATGCTGGAGGACGGAGCGGCGGACCGCTGGCTGAGCCCCGGTGCGCTCGCAGACGCGGACTACCGCGCTCTTTGCCGAGCCATTGGTCCGGAGCACATGCTCCTCTGGCCCGTCTCGACCCTCGTCAATAATCCCCGCCACGAGACGGCCGAGGTCTGCGCGCCCGTCGGCGCATAAGGTCTGGCGTGTTTCCGGGCTTGCCGGGCGCGTGGACGCGGAGGGAACATGAGGCAGCGAGCGAGTCGCCTCCGCGGTCCGCTGCCTTCTCCTTTCCCGCCATGACCGTCCCCGCTGCCCTGCCGAGCGTCTTTGTGCTCGGCGACAGCATTTCCATCCACTACGGACCCTACCTCGCGGAGGCGTTGGGGGATGGCGTCCGCTATGACCGCAAGCGGGCCCCGGAGGATGCGACCGCGCCGGATCAGGCCAATGGCGGGGACTCGGGGCAGGTACTCGCGTACCTGCGCAGCGTGGCCGGGCGGGCGATCCCGTCTGGATTTCTCCTCCTTAACTGCGGCCTCCATGACATCAAGGTGCATCCGGGCGCGGACTCCTGCCAAGTGCCGCTGGATCGCTACGAGTCCAATCTGGAGGAAAGCCTGCGCTGCGGTGCGGAGCGGGCCCTGCAGGTGATCTGGGTGCGGACCACGCCGGTGGTGGAGGCCCTGCACCGCGCGCGTTCGCCGGGCTTTGACCGCCGGGAGGCGGATCTGGCGGCGTACAACGCCCGGGCGGACCGCGTGATGGGCCGCCACGGGATTCCCATGGTCGACCTGTACCGGTTCACCCTTCCTTTCCTCCCCGGGGGCGTGGTGGATCATGTGCACTTCGGCGTGGAGGTACGGCGCCTCCAAGGCACCTTCCTTGCGGGGTTCATTCAGGGCCGCTGGTCCGGCCTGACCGAGGCGGGGCGCTGATCGCGGCACGGCGCTTTTTGCATGAACATTGTCATTACTGGAGCGACCCGCGGACTTGGCCGCGCGCTCGTGGCGGAATTCGTCGCGGGTGGCCACACCGTCTTCGGCTGCGGTACGAGCGGGGAGGCGATCTTCGACCTGCGGCTGGCGCATGCCCCGCCACATCACTTCTCGGTGGTGGATGTCGCTCAGGACGTGAAGGTGGGCATTTGGGCGACCCACGTACTGGCGGGCGCCGAGGCACCGGACCTGTTGATCAACAACGCAGCGGTGATGAACCGGCCCGCGCCCCTCTGGGAGCAGGACGACGCGGCGTTCACCCGGCTCGTGGACGTCAACCTACGCGGCGTCGCGAACGTCATCCGACACTTCGTGCCCGCGATGGTGCGGCGCGGATCTGGCGTCATCGTGAACCTGTCCTCCGGCTGGGGCCGCAGCGTCGCGCCGGAGGTTGCGCCGTACTGCATGTCGAAATGGGGAATTGAGGGCCTGACCAAGGCCTTGGCGGCGGAACTGCCCGCGGGCATGGCGGCGGTGCCCCTGAACCCTGGGGTGATCGATACCGACATGCTCCGTTCCGTCTGGTCGGAGGGGGCGGGGGAGTATCCCAAGGCGGACGCGTGGGCCCGGCGGGCTGCGCCCTTCCTGCTCGGGCTGGGTCAACGCGACAATGGCCGCTCGCTGAGTGTGCCCGGGGCGGAGGACTGAGCGGTGGAGGAACGCCTGATTCTCGCCTCCGCGTCGCCCCGACGGCGTGAGTTGCTCGCCCGACTCGGGCTTCCCTTCACCGTGGTCGAGGCATCGGTTATTGAGGACGAGGACCCGGAACTCGATCCCCGGCTAATGGTGGCCCGCAACGCCGCCCGCAAGGCGGACTGGGTGGCGGAACGCCATCCCGCCGCCTGGGTCCTCGGCGCCGACACGACGGTCTGCATCGACGGGCATGCCCTCAACAAGCCCGCTGACCTCGCCGAAGCCCGGAACATGCTGCGCCGCCTCTCGGGTCGGACCCATACCGTGCATACCGGCCTCGCGCTGCGCCGGGCCGACCGGGGTGTGGCATGGGATGCGAGCGAACGCTGCGACGTGACCTTCCAGGTGCTCGACGAGGCCACCATCGATCGTTACCTCTCGAGGGTGAACGTGCTCGACAAAGCGGGAGCCTACGGAATTCAGGACCACGGGGAACTCCTGATCGTTGGTCACACCGGGGAGCAGGCGACGATCATGGGACTTCCGCTCACTCTGACGAAACACTTGCTGACGAAGGCGGGTCTATTGAACTAACGTCTTCCCCCCGCATGCCCACCCCGACCACCGCACCCAAAACCCGGCGCCCCGGCCGCCGCTGGATCTGGCCGCGGTGGTCGCGGGACGAAGACACGCGGTCCGTCCAGATCGGGGTGGTGGCGACCCTGCTGGTGCACCTGCTGCTGCTGCTCACGCTGCCCTATCTGCTGCGTCGCACGGCGGACACCGTGGCGGTGAAGCCGGCCGACAAGACCTTCAACATTGAATTGGCTCCGGAGGAACCGGAGACGCCGCTGGCTCAACCCAAGCCGCCGGCGAAGCCATTCAAGTTCGTCGAGGTGAACCCGGATGCTCCGGACAACCCTCCGGACCAGGCGGAGAACTTCGGCGCGCAGAACCAACAGGTGGCGCAGGAGAAACCGACGCCGGACGGCAAGAGCGACGCGCCAGCACTGGACGGCGACAAGGAGAAGCAAAGCACGGCGATCGTGTCCGGTCGCCTGCAGCCCCCGGAGCCTCCCTCGCGCCTCGCGCAGCCGGAACCGACGCCCGTGGCGCCTCCTGAGGTGGAGCCCGCGCCCAGCCAGAAAGTCGCCCAGACACCGGTCCCGGGATTCGAGAAGCTGGAGGGAGACGACCCTGATTCGATCGGCAGCACTGTCGCGAAGATTCCGCCCCCTGCCACCCAGCGCGGCCCTGAGGAGGTGGAGGGAAGCCCCGACGTCCGCGAAGTGGTGGCCTTCAACGGACAGGTCGTGCGCATCGACCCCCGTCGTCCGCAGGACCGGGAGCGGGTGGCCCAGCGCAACGCCCGACCGGCCTTCCTGCGGGACAATCAGCTGGGCACGCAGAACATCGGTCCAGTGGCCTACAACGCCAAGTGGAGCGAGTACGGCTCCTATCTGCAGAAGCTGATTGAGACGGTGCAGATCCAGTGGGAGCGGCTCATCGTGCAGAGCTCGGTGTATCCGCCGCCGGGCACGATTGTCCGGGTGACCTTCATCATCAATGACAAGGGCGAGATCACGGACATCGCCCCGGGAGATGGGGAAGCCCCGTTGCAGGCCAAGCGGGCGTGTGTGAGCGCCATCACGGCGCGGGCTCCCTATGGCAAGTGGAGTGACGACATGGTGGCGGTGCTGGGTCATGAACAAGAGATGACCTTCACCTTCTACTACAGTCCGTGAAGCGGGCCGAAGAAAGTGCCGCGGGTGGTTGGCCGCTGGGGCCGGGCGTTGAATTCCTCACGGCGGACGCGAATGGACTGGTGGCGCTCGCGAAGCCGGAAGGCGTGCTGTCGCACCCGAACCGGCCGGGGGAGGAGGAGCGGTCGCTTCTGAACGCGCCCTATCGGCTCGATGGCGAGTACTTCGAGTGGCGTTCCGCGCCGGAGGCGGCGCCGCGGCGCGCCTACCTGCTGAACCGGCTCGATTCCGGCACATCGGGGGTGATCCTTCTGGCGCGCTCGGAGGAACTGGCGGGAGCGTTGCGTGAGCACTTCCGCCACCAGCGCGTGGCGAAACACTATGCCGCGCTGGTCTTCGGTGCTCCGACGCCGCCGGTGCAGGTCTGGCGGGACCGCCTCGCGGTGCGGAAGGAGGGCGGCGTGGTGCGCACGGAGACGGCGGGCAACATCCCGGCCGAGGCGAAGGTGCGCGTGCTCAAGGTGTCCGCGGGGGATCCGCCGCTGGCGTTGATCGAGCTCGAGCCCCGGACCGGTCGAAGTCATCAACTGCGTGTCCAATGCGCCAGTCGCCACCTCCCGATCGTCGGCGATGCGACTTACGGCAACTTCCGGCTCAACCGCGACTTCACCCGCGCCTCCGGGGAGCGCCGCCTCTTCCTGCACTCCGCCGAAACCACCTTTGAGTACGCGTGGAAAGGACGTCGACACCGCTTCACCGCGCGCGCCCCGCTGCCCGCGAGCTTTGCGCGGGCGTTGCGGGGTTGAGCGTGGTCCGCTTCTGGTTGGCCTCGGGTCGCACCCGCCTGCCCGCGGGTCGCAACGGCGAACGCGGCGGGGCGAGGCGGGGAGGCGGCCTAGAACCGGTACGTGAAGGACACCGAGTACCGACTCGGCTCGCCGGGTAGGATGATCGCATTCGCGGCGAACGGGTCGTAGGGGTGGAAGTAGCGTTCGTCGAACAGGTTCCTGCCGGTCAGCGCGACCTCCCAAGTGGGCCGGGCGTAGAAAATGCTCGCATTCCAGAGGGTGAAGGCGGGCAGCTTGAGCGTCTTGTCGGGGTTACCCCAGACCGAGGCGGTATAGTTCGGCCCTCCACTGATGCCGAAGCCGTTGGCAAAACGATATTTGGCAAAGAGGCCGCCCGTAACGTCGGGGATCCCGGCACGCGCTCCCCCGGGATTTGCGCGACCACCGAAGTCGGCGGTGAAGATTCCGGCGTACCGCACGAGCTGTTGCGCCGTCAGGGGCACAAAGCCGCCGGGGATCGTCGGGGTTCGGAAATGGTGCTCCTGATGCGCGAGGTTGGCCGTGAGCGTGAATTCCGGGGACACCTCATAGGTCGCCTCGAGTTCCAAGCCTCGACCGCGCTGTGGGACCACCGCCCCGCCGCGCTGGTCGAAGTTAACCAACTCCTGGTAGAAGACGCTCACTCCGGCAAAGAGTTTGTTGTCCAGCGCCGAGGTCTTCACGCCCCACTCGGCCAGCGTGCTCTCCTGAAAGTTCGTGTCGCCTCGGTCGACCGAGCCGGAAACGTAGAAGCCTTGAAACGACGTCCCCTGCTGCACCGTTGCGTAGGTCGTGACCGTCGGCGAGAGCCGGAGTACCGGGCTGACGCTGAAGTTCGTGTACGAAATTCCTCCGCCGGGCCGCGGGCCGCTGTTGAACTCGGCGCCGAGGTCGCGTGGCACGGCGCGGGACCACGAGGAGTTGTCCCATCGCGCCGACAGGATGACCGAAAGCGAGTCCGAGACTTTGATCTCCGGGGTCACGAAGACACCCACGGTGAGTTGCTTGGACTCCACGCTGCCGAAAGGATCCCAGTAGTTCTTGCCGAGGCTGTCGCGCTGACCGCCCGAGAGGAGGCGATCGTTGGCGGTCGGCGCCACCGAAAGGTCACGGCGGTTGAAGGGCTCGACCGTGAACTCGGTTTTCGCAAGCGAGTCCTCGTACCGTGCAGACACGCCATAGGCGAGATTGATGCCCTTCAGCGCGTCGATGCGCTGTTCGACGAGGACCTTGTTCTCAATGGTCGTGTTGTCACCCAGTTCGCCGTATCCGTAGGTGGAGACCTTTTCGCGGGAGTAGGCGTCGACGAAAAACTTGTTGGTCAGCTTCAAGCGTAGCGAGGGCGCGAAGACCGTGTCGAAGAAGTAAAGAAAGGTGTCCGCGTCCGCGAAGTCGGTGGCATCGGTGAGAATCCGCCGCGAGTCGAGCTTCACCGTGCGGGCGGTCGGGTTGTTGATGGAGCCGAGGTAGCTGAACAGAGCGACGGCGTCGGGTCGCGAGGCGATGAGTGCGGGGCGGAAGCCCGAATTGGCGAAGCCCTGCTGGGCGAGGAACGACCCGTCGAAGTTGCCCCGCGTACCGCCGAAGGGCGTGGCGGTCTCCAGCGCGGCTCGATTGACGAATCCCGGAGAAGTGTTGGCGAAGGTGAAGGTGCGGCCGCTCGGCAGCGCAATGGTGACGCTCGGGCCGGTCAGGCTGTTCACCGGGGATCCGACGAGGTAGTTGCCGTTGTCGATCAGGTCCTGCGTCACCCGGTTCCATCCCGGATTCTCGTTTGAGCGGTGCCGGTAGAACTCGCCTCCGGTGAAGATCGACACGTTCTTGGAGACCTTTGCCTTGAACGAGGCGTAGACGGAGACGTAGTCGTTCTTGATTCCGTCGTAGAACGACTCGGCGTCCTGGACGGTGAGAGAAACGCGAAAGGCGGCCGGCTTTCCGAAGGCGAGCAGCGGTCCGCCGGCGTCGAACTGGCCGTTGAGCTCGCTGTGCTCACCCACGGTCAGTTTGAGGGATCCGCGGCGTTTGTCGTAGTAGGGCGATTTCGGCAGGAAATTGACGAAGCCTCCGGGGCTGGCGGCGCTGTAGGTTCCCGGTGCCGGCCCGCGCACGTAGTCCATCGACTCAAGGGACCCGAAGGAGGTCGGATAGCCGTTGCGGTTCCAGACCCGTTGCATGCCGTTGAAGTACACGCTGGAGAACAGGCCACGCGTCGTCGGGATGCCGGGCATTCCGTAGAAGTTTATCACCGTGCTCCCTGGAACCAGGGTGGCGAGGTCGTAGACGTTGGACAGCCCGCGCTGGGCGATGGCTTCGGGCGTGATCACCGTGATCGACCGCGGCGTCTCCAACAGGCTGCGTTCGAATCCGTACAGGGAGTCGACCGGCCGCGAGTTCGGCAGGAGCGTGGTGGAGCTCTCCACGGCGGACTCGGAGGCGATGAATTTCTCGAGCTCGGTAACGGGCTCGGAGGCGGTCTGCGCGGGCGAAGCGGAAGCGAGCGCGGCGAGGAGAATGCCGGCGGCGGCCGATCGGAGGGTGCTGGTGGGACGATGGTTCATGGCTGGTTGGGTGTCGCTCACGGAGCACCGGGCGTGCCATCGCTCTGGATCGGCCGCAGCATGCGAAGCATTCATCCGAGGCCGCGGTTCGGCCACGAATCGACGACATGTCGGCGAGGGGGCGACGCGCGGCAGGCAGGAGGTCGATGTTCACCGCCTGTTCGAGGGGAGGCGGCCGCGCGGGCAGTCGGCGGCAGCGGGCGGGAGAGAAGGGTCACCCGACGGTTCACCCGCCCGGTCTCCGCCGAAGGCACGTGCTGCGGCGGGGATACGACGAGACCGGCTTGGTCGACGTCCCCGCCCGGCTCCATCCCCTCGGCGCGGAACCGGATCGGTTCGTCGCGCGGTCGGGGATACGGCGGACCGGCCGGGAGGGCGGTCGGGCAAGCACCGAACGCGCCTAGGCGCGCCGGCCCTTGAAGGTCAACTCGGCCACGCCGCTCTTGTCGAGCTGACCGATGCCGAGCGCGACCATCCGCTCGAACTGGAGCTTGGTGGCGGCGGAGAGGGGAAGGTTGAGCCCCGCCTCGACGCCCATGGTCCAGGCGATGCCGGAATCCTTGGCCGCGTGCGCGCCGGAGAAGTAACAATCGTGGGCACGGTTCTGCATATCCTCGCCGTCGGTTTTCAGGACCTGCGAATTGGCGCCGGTTTGGGCGAACACCTCGCGCAGCATATCGAGATCGAGGCCCAGCGCCTGCCCGAGCCCGAGCCCCTCGGCGAGGGCGGCCGTGTTGATGTTCATCACCATGTTGACCAGCGCCTTGACCTGCGCGGCCTGACCGGCGACGCCGATGTAGCGCGGAGTGTGGGACAGCTTTTGCAGCACGGGAAGGACGCGATCATAGTCGGCGCGATCGCCGCCGCACATCAGGTACAGGGTGCCGGCGCGGGCCTGGGGGATGGAGGAGGCCATGCAGCCCTCCAGGGCGTCGGCACCGGCGGCGCGGGCCCGCCGGGCAGTCTCGACCTGGGTCTTGGGTGAAAGCGTCGCGCAGTTGATGAACGTCCGTCCCTTGGCGCCGACCAGCAGCGAGTCACCGGACTCGGCGAAGACGGCCAGTTGGGCGGCGTCGTCCGTCACGACCGTGATGACGACATCGGCGGCGGCGGTGACCTCCGCGAGCGTCGCCGGGGCGCGGCATCCCAACTCCTGGGCCAGCGCGTGCGCGGTAGGGGCGTGGACGTCGTAGACGGCAGTGACGGGGAAGCCGCACTCATGCAGGCGGCGGGCCATGTTGGCGCCCATGCGGCCAACTCCGACGAAGGCGATTTTGTCAGGCATTGGGGGAGGATTTGGATTGGAGGACTTCTTCGAGACTTGCCCGCTCGTTGCGCGGGGCGAAGAAAGGATTGTGGCGCTTCTCCTGGCTCACCGTGGTGAGCGGGCCATGGCCCGGCGCGAGCACCGTGTCCTTCGGCAGCGTCAGGATCTTGCTCGAGGTATTCTGGTACTGCTGTCCGAACGCCGTGGCGCTGCCGCCCATCGAGCCGGCAAACAGGCTGTCGCCCACGATGGCGAGGGGCCAGCTCAGGCCGGTGACGTAGAACGTGGTCATTCCCGGGGAGTGGCCGCTGGTCTCGATCGTCTTGATCGCGATTTCCCCAATGTGGAAGTAGGCCCCCTCGGCGAACGGGCGGAAGCCAGGGCGAGGCAGGGGCTCGCGGGGGTGGGTCCAGACCTCGGCCCCGGTCGCCGCAACGAGCGGCTCGAGGGCCGCGATATGGTCGTCGTGCGCGTGGGTGATGAAGACGTAGTGGACCTTGAGCTTCTCGGCCCGGATGAAGTGCAGCAGTTCGTCGCAGGACGCGCCGGTGTCGAAGACGGCGGCGACGCGGGTCTTCGAATCCCAGACGAGGTAGTTGTTCACTCGCATGTCGCCGCAGTCCGTGTTGAACATCGCGAACCCGCGGGGGAAGTTGGGTTGCTTGGGGTACCATGCGTTGCGCGCGAGGTCCTCCAAGGGGTTGGGAGCGAGCCGGAGGTGACGGGCGACGCGGCGGATGACGGCGATGTTCACCTTGCCCGCCTTGACGGCGGCGAGGTCCTCGGCCGAGACGCCGGCACGCGTGGCGAGGTCTGCGTCGGACAGGTGCAGGCCGCGCTGCGACTTGTTGATGATGTCGGCGAAGCTGTCTTCGATCGCAATCTTGCCCATGAGGAGAGTTACGCAATGAGAGGCTTAACTTTAAGCAAGCCTAGTGTTGCCCCGGCGCATCCCGGCGGGCAGGTCTTCGGGATGAGCACATCCTCGTATCTACACTCGCTCTTCAGCCTGGAGGGCAAGGTCGCGGTCGTCATCGGCGGCACGGGTGAGCTGTGCGGCGCGATGGCCGGCGGCCTGGCGGCGGCGGGGGCGGAGGTGGTGCTGGTGGGGCGCAACCCGGACAAGGCGAAGGCCCGGCTCGACGCGATTGCCCAGGCGGGCGGGCGCGGCTATTTTGCAGCGGCGGAGGCCAGCAGTCGACCGGAACTCCAGTGCCTGCTCGCGGACGTGCTCGCTCGCTCCGGTCGGGTGGATATCGTCGTCAACGGGGCCGGAACGAATTCGGCCACACCGTTTCTGGATATTTCCGACGACGAATTCGACCGGATCATCGCCGTCAACGTCCGCAGCGTCTTCCTCGGCTGCCAGATCTTCGGGCGCCATCTGGTGGAGCAGGGCCAGGGGGGCTCGATCATCAATCTCGGCTCGATGTCCGGTCTCGTGCCGCTGTCGCGCGTCTTCACCTATTCGGCGACCAAGGCCGCGGTGCACAACTTGTCGAAGAACCTCGCCCGGGAGTGGGCGCCGAAGTCCGTCCGGGTGAACACGCTTGTCCCCGGCTTCTTTCCCGCCGAGCAGAATCGAAAGATTCTCTCGCCCGACCGCGTCGCCAGCATTCTCGGCCACACGCCGATGAAGCGTTTTGGCGAGGCCCGTGAGTTGATCGGCGCCACGCTGCTGCTCGCCAGCGCGAACGCCGGCGCCTTCATCACGGGAGCGGAGATCGTCGTGGACGGCGGCTACCACGCAATGTCGATCTAGCAGTGCGCGGCACGGCGCCGTGCCGCTCCGCGCTCCCGGCGAACCGTCCGGCTCCGGGCGGTCGCGCTGCAGTGACCGCAAGGCGAGCGCGCCCCGCTTCGCGAAACGGAGCCCGGCTCCGCCGAGCCCGCCGCTGCACCAACCGAGGTGCTTATAAGCGATTCTTTATAGTCCGAACCGCCCCGGAAAAGTACCTTGCGATCCGACTAATGCTCGGGTTTTATAATAAGCATTATGGGCATCAGTGATAAATTAAGGGATCTGGAAAAGCGCAAGGCCGAGCTGGTCGCGCGCGAGAAGGAGCTGTCGGCGGAGCGCTCCGCCGCGCTGCGTCGGCTGCCGGCCGACTTCGGGTACGGTTCGCTCGCGGAGTTCATGAGCGCGCTGCGGAAGGCCCATCGCGGTGCTCCGAAGCGGGCCGACGCCGCCAAACGTACGGGTCGTCGCCGCCGGGCGAAAATCACCGAGGAGATTCGGAACGCCGTGAAGAAATTGGTGCAGGAGAAGAAAACCGGCTCCGCGATCGCCAAGGAATTGCAGATTTCCCTCCCGACGGTGCAGAACATCAAGAAGAAGTTCGGTCTCGTCCGGCCGCGGGCAAAAGCGGCCAGCTAGGCGGGTTCATCCCTTCGTTCGTCCGGTGACGCGGGGCGAGTCTCCTCCCGCGCCGCCCAAGGATTCATCGCTTGCGGCTGTCCGCAGGCGTCACTCCGTCATCCGGTCGGCGCGGTGCATGCCGAGCCGGCCGCGCTGCTTGGTGGGGGGCGTCAGTAGCGGGCGAGGGTGGGGTCGATGCTCTCGGCCCACGCGTGAATGCCGCCCGCAACGTTGCACACCCGGGCGATTCCCCGTGCGCGCAGGTACTCCGTGACGCGGAGGCTGCGACCGCCGTGATGGCAGTGGATGAGGAGCAATTGATCTCTCGGCAGCGAATCCACGTGGGCGGGAATCTGCTGCATCGGGATCAGTCGCGCCCCGGCGAGGCGGCAAATCTCCGCTTCGTGGGGTTCGCGGACGTCGATCAGGCAGACGGAGGAACCGTGCTCGCGGACCAGACGCGCGGCGTCGTGGACTGCGATTTCCAGAGGAGGAGAGGGATCGGAGGGGAGGGTTATGGGAAAGGCGGAGGGCGCAGTCGCGCGTTCGGAGCCGAGTCTGCAGGCGTCGGCGTAATCCGGCGACTCCAGCGCGCGTGGGTGGACGCGGTTGCACTCGGGGCACGCGGGGTCGCGGGTCAGCCGGACGCAGCGGGTGCGGGCCGTACTCGCATCAAAGGTCAGGTAACGGCCGAGCAGCGACTCGCCGAAGCCGACGATCAGTTTCAGGGCTTCGAGGGCCTGGAGGCTGCCGATGACTCCGCACGTGGCTCCCAAGACCCCCGCTTCGCCACAGCCCGGCACCGCGCCCGCCGCGGGGGGGCGCGGAAACAGGCACCGATAGCAGGGGCCGCCCAGGTGGGGCGCGAAGACGGCGACCGAGCCTTCAAACTGGAACACGCTCCCGTGGACGAGCGGACGCCGCGTCCGCACCGCGGCATCGTTGTTCAGGTAGCGGGCGGGGAACGAGTCGGTCGCATCGACGATCACGTCGTACTGACTGAACAGCCCGATCGCATTCGCCGGGTTCACTCCCCCTTCGTGGGCCAGGAGGTTCACGGCGGGATTGACCTCGCGCAGGCGGGCGAGGGCGGAGGTCACCTTGGACTCGCCGACCCGCGCATCGGTGTGGAGGAGCTGTCGGTGGAGGTTGTGGGTGGCGACGCGGTCGAAGTCGGCGATCCCGAGGGTGCCGACCCCGGCGGCGGCGAGGTAGAGTGCGGTCGGACTGCCGAGACCGCCGGCGCCGACCACGAGCACCTTGGACTCCTTGAGCCGCTGCTGGCCCGCCGGGCCGATTTCCGGGAGGAGGAGTTGCCGGCTGTAGCGGCTGAGTTCGGCGGGTGAGAGCGGAGCCATGAAACTGGGCGTTCGTCCCAAAAGGTCAGGTTGGGAAGGGGGTGCAAATGGAAATTGCGCGCGTCTGCGCCGCCGGTTGATGTTGGGCCATGCCGCAGTCGTTCGTGGTCATCATCGCGGGAGGGCGTGGGGAGCGCTTCTGGCCCCTGAGCCGCCGGGCGCGTCCGAAGCATCTTCTGGATGTGGTGGGCTCCGGCACCTTGCTTGCGCAGACGCTGCGCCGGGTGGCGCGGGTGGTACCGCCGGCGAATACATTGATCATCACGGGTGCCGAGCAGGAGCGGGCGCTCCGGGCGGCCTGTCCGGGCCTCCCGGCGCAGAACATCGTGGTGGAACCGGCGGCCCGCAACACGGGGCCAGCGGTGGCGCTCGCCGGTGCCTTGGTCGCGGCGCGGGACCCGCAGGGCACCTTCGCGGTGCTGCCGGCGGATCATGTCGTGAACGACGTGTCGGCGTACCGGCGGGATCTCGAGGCGGCGTTCGCCGTGGCGGCGGCCAAGGACGTTCTCGTCACGCTCGGAATCCGGCCGACGAGTCCGGTCACGGGCTTTGGCTACATCCGGCGTCGTGACCGCTCCGTCCGCGCGGGCGGCCGCCGCTTCTTCCGCATCGATCGCTTTGTGGAGAAGCCGCCCCTCGCGGTGGCGCGCCGCTATGTCGCCGCTGGCGATTATCTCTGGAATGCAGGCATGTTCGTCTGGCGCGTGGATCATCTGGACGCCGCGCTGCACACGCACGCGCCGGAACTCCGGGCGGCGTTCGTGCCAGTGCGCGCCGCCTTGGCGGCGGGGACGGAGCGAGGCGTGAAGGCGGCCTTGCGCGCCGCCTACCGCCGCGTGGAGCGTATCTCAATCGACCATGCCCTGCTCGAGAAAGCCACCAACGGCGTGGTTCTTCCCGCCACCTTTGATTGGGATGATGCCGGTTCGTGGGCGGCGATGGGGCGGCATCTGCCCGCCGATCCGGCCGGGAACCGGGTGTCCGGTGACGGCGTGGTGATCGACGGGGCGGGCAACGTGATCGTTTCCCCGCCTGGCCACGTCGTGGCCCTGCTCGGGATGAGCGATTGCGTGGTCGTGCAGACGCCTGACGCAACGCTTGTCATGCCTCGCGGTCGGGCCGAGGACGTGCGGAGTGTGGTGGCGCACGTTGAGCGCCTGCCCGCCGGCCGCCGTTGGCTCTGACGAGGCCTCGACGCGAAGGAACGGACGCATGCGTTGCCTCGGCATCGATCATGGGACGAAGCGGATTGGCCTCAGCTTTGGCGACGAACTCGGAGTCGCGACCCCGCTTCCCGCCCTGCATGAGTCCGACGAAGCGACGGTGATTGCGTCACTCGGGACCCTCATCGCGCAAAGGCGCATCACCGAGCTGGTGGTCGGCTGGCCGCTGAACATGGATGACACGGTCGGCCCCAAGGCGAAGGAGGCGGAACGCTTCGCCGAGTTGCTCAGCCGCCGCTTCGGGCTCCCGGTTCACCTCGTCGACGAGCGCCTGACCTCGGCGGAGGCGGAGTCGACCATCCCGAAGCAGCGCCGGCGCGATCTCCGGGCGAGCGGCATCGTCGATTCGCGCGCGGCCACCCTCATCCTGCAGGACTTCCTCGATCAGCGGATTCCCCCGCCGACGCCCCTCGACCCCTGAAGCGGTCGCGATCCGGCCCGGGAAGGCGCTCGACCGCGGGCCTTCGAATCGCTAGCCCGGGGAACGTGCAACGCGCTGCTCCGACTCCCTCCGTGCCGCCCGCATCCGTGACCCGCTGGAAGGTGGTGTGTGCGTATGATGGGACGGCGTTTGCGGGCTGGCAGAGCCAGCCGGGCGGGGTGGGGATTCAGGATGTGATTGAGCGCCGTCTCGCCGCGATTGCCAAAGCACCGGTGCGGATCCACGCGAGCGGACGCACCGATGCGGGCGTGCATGCCCGCGGCCAAGTGTTTCACTTCGACCTCGCGTGGCGGCACGGCGCGGATCGCCTCCTTGCGGCCCTCCGCGTCGGCTTGCCGCCGACCCTCCTGATCAAATCGATCCGGTTGGTCTCCGGCGACTTTCACGCCCGCTTCACCGCGATCGGGAAGCGGTATGAGTACCGCTTGTTTCTGGGACATCCGGATCCCTTCATTCGACCCTTCGTCTGGGCCTTGGATCGACCGACCCAGCCGGACCTCGCGGCGATGCGCCGGGCGGCGAAGATTCTCCGCGGGCGTCACGACTTCGCGGCGTTCTCGGCGTTTACGGGGGAGGAGCGCGAGGACACCGTGCGCAGCCTGCGGCGCCTCGACATTGTGCGCCGGGGCCGGGGAGTCACGATTGTCGCCGAGGCGGACGGATTCCTTTACAAGATGGTGCGGAGTCTCGTCGGCGCGCTGGTGGCGGTGGGCTATGGCAAACTGACGCCGGAGGATCTGGGGCGATTCCTCGCCGCCGCGCGGCGGACGCCGGCGGTGGAAACGGCGCCGCCGCAGGGCCTGTTCCTCGTCCGAGTGGATTATCCGCGGGGGCGCGGAGCGCGGGCCTCCCTCAGCCGGTCGAGCCGTGCCGACGGCTGAGAACGATCCCGGCGCCGTCCCGGCGACTCCCGCGCGCGGCGAACCGGGCTCGGTGAGCGAAACACCCGGCGATCCCGGCGCGACCGCCGCCGGCGTGCCTATCGCCGCGGTGCCGACCCCAGGGGCGGTCGGCGGACCGATGCGCGGGTTGAAAGGCGTGACCGCGGCGGCGCGAACGATGCTGGGCGGCCTCGCGGAGGCCCTGTTCCCGCGGGTGTGCGTGGACTGCCGTGGTCCGGTGGAGGACGACACCCCGTTCCGGCATCTCTGCGGAGCGTGTGAACGGGGGTTCCCGTGGATCCGACGACCGGCCTGCGGCGTCTGTGGTCACCCCTTCTTCGGGGTGGTGGAGGGAGAACGGACCTGCCCGCACTGCGCACGCTTGGATCCATGCTTCGGGGCCGGGGCGTCGGCGGTTCTGCTGCGCGGTGCAGCGCGAGCCCTCGTGATCGAGCTCAAGTACCACGGCGGCCGCCAGGTCCTCGAAGACATGGCCTCCGTGCTTCGAGCTAGTTGGCATGTCATTGATCATGTGCGTGATGCGACCCTCGTACCGGTGCCCCTCCACCCCCGAAAGCAGCGCGAGCGAGGCTTCAATCAAAGCCACCTGATCGCGACGGTTCTGGCCCGCGAAGCGGGCGGTGCGACGTGCGTGCGCAGCCTCCTGCGGCGGACGGTGGACACCGTAACGCAAACGGCCTTCGATCGGGAGCGGCGGCGGGAGAACCTCAAAAATGCCTTTGCACTCGTTTCCGGGGCGACCATCGTTCCCCGGACACGTTACGTGCTTGTCGATGATGTCTTCACCACGGGTTCCACGCTCAACAGTTGTGCGGTTGCACTGCGCGACGCAGGGGCGTTGAAGCTGGACGTCGTGACGTTTGGCCACGGTTGAGTTCAAGTCCGTTTCCGGATCGCCTGCTTTCCCCAGTATGTCGCTCTTCAGCAAGCCGAAGTACTCCACGGTGGTGGTGAAGAAGAAGGACATCCCGAAAGGGCTGTGGACCAAGTGTCCGCTCTCGGGAGAGATCGTCTTCAACAAGGAGCTTGAGTCCAACCAGATGGTGGTGTCCAAGAGCGGCTACCACTTCCCCATCGGGGCAAGGCAGCGGATCGAGGCCCTCTTCGACCCGGAGACGTTCGTGGAGTCGGATGCGGATGTCATTTCGGCCGATCCGCTTGGGTTCGTGGACTCGCAGGCCTATCCGGACCGGATCCGGAAGTACGAGAAGGAGAGCGGGCTGAAGGAGGCCGTCGTCTGTGGCTTGGGTTCGATTGAAGGCATCCGCGTCTCGGTGGCGGTGATGGATTTCCGGTTTTGCGGCGGGGCGATGGGTTCTGCCGTCGGGGAAAAGATCACCCGCGCCGTCGAGGCGGCGATCCGCGAGAAAGTTCCCTGCATCATCTTCAGCGCCTCGGGTGGCGCCCGCATGCAGGAAGGCATCTTCTCGCTCATGCAGATGGCGAAAACGAGCGCCGCACTGGGACGCCTCGCTCAGGCCGGGCTTCCCTTCGTCTCGGTCTTGACCCACCCGACGATGGGTGGCGTGACGGCGAGTTTTGCGACGCTGGGCGACGTCAATATCGCGGAACCGGGGGCCCTGATCGGGTTCGCCGGGGCGCGGGTGATCAAGGAGACCACGAAACAGACGCTGCCCGCTGGTTTCCAGAGTGCCGAGTTCCTTTTGAAGCACGGCCTGATCGACCAAGTTGTCAGCCGCCTTGAGATGCGCTCCCACCTAGCGTCGGTCCTTTCGGCGCTGCACCTGAAGCGGCGTCTGGGTCGCGATGCCGGCTGAAGCCACCGGCGGACGATCGGGACATCGGTTTCAGGGGGAGTGATGGACGCCTTGGCGGACTATCCGGCGGTGCAGGATTACCTCTTTTCGCTGAAGGCGAAGGGGGTGAGCTTCGGCATCGATCGGATGCGGCTGTTCGTGGAGGAACTCGGACACCCCGAGCGCCAGTATCCCGTCATCCACATCGCGGGCACCAACGGCAAAGGCTCCACCGCGGCGATGATGGCTTCGATCCTGAGGGAGTCCGGGAAGCGGACGGGCCTGTACACGTCGCCCCACCTGATCCGGCTGGGTGAGCGCGTGCAGGTTGACGGTGAGCACCTGCAGGAGCGGGAAATCGTCGCCTACACGCGGGAACTCCGGCCGATCGCCGAGGCACTGGGGCGGCGCGGACCGGATCTTCACCCCACGTTTTTTGAGTTCATGACGGCGATGGCCTTCCTGCAGTTCGCGCGAAAGGGCTGCGACGCGGCGGTGATCGAGGTCGGGCTGGGGGGGCGGTTGGACGCCACCAACGTCGTGCAACCTGAAGTCACGGCGATCACCTCGATTGGCTTGGATCATTGCGAGTTGCTCGGGCATACTCCGGCTCTGATCGCGGCGGAGAAGGCCGGAATCGTGAAGCCCGGGCGGCCGGTGGTGATGGGCCGCTTGCCACCGGAGGCCGAGGCGGTGGTGCGGGCGGTGGCCCGGGAGCGCGGTAGCGCGCTCCGCTCGGTCCGCGAGCTGTTCGGGGAGGACCTCGCCGGGTATCCCCACACCAACCTGGAGGGGGACTACCAGCGCTGGAATGCCGCCACCGCCACGTTGCTGGCCCGGGAGTTGCCGGCCTCGTGGGGAGTCACGGAGGACGCGGTGCGGCGGGGCCTGAGCCGGGTCCAGTGGCCGGGGCGATGGCAGCGGGTCACGCTCGGCAGCCGTCGGCTGATTCTGGACGCTTCGCACAACCCGGAGGGCGCGGAGGTGCTGGAGACCAACCTCCGTCGTTTGGTCGAGGAGGAGGGGAAGCGCCCGGTGGTGGTCACCGGCGCCCTCGGCGTCGCCCGCGCGAGCGCCCTTCTGCGGACCGTCGCGGAGTTCGCCGCCGAGATCCATCTGGTGGTCCCCCAGCAGGCCCGGGCCTGCAGCTTCGCCGAGTTG
Source organism: Verrucomicrobiota bacterium (assembly GCA_016871755.1). Lineage (GTDB taxonomy): Bacteria > Verrucomicrobiota > Verrucomicrobiia > Opitutales > Opitutaceae > UBA6669. The sequence continues at coordinate 82,586 of VHCJ01000005.1, read as the reverse complement.
GAGTCGCTGATCCCGCCGGGCTATGCGGGGGGAGTTTTCCGGCGCGACCTGGCCTCGCTCTTTCCGGATCCCGAGACCTGCCGGGCCGGACGCGGCGACGAGGTGGTCGTGGTCACCGGTTCGATCTACCTCCTCGGCGAAGTCATGACGCGGATCAGCCCGGGCCGCGGGCCTGGGGAAGGGCGACTTCAGGATTTCTGAGGTCGCGATCCCGCGGGACGCTCAGCGCATCCCGAGGAGATCGGCGGTCGCCGGTACGTCCTTGATGATCTGCGACGGATTGGGACCGACTCCGAGGTAGCGGAGGTTGGGAAGAGCATTCGGTCTGGGTGACGCACTGCTGCCAACGGCCACCTCGACGATGGAGCGCATCATGGCGGCGACGTAGGTTTGTGCATTCCGCGGCAGGTCACCGAACTGCCGGACCTGGGAGATGTCGGTGGTCCAGCCGGGGTGGCGGGTGTAGACGGGACGAAGGGTTCGGCGGACCGCCTCGTTTCGCGGCACATGGTGGTAGCGTCGGCCGGCGGCGTCCTCGTAGGCGACGGCGATCAGAAGATCGCCGTTCCAAGCCCCGCGATGGGTCAGGGCGTCGGCCTTGTTGATCATCAGGTCCTGGAAACCCCCGTAGCGGAGGGCGTCGCCTTTTTCGACCGCATCGAACCATCCGACCATCCGCTGGCGGCCGGTGCTGGTGCCGAACTCGAGTTTTTGGAGGATCTCGGACAGCGGGTGCTGTGGATCCATCTGGGTCAGGAACGTGTGCGTGCCGACCTTGGTGTCGTAGGCCTTGGCGACGCCAAAGGTGTGGATGGCCTGGACCGGGATGCCGGCGCTTTCGAAGAACTCGGGCGTGTAAGTATGGGACGCCGTGACGTTCGGCGAGAAGCCATGTCGCTTGTCGAGCCAGTAGGCCTGTCCGAACTCCCCGATGACGGAGCGGCCGGCGGCCGTCTCCGACAGAATGAGTTCCCGCACCTCGCCGATGCTGCGACGCAGGGCCTGACCGGCATCCCAGTAGGTGGCGACCAGCGCATCGAGGTTGAGGCTGAACGGTTCGGAGCCTTGGAAACGGGTGAAGTCGAATTCCTCCTTCGGAAAGACCCCGTCGGCGACCGGCTCGGCGTTGGCGCGCAGCTCCGCGGCGGTCAGCCGGCTGAAAAACTCGGCGAAACGCCCGGGCGAAACCCGGCAGACGTTTTCGATCGTCCGCAGGGCGCGGTCCGCGCGCTGGGTGACCTTCCGGGCGAAGTCATCGCGCGAGCCGAGGAAGTCGGCGTACGTGATCTGCCATTGGCCGACCTCGTCCTGGTAGGCCGGGGTGATGCCGCGCCCGGTGGAGCCGCGTGGTTCCTCGGCGAGCACGTGCACGCGGTAGTCCTCCCATGCCAGATCGAGCAGGCGGTGCGTGAGGTCGGAGACCAGCGTGCGCTCGTCCACGAGGAGGCGGCCGTAGACCTCGAACCCGCGGGCTTCGAGCGGACGGGCCTCCCAGTGGATCTTTCGCGGATCGGCGACCACGCCGCTGCCGATGGCGAGATGGCGGATGGCGCGCTCGACCAAGCCCGAGGGCAAGAGGTTGAGCTTGATGCCCGCCGCGGTGTGGCCGGAGTTGGCCCCGCCGTTGACCTTCAGCACGACGCTGACGGGATGGGCGGACGACGCGAGTTCGTGGGCAATCTCCGGGATCAAACGCCCCTTGCCCTCGTCTCCGAGGGAAATGCCGACATCGGCGATAAGCTGGCTGGAGAAGGGAAGGAGCGACATGGTTCCGGGAAGGCAACCGAGGCGAACCCCCTGTTGCCCGCACTTTCAAGCCGTTCCCGGCCCTCCAGCGCAAACGAAAAAACCATCGCCCCGGAGTTGCCTCCGGGAGCCTGACGCCGGCTTCGTCCCCAACCGGGTGAATAACCTCGGTCGGTACCTCAGCAGGACGACGGTTCAGCCCTTGGACTGCGTCTTGATCTCGACCACGTCATGCGGGGCCGCTTCCCGCTGGCCAGCGGGACTGACGCGGACGAAGCGCGCGCGCTGGCGCAGGTCGACCAGCGTCCGAGCGCCGAGGTAGCCCATGCCGCTTTGCAAACCCCCAATCAGGGTAGAGAGGACGTCGTTGGCGGACCCGGAAACCTCCTTGAGAGCCTCGATCCCCTCCGCCGTCAGCTTCCGGGTGGAGTCCGTCTTGTCGTGGCCGTAACGGGCGGCGCTCCCCGCCTTCATCGCCGAGAGTGACCCCATCCCCCGGTACTGCTTGTAGAGCTTGCCGTTGATTTCCATGATCTCGCCCGGAGCCTCGCGGCAACCGGCGAGCAGCCCGCCAAGGATCACGGCGTCCGCCAAGGTCAGCGCCTTGACGATGTCGCCGCTCTTGGTGATGCCTCCGTCAGCGATCACCCGGACGCCGGCGGCCGCGGCCTCGCGGCTGGCGACGTAGAGGGCGGTGAGTTGAGGGATGCCGACCCCGGCGACGATTCGGGTGGTGCAGATGGAGCCGGGACCCTGCCCGACCTTGATGGCGCTGGCGCCGCACTCGGCGAGGTAGCGCACTCCGTCCCCGCTGGTCACGTTCCCCGCAATCACTGTGAGCGAGGGAAACTGCTGACGGATCAACCGCGCCATGTCGCCGACCCCGGCGGTGTGGCCGTGGGCCGTGGAGACGGCGACCGCGTCGACCGACTCCCCCACGAGTTGGCTGACGTGCCCGAGGATGCGGTCGCGGTCGAGTGAACCGTCCGCCAGACGAACCGGAGCGATGGCTGCGCCCACGACCAGCCGGAATTCGGCATCGCGTGCCGGCTTGCGTCGCGACTTGGCCTCCGCCGCGATCCGCTCCACGTCGGAGAAGGTGACGAGCCCGCGCAGGCGGTCCGCGTCGTCGACGACCAGCATCTTGTGGATGCCGACGTGCTCCATGAAGAACGCGTCCGCGGCACTGATAGGATCGGGCTTCAGGCTTCGTTCGTGGACCGTCAGGATCTCGCGCCGGGGCACCATGGCCTCGGCGACCTTCTTGGTGCGGTAGCGGTCGCGGACGCTGCTCCCGGAAAGCAGTCCCATGAGCTTGCCCTCGCCATCGATGACCGGGAAGGTGCGGAACTCGTAGCGCCGCTGGTCGATTATCGCGAGCACATCGCCGACGAGTTGATCGGGCGAGACGGTGATCGGGTCTTGGATCAGTCCGTGAATGTGACGCTTCACCCGGGCCACCTCCTTCACCTGCTCCCGGGCGGACATGTTGTAATGAATGATCCCCAAGCCGCCGTTCAGGGCCATGGTGATCGCCATCTTCGACTCCGTGACCGTGTCCATGTCGGACGAGATGATCGGAATCGGCAGTCGCAGCGCCTCGGAGAGAGTGGTCGACGGATCGGCGTCCTTGGGAAGGATTTCCGAGAACAGCGTCGCGAGGGAGACGTCATCGAACGTCAGCGACGTCGGCCAGTTGGCGCGGAAGAACTCGTCGGCCCCCAGATAAAAGTCGCGATCGGTCGGCGAACGGAGAGGGGATTCGTGGGCAACCGGATTCATGGTTGCCATGAAGGAGGTAAAGGTGGTGGGCCGAAGCGCAAACGGAATCTCGACCCGGAGCCGCAATCAAGGGGTGCCCGCGGGTTGGCGGAGGGTCCAGAGCATGTAGAGTCCCACGCCGACGCAGATTCCGGCGTCGGCCACATTGAAGGTGGGGTAGATGTAGGAACCGAAGTGCAGGTCGATGAAGTCGACCACGTGACCGTGGAGCAGGCGGTCAACGAAGTTGCCCACGATCCCGCCGCAGAGCAGACCGAATCCGGTTTGCACGGTGACGCTGCGCAGTCCGAGGGTCGCTCGCCAGAGGTAGATGGCGGCGAGGGTCAGCGCGGCGAGGCCGGCGAGGAGCGTGCTCCGACCGCTGAATAGGCTCCACGCCGCACCGGTGTTGCCGACGTGAACGAGGTGGAAGAAGCCGTCGATGACGGTGATGGCACCAGGCGGGCTGTAGGTCCCGTACGGGATCGTGGCGAAGATCCAAGCCTTTGAGGCTTGGTCGAGGAGAAAGACCGAGACCGCGAGGATCCAGAAGCGGCGGTACGCGAGGATTCGCCGGGCCCGGTCAGCCGGGGCGGGCGCGGGCGGGTTGGGACTGGACACTGGGGCGCTCAATCGTCGTCGCTGCCGCCACTGATCGAGGCCCCCTCATCGCCAAGCTCGCCGAACAGGCCGGCGCCGGTGCGGGCGCGGTATCGATTGCGCTCGATTTCCTTCTGGGCCTCGGCCGAGTAGCGGGTGAACGGGACGGCAAGGAGTCGTTCCTTGGCGATGGGCTTCTGGCTGATTTCGCACGTGCCATAGGTGCCTGCCTTGATGCGTTGAATGGCCGCCTCGATCTCGGAGAGGGCTTCCTGCTCGCTGGAGACGAGGCTGAGGGCGAAGTCCCGGTCGAAGGTGTCCGTACCCGCATCGGCCATGTGCTGGCCATAGCTCGAAAGGTCGCCGGCGTCCTCCTTGGAAGAACGCTTCAGAGTGTCCTCGGTGTGCTGGTCGAGCTGGCCGGTGACGTGGTTGCGCAGTTCGATGAGGAGCCGGTAGTAGCGACGGAACTTCTCGGGGATGTCGGCGTCCGTCTTCGCACTGGGAGCGGCGGCCTTTCGCGGATTGAAACCGAGGATGTCCGCGAGGGAGGCGGCCTTCACGTGATTCGGGACCGCCGGCTTCGGGGCCGGACTGCGCGCCGGGACCTTGTCGGTCTTTCCCTTGCTGGTTGCCACCTTGCCCTTGGCCGGGGTCTCGACGCCCTTGGCGGCGGCCGCCTTGGCCAGTTCGCGCACTTCGTCGAGGGAGAAGGCGATTGGCTTGGCCGGCTTCCGGTTGCCGAGGATCTTGCTCCGCAGTGCGTCTCGGGCGCGCCCCTTGTCGCCGCCATCGGCTGACGACTCCGGCTTGGACGCCGGGACCGGCTTTTCGGCGGCGGCCGTCGGCTTGGGCGATGGCGGAAGCGGGGAAACCTTGGCGACCGGGGCCTTGGGGGGTGCCGCGGGCTTGGCCGGCACCGTGGCCTTGGCGGGCGCGGGGGCCTTGGCCGGCGGGCTCGCCTTGGCGGGAGGCGTGGCCTTGGCGGGCGACGGCTTCGGCGGGGGCGCTTTGGCGGCGGGCTTGGGAATCGCGGGACGTGCCTTGTCGGCAGTGGGCTTCTTTTGCACGGAAGAGGAGGACGGCTTCTTGGCAGCGGCGGGCTTGACCGGACGGGCGGGTTTCTTGGAGGCCATGGCGGGGTACTTAGGGATTTTCTAGAGCGCGTCGGCGCAGCGGGGGCAGACGTCGCCGTGCGGGGTGGGGCAAAGCTGGGGAACCCAGCGCCAGCAACGTGGGCAGCGCTGAAGACTGAGTTCCTGGGCGTGACGGACGGTCACCGCGACCTCGCCGTCGCCTTCCCGGCGCGGGGCCACGTCGACGTGGGACACGATGAACAGTTCGGGGAGGAACTCGCCGTGGGCGGCCAGGAGCCGCGCACTTTCGGCGTCTCCGGGCACCATGTGCACCGCGGCGTCGAGCGACTTGCCCAGTTTCCCGCCGGCCCGCAGCGGCTCGATCGCCTCGTTGACGCGGCGGCGGATCTCGAGGAGCCGTGCTAGATCGGCGGCAAGGGCCGGTTGGTGCCAGTCCGCGGGGAGCGAGGGCCAGTCTTGCAGGTGAATGGATGCCTCACGCGGATCGCGGGTGGCCAGCGCCTCCGCGGAGGGGAGGTCCTGATTGAACCGCGCATGGCACCAAGCCTCGTCCGTCGTCAGAGTGAGGATCGGAGCAAGGATCCGAACCAGCGTGTGGAACTGATGGTGGATGGCGGTCTGCGACGACCGGCGGAGCGGGTGGGTCGTGCGGAGCGTGTAGAGTCGATCCTTGAGGATGTCGTGATACACCGCCGACAGGGTGACCGCGCAGAACTGGTTGCAGAGTTGGTACACCCGGTGGAATTCGTAGGCGTCGTAGGCCTGCGTGCACTCGCGTTCCAACGTGAAAAGCTGGTGCAGCGCCCACCGATCGAGTGCATCCATGCGCTCGAAGGGCACGGCGTCACGCCCAACGTCAAAGTCACACAGATTGGAAAGCTGGTACCGGAAGGTGTTGCGGAAAAGCCGGTACGCCTCCGCCGCGTTGTTCAGGATCTTCTCCGAGAGCGTGATGTCCTCGGTGAAGTTCTGCGACGCGATCCAGAGGCGGATGACATCCGCGCCGTACTGGGCGATGAAGTTGTCCGACGTCGGGGGTTTCTCGTACTGGCCGGACTTCGAGATCTTCTTGCCATCCTCGCCGACGATGAAGCCGTGCGTCAGGACCGCCTTGTAGGGCGCGGCGTCGTACGCGATGACCGAGGTCCATAGGGACGATTGGAACCAGCCACGATGTTGATCACTGCCCTCCAAGTAGAGATCCGCCGGCCACTGGGTGTCGCCCTGCTGGCGACGCAGCACCGCGGCGTGCGAGGATCCGGAGTCGATCCAGACATCGAGTGTGTCCCGACCGGCGGTAAGCTCCGCCGCGGGCGGCCAGCCAGGGGGAAGGGGAATGTCGCTGAGGATCTCCGCCGCGGTGCAGTCGTACCACAGGTTGCTTCCCCGCTCCGCGATCTTGGCTGCGACCGCGCGCGCCACGCCGGCATCAAGGTACGGGGTGCGGCGGGAGTCGTAAAACGCCACGATCGGAACCCCCCACGAACGCTGGCGGCTGATGCACCAGTCGGGACGTGCTTCGACGGCGCCACGGATGCGGTTCTCACCCCACGCCGGAATCCACCGCACGCCCGGGAGGGCGTTCAGGGCCACCTGGCGAGGCGACCCCGCCGAGGCCGCACCATCGCGACCGTCGAGGCTCACGAACCACTGGTCGACCGCGCGGAAGATGATTGGAGTCTTGGATCGCCAGCAGTGGGGGTAGCTATGGACGTAGCGCTGGCGCGCGAAGAGGGTCTGGGTCTCCGCAAGGCGCTTCAGCACCGCGATGTTGGCGGGCGAGGTGCGCTTGGCCGCTAAGTCTTCGACCGTCTCCAGCGTGGAGAGGCCGACAAAGTCCGCCGGAATCTGCCCGTCATCCACGTAGCGTCCATCGTCGCCCACCGGGCAGTAGGCCGGAAGGCCGTAGCGCAGGCCGGTCACGTGATCCTCCGCGCCATGCCCCGGAGCTGTGTGCACCGCTCCCGTGCCGCTGTCGGTGGTCACGTAGTCCGCGAGCACCACCAGTGCGGGTCGCGCAATGAAGGGGTGTCGCGCCGCCAGGTGCTCCAGGTCGCGGCCGAGCCGCGTCGCGACCACGCTGGCGGGTGCCTCGATCTTCGCGGCGGCGAGGACTGAGCCGAGAAGCGCCTCGGCCACGACGATGCGTTCGGCACCGAGGTCGGCCACAACGTAGGAAACCTCCGGATGCACCGCGATCGCGAGGTTCGCGGGAAGGGTCCAAGGGGTCGTGGTCCAGATCACCACGGAGAGGGGCTTGTCGGCCGGCAGGGATCGAGTCGTCGCCTCTTCCGCGGGGACCGGGAACCGGACCCAGATGGCGGGTGAGACATGGTCGCGGTACTCGATTTCCGCCTCCGCGAGGGCCGTCTCGAATGGGATCGACCAGTAGACCGGCTTCTTGCTCCGGTACACCAAGCCTCGTTCGACGAAGGCTGCGAAGGTTCGGACAATGTCCGCCTCGAACTCGGGGTCCTTCGTCTTGTACTCGTGCGCCCAATCCGCCAGCACTCCAAGGCGCTTGAACTGCGTCGTCTGACGCTCAATCCAGCTTTCGGAAAAGGCGTCGCAGCGGGCCCGGAGTCCGGACGTCGACACCGTCTCGCCCTTGGCCTGCAACTCACGCGCGACCTTCTGCTCGATCGGCAGTCCATGGCAGTCCCAGCCGGGCACATAGGGCGTCCGGAAGCCACGCAGGTTCTTGTAACGCAGCGTGATGTCCTTCAGCGTCTTGTTCAGCGCGGTGCCGATATGGACGTCCCCGTTCGTGAACGGGGGGCCGTCGTGGAGCACGAAGGCGGGGCGGCCCGCACGGGTCCTTTGGATGGCTCCATACAGGTCTGATTGCTCCCACCACGAGAGGCGAGCGGGTTCCCGCTGGACCAAATTCGCCCGCATCGGGAAATCCGTTCGGGGTAGCTGCAGGGTGTCCTTGAGGTCTTTCGCCATGCCAAAGAAAGGGTCGCCGAGGGTATGGCGGCACCGGGGGTAGTCAAGGCAGGGCGGGGCGAAAGTCGATCGACGTCGCTCACCGCCCGGAAAAGGGCCTGCACGCACACCCGGATTCGCCAAGTCGGCCCGGCTGGTGTGTCGCCATGGACCGGGCGGATGCGCTGCCGTCGCTCCCGTCGTGGGCGCGAATGGGGCCGGAATCCGCCGTCACGAGCCAGCGGAAGGCGGCGAGGGTACCGCCCGATTTCCGGGAACGGCGTCGAGCCGGGATCAGCCGACTGGGCCGCTCGGGCGGCGGAGCGCCAGGGCGCGATCAGCGAGTTTCAAGCCTGCGCTGAGGCACGCCGACAGCGCGATGCCGTCCCGGACGTGACCGCCGACCAGGAGGCCGGGGTGATTCCGCTCAAACGACTCCATCGTCGCGAGGAAAGCGTCGTAACCGAGGTTGTACTGCGGGATCGCCTGCGGCCACGCGCGATGGCGGACCAGGATGGGCTCGCCGACCACCCCGAGAAGGCGACCGACTTCCTCGCGGGCGGTTCCCACGGCGTCGGGAGCCGCGAGTCGTCCGCGTTCCGGGTGGAGCGCGCCGCCCAGCATCACGGTGAGGCCGACGCAGCCAGCGGGGGCTCGGCCCGGGAAGAGGGTTGACGAAAAGAGGACGCCGAGGATGCGGCATCGTTCCGACTCGGGAATCAGGACGCCGAATCCGTCGAGCGGATGCCGGACCTGTTCCTGGCGGTAGCCGAGGAAGACGGAGGCGACGGGGGGATACTCGATGCTCTGGAGCGAGCCGAGAGGACGGTGATCCGGCTCGTCGATCTCAAGGCAGGCGAGGGCGCCGGCGGGCAGGGCGAGGAGAACGGTCCCGAAGGTCTCATCGCCCGTCTCGCCCTTGCGGTTCCAGCGGACGGTCCATCGACCGTCGGCGGTCCGCCGCAGCGCGTCGACGCGGGTCCCGAGCGAAAGAGCCTCGGTCGGCAGCTTCTCGGCGAGGGTGCGAGGGATGCCGTGGAGTCCTTCGGGCAGGGATACCATCCGGGCACGAGGCTCTCCGCGTTGGCGCCGCGCCTTCGCCCCGGCCAGCATGCCCCGGATGAGGGAACCGGAACGCTGCTCCGCTTCCCAGACTTGGGGGAAGCCATGCTTCGCGGAAAGCCGGCTTGGATCACCGGCATAAATCCCGCTGACAAACGGCTGGAGCGCCGTGTCCACCCATTCCTGACCCAAGTGCTCGGCCACCAGCGCGGCGACGCTGACGTCGGCGGACCGGGGCGCGCCGCGGCCGCGAATGACTTCGCGGAGCAGGCGGCGCTTTGCGGCTCCCGAGAACAGAGGTGTCGAGACAAAGGCCAAGGGCGAGGTCGGCAGGGCTAGGACTTCGCCCTTGCGAACGAGGAACCGTTTGCGGGCGCTGCCGGCGGCCACCTGCAATCGCGCCGAAAGCCCCAGTTCGTCAAAGAGACGGGTGACGGCGGCGTCTCCCAGGAGGAGGGAATTTGGGCCGGATTCAATCAGCCAGCCATCGGAGGTCTGCTCGGTCTGCACGGGGCCGCCAACCTGCGCGGCGGTCTCAAAGACCCTGACCGGCACGCCAGACCGAACCAGTTGGTAGGCGGCCGTGAGACCGGTGACGCCGGCACCGATCACGGCGACCGCGGAGGGAGGGGGGGACGACGTGCTCACGGAAGTGAGTCTAGCGGAGCGGTCGCGACCGGTCTGTTCATTTCTTGCCCTCCCGTGGGCGAATTCCGCTTAGCGCCAGGAGGTGACGGTGTCGACGAGGGCTTCCATGCAGGCGATGCGCGCCTGCGGGGTGATGCCATGGCCCAGGTTGAAGATGTATCCGGTTTCGCCGCGCATCGACTCGAGCAGTCGCGCGGACTCGCGACGGACGATCTCCGGCGTGGTCTGCATCAGGACCGGATCGAGGTTGCCCTGCAGCGCGATGGTCTTCGGCACCGTGGCGCGCGCGGCGCGCAGGTCGACCGTCCAGTCCACGCTAAGCACGCGGGCACCGGTGAAGGTCTGATCCACGAGGTGGGAGCCGGTGCCCTTGGCGTAGAGAATGACCGGGAAGTCGCGCGGCAGGGCGGCGATGATCTGGCGGATCCAGCGGAGGGAAGCGGCCTCGTAGTCCGCTCCGGCGACGATCCCGCCCCAGGAATCGAAGATCTGAATCGCGTCGGCACCGGCCTCGATCTGGAGCCGGAAGTACGCGATCAGCGCCTCGGTGAGCCGCGTCAGCAGCGCGTCGAACAGCGACCGGTCCGTGTAGAAGAGGAGCTTGATGCGCTCGAACTCGTCGGAACTCCCGCCTTCCACCATGTAGGTGGCGAGCGTCCACGGCGAGCCGCCGAATCCGAGCAGGGCGCGCTGGCCGCCGAGCTCGCGCTTCAGGAGCCGGAGGGCGTCCGCAACGTACTGGAGCCGCGCCGGCACGGCCTCGGCGGGGGCGAGCTGATCGACCTGCTCGCGGCTGGCGAGCGCGAACGCCATGGCGATGCCGCCCGTGTCCCGGAAGGCGTACGGCTGACCGAGCGCCTCCGGGATCACGAGGATGTCGGAGAACAGGATCGCGGCGTCGATCCCGGGAAAACGGCGCAGCGGCTGCAGCGTCACCTCGGTCGCCAACTCCGGCGTCCGCACCATCTCAAGGAACGATGACTTCGCCTTGAGGTCGCGATACTCCGGCAGGTAGCGCCCCGCCTGTCGCATGACCCAGAGCGGCGGGCGTCCGAGCGGCTGGCAGGCGCAGGCGGCGAGAAAGCGTTCGCGGGAGTTCATGCGGAGGAAGGGGGCGACAGGCTGGCCCAGTCGCGCGGGACGAGGAAGTGCTGGGTCAATCGGGCCTCCGCTGAATCCGGCGGAGGCGTCCAGCCGTAGTCCCAGCGAACCAGCGGAGGAAGGCTCATCAAGATCGATTCGGTGCGCCCGCCGCTCTGGAGTCCGAAGTGGGTGCCGCGGTCCCAGACGAGATTGAACTCCACGTAGCGACCGCGCCGATACAGCTGGAAGTTGCGCTCGCGTTCGCCGTACGGGGCGTGCCGCCGCCGGGCGACGATGGGGAGGTAGGCGGGGAGGAACGCGTCGCCGACGGCCCGCAGCAGACGGAAGCTGGCGTCGAATCCGAGCTGGTTGAAATCGTCGAAGAAGAGTCCGCCGACGCCGCGGGCTTCCTGTCGGTGCCGCAGGAAGAAGTACTCGTCGCACTGGCGCTTGAAGCGCGGGTAGAGGTCGTCGCCGAACGGCTCCACGGCCGCCCGGGCGGTGCAGTGCCAGTGGATCGCATCCTCCTCAAACCCGTAGTAGGGAGTCAGGTCGAAGCCGCCGCCGAACCACCACACCGCCGGCGCGCCGTCCCCCGTCTCGCCGGTCGTGAAGAATCGGACGTTGGCATGGCTGGTGGGAACGTAGGGGTTGCGGGGATGCAGGACCAGCGACACGCCCACGGCCGTCCACGGGCGCCCAGCGAGTTCGGGACGGTGCTGGGTGGCGGATGGGGGCAGACGCGATCCGTGCACGCGGGAGAACGCGACTCCCGCCTTTTCGAAGAGCGTCCCGTCAGCCAGCACCCGCGTGCGGCCCCCGCCGCCTTCGGCGCGGGTCCACGCATCCTCCGCAAAACTGGCCGAACCGTCCGCCTGCGCGAGCGCCGCGCAGATGCGGTCCTGCAGGTCGGTCAGGTAGCGTTCGACGGCGGCGAGGCTCTCGGACATGGCGGGAATCAGGACCGCGGACGGGGGAACCGCACCGTCGGCAGGGTTTCCGGGGGCTGGCTGGGTGCGTCCTTCGCGACCGGATTGGTGCCGGCGGCCTTGGCTGGGGCGGGGTGGACGAACGGGCTCTCGTCGGCATGCCGGAAGACCGCGAGGTCGGCGGGGCGGGCGAGGAAACGCTCGATGAACTCCGCCACCTTGATGTCCCGGCTCTTGGCGTCGGGGCTGCCAACGACGACCACGATGAGCCGTCGTCCGTCCCGCTCGGCGGTGGCGGCGAGGCAGAAGCCTGCGGCGGCGGTGAAGCCGGTCTTCAAGCCGTCCACTCCGCGCACCTTCGCGAGCAGGTGATTGTGGTTGCGCATGATCACCTCGCGCGGCGGCGGTTGGCCGGGCCGGAAGGTGCGTTCCCGCACGGACGTGTACTTCAGTACATCGGTGTGCGTGAGCAATTCGCGGCTGAGCAGCGCGAGGTCCCGCGCCGAGGTCAGGTCGCCTTCAGAGGGCTTGCGACTGCGCGGAGGCAGGCCGTGCGGGGTGCGGAAAGTCGTTTGCGCCATCCCGAGGACCTGGGCCCGCCGGTTCATCTCCGCCACGAAGGCGGGCACGGAGCCGCGCGCGGTGCGCGCAAGGGCGTGCGCGGCGTCGTTGGCGGACTGAATCAGGAGCGCATACAGGAGGTCCTCCACCGCGAAGGACTCTCCCGCCTCAAGCCACACTTGGGTTCCCCCCATGCCGGCATCCTCCCGGGTGATCGTCACGGGAGTCCCTAGGGTGAGGGTGCCGGCGCGGATCGCGTCGTGCACCACGAGGAAGGTCATCAGCTTCGTGACGCTGGCGGGTGGGTTGGTCCGGTCCGCATCGTCCGCGAAGATCACTTTGCCGTTGGCGGCGTCAATCACCATCGCGCCCCGATAGTCGGCGGGCGCAGCGCCAGCGTCGTGATACCATCCGGCAAGGGCGAGGAGGGCGAGGGGGAGCCAGATTCGGACCATGGCGGAGAGGCGTGGCGTCGACGGAGCAGTGGGCTCAGGAGGCGGTGGCCTGCTCAAGGGGCAACTCGCGCAGGCGCAGGTCGGGATTCTTCTCCTGGAAGTAACCCATCGTCCAGTCATTCGGAAAGAGCACGACCGGTTGATCGAAGCGGTCGAAGCCGAAGCTCACGCCGCTGGCGACGATGAGCGAACCGGGGTTCCGGAGGCTGGGGTGGGGTTCGAGCCAGCGGAGGAGCGTCCAGGGCGTCGGCTCGAGGCGCGATTCGGCCCCGTACTCCGCTTGGAGTCGGTACTGCACGACTTCGAACTGCAACGGGCCCACCGCTGCGAGCAGGGTGGACCCGGGGGGGGCGTGCCGAGCCGCGAAGGACTGCACGACGCCCTCCTGCAGGAGTTGCTCGAGGCCGGCCCGGAATTTCTTCGCATCCGCGGGATTCGGATTCGAGATGTAGGTGAAAACCTCCGGCGGGAAGCGCGGGATCTCATCGAAGACGATCGCCTTGTCCTCCGTCAGGGTGTCCCCGATGCCAAACGAATCATGGCCCACCAGCCCGATCACGTCCCCGGGGTAGGCCTCGTCCACTGTCTCCCGTTCCTGACCGAACAGTTTGTGGGAGGAGGAGAGCCGAACGGAGCGGCCCGTGCGGGCGTGGACCACGGTCATGTCGCGCGTGAAGCGGCCGGAGCAGACCCGGAGAAATGCGATCCGGTCCCGGTGCTTCGGATCCATGTTCGCCTGGATCTTGAAGACGAAGCCCGAGAACTTCGGGTGGGTCACCGGAACGATCTCCGCCGACGACGCCGGGGAGGCATCGGGCTTGGCGCCGGCGGTGGCGGCGAGCGCGGCGCCGGGGACCGCAATCCTCCGCGGTGCCGGGGGGACGGAGTGCTCAAGGAAGCCATCGAGGAGCAACTGGATGCCGAAGTTGTTGACCGCGCTGCCGAAGTACACCGGCGTCTGTCGCCCAGCCCGGACGGCGGCGAGGTCGAAGGGGTGCCCGGCTCCATCGAGCATCTCCAGTTGCTCCGTGACCTCGCCGTACGTGTAGTCGTCGAGTCGCGACCGCACGGCTTCGTCGTCGAGTGACGTGACGTTCACCGGCGCTTGGTACGCGCCGCCGGGGACTCGTTCGAATAGGTGCACCTGCCGCGAGCGCCGGTCGAAGACGCCGCGGAACGACGGTCCGTTGCCCAGCGGCCAGATCACCGGCGAGGCTTGGAGTCCGAGGACACTTTCCAACTCATCGACCAGTGCGATCGGGTTCAGCGTGGGCCGATCGCACTTGTTCATGAACGTGAAGATAGGCACGCTCCGGCGTCGGCAGACCTCAAACAGCTTGCGGGTCTGCGCCTGCACGCCCTTACCGGCGTCGATCACCATCAGCGCCGCGTCCACCGCGGTGAGAACGCGGTAGGTGTCCTCGGAGAAGTCCTTGTGACCCGGCGTATCCAGCAGGTTCACGGCGAATCCGCGGTAGTCGAATTGCAAAACCGTGGAGCTGATGGAGATGCCGCGCTGCTTCTCGAGCTCCATCCAGTCCGAGGCGGTCGAACGCTGGTTCTTGCGGGCGGTGACGGTGCCGGCGAGGTGGATGGCGTTTCCGTAAAGCAGGAACTTCTCGGTCAGGGTCGTCTTGCCCGCATCGGGATGGGAGATGATCGCAAAGGTGCGACGGCGGGCGATTTCAGCGGCGGCGGACATGGAACAAGGGACCATCGAAGGGAGCCGGGACGACGGGGGGAAGCGCAAAAGCGCGGGCTGGTGAGCCGGAGAAACCGTGACCCCGCCGGCCGTCAGGGTGTCTTTCACACTTCGTTTATCGTTGAGGGCTTTAGTTCGCCTAGGGGATGTGCCGTCCTTTCCCGTATGAACTCCCTCATCTTGTTCGTCCTCGGCGCGGTTGCCTTCACCTTTGCCTGCAAGGCCCTCGCGACGTACGTGACGCAGCGGGAGTCGACGGCCAACCGCCGCGATTCCGAGAGCGTGCCCTACGGCCGCACGCAGTTGGACTGATCGGTCGGCGTTTTTGCTTTGATCCGACGCCGGGCGCCGTTGAGGTGGCCTGATGTCGAATCCGGTTGGAACGTTGCGGCTCAAGGCGAACGCCCGTGCGCGGGTGCTCCATGGGCACCCGTGGGTGTTCGTCAATGAAGTGGAGGCGCCCCTGCCGGCGTCATTTGACGGGGAGGTGGTCGAGTGCCGGGATCGTGCGGGGAGGCCGCTTGGAAGCGGGATCTACAATTCGCGCTCGCAGATCGTGTGGCGTCGCTTCTCGCGGGAGCGGGCGAGTCTGGATCAGGACTATTTCCATCGGGCGGTGGAGCGCGCGAAGGCGCACCGCGATGGTTTGGGGACTCCCTTTGGCGAAGTGCGGCGACTGATCTGGTCGGAGGCCGACGACCTGCCGGGCGTTGTCGTGGATCAGTACGCCGACACGCTCGTGGTGCAGATCCAGACGCTGGCGATGGAGCGCCGGCGCGCTCTGCTGGAGACAGCCCTCGATCGCGCGGTGAGCCCGCGCGAGATCATTTACCGTCAGGATGGCACGCTGCGCCGTCTCGAGGGCCTGCCGGGTGGAACCTTCACCCGCTCGGGGCGGGCGTGGGAACCGCGTTGGATGACGATTGACGGCGTGGACGTGTGGCTGGACCTGCAGCAGGGTCAGAAAACCGGATTCTATCTGGACCAGCGGCAGCAGCATGCGCGGGTGGCCCGTCACTGCGCCGGACGTCGCGTGCTCGATGCCTTCTGCAATCAAGGCGGCTTCGCCCTGCAGGCCGCGCGGGCGGGGGCAACCGAGGTCCTGGGTCTCGACAGCGCGGAGGACGCGATCGCGGCAGCGCGCCGCAACGCGGAGCGGCTCGGCAACCGGGCCGTCAGTTTCTCCGTGGCAAACGTCTTCGATTGGTTCAACGCCCCGGTGCGGCAGCAGGAGCCCGCATGGGATGTGATCATCCTCGATCCGCCGCCGTTCGCGAAGTCGAAGTCGGCGCTCGAAGGCGCGCTGCGCGGCTACAAGGAGATCAATCTTCGCGCCATGCAGCGGCTGGTGCCGGGCGGGTTGCTGGCAACCTACACCTGCTCCCACCATATGCAGGACGCAGAGCTGCGGGGCGTCCTCGCGGACGCGGCCACGGATGCGCGCCGCCGCGTCACGGTCGTCGAGTATTGCCATCAGCCCCCGGATCACCCGGTGCTCGTGACGATGGCGGAAAGCGAGTACCTGCGCGGCTACCTGCTTCGGGTGGACTGAGTTCCTCGAAGACGGGAGTCAGCTTCCCAGCGGGGGCGTGGCTTGCCCCGGTCGCGCCTTCGTCCACCGGCTCCGGCCAACCGGCAGAACGAGGTGGAGCGGGTGCGCGGTGGCCTGGGAACGTTCCCTGCCTCCGGGTGGATGAACACCCCGGAGGCAGAGGGAATGCGGAAGGCCGAGGGGCTCGGACTTACAGCTTCCCGCCGTAAATCGCGCTGGCACCCAACTCTTCCTCAATGCGGAGAAGCTGGTTGTACTTGGCAACGCGATCGGTGCGGCAGAGGGACCCCGTCTTGATCTGGCCCGCGTTGGTCGCGACGGCGATGTCGGCGATCGTCACGTCCTCCGTCTCACCGGAGCGGTGGGAGATGACGGCGGTGTAGTTGGCCTCCTTGGCCATCTCCACCGCGTCGAAGGTCTCCGTGAGCGAACCGATCTGGTTGACCTTCACGAGAATCGAATTGGCGGTGCCTGTATCGATGCCCTTCTTGAGGAAGGCGGTGTTGGTCACGAACAGGTCGTCGCCGACCAACTGCACGCGGTCGCCGATCGCGTCGGTGAGCTTCTTCCAGGTCGCCCAGTCGTTTTCGGCGCAGCCGTCCTCGATGGAGATGATCGGGTACTTGGAGGTAAGCTGGCGGTAGAACTCGACGATCTCGTCGCCGGAAAGGATGCGTCCGGAGGACTTCTTGAAGACGTAGTGCTTCTTGTCGGCGACGTAGAATTCGGACGATGCAACGTCGAGGGCGAGGGCGATGTCCTTGCCCAGCTTGTAGCCGGCGTTCTTGACCGCCGCCGCGATGGCGTCGAGGGCGGCCTCCGCGGAGGCGAGTTTCGGGGCGAAGCCGCCCTCGTCACCGACCGCCGTGGAGAGCCCCTGCTCCTTGAGGACCTTCTTGAGCGCGTGGAACACTTCGCAGCCCATGCGCAGGCCCTCGCGGAACGACGGAGCCCCGACGGGCATGATCATGAACTCTTGGAAGTCGATCGGGGCGTCCGAGTGGGCGCCCCCGTTCATGATGTTCATCATCGGGATCGGGAGGACCTTGGCATTCGGTCCGCCGAGGTACTTGTAGAGGGGCTGGCCAAGCGCGGCGGCGGCCGCGTGGGCGGTGGCGAGGGAGACGCCGAGGATCGCGTTGGCGCCGAGCTTCGACTTCGTGCTCGTGCCGTCGAGGGCGATCATCGTCCGGTCGATCCCGGACTGGTCCAGGGCGTCGTGGCCGACGAGCCCCGGGGCGATCACTCCCTTCACGTTGCCGACCGCCGCGAGGACACCCTTGCCGAGGTAGCGGCGCTTTCCGTCCGTGCCCTTCGGCAGCGACTTGGCCGGGGCCGAGCCATCACGGAGCTCGTGGGCTTCATGCTCTCCCGTCGACGCGCCCGAGGGCACGGCCGCGCGCCCGAGCGCGCCGGAGGCAAGGCGAACATCGACTTCAACGGTCGGATTCCCCCGGGAGTCGATGATCTCGCGGGCAGTGATGGCGGTGATGGTGGTCTTGCTCATGGTGAAGGTAGGGACAGGTTCGGAGACGCGAAGGCCGGGATTGAGTACGAGTGCTGACGGAGTGAAAAGCAGAAAGCAGGCCGACCCCTCCCTCGCACCCATCCGCCCGCGGGACATCAGCAGCAAACGCGTGGCGTCAAGGTGGACGTCGGGCGCGGGAGTTGCGCGACCGCGCATTGCGGGGAACAGTCGCCGCTGCCCTGCGATGCCCTTCCATCTCCACTCCGACTACGCCCCCACCGGGGACCAGCCCGAGGCGATCGCCAAGCTCGTTGCCTCGATCAAGGGCGGGAACCGCGACCAGACCCTGCTGGGCGTCACGGGCTCGGGGAAGACGTTCACGATGGCGAACATCATCGCGCAGTGCGACCGGCCGACCCTGATCATTTCCCACAACAAGACGCTGGCCGCGCAACTCTACTCGGAGTTCAAGCACTTCTTCCCGGACAACGCGGTCGAGTACTTTGTCTCCTACTACGACTACTACCAGCCCGAGGCATACGTCGCGTCCTCGGACACCTACATTGAAAAGGATTCGTCGATCAACGAGGAGATCGAGCGGCTGCGGATTGCAACGACGAGCTCACTGGTCTCCCGGCGCGACGTGATCGTGATCGCGAGCGTATCGTGCATCTACGGCTTGGGCTCCCCGGAGGAGTTCCAGCAACTCCGCATCTGCCTCCGCCGTGGTGAATCGCTCGGACGCGGGGTGCTGCTGGAGCGACTGGTGGACAACCTCTACGAGCGCAACGACTATGACCTGAAGCGCGGACGGTTCCGCGTGCGCGGCGACGTGATCGACATCATGCCCGCGTACAGCGAACAGGGCCTGCGCGTTGAACTCTGGGGGGACGAGGTCGAGGCGATTGCGGAGTTCGACCCCCTGACCGGCGCGGTCACCCGCCGGCTGGAGCAGTTCAATTTGTATCCGGCCAACCAGTACGTCACGAGCAAGGGCAAGCTGGAGGGCGCGGTGGCGGGGATCCGGAAGGAACTCGATGCGCGGGTGGCGGAGTTCGAGTCGCAGGGCAAGTACCTTGAGGCGCAGCGGGTGCGCATGCGCACCAACTACGACCTCGAGATGCTGCAGGAAATGGGTTTCTGCAACGGGATCGAGAATTACTCGATGCACCTCGCGGGCCGCAGCCCGGGCTCCCGGCCGTTCTGCCTGATCGATTTCTTTCCGCCGGACTTTCTCCTGATGATCGATGAGAGCCACGTCACGCTCCCGCAGATCGGGGGCATGTTCAACGGCGATCGGGCGCGGAAGCAGGTGCTGGTGGACTTTGGATTCCGGCTGCCGTCCGCGCTGGAGAACCGGCCCCAGAGCTTCGAGGAGTTTCGGCGGATCACGGGTCAGACCGTCTTCGTCTCCGCGACCCCGGCGCCCTTGGAGTTGGGCTGGTCGACCGTGGTGGCGGAGCAGGTGATCCGCCCGACCGGCCTGCTCGATCCGGAGATCAGCGTGCGCCCGACAAAAGGGCAGGTGGAGGATCTGATCGGCGAGGCGCGGAAGGCGGTGGCGGCCGGGGAGCGCGTCCTCGTGACGACGCTGACGAAGCGCCTTTCGGAGGACCTCACCAGCTTCATGCGGGAAGCGGGGTTGCGGGTGGAGTACCTGCACAGCGACATCGATGCGATCGAGCGGGTGGAGATCCTGCGCAACCTGCGGCTCGGTCACTTCGATGTCCTGATCGGGATCAATCTGCTGCGGGAGGGCCTCGATCTGCCGGAGGTCGCGCTCGTCACGATCCTCGATGCGGACAAGGAAGGCTTTCTGCGCAGTGAGACCTCGCTGATCCAGACGGCAGGCCGCGCGGCGCGGCACGAGGCGGGCCGGGTGATTTTCTATGCGGACGTGATGACGCAATCGATCCGACGGACGATCGACGTCACGGGCCGACGACGGGCGAGGCAGATGGACTACAACCGCGAACACGGCATCGTGCCGCGCTCGGTGAAGCGTGCGGCTCAGGCCAGCCTCGGGCAGGCGCCTGGCGCGGATGAATCCGCAGGCGAGACGGTGGCGGCGGAGACGGGCATGGAGGACGTGGCGGCGGTGATCGCCGAGTTGGAGGCCGACATGACCGAGGCGGCTGGGAAGCTCGAGTTCGAGCGGGCGGCGCTGCTCCGGGACCAAATCGATGCCCTGCGCAGCGGGGACGTGCGGAAGATGGCGCGGGCCACGCCCCGGCCAGCCAACGGCCGCGGCCGGGGGCGAGGCCGACGGACCTAGCGTTCGCGGCCGTTGTGCACGCGCCCGCCGAACTCGGTCATCGCACGGGTCTTGGCTACGGGACCCCTCCGGCGGGCGATCGGTGCGCCCAACCGTGGGAACGGACCCGGGGCATCCGGCGGCCTACGCCCACTCCGGCGGATTCTGGTGCTGGGGCTTGAGCACCCCGATGCACGGCAGGTTGCGGTAGCGTTCCGCGAAATCGAGCCCGTAGCCCACGACGAAGGTGTCGGGAATGGAGAAGCCGACGAAGTCGGCTTCGAACGGCACCTCGCGCCTCCCACGCTTGTCGAGCAGCACGCACACCTTCACGCTGGCGGGATCCTGCTTGCGGATTAGCTCCACGACGAGCGACAGCGTCTTGCCGGTGTCGAGGATGTCGTCGATCAGGAGGACGTGGCGGTTGGCGAGATCGAGCGTGAGATTTTGCAGGAGCTTGGGCCGCGCGTGCGAGCGCGTCGCGTTGCGGTAGCTTGAGACGCGGATGCAGTCGAGGCGGACCGGATTGGGAATCTCGCGCAGCAGGTCGGCGGTGAAGAGGATGGCGCCGTTGATGATGGCGACCACCGTGATCTCCTCCTTGCCGTACACGCGGCTGATTTCGGCGCCGAGCCGCTTCAGGCGCCGGCGGATGGCGGTGGCGCTGACGAGGACGGTCTCGAGGTCGGCGTGCGCGGGCGGGAGCGGGCGGGCGGACATGGGGCGGAGTGAATCCAGCGGCGTCGCGGCGGGCAAGCGTGGTCCGGCGGGTGCGGCGGTTATTTCCTTTGACTCGCCTCCTGGGCGAACCTTGCCTCGCGGCGTCCCTGACCGACTGCATGATCGCGATCCGCATCGAGAATCTCACCAAGCGCTTCGGCTCGGCGGTTGCCCTGCACGGACTGGATCTCCGGGTGGAGGCGGGGGAGTTGTTCTTCCTGCTTGGGCCGAGCGGTTGCGGCAAGACCACGCTCCTGCGCAGCATCGCGGGCTTCTACATCCCGGACGAGGGCCGCATCTTCTTCGGTGACGAAGAGGTGACGAAACTCCCGCCGCACAAGCGCAACACCGGAATGATGTTCCAGAGCTACGCGCTCTGGCCGCACCTCACGGTGGCGGCGAATGTGGCCTTTGGACTGGAGGAGCGCAAGGTGCCGGCGGCGGAGATCCGCAAGCGGGTGGGGGAGGCGCTGGAGTCCGTGCGGATGTCGGCGTACGCAGAGCGCAAGCCCAACCAGCTTTCAGGCGGTCAGCAGCAGCGCGTGGCGCTGGCCCGCGCCCTCGTGGTGCGACCGCGGTGCCTGCTCCTCGATGAACCGTTGTCCAACCTCGACGCCAAACTCCGCCTTGAGATGCGCTCGGAGATCCGCCGCGTCTGCAAGGAGTTCCGGTTGACGACGGTTTACGTGACGCACGACCAGAAGGAGGCGCTTTCGATCTCTGAACGCATGGCGATCCTGGAGAGCGGTCACATCCTGCAGGTGGGCTCACCGCGCGAGGTGTACCGGCGCCCCCGGCGGAAGACGGTGGCGAACTTCATCGGCGACACGGACTTCCTCGCTGGCACGGTGCGTGCCTTGACCGGCGACTCGGTGGTGGTCGACACCCCGGTGGGCGTCTTTACCGGACTGCTGGGAGACCCGCTCTCCCCGCCAGCTGTTGGGGCTAGCGTCACGGTGTCCATCCGACCGGAGTGTTGGACCCTCAGCGAGCGCATGCCCGAGCGGAACGGCGTGCGTGGCCGGATCGGCGGTTCGACGTACCTCGGCGAGATTGCGCAGTACGACTTCCGGGTCGGCGACACGCTCCTGAAGGTCTACGAGCTCAATCCCCGGCACCTCGGGAATTCCGCCGCCGACCTGTATGCCTCGGTTGCGCCGGAGGACGTGGTGATCCTGACCGCCTGAGCGGCCTGCCTCCATGTGGAAACGGGCCTTGATCGTGGCGGTGCTGGCGGCGACGGTGGCCCTGCCCTTCGTGCTGCGTCCCCCCAAGGCGGAGCGGGGCCGCGTGGACGAGACGCTGGTGATCATCACCCCGCACAACGAGGCGATCCGGCATGAGTACGCCCGCGGCTTCCGCCATTGGTACCGGGAGCGGACGGGGAAGAATGTCTTCATTGACTGGCGCGTGATCGGTGGCACGAGCGAGATCGCGCGCTTCCTTGAGGGCGAGTACGCGACCGCGTTCCAGAACCATTGGTCGCGCAAGCTGGGGCGGCCCTGGAGCCTCGCGCTCCAGAGCGGATTCACGAGCCACCGACTGGGCAGCGATGCTCCGGCGGAGGTTTTGGAGGCACGCCGCCTGTTCCTTGAGTCAAATCTTGGCTGCGGCATCGACGTGTTCTTCGGGGGCGGGACGTTCGACTTCATCCGGCAGGCTCAGGCCGGGCGGATCGTCGACTCGGGCGTGCTGCGCCGCCATCCGGAGTGGTTCACCGACGCGGTCATCCCCCAAACCTTTGCTGGCGAAGAGTACTGGGATCGCGACGGACGCTGGATCGGGACCGTCCTCAGCGCCTACGGGATGGTGTTCAACCGGGAATCGCTGCGGCGTCTGGGCTTTCCGGGCGAACCGACGCGGTGGGAGGATTTGGCGGACCCGCGGCTGCGGGGGGAGGTCGCACTGGCGGACCCGACGAAGAGCGGGTCGATCGCGAAGGCCTTCGAGAACATCATTCAGCAGCAGATGCAGCGACGGCTCCACGAACTGGAGCGGGAGAAGCCAAGTGTTTCCGCCGCCGAGCGGGAAGGCGAGGCCGTGACTGAGGGTTGGAAGGCGGGCCTGCGGCTGATTCAACTCGCGGGGGCAAACGCGCGCTACTTCACGGATACCTCGCAGAAACCGCCGATCGATGTGGCGACCGGCAACTGCGCGATCGGCCTGTGCATCGACTTCTACGGGCGCCAGCAGGAGGAGGCGGTGCGCCGCCGCGACGGCAGCGATCGGGTGGGCTACGTGTCTCCGGTCGGCGGAACCGTCAGCTCGGTGGATCCGATCGCCCTGCTGCGAGGCGCGCCGAACCGGCCCGTGGCGGAGGCGTTCATCGACTACGTTCTCTCGATCGAAGGTCAGAAACTCTGGAACTTCCGGGTCGGCGCTCCGGGCGGCCCCGAGCGCTTCGCCCTGCGGCGCCTGCCCGTGCGCCGGGACTTCTACGGGCACTCCGAGTGGAAGGCGGTTCGCAGCGATCCGGACGATCGCCCGTTCGAGTCCAACGATCCCCTGGTCTACCGGGCGGCGTGGACCGGCGGGCTCTTCCGCGAGATGGCGTTCATCATCCGCGTGATGTGCCTCGATCCGCACACCGAGTTGACGCGCGCGTGGACGGCCATCCTCGCGGCCCCGCCGGAGCGCCGGGCCGCTGCGCTCGCCGTCCTGCAGGACTTGGAACCGGTTGCCTACGCGGAGGCGGGCGGCACCATCCGCCGCGCCCTGCAGTCGCGCAACAAGGTGGACGAGGTGCAACTCGGCAGCCGCCTGGGTCGGGAGTTCCGCGCGCGCTACGAGCGGGCGGAGCGGATCGCCCGCGGCGAGTCACCCTAGGCTCGACGGACGCGGGCGCGGTTCGCCCGCGGGCCACGCTCAGCGTGGAATCGTGGCGCCTGCGCCTGGTCTCGCGCGGAAACCCGCGAACCGCTCCCGCGTATGCTTGGGCGGTGAGTCGGCCGCACGGTCCAGATCAGCCTTGGTGGGGTGGCTCGGGGTTCGCGGCGGACTCGGACGGCCGCACGGTCCGGGCCGCCTCCTCGGCGGCGATGGTGCGGATGTAGCCCTGGAAGTCGGCGTCCTCGCCTTCAAGCAGTTTATCCAGCGCGGCGCGGAAGTCGCTCCGGCGACACCAGGACCGGATGTAGTCGTCCCACGTCTGCCATAGGCGGGCGGCCTGATGGGACATGGTCTGTTCGTAGACGAGAATGTAGGCGCGCTCGAATTGGGCGATCAGGATTTCGAAGAGCACGTGCTTCCGTTCCCGCTGCTCGTCGGTGTACGCGGGCTGTTGGTCGGGCGGGGCGAGCAGGCGGAGATCGGCGTGCTTGAGCGTGAGTTTCAGGAAGGATTCGTAGTCGTCCGCCAGCTCCAGGTAGATCTCTTCGTCGTCCTTCTCCCGTTCCTTGCGCTGTTCCTGCATGAACACCCAGAGGGCGAAGGGGAGGCCGACGACAGTCACCACGTAGCTGAGGGCTTCGAGCGCGGTGAGCATCGTCACTCCCTCCTGCTCCACGCGGAGACGCGGGCGGCGAATCCGGCTTGGTCGGCTGCCCGGAAAAAAGACGTGCCGGCCACGAAGGTATCGGCCCCGGCGGAGTGACACCGTTCTCCGGTCTCGAGGTCGATGCCGCCGTCGACTTCGAGTCGGAAGGTCAATCCGCGAGTGAGCCGCCATGCGTTGATCTGCTCCAACTTCGGCAGTACGTCCGACCGGAAGGATTGTCCACCGAAGCCGGGCTGCACGGTCATGACGAGGACGAGATCGACGGCCGAGAGCAGCGGTTCGATCGCCGCGGCGGGCGTCCCCGGATTCAGGACGATGCCGCACTGGCAGCCCAGTTCACGGATGCGGGCGAGAGCCGCCCGGTGGTCGTAGTCGGGCTCGATATGGATGCTGATCAGGTTGGAACCCGCCTTGGCGAACGGCTCGAGGTAGCGGTGGGGCTCCGCGAGCATCAAATGCGTGTCGAAAAAGAGCGGGGACCCGGGTCGGAGCGCGGCGACGGTCTGCGGCCCGAAGGTGAGGTTGGGCACGAAATGCCCGTCCATGATGTCGATGTGGAGCCAGGAGGCCCCAGCCCGGGCGACGGCCTCGGCGCTGGCCGCCAGATGCGCATGGTTGCCGGCCAGCAGGGAGGGCGCAAGGAGCGGCGGGTGCGGTCTCACGACCGACGATTCACGCCGAAAGCCCGGTTGAGGCCAGTTTTTTCCGGGCGCGGCTACCAGACGTCGAGCGCGGCGGCGGCGGCGGCCTCGGCGATGGCGGAGGCGAGGAGGACGAAGGTCTGGCGCTCGGCCTGCCCTTGGTTGCCGAAGGCATCGGCGGTTCCCGGCCCGTCGGTGAAGGCCTGGCGCCGGACGATGAGCGGACGGCGGCTGAACCACTCCGCCCCGCTGCGGGCATTACGCAGCGTGGCCTCAGCGGCGAGGGAGAGTTCCAGCTTGCGGGCGAGTCCGGTGTCGTTGGGCCGGGTCGTGGCCACGCCGCGGTCGTAGGTCACGAGGGTGACCTGGAGGGTCGCCTCGGCCTCGGCGGGCGTGTCGACGAGCCGCACCCGGCCGTCCCGGAGAAGGCGTTCGCGGATCTGGGAGGTGACCAGCACCGCCGCCTGCGGCAGGGCGGCGTCATCGCGCACCGGGGCGACGTAGAGGGTGGAGAAGGCGAGGGTGCCTCCGCTGCCGACGTGGTAGTGGGAGCAGCCGAAAAGCGCCAGTGCAGCCAACGCCAGAAGCAGCCGAAAGAGGGGACGCAAGGCGTGGAACCGCGGCATCGTGGGGAGGCAGCGCCGCCGGGCGGGTGCCTCAGAAGAACAGGAAGCGCTTCTGGGCGGGCTTGCCGGCGGCACCGGCCGCGGTGGCCGCCGCCTCGACCTTGACGAGCTGATCGCGGGCCTTGGCCGCGATCGCCGAGTCCGGATACACGGTGATGGCCTCGTTGTAGAACACCCGGGCCGCCTGGTAGTTCGAGCGCTTGTAGAAGTAGAAGTCGGCGATGCGCATCTTGCTCTCCGCGAGCACCTCCTTCATCTGGGCGAGGCCCTTCTCGGCCGAGCCGACGTTCGAGTCGCTCGGGAACAGGATCATGAAATCCTCAAAGTACGTGATCGCCTCCTTGGTGGAGCCCTGATCGTAGTTCGCTCCCTCCACGAGCGAGGCGTGCGTCTGCGCCAGCTTGATGTAGGCGTCGGGCGCCAGGAGGCTCTGCGGGTAGATGTTGATCATCCGGTCGAGCGCGTCGATGGCCTCCTCGTCGTTGCCCAGCCTCTGGTGGGCACGGGCGACATTCATGAGGGCGAGGGGAGCGTAGTCGCTGTAGGGGGCGGTCGCGATGAGGATCTCGAAGAACTCGATGGCCTTTTCCCGGTTGGGAAAGCCAGGGATGACGCCCCAGATGCGGTTGCGGGCGCCGTCGAGCAGTGCGCTGGCGATGCGGTACTGCTCACCGACGATCTCGGTGAAGCGACCGTAGCTCGGATAGCGGGTGAGCACCTGCTGGAAATTCTCGTAGGCCTTGAAGTACTGCCGCCGATCGAGGCGCATGCGGGCGGCGCGGTAGTAGGCTTCCGGCGCAAAGACGGAATTGCCGTAGCGCTTGCCGACGCTCTCGTAGGCCTTCGCGGCGCTGCCGAGGTCGCGGCGCTCCTCCGATTGCCGCGCCTTGTTCATCAGCTCGGTGGCCTTGCGGGCGTCGTCGCCCATGAGTCCGGAGAGCACTCCGCCTTCAATCCTCCAGCCGGTCCCAGGCGACCAAACCAACTCGGCGCGGAGGGAACCGCCGGCGAGGAGCGCACCGAGCAAGATGAGGCAATTCGCGCGGAAGGCGTGGACGGGCGGAAGCAGCATGGCGGAAGAACTTACCAGCGAACCAGCGCCCCCCCGTACGTCAAGCCCGCCCCGAACGCCACCAGCAGAACCAGCTGGCCGGGCTGCACCCGGCCCTGAGTCCGGGCCTCGTGCAGGGCGATGGGAATGGAGGCTGCGGAGGTGTTGCCGTAGCGGTCGAGGTTGATGAAGAAACGGTCCAAGGGAAGCTGCAGGTACTGCGCGATCGCGTCGATGATCCGCTGGTTGGCCTGGTGGGGGATGATGCAGTCGATCTGATCGCCGGAGATGCGCTGTTGTTCCAGTAATTCCCGGGCGACGTCTTCCATGGCACGCACCGCCAGCTTGAAGACTTCCTTGCCCTTCATCCGGATCACCCGGCGGTGCTCCGCGGGCTCCAGCGAGTAACTGGGGCCGGGGATGTGGAGGAGGTCGGAGGTGCCGGCCACGGTGTGGAGACGGGAGGCGAGGATCGCCGCCCCGGGACGCCGGGCGGGCCCGAGGACCGCCGCCCCGGCGCCGTCGCCGAAGAGGACGCAGGTCGTGCGATCCTCCCAGTCGAGGACCGAGGACAGCCGTTCCGCCCCGATCACGAGGGCATGGCGGTAGCGACCGGAGGAGAGCATCGACCACGCCACGTCCAAGCCATACAGGAAACCGGTGCAGGCGGCGTTGACGTCGAAGCATGCCGCGCCGGAGGGGATCCCCAGTCGCTGCTGCACGAGGCACGCCGTGGCGGGCATGTCGAGATCCGGCGTGACCGTGGCAAGGATCAGCAGATCGATGTCCGCAGGTGCGAGCCCGGCGTTGGCGAGGGCCTCGGCGGCGGCGGCGCTGGCGAGGTCGGCTGTGGTCTGGCCGGGCTCGGCGACGCGGCGCTCGCGGATCCCGGTGCGGCTCACGATCCACTCGTGAGAGGTGTCGACGCGCTGGGCCAGTTCCTCGTTCGTGAGGATGCGGCTGGGCGCATGGGCGCCGGTGCCGAGAATCGCGATGGGCGGGGAGGCCATTCAGTCTTTGGAGCTCGGCGAAGGGGGCCGAGCCTAGGCGCGGGCGACCTCGGCCGTGAGCGCCTCCTGGGCGCGCGCAACATCGGCCTCGATCCGGTGGTTCAGGTCGATCCGCACGAGCTCGCTGGCGTCATGGATGGCGTTCTTGAGCGAGAAGCGATTGGCGGAGCCGTGCGCCTTGATGACCATGCCGCGAAGACCGAGCAGCGGGGCTCCGCCGTAACGCTCGGGTTGGATGCGTTGCTTCAGCCCCAGAAACGCTCCCCGCGCGAGCCAAGCCCCGAGGCGACGCACCGGACTGGCGGACAACTGGGTCCGCAGTTCATTGCGGAAGAACTTGGACATCGATTCCCAACTCTTCAGGCAGATGTTTCCGGTGAAGCCGTCACAGACAACGACGTCCACGTGATTGGAGAAAATCTGGAATCCTTCGATGGGACCGACGTAGTTCACCAAGGGGCCCAGCCGCTTGAGCGCCTCGTGGGTCGCGTTGACCAATCCGTTGCCCTTGCCCTCCTCCGTGCCGATCGTGAGGAGACCGATGCGGGGATTCTCCACTCCCAGTTCCAATTGGCAGTAGTGCTTGCCGAGGATGGCGTTGTGGACCAGATGCTCGGGCCGGCAATCGGTGTTGGCCCCGGCGTCGATCAGGATGAAGTGGCCCTGGTCGCGCGGGATGACGGGAGCGAGCGCGGGGCGCTCGATGCCTTGCAGCGTGCGAAGCTTCAGCGTGCCGGCGGCGACCAGAATCTTGGTGTTGCCCGTACTGACTACGGCTGCGGCGGACCCCTCCTTCACCAGTTCGATGGCGCGCAGCATCGAAGCGTCTCGCTTGCGCTTGAGTGCGGTCATCACTTCGTCCGTCGGCAGCACCGTTTCGGCGGCATGATGGACGATGAGTCTCGGGTGCGGGCTGAGCCCGCGAGCGGCGAGCAGTGGTTCCAGGACGTCACGGTTTCCAACGATCGTGATCGGGCAGAGATCGGAAAACTCCGCGAACGCGAGGGCCAGAGCCTCGACAACCTCCGACGGACCAAGATCGCCCCCCATCGCGTCGACCGCGATCCGCGCTGGAACTCCAGCCGGAGAGTCCATTGGGGGGGGAGAAAGGGGTGCGTGAGGTCGCTCAGACCTCGACGCTCAAGACCTGACGACCCCGGTAGGTTCCTGACTTGGGGTTGACGCGGTGCGGGCGGCAGGCGGAACCGTCGCTCGGATCGCGGGCGAGTTCAGGGGCCTTGAAGGCGTTGGCAGCACGACGGTTGGCGCTGCGGCGTTTCGATTGCTTGCGTTTCGGATTGGCCATGATGGGAAAGGACACCTCGTCACGACAAGGGGCCGTCTTGTGAGTAAAGGTAGACTTTACGGGGAGATTGGGAAGATCGTCAAGCGATCTGTCCTTACCCGCAGAGCTAAGCGCCGGCAGGGCTGCAGTCTGCTTGCTTTAGCTCGGAGTAAGTCGAATTATGGGGTCGACGTGGACGTTGTCGACTCCGGCTTTTTGGCCTCGGCATTGGCAACCGGGGCCGGGGCCGGTTTGGCGGACTGCTCGTCTTCCTCGGCTTCGTTGGTGGCCTTCTTGAATTCCTTGACCGAGCGACCGAGTCCCTTGGCCAGTTCCGGCAGCTTCTTGGCCCCGAAAAGCAGGAGGACGACGGCGAGGATGAGGAGCAGCTCGGGCCCACCGAGGCCGAAGACGGCGAGAAGCGACGCGGAGGTCATGATTGGGAAGCCTAGCTTCGCGGCTCCGCCTGTAAAGGCCTGAATCGTCGCCGCGGCGGCGCTCAGGGGCTCGCTCCGAAGATGTCGACCTGCGAGCGACCGTCCGAGAAACGAAGGCCGCGGTACATGCCCGGGGTGTTGAAGGGCATGGCGACCGCTCCCTCCCGGGTCAACGCGATCACGCCCCCGGTGCCGCCGAGCGCGGCGACGTCCGCGATGGCGGCCGCCGCGGCGGTGTGGACCGATTCCTTGGCGTGCGCCATGCGCGCCGCGATGGAATGAGCGACGCCGACCCGGATGAAATACTCGCCGTGGCCGGTGGCACTCACGGCGCAGGTGCGGTTGTCGGCGTAGTTGCCGGCCCCGATGATCGGGGAGTCGCCGACGCGGCCGAAGCGTTTGTTCGTCATGCCGCCCGTTGAGGCGCCGGCAGCAAGGTTGCCGGAGCGATCGAGCGCAACGGCCCCGACCGTCCCCCACTTGCGCTCCGCGTCGAACGCAAGGTCGGGAATGGAAAACTCGTCGGCGCTCGATGCGTGGGCGCCCGGGCCCCCGGCCGCCCGCGCGGCGGCTTCATCGCGTTGCTTCGCGCGTTCCAGTTGCTGGCGGCGACGTTCGGTTTGGAAGTACTCGTTGGGCACGCGCTCGAAGCCGAGGGAGTCCGCGAAGCGCTCGGCTCCTTCCCCGACGAGCATCACGTGAGGCGACTGGTCCATCACTGCCCGGGCGAGGGCGATGGGATGACGCGTGTACCGCACGCCCGCGACCGCGCCGGCGCGGCGGTCCCGACCTTCCATGATCGAGGCATCCAGCTCACAGATTCCGTCGTGGGTCAGGACCGCGCCCTTGCCGGCGTTGAAGAGCGGATTGTCTTCGAGGAGTTGGATCGCGGCGATGACGGCGTCGGTCGCCGAACCTCCGGTCTCAAGCACGCGATAGCCGGCATCAAGCGCGGCTTGGAGCGCCGCGCGGTACGCGGCCTCGGCATCCGGGGTCATCTCTGCGCGCACGATCACCCCCGCGCCGCCATGGACCGCGAGGCCGAAGGGCGCGGCTTCCTTCGCGGCGCTTGGCGGCACGGTGAAGACAGCGAGGAAAAGTCCGAGGCCGAGCGCGGCGCGACGGGTGAGCCGAATCACGGGGCCGGAGGCGCCGACACCGGGGCAGGCGCCGGAGTCGAGGTGAAGGTGATCCGTCCGTACAATTCAAGGAGGCGCCGGCGGAGCAACTCATCCTCTTCCTCCGTGGTCTTGCTGTAGGTGCGGCGCTCGAGGGCGCGCTCCGCCAGTTCCATGCTCAGCACGTAGACATGGCCGTCGCGGACAAAGAGGACGTTCCCCCGCTTGGCCACGAAGACCTCGCCGGTCGCGCTGAAGCTGGGACGGTTCGCGAACATCGTGCCGTCGGGCAGCAGATTGCACGTCAGGAGGGTGCCGTCCTCCATGCCGGGAATGAACTTTGCGCTTTCCACCCGCGACTCGGGGAACCGGGCTTGGAAGTCGCGCTGAACGAAATTCGTGAAGAACCAGATGAGATAATCCCGGCGCCCGCGAGTTTCGTGTTCCCAGCGCTGCGTGGCATCCATCTTGAAGCACGCGAGGCTGGCGTGGACGTTGAAGTCGTCCTCGAAGGTCACCACTTCTGGGGTGTCCACGATCCGTCCGCCGAGTTCAGGAAGCACCGGGATCGTGATTCGATAGGCACCGGTCGGTGAGATGTACTGGCTGCCGTCGACCCGACCGACGATTCTGGTCTGGGCCGACAGCGAGGCGGTGGACAGGGCGAGGGCGGCGAGCGGAACGGCGAGGTGACTCAGGCGCATGGGGAAGCGCAGAGTCTGCGCAGGGCTGGCGGCTTTTCAAGCCGACGCTGCGGGAAGCTGCTGCCAGGCGCGGACGGGGACCTGCTCCGGGCGCGCCCGCGGGTCGATGGCCGCCGTCTCGAGCCAGCGTCGGCCGTCGTCGGGAAGGCGGCCGCGCAGCAGGGCCCCGAGTTGCTTGCGCCGGTGCTGGAACACCTCGCGGATCAGGTCGCGGGTCGCGCGGGGGAAAATGAACGGCTCAGGCAGCCGGTGCAGGTTCAGCAGGCAGCTGTCCACCTCCGGGCGGGGATGAAAACAGGTCGCCGCGACGGGATGGCCGGGCGCAGCGGCGTAGGCGGACTGGAGGAAGATCGAGATCGCTCCAAAGGTCTTTGATCCCGGGGGCGCGGCATAGCGGTCCGCCGCTTCCTTCTGCAACATCAGCACCATGCGCTCCGGCAGAGGACCGCCGAGCACCGCGTCCATCCACGGCGTCGAAATTGCGTAAGGCAGGTTGGCGACGATCTTGACCGGGCTTGGATGGGTCGGTTCGCCCGCGGTCCAGCCCGCGAGAGGAAACTCCAGAGCATCGCCTTCGGTCAGGTGCAGGGTCTGGGGAAACCGCGGCGTCACGGTGTCGCGGAGGTGCTGCGCCAACCGCGCATCGCGCTCCACCGCCCAGACGGTGGCACCGGCTTCCAGCAGGGCCTCCGTCAGCGTGCCGAGACCGGGCCCGATCTCGACGACGGTATCGCCCGGGCGCACGTCGGCGAGTTCAAGCGACTTCCGGACGATGTTGCCGTCGACGAGGAAGTTCTGCCCCAGCGCGCGGCGGGGGAAGTGGTTGATCCGGGCCAGCAGCGCCCGCGTCTCAGACGGGGAGAGCGGCATCAGGCGGAGCGGAACGAGGCAATCAGGGCGGCGGGATCGGGAGCGCGCATGAGCGCCTCGCCGCAGAGTATGGCGTGGGCGCCGGCGCGCCGGACGCGGGCGGCGTCGGCCGGCGTCGCGATGCCACTTTCACTCACGGCAATCACGCCGGGCGGGAAGCGGGGGATCAGGGATTCGCTCAGCCCGAGGTCGGTGCGGAAGACCGCGAGATCGCGGTTGTTGACGCCGAGGATGCGCGCTCCGTGGTCGAGGGCGCGCCGCAACTCGTCCTGCCGGTGAATCTCGAACAGCGCATCCAGCCCGGCGGCGTCGGCCGCCGCCGCCAGCGCGGCGATTTCCGGGTCACCGAGGGCGCGGACGATGATGAGGATCGCGCTCGCCCCCGATTCGAGGGCCTCGCGCACCTGAATCGGGTGCACCATGAAGTCCTTGCGCAGGCAGGGCAGGGCGGGTGGCGTGGTGCGGAAGTGCTCCGTGACCGCGCGCAGATCGTCGAGCGAACCGCCAAAGTACTCGCGGTCCGTGAGCACCGAGAGGGCGCTGGCGCCGGCAGCGCGGTACCGCTCCGCCTGACCGACGGCGGAGACGTCCGCGATCGCTCCGGCGGACGGGGAGCGCCGCTTGATTTCCGCGATGATCCCGAGGCCGCCGCCCACCGGGCGGAGGGCGGCGGCGAAGGACGGCGGCGCCGACCGGCTTTGCCGCAGCGCCCTCAGTTCGCCGAGGTCAACGGCCCGGATCGAGGCGGCGATCTCCCTCCGCTTCCACGCCATGATTTCGTCAAGCTTGTCGCCCATGTGCATCGGTAGAAAACACAGGGCGGGGATGAAAACGAGAGCGGAATTCGCCTCCGCCAGAGCGGTGGATTGTGCGTGCGTCCCGGGGGCCTCTGGACTACGCAGGGGCCATGAGTGCCATGGATGACCTGCGGGCGACGATTGCCCGGCTGCGGGGCCCCGGCGGATGCCCGTGGGATCAGGAGCAGACGCATGCTTCGCTGGTCCGCTGCCTCATCGACGAGGTGAGCGAACTCATCGAAACGATCGACCGGCTCGACTTCCCGCACATGCGC
The DNA here is from genome assembly GCA_016871755.1 of Verrucomicrobiota bacterium. Lineage (GTDB taxonomy): Bacteria > Verrucomicrobiota > Verrucomicrobiia > Opitutales > Opitutaceae > UBA6669. The sequence continues at coordinate 49,710 of VHCJ01000005.1, read as the reverse complement.
GAGGAACTGGGCGATGTCCTGATTCAGGTCGTTTTCCATGCCCAGCTGGCGCAGGAGGGCGGGCACTTCACGCTGGAGGACGTGGCGCGGGAGGTGAACGAGAAACTGGTGCGACGGCATCCTCACGTCTTCGGCGAGGCCGACCGTCTGGGCACGGCGGGTGAGGTCATCGAGACGTGGGAGAAGATCAAGGCGCGGGAGAAGGCGGCGGCGGGCGCCGCGCCGTCGGCTGCGGTCTTCAAGGAGCTTCCCCCGCGACTCCCGGCGTTGATGCTCGCGGAGGCGGTGTGGAAGCAGGTGAACAAGGGAAACCTTCCGGTGGCCGGCGTGGTGGACCGGGACCGCGTCGCGGCGCTGGCCCGCGAGCTGGATGACGCCACCTTGGGAGACCGGTTGTTCGAGCTCGCGGCGGCTGCCCGGGAGCGGGGGCTTGACCCGGAAGGGGCGTTGCGTCGCCGGACCGGACAGGTCATGCAGGAGGTCGAAGTCCGTGTGCGCGCAAACTCGGGCCGCTGAGCTGCCGCCGGACGTCGCGGCGGCGTGGTGGACGCCATTCGCGGACTTTCTCCGCAAGGAACGTCGGTATTCCGCCTACACGCTGCGGAACTACCGGCAGTCGTTGGTGGACCTGGTGGTGTGGCTGCGCGGGGCGGGGAAGTCGCAGGCCGAGCTCGCCGCGCTCACGTCCCGCGAGGCGAGGGACTTTGTCATCGAGTCGCAGCGCCGACTCGACCGCCGCACCGTGCACGCACGCGTGTCCGGCCTGCGCGCCCTTTACCGCTACTGGCAGCGGCAGGGCCGGTTGCGGACGAACCCCTTCGTCGCCCTGCCGCTTCCGCGGCTCGAGCGCCGCCTGCCGCGGTTCCTGTCGGAGGAGCAGATGCAGCGTCTCCTCGAGGCCCCTGGGCGTCTGCTCGCGGAGGGCGCGATCGATGGGTTCACGGCGCAGCGCGACCTCCTCTTGCTGGAGTTGCTCTACGGCGGGGGTCTGCGCGTGAGCGAACTGGTCGCGCTGACGTTCGCGCAGGTCGAGGACGGCTCCGGCGTCGCCCGCATCGTCGGCAAGGGAGGCAAGGAACGGGTGTGCCCCCTCGGGGAGGGTGCGATGGTCCTCCTCCGGACGTTGCGGGATGGCCCGCGCCGGGGCGCGGCGGCGACGGCGCGGGTGCTCGTCCGACCCGGGGATCAAGCGATGACGGCGCGGGACGTGCAGTCCCTCCTCAAGCGCTACCTCGCGGCGGCGGGCCTTCCGGCGGATGCCTCACCCCACACGCTCCGCCACAGCTACGCCACGCACCTCTTGAACGCCGGTGCGGACCTGCGCGTCGTGCAGGAACTGCTCGGACATTCGCGGTTGGCCACCACGCAGATTTACACCCACGTCAGCGGCGCGCGGCTCCGCGAGGTCTACGACCGTGCCCACCCCCGCGCCTGACGCGGGTCACCAGCTCAGGCGGACGGAGGCGCGGTTGAACGCAGCGTCGTAGAACGAGACTTCGACCGACGTCGCGCCGGCGATTTCCGCCCGGGGAATCTCGAGCACGAAGCGTTCCTCCCGACCGTCGCGGATGCCGTCTGCCGGCTGTTCCACCGTGCGCTCGACTCCGTGGTTGAAGCGGAATTCCGCGCCCTCCAGCAGGGAAAGGGCGTCCCGGCCCCGCACGCTCACGGTCAGCACATCGGCGGAGAGCACAGCCGATGCCTCGAGCACGGCGGGCGGCGTGCGGTCGACGCGAAGGTCGTCGGTTTCGAACGTGACGGAGAGCCGCTCGGCCGCGGGTCGGGGCGCTGTCTCGCGCACGGCCAGTCGGGTGAAGTAGAGACCGTCGGGCAGGGCGCTCGTGTCAAACTGCGCGTAGGGCTGGGAGGAGTCGACGGCGACGTCCGTCCACGCCTGATCCCCCTCACGCCGGATCGAGAACGTCGCGACCACGGTGTCGGAGTCTCCGTCGCTGATCGCCCAGTAGGCCAGTTGCATGCCCGGGGCGGGGACGATGGGTGAGTTGAGGAGCGGCGCCCGGCGCTTCTCCTCGGCGTTGTCCTTGGGCTGATTCAACATCTGCCCGAGGGTGGTGCTCACGGGCGGCGGTGGTTGGGCGCCGGGCAGCAGGGCGAGATTCGGGGAGAAGAGACGGAAGTCGGTCAGCACCGGTCGGCGATTCTGGGGCAGGTGGTGGAGCGTGGCGCGGTCGATCGCGAAGTCGGCCGGCAGTTGGGACGGGAGGGTGAGGCGGAGGCGGGTGTAGCGACCGCGGAGGGTGGGCGCGGCGCGCCACGCCCCGTCCGCGCCGGGGGCGGCGGCCCACGCGGACCATCCTTCAATCTCGTCGCTGCCGAAGCTGGTGCGCAGGCTGACACCGATGTCCGGTTCCGCGATTCCGCGCAGGCGATCGAATCGCAGCGCGCCGAGCGTCGCAGGGGCACCGAGGTCGATGCGCCGGGTCTCCAGTTCCCGTCGCTCGCTGGCGGCGAAGTCGATGAGCGCAAACCCCGGAGCGTTGTTGCGCAGGGCGAGGAACCGATTCTCCCCGAATGGGACGAGGGCGTTGAGCTGCGCGGAGGCGCTGCCGGCGAGGGTGAGGGAGCGGCGTTCGACGAGATCATAGCCGACCAACTCGCCCTGCTCGCCCGCCGCGATGAGCAGCACGTTGCCGCGCTTCAGGACGCGGTAGAACGCCACGCCGGCGCGCGCGGCCAGGGTCTCCGGGAAGCCGCCTCCCGCCGGCAGCCAGATCAGGCTGCTGCGCCCGCCAAAGCGCTCCGGCGTCGGCGCCTCCGTCGGTGGGGGAGCAGGCAGGGCATCCTTGTCGGCCGGTGCATTCGGGGACGGCCGACTGATCCGGCTGGAGGCGCTGCCGGGCGAAAAGATCGCCGTCGCGTAGACGTCGCCCGATGGGAGGGTGAGGAGGTCGGTGATCTCCGCGTCGCGGTTCTCGACGATCAGGGTTGGACTGCCGCCCTCGGCGGCGAAGGCGTAGAGGTTTCCCTTGGGCGCCGAACCGGCGAGGATCGCGCCGTCCGCCCGGCGGGCGAGACGACGGACGTTGCGGTCGCGGACTTCACCCCACGTCGAAATTCCCTTGGCCGCAAGGGCCGCGGGGTCCGAGACCCGGTCGGCGGAAAGCCCGGCGCGGGCAAGGGCCGCGAGATCGACGCGATAGATGCGCCCGGGGTTGCCGGTGGCGGCAAGCACGGTGCCTTCATCCAGCGCCAGGAGGTCCAATACGCTGTCGACGGGGAGGATCACCCGCGCGACCGGGCGGTCGCCTTCGACAAGCGTCAGTCCGCCCTGACCGCCCGTCCCGGCGAGGATGCGATCGCCGGTCAGCGGCAGGACCGCGAACACCTGGGTGTCGTCGAGATCCGCCACCGGCTGAAGGCGGAAGCCTCGGCTCGGCACGTCGACCGTGAGGGCGAGGATCCGGCCCTCGGGTCCGGACCCGACCAGCCAGCGGTCGGTGCCGGACGGCGCGAGGGACCAGAGGATCTCCTTCACCGGAGCGCCCGTGAGGTCCGCCACGGAGGGTCCGGCCACGATGCGCCCGTCCGATCGGGTCGCGAGTCCCTTCAGGTTGCGGCTGGGGGTGTCGCGATAGAAATCGACGTCGGTCGACTTCGAGAGCGGATCGGCCCGCAGGAAAGCGGAGGCAGAAGCGAAGAGGCCGAGAAGGGCGAACAGCGACGTCGGTCGTGAGGGACGCATGGGAAAAAGGGTGGTCCGCCGGGAACGGGAACCGGGCTAGTCGGTCACCGTGAACGACCGGCGAATCTGCGCGCTGATCAGGCGGTCGGGCATGACGTGCTCCTCCCAGAGGACCGTCGCGAGATCCTGCCGCCCGAAGCGCGAGTCGAGATTGCCTTGGGTGATGCGCTCGATCGAGGCCGGCGCGCCGGCAAACCGCTCGTTCTGGTCGAGCACGGCGGAGGTGCGCTCAAGCACGGCGACGTACAACCCGTCGGGTCGGCGGAAGGAGCGGAGCCCCTCCAGATAACTGGAGAAGCTGCGAACGTCGCTCGCGCTCAGGGAGGCGGCCTGGCCGGTGGCGCGGTCGAGGTCCCGGCCGTTGAGCACCACGAGTTCGAGGGTGCGTCCCACCCAGGCCGCCGGCGCGACCAGCGTCGCGGTCGCCTCCAGCGTCCCGTCCTGATGGTCCCGTCCGTCGAGAAGGATCGAGACCGTCTCGCCCTCACGCGGCCGGGTGGAGGACGGCTGGACGTGATCGAGGTAGGCCCACGGGCGCTGGCGGAGTCGCTCGATCCGGATCCGGACTGCATCGGGAAAGGTGCGCTCGAAGGGATTTTGGAGGCAGGCGTTGAGTTTCTGGAGGAACTCCTCCAGCCCGGCGGCGAAGCCCTGCGGGCCCGGGTAGAGCATCGCGAGTTCGAGGGGCTTCTGGCCGGGGTAGTCGACACGGGTGATGACACGGAAGCCCTCGGCGAAGCCGGCGTCGTTGGAACCCTGAATCGCCTGCGTCACGCCCATCGCGGTGGCGAGCGGCGCGAGTTGGGGATGGCGCGCCACCGCGAAGCGCAGCGCGCGCTGCGGCGTCTCGACCTCGACGGGGATGAGTCGGGGTCCGGGGCCGAGTTCGCCGGCGACGGCGGAGAGGCGGTCTTGAAGCAGCGTGCCGATGACCGGTCCGGTGTTCGAGACCTTCATCGAGTTCAGGTTCGACGGCAGGATCGCGACGATTTCCGAGGCACAGAGAGGCAGGGCAACGTCGCCAATCCCGAGCATGGGGTGGCCGAACGCGGTGATCCGGCGCCCGTCCACGCGCGACACGGTGCCGGTGCCGGCGATTGTGATGTCACCCACGGCGAGTGCCACCGCCACGGCGTCCCCGGGATTGAGGGCGGCGGGGAGCTGAGGGGACGGCGCATTCGACCCGGCGTTGGATCCGCCGAGGGCGGTCGCGGCGAGTCCAAGGGCGCGCAGTTCCGGCGCGAAGCGCTCGGCCACCGACGGTGCGAGTCCCGACAGCGTGAACACGGGCGTGACGGGTTGGAGCGAAACGAGGTCCGCGCCGGCGGTGCGCGGGGTGGCGGGCGCGGGTGCGGATCCGGTCGCCTCAAGCGGAATGGGAACCAGCGGCAAATCGCTCATGCGGAGCGCCACTTCCTCGAGGTCCGCGACGGGGGTGAAGCCGGCGTAGCGCACGGTCTCGAAGCGTTGCACCTGGTAGCTGAGCGCACCGGCGAGGCGGCCGCGGATGTAGAGGGGGCTGCCACTCATGCCGGCCACGGCCCCCATGGCTTGAACCCGCGGATCCGTGAGGCGGCAAAGGATGAGGGACTTGCCCGGGCCGAGCGCGTTGCGGATGATCCCGGTGACCTCCACGGTGAAGGCTTCCGGCGTGGTCCCTTGAAAGACCGTCCACACCTCGCCTCGGTCTCCGCTGGCCACCTCCGCCAGTGGCAGCGGCGGTCCATCCGGTGAACGGGCGTCGGCAAGCGGCGCCGCGAGCGCGAGCACCAGTCCGAGACACGCCCAGGAGAGACGCGAAGCGTGGACTCGGATGAAGGAGGGCGGGCGGAGGGGGAGCATGGCTCGCGTCAGAGCGAGAGAATTGCGTCGCGCATGCGCTCGCAGGCCCGATCGATCATGGCGCCCTCATGGGCGGTGCTGAGGAAGCAGGCCTCGTAGGCGCTGGGCGGCAGGTAGACATCGCGCGCGAGGCAGGCATGGAAGAAACGACCGAACAAGACCGCGTCCGACTGGAGGGCATCCGCGTAGGCGTGCACGGGCTTGGGGGAGAAATAGAGGCAGAACATGGACCCCGTCTGGGGCACCTGGGCGGGCAGGCCTTTCTGGCGCGTAGCCTCGAGCAGGGTGTCGCGCACCTGCTGACCGAGGGCGGCGAGACGCGGGTACGGATCGCCCTCCTCCAGCAGACGCAGGGCGGCGAGTCCGGCTGCCATCGCGAGCGGATTGCCGCTCAGAGTGCCCGCCTGGTAAACCGGACCGAGTGGCGCGAGGTGGTCCATGATCTCGGCGCGGCCGCCAAACGCCCCGACGGGGAGACCGCCGCCGATGATCTTCCCCAAGGTCGTCAGGTCCGGAGTGATGCCCTCGATCTCCTGCACGCCGCCCTTGGCGAGTCGGAAGCCGGTCATGACCTCGTCGAAAATCAGGAGCGCGCCGGCGCGCGTGCAGGCAGCCCGCAGGGCGGCGAGGTAGCCGGGGAGGGGCAGGATCAGTCCCACGTTGGCCGGGTAGGGCTCGACAATCACCGCGGCGATTTCACCGGGATGGGCGGCGAAGGCGGCTTCGACCGCGGCGGCATCATTGTAGGGGAGGACGATCGTTTCGCGCGCGAAGGACGCGGGGACGCCGGCGCTGTCGGGGTTTCCGTGGGTCAGCGCGCCCGAGCCGGCCTTGATCAGGAGCGAGTCGGAGTGCCCATGGTAGCAGCCGGAGAACTTGATGATCTTGTCCCGCCCGGTGAAACCTCGCGCCAGCCGGATCGCGGACATCGTCGCCTCGGTGCCGCTGTTGCACAGGCGCACTTTTCGAATGGAGGGAACGAAGCGCGTGATGGACTCGGCCATCTCCACCTCCAGCGGATTGGGCGTGCCGAACGAGGTGCCGCGGTCGAGGGCGGCGGCAATGGCATCGCGGACCGCAGGGTGGTTGTGGCCGTGGATGGCCGGTCCCCAGGTGCAGACGAAGTCGATCAGCGTGCGGCCGTCGACGGTGGTCAGGGTCGCACCTTGGGCTGACGTGACGAAGAAGGGGGCGCCGCCGACGGAGCGGAAGGCCCGGACGGGCGAGTTCACGCCTCCGGGAATCAACTGGCGGGCGCGGGCGAAGAGATCAGTGGACGTCATGTCGACACTCAAACGGACTCAGGAAACGTATTTTTGCACGATCGGAATGCGGCGCCCCACCCCGAATGCGAGGGGGGTGATCCGCAGGCCCGGCGCGGCCTGCTTCCGCTTGTATTCGTTGAGATCGACCTTGCGGACCACGTCCTCGACGGTCGCGGCCGCAAACCCGCGTTCGATGAGGTCACGGCGGGAGAGTCCCTCCTCGACGTAGCCTTTGAGGATGTCGTCGAGCACGTCATAGGGCGGGAGGCTGTCCTGATCCGTTTGCCCCGGGCGCAATTCCGCGCTCGGCGGTTTCTCGATGGTGTTGCGGGGGATGACCTCGCGGTCGCGGTTGATCCAGTGAGCGAGCGCGTAGACCTGAGTCTTGAAGACATCGCTGATCACGGCGAGTCCGCCGCACATGTCGCCGTAGAGGGTGCAGTAGCCGACGGCGACTTCGCTCTTGTTCCCGGTGGTCAGGAGGAGGGATCCGAACTTGTTGGAGAGCGCCATCATCACGACGCCGCGGATGCGGGCCTGGATGTTCTCCTCCGTCACGTCGCGGGGGCGCCCGGCGAACACTGGGCCGAGGGCCGTCTCGCAGGCCCCGACGGCCTCGGCGATGCCGATCGTTTCGAAGCGGATTTCCAGGTTCTCGGCGAGGATGCGGGCGTCGTCCCGCGAGTGCTGGGAGGAAATCGCGGAGGGCAGCGAGACGCCGATCACGTTCTCCCGGCCCAGCGCGGCGACGGCGATCTCCGCCACGACGGCGGAGTCGATGCCGCCGGAGAGCGCGACGAGGGCGCGGCGGAAACCGCTCTTGTGGGCGTAATCCCGCAGGCCGAGCACGAGTGCGGCGTGGATGTCGGCGAGGCCACCGGACGGGAACGAGGGATCGAGGTGCGGCGCGGACTCCCCCAGGTCCACGACCCGCGTGTCCTCGCGAAACGCCGTCAGGCCGGCCGCGATGCGGCCGTCCGGATGGGCCACGAGGCTGCGCCCGTCGAAGACCAGTTCGTCGTTGCCGCCGACGGCGTTCACGTAGGCGACCGGGCACGCGAGCAGTCGGCTGGCGTCGGTGACCAGCGCCTGGCGGATCCCGTCCTTCTCGTGATGCCACGGACTCGCCGAGAGGTTCACCATGAGATCAAGCCGCTGTCCCGCGAGGTGCCGGAGGGGATCGACCCGGTAGAGCTGACGCGTCGTAAAGCGCGGGTCCGTCCAGATGTCCTCGCAGATGGTGACGCCGATTCGGCGCGGGCCGAGCGTGAAGGTCGTCGGGGTGGCTGCCGGTTCAAAGTAGCGGTCCTCGTCGAACACGTCGTAGGTCGGGAGGAGGCATTTCTGGGCGGAGCCACGCACCGCCCCGTCGACGCACCAGGCGGCGGCGTTGACGCACCGCCGTCCCTCAGTGGACGGGTTGCGCTCGACCGTCCCGATCAGGGCCGGCACGGGACCGACGGATTGCGCAATCAGCGCCAGCGAGGCCTCAACATCGGAGACGAAGCTGCGCTTGAAGAGCAGGTCGCGGGGAGGGTAGCCGCAGGTGACCAGTTCGGGAAAGACGACGAGCTCAGCGCCAGCCCGGACCAGCGTCTCGTAGGCGGCGATGATCCGGCGGCGGTTGCCGGCGAGGTCACCGACGGTGGTGTTCAGTTGGGCGAGTCCGATGCGCATGGAACGACGGTCGACAGGATGCGAACGCCCGACAATAGGGCTTGGGCGGAAAAGAACAACTCCCGAGGCTCGTGCCCGAGGTCTTCGGACCCGGCGCGCGCCAAGGTCCGACTCCCGAGGTTTGCTCCCGTGGACCGGTGATGCTGGAGCGGTCGCTGGCCGTGCGGAAGCCGGAACACCGGACTTGCGCCCGCGGGCCGTCAGGGGGAGCCTTGGCCATGCGTTGGCCGCGGCTCCTCCTCGTTGGTGTGATTCTGCTCGTTCCCCTTCGAGCCGAGGAGCCCGGCTCGCTGGCGCTGGAGGACGCGCTGGCGGCGGTCGAGCGGGTCAACGTCAACGTTCTCCTCAGCCGGGAGGGCTTCGAGCAGGCGCTGGAGGTCGCCCTCGTCCAGCGGTCAGACCTGCTGCCGGCGGTGGGCGCGGCGGTCCAGCGGCGTCGGTCCGAGAGCCCGCTGATTTCATCCACGGCCAAGGCAGCCGGTCACCCGTCCAACCGGTCGGATGTCCGCATGACCGCATCGCTCGCGCTCCTCAGTCCGCAGCAGATTGCGCAGTATCGGGCGGCACAGGTCGGAGTGGAGGTGGCGCGGCTGGATGTGCAGCAGACAATCCAGACCATCCTCGCAACGGTGGCACAGACGTTCTTTGCGCATCTTCGCAACGTGAAGCGCATCGAGGTCCTGGAGGCCAATGTCCGCCGGGGCCGTGAACTCCTGACGCTGGCGCAAAACCAGGTGGCGGCGGGGGTGGCGACGCAGATCGACATCACCCGGGCGGAGTCACAACTCGCCCTGGCTGAGCAGGCGCGGCTGCAGCAGGACACCGTGGTGTACGAGAGCGAACTGCGGTTGAAGCGGTTGTTGGACCTCGAGGCCGGTGCGCCGTTGCGCCTGGTTGACTTCGCGGTGCGACGGACCGAGGAGGCACCCTTTGCCTCGGCGGGTGAGCGAACCCTCTTCGAGCGACGGGCGGATTACCTGCGGGCGCAGCGGCAACTCGAGCAGACCGCGGAGAGCCTGCGGGCGGTGCGCTGGGAGCGGTATGGCGCACTTTCGCTGACCGGGGACTATGGGCTGGCGAACACGGAGGTGTTCGCGAAGGACGATCAGGTGGCATGGTCGGCGGGCGTGGCCCTGTCGGTACCGGTGTTCGACGGCCAGCGACAACGCAGCGGCGAGCGGCAGGCGCGATCGCTGCTGCGTTCGCAGGAATTCCGGCTGCGGCAGTTGGAGTTGCAGATCGCCGGAGAGGTGCGGCTGGCGCATCAGGACGCGCGCTCGCGGCATGCCCAAGTCGGCGTGGCGGAGAAGAGCCTTGCACTCTCGCTTGAAGAGTTGCAACTGGCCCAGCGTCGCTTCGAGCAGGGCGTGGCGGACAACCGGGAGATTGTCGATGCGCAGAACCGACTGGCTCTCGCGAGCGACAATCTGAACGAAGCGATCTACCAGTACAATCTGAGTCGGGTCGAGTTGGCTCGGACCCGGGGTGAAGTCCGGGCCATTCTCGGCGAGCGGGAGTGAAGCGCGGTGCCGCCTGAAGCGGGTCCGCTGAACCGCTGGCTTACTAGGTGAAGAAATCGCCCCGGTTGAACTCGGTTGTGGTCGGAGTCCAAACGGGCGGACGGCGCGCCAGGTCACGGTCGAAGTTCCGGCGCCGCTCGTCCGGGATCCAGTAGACCAAGTCTTCGTCCGGAAGGGGATTGGATGGGCCGCGGAACTCGGAGTTCATGTACTTCGAGGCGAAGCGTTGTCCCATCGACCCGCTGATGGTGACGCGGTACCCGGACCAGTCTTCCAAGAGCCGAACCAGGTTTTGCACGCCACCGCTGTTGGTGGGAGGGGATGTCCCCGGGGGCGTATTGCCGGTGAGAATGCCGGCGTTCAGGGTGATTTCGCTGCTTCCTGGGGCCGGCACAGCGCGGCGAACATCAACGGTTAAGGCGGAGTTGTCGTCATTCCACCCCTCGGACAGGACGGTTACGGCATCACCCATGAGGACGGCGGGATTGTTGCGGGTGGTGCCGCCGTGGGTGATGGAGGCCGTATTGTAGTCGCCCTGGATGTAGAGGGCGTTGTTCGAAACCACAGCGAAGCCCTTCGGCTGGCCATCGGCATCAGTCAGTGCCGGAGTGGTGGCACCATTCGTGAGACGGATGCCCGCGCCGTCACCCGGTCCGCGGATTCCGGCGGCCGCGTCGTGGATGTAGATCAACCCATTGTAGGCGGAAGCAAGGGCGGTGTTGGAGGCCAGCGCCGTGGTCAGCGCACCCACGTCAAGGGTCGTCATCTTCATGTTGCGCTGCTCGCGCTTGTCGAAGACATCTTTGCGCCGCTCAGCCGGAGGGATGATGAGATCGAGATCGGCTGCGATGGTGCTGTTGTAGGCGGTCGGATTCGAGGAGGTACCGACGTTCACCACCGGATTGCCGTGCCCGTCCTCCGAGACGGTGACGACCAACCCGGCACGGTTGTACATGCGGCGGGAGGCGACGATGGGATCCTCGCTGATCGCGAGGCCACTCTCGTCCTCGGGCGGAGGGGCGATGATGGAGCGGTAGACCTCCTTGGCATCCGCGCCGCCGGCAAAGTTCTCATACGCCGTCGGATAATCCGCGAGGGCCTTGCCCACATTCACACCGCCGACGAGGGCCACGGTCATCGTCTGGCTCTCGCTGCTGATCGGCGGCAGCGGGGTCACGCTCCTCGCGCCGTGGTTGATCGAGGGCGAGCGGCCGTGGGAGCGCATTTTCCTCTTCGGCACCGTCCCGATGACGGTGGCTCGCTGGGTACGGCGCTGCAGGCCTACGCCGCGGCGTTCCCGCGCCTGAGCCTGCCGTACGAACCGCTCGCGTACTCGATCCTCCTCGGGGATTTTCATGCTCCGCTCTCAAGCTACGCGCTCCTGGGCTTGGCGGTCGCCGCCGGCGCAGCGTGGCGGGCCTCGGGACAGCGCCGCTACGCGGTGCTGGTGGGGGCGACCCTCACGTGGACGGTGCTCGCGAATGCCTGGGCGCTTCCGTTGCACGCGCTCGCGATCGCGGCGTGGATCGAGTGGGGGCGGGTGTCGTGGCGGACCCTGCTGGCCGCCGTTGCGGCCGGAGCGTTCGCCGTCTGGCTCCTTGCGTGGGGCTTTCTCTCCGAGTTCACCCTGGAGGCCGCGCGGCAGTCGCTCCGGTTCGCGTGGGTTCCGTTGGAGGAGGGCACACCGCCGCTGTTCTTCCTGATCCTGCTCGGACCGACCCTGCTGCTCCTGTCGGCCGGGTTCCTCTCGGGCGATCGCACCGTGCGGCGGATTTCGATCCTCGGCGCGGCCGCGCTGGTGCTGGTGGAACTCGTGTTCGTCGACGACTCCTACGGCGGCTCGGACAATCGTTTCAACACGGTCCTGAAGGCGTGGCCGTGGATCGCGAGCGCGCTGCTGCTCCTCGCGGCGCCGCTGGCCGAAGATCGCGGCGCTGATCGCTTGCCTGCTGCCCTGTGCGTACGCGCGCGACCTGTGGATCCACTGGCGCGATGCGCGGTCTCCCTCCACCGGTCGCCTTGAGGGAGATGCCTTCCTCACGGTGCGGCGCGAGAACAAGATCATGCTTGAGCGCCTGCGCGTCGAGCCCCGCGGCGTGGTGGCTCAGGATCCGCGGGCCGACGGCGAACTGGCGTTGGTCAGCCTGCCGCTCCACGCCGGCCACGGCATGTGGCTGGGCTGGGATGGCTATTCCTCGCTGTGGCGCGGATTCCCGGAGGACGTGCCGCACCGCCGTCGCCGTCTCGAGGCGGTGTTCGATGGACAGGACCCGGCGGCCGGCGGGTGGATGGCCGCGGAGAAGATCGATTACGTTTTGTTCTATCGGGAGCGTGAGTCCAAGGAGCGTTGGGAGGCGATCGACCGCTCGCTTCGCTCGCACTATCTGTGGTGCGAGATTTATCGCGAGGGCGATCGCCCGGTTGGCTTCTGGCGTCGTCAGGGGCGCGCCCGCTGAGTGGCGGAGCGAGGAGGCGCGGACGCTGAGGTGGTCCGTGAGGGGGATCGCGCTGCCGCATGGACGGAGCGATTTCGGGCTTTTGCCGGCCGGTCGATTCGTGTTCGCTGCGCGCATGGAGCTTTCGTCCCTCGTCAATCCCTCGGTCCTGTCCCAGCCGGCGTACGAACCGGGAAAGCCGATCGATGACGTGGCGCGCGAACTGGGTCTTGACCCGCGCGGGATCATCAAGCTGGCGTCCAACGAGAATCCCTTCGGCCCTTCGCCGCGGGCCCTCGCGGCGGCCCACGCCGCCCTTGAGCAGGGGCAGCTCTATCCGGATGGCGGTTGCTACGCCCTGCGGCAGCGGTTGGCCCGGGAGTGGAGTCTGGCACCGGACCAGTTCGTCGTGGGCAACGGCTCAAACGAGATCCTTGAGTTGCTCGGCCATGTGTTCCTGCGCCCGGGCGATGACGTGGTCATGGGTGCACCCGCCTTCATTGTCTACAAACTGGTCACGCTGCTCTTCGCGGCGCGGGCGGTGGAGGTGCCGCTGCGGGATTTTGGCCACGATCTGGAGCGGATGTCGGCGGCCGTCACGCCGCGAACCAAGCTGGTGTTCGTGGCGAGTCCGAACAATCCCACCGGGGTCGCCAATGCCGCGGACGATCTGGTCCGCTTCGCCCGCGGTCTGCCGGATCACGTGGTGCTCGTCTTCGATGAAGCCTATGCGGAGTACGTCGAGAACGGCCCGGATATGCGGCCGCTGATCGCGGAGGGTCGGAAGATTCTTTGTCTGCGGACCTTTTCGAAGATCCATGGCCTCGCGGCGCTGCGGGTGGGCTACGGGTACGGTTCGGTGGAGATGGTCCGATTGCTTGGCCGGGTCCGGCAGCCCTTCAACGTGAACGCCATCGGACAGGCGGCCGCGCTCGCCGCACTCGACGACACGGCGTTCGCCGAACGCTGCCGGCGGGACAACCGGGCGGGGCTCGCCCAACTTGAAGCCGGTCTGGCGCGGCTGGGGGTGCCGACCGTGGCGAGCGCGGCGAACTTCCTCCTGGCGGAGGTCGGCGACGGGGCGGGCGCCTTCGCGGAGTTGCAGGGGAAGGGAGTGATCGTCCGGCCGGTGGCCTCCTACGGCCTGCCGTCATACATCCGCATCACCGTCGGCACCCGCGAGCAGAACGACCGTCTGCTCGCGGAGCTCGAACGCTGGCTGGCCCGCGGCGACCGGGCCCGGCCGGTCACTTGACCGGCCAGGGCGGCGGGCCGGGGAGCGAGGTCGGACGGCTGCGCAGTTCCTCGAGAATCACGTCGATCGCCTTGTCGAGTTGCTGGTCCTCGCCGCGGAATTCGCGGGCGGGGTCGTTGTCCACGACGATGTCCGGATCGACGCCGTGTCCCTCGATGATCCACGCGCTGCCATCCTTCGCGTAGGTGGCGAACTCGGGACGATTCAACTCGCCTCCGTCCATGAACGGCAGGGTTCCGGCGATGCCGATGACGCCGCCCCAGGAGCGCTTGCCGACGAGCTTCCCGAGTCCGGCATCGCGGAAGCGGTACGGGAACAGGTCGCCATCGGAGGCGGAGTATTCGTTGAGCAACGTGACCTTGGGCCCCACCACTTGCTCGCGCGGATCGGGCACGGGCTGACCATTCCTCCGCAGGTCGATCATCGCGACCTCGCGACGGAGGCGTTCGATGATCATCGGCGACACGTTGCCGCCGCCGTTGCCACGGACGTCGATCACGAGCGCTGCTTTATCGAGTTGCGGGTAGAAGCGGCGGACAAAGGCGTTGAGCCCCTGTACTACCATGTCGGGGATGTGCAGGTAACCCACCTTCCCGTCGCTGCGGGCGGTGACGTGGGCGATGTTCTTCTCCACCCAGGCATGGTAGTACAGGGGACTCTCATCGGCGATCGGCACCACGGTGACGTCGCGGGCGCCCCCCTCCCTGGGCTGGTCATTGACCCGGAGCGTGACCTGACGTCCGACGGTGCCCACGAGCGCGGCGTAGAGGTTCTCGAGCTGCGCGACGGGGCGCCCGTTGACCGCGAGGATGAACTCGCCCTCGCGCACGTTGACGCCGAGTTCAGTGAGCGGTGAGCGCGTACGGGTCTGCCAGTTCTGGCCCTTCAGGATCCGGTCGATGCGGTACGCGCGGGACTCAGGGTCGCGGGAGACCTGGGCGCCGAGCAGGCCGGTGGGCTGGCGTGGCGCCTCCACGCGGTCGCCACCGGAGACGTACGCGTGCCCGGCGCGCAGTTCGCCGATCAACTCGCCGATGAGGTACGTCAGGTCGTTGCGCGTGGCGACGTGCGGAAGGAGCGCGGCGTATTTGCGCTGCTGCTCGGGCCAGGCGACGCCGTGGAGGTTCGGGGCGTAGAAGAAGTCACGCATCTGCCGCCAGCTCTCGTTGAACATCTGGGCCCACTCTGCGGGACGATCGACCACCGCCTCGACCGCTGCGAAATCGAGTCGGTTCTCGGGTTTCAACTCCAGGCGACCGGCGGGAAGGTCGGCGATCGACCAATCGCGTCCCACGCGCACCAAAGCCCGCTTTCCGTTCGCGCTGATTTCGAAGACATCGGCGTTGATGACCTCGGTCTCCTTGCGGTCCTTGAGGTGATAGAAGGCGACGACGGAGCGCGAGGCAACGCCCGCCCCGAAGCCCTCGCCACCGCCGCCGCCCGTCACCGGGCCGCCCGGGCGACGGCGGTAGAAGACCCGATCGCCGATCAAGCGCGCCGGGCCGTAGTTTGAGGGCGCGATGGGGAGCGCGACGATGCGCTCCGCTAGGCCCTCGGAGTCGATGACGGTCGGGGCCGGGGAGGGGACCTTGGGGGCGCCTTCGGACTTGCGCTCCGGCTTTTCCGGTTTTTCCGCGTCGCCGTCCGCGGCCTTGCCCGGAGCTGGCGCGGCGCTCACCGAGACCTCATCGCTGCGCGGCGCAAAGGGCGACGGGGTGGATTTGGCCAGCGCGACCAGGTAGATGCGCTCCATGTTCTGGTAAGCGTGATTCCACTCGGTGTCCGAGTAGATCGGGTTGAAGTCGCGCCCCGAGGCGAACGTGAGCCACTTGCCGTCGTCGGAAAAGCGCGGGCTGTTCGCATCGTACCAACCGTCGGTGACGGCGACCGTGTCGCCCTTCGCGACGTGGGTGATCATGACCTGGGAGGGCGTCTGCAGGTGCTCGCGCGTCCAGGTGATCCACTGCGAGTCGGGCGACCACGCGAAGTCGCGGATGAGCCCGGATGGATTGGTGGCGACGGATGTGACCTGCTTTGAGTCGACGTCGATGACGCGCAGGCGCGAGAGGCGGTCGGCCCACGCCAGTTGCTTGGAATCCGGCGACCACCGGGGCAGGAAGTAGTAGGTGTCGGCGTCGCTCGTGAGCTTCGTCGCCGGGGTCCTGCCGTCCTGCGCCTGCACGTAGAGTTCGAACTCCCCGGAGGCGTCCGACAAGTAGGCCACCCAGCGACCATCCGGCGACCACGTCGCGCTGCGCTCGTGGATGCCCGGCGTCTGGGTGAGATTGCGGGTGGGTCCGTTCTTCGCCGGGACGGTGAACACATCGCCGCGCGCCACGACGGTGGCCCGCTGGCCGTCGGGCGAGAGGTCCACGCTCTGGACCCAGCGGGCGACGGATTGGAGCGAGGGGCGCCGCGTGACGAGATCCTCTTGCACGAGGATTGGGACCGCGGCGGCGCGCTCGCTCTTGAGGTCGAGCTGCCACAGCTGACCGGCCTGCTCAAAGACGATGGTGCCGGGACCGAGCGACGGGAATTTCACGTCGAACGCAGTGAACTGGGTGAGTTGCCGGGTGGTCTTGGTCGCGAGGTCATACACGAAGAGGTTGCCGCGGCCGGTGCGCTCGGAGACGAAGTAGATGCGGTTGTTCGGCGCCCACATCGGAAAGATGTCTTGGGCGTCGTTCTGCGTGATGTTCTCTAGGGCCCCGGACTTGAGGTCGTAGATCCAGATGTCGTCGGCCATGCCGCCCCGGTAGTTCTTCCACGTGCGGAACTCGCGGAAGATGCGGTTGTAGGCGATGCGGGAGTCGTCGGGTGAGAACGAGACGAAGCCGCCCCGCGGGACCGGGAGTTGCGTCGGCACTTCGGCGTCGGGCCCGACGGTCAGCAGTTCACCGATGAATGGGTTGAACGAGCGGGCCCGCGAGCGGAAGACGATCTCGGGTGCGGTGTTGCGCCAGCCCATGACGACGTTGTTCGGCCCCATGCGGTCGGCGAGGTCGTCGCGGGACAGCGCAGCCGAGAAAGTCAGGCGCTTCGGCGTTCCGCCCGCCGCGGGCATGCGATAGACTTCGGTGTTGCCGTCGTACTGCGCGGTGAAGGCCAGCGTCGTGCCGTCCGGCGAAAAGCGCGGGAAGATCGCGTAACCGGGGCCATCGGTGAGGCGGCGGGCCACACCGCCGGCGACGGGAACGGAGTAGAGCTGCCCCGCGTAGGAGAAGACGATCTCCCTCCCGTTGGTCGCCGGGAAGCGGAGGAGTCGCGTGTCGCCGGCATCGGCCGATGCGGCGAAAAGGAGGGTGGGCGCGGCCAAAGCGAGGCCGGCGACGAGTCGAAGGAACATCCGGGCAATCATGGGAATCCGCAGCGTGTGTCGAACCTGCGGGAGCGCCAGCGGAAAGTGTCTTCCCCGCCGCCTGAGCCGTAAGCCTGCGGTCGATCGGGTCACAGCGAGGCGATCGGGTGGCACCCCTCAGAGGCGCTCTCCCGTCGAAGCACCCTCCGTGTCTGCCTCGGTCTGTCGCCGCTGAAATGCGCTCGTCCGCTCGCCTCGCCACTCCGCCTCCGACTGCCGGTTGACGGCTTAGGAGTAGATGCCGCCGCCGACCAGCCTTTGCCCTTGGTAGAGGGCGAGGACCTGACCCCGGGCGAGGCCGCGCTGCGGCCGATCGAAACGCACTTCGCCGAACCCTCCCGATTCCGGAGTCACCTGCAACGCCACCCGGGGATCGCGGTACCGCACGCGCCCTTCCAAGGCGAGTGGTGCGGTCGGGGCCGGACCCAGCCACTGGAGGTTCCGGACGCGCACCCGGTCGGTGAAGAGCCCCGGGGCCTCGGGATCCTCGAAAGCGACGAGCAGCGCGTGATCCTCGGCGCGTTTGCCGACGACCACGTAGGCTTTCCCGTCGGTGTTCGACGGGATCCGGATCCCGCGACGCTGCCCGAGCGTGTAGTAGTGCAGCCCGAGGTGGGTCCCGAGTCGGCGTCCATCCTCCGCCCGAACGATCGGGCCGGGACGGTCCGGCACGTAGGCCCGGAGAAAGTCCTGCATGCGGACCTGCCCAATGAAGCAGATGCCTTGGCTGTCCTTCTTGTCCGCGTTGGGCAGGCCCGCCTCGCGGGCGAGGCCGCGGAGCGCGGGTTTTTCGAGGTGCCCGATGGGAAAGCGCGCGTCGCCGAGTTGTTCCTGCGACAACAGGGCAAGGAAGTAGGACTGGTCCTTGTTTGGGTCGGCCCCCTCCCACAACTCCCAGCCCCGCTCAGCGGAGGCGCGGCGCTGCGCGTAGTGGCCGGTGGCGACGGCCGCGAAGCCGTGGTCCTTCGCCCAGCGCCGGAAGACGCCGAATTTGATCTCCCGATTGCACATCACGTCCGGGTTCGGCGTGAGTCCGCGGGCATACTCGTCGAGCAGGTAGTCGACCACGTGCGAGCGGTAATCGCGCATCAGGTTGACCACCTGAAAGTCGATCCCAATCCGCTCGGCCACGGCCCGGGCGTCCGCGATGTCCTGTTCCCAAGGGCAGTCCCCGATGATGCCGTCCTCGTTGATCCAGTTTTTCATGTACGCCGCGGCCACGTCGAAGCCCTGCCGCTTAAGCAGGAGGGCGGCGACGGCGCTGTCCACGCCGCCGGACAGGGCGACGAGAAGGCGTTCCGATGACGGCGAGGACATGCGGGAAACGACGGTCGGGGGACCGGAGTTGTCAATGGCGGGGTCCGGTCCACCCCCCGACCGCCCTCAGGTCACCCTTGCGCGGGCGACGAAAAACGACCTTGCGCGGCGTTCCGGACCCCCGCTGACTCGGCCCGTCATGTCCGGCCCCGCCGTCCCCTCCGCTTTTGGCAAGGACCATCCTTTTCCGGCTCTCGTGTCGGAGAACCGTCTCCTGAGTGGTGCTGGATCCGGCAAGGAGACCCGGCACTTCGTGGTGGGCCTGGCGGGCAGCGGGCTCTCGTACAAGGCGGGCGACTCGCTCGGCATCTTCGCGACGAGTCGGTCCCAGGACGTGGCGGAGATCCTTTCCCACCTCGGTGTCACGGGCGAGGAGCCCGTGCTGCTGCCGAAGGCGGCGGCGCCGATGGCGTTGCGGGAGGCGCTGACCCGCCGACTCGCGCTTGCTGGTCCGACGCGGAAGATCGTGGAGACGCTGGCGGGCCGGGCGACGGACCCGGCGGAGAAAGCGCGGCTGGCGGCCCTGTTGGTGCCGGAGGCCAAGGAGGCCTTGGAGGCGTTCCTGGGGGAGCACGAGTACGCGGATCTTCTGGCGGAGTTTCCCAGCGCCCGACTGACGCCGCAGGAACTGGTCGACCACCTCCGCAAGCTCATGCCGCGGCTCTACTCCATTGCCTCGTCACCGCGCCTGTATCCTGAGGAGATCCACCTGACCGTGGCGATCGTCCGCTACCGTACGAACGGCCGCGAGCGCCACGGCGTGTGTTCGACGTTCCTCGCCGACCGTGTGGTTGCTGGCGAGACACCGACCCCGGTGTTCGTGTCGCACTCGCACTTCGGTCCCCCGGAGGACGGGGCGCGCGACTGCATCATGGTGGGCCCGGGCACCGGGATCGCGCCCTTCCGCGCCTTCGTGCAGGATCGTGCGGCGAGCGGAGCGACGGGGCGGAACTGGCTTTTCTTCGGCGACCAGCGTCGGGCGACGGATTTTCTGTACGAGGAGGAGTGGGCCGACTGGCAGGCGCGCGGCAAGCTGCAGCGCCTCGATCTGGCGTGGTCGCGCGACCAAGCCGCCAAAGTTTACGTGCAGGACCGGATGCGTGAGCAGGCGGCGGAGCTGTGGAGTTGGATCCGCGGTGGCGCGGCGTTCTTCGTCTGCGGCGATGCCAAGCGGATGGCCAAGGACGTGGACCTCGCCCTGCACGAAATCATTGCCGCGCAAGGCGGGATGTCGCCGGAGCAGGCGGCGGACTACGTCAAGCAGATGAAGAAGGACAAGCGCTACCAGCGCGACGTCTACTGAAGCCCGCCCTTTCGGCGCTCTGCGGCGCGGCGAATTTCCCCGTTCATCACTCCTTTCCCTTTATGCCCATGACCTTCAATCAACGTACCGCCGTCGTCACCGGTGCCGGCCGCGGCATCGGAAAAGCCATCGCCGAGACGCTTGGCCGCCACGGCGTGAAGGTCATCTGCGTCTCCAAGTCGGAATCGTCCTGCGGCGCGGTGGCCTCGGCCATCACGGCGGCCGGGGGCGCGGCGCGGGCGCTCGCCGTGGACGTGGCGGACGGCCAGGCGGTGGCCAAGGCCGCCGCGCTCCTGCTCGCGGAGGAGGGGAAGATCGACATCCTCGTGAACAACGCGGGCATCACCCGCGACGGCCTCTTGGCGCGGATGTCGGAGGAGGATTGGAATGCGGTGATTCAGACCAACCTGACCAGCTGCTTTCACTGGACGAAGGCGATCGGCTGGCCGATGTGCCGGGCCCGCTATGGCCGCATCGTGAGCATCGCCTCGGTGGTCGGGCTGGTGGGCAACGCCGGCCAGGCGAACTACGCCGCGGCCAAGGGCGGCATGATCGCCTTCACGAAGTCGGTGGCGAAGGAGTTCGCGCGCCGGAACGTGACGGCGAACGTGGTGGCGCCGGGGTTCATCCGCACGGACATGACCGCCGTCCTGTCCGAGGACGTCCAGAAGGCCGCCCAGTCAGTCATCCCCATGCAGCGCTTCGGCGAGGCGGCGGACGTTGCGGCGATGGCAGCCTTCCTCTGTTCCGAGGAAGCCGGTTACATTACGGGTCAAGTTTTTACCGTTGACGGCGGGATGGCGATGTGAAGCCTCCGGATTCACGCTTCTCCCCATGGCCGACCAAAAAACCATCGAACAGCGCGTCAAAGAGATCATCGTCAACCAGCTGAACGTCAACGAGGAGCAGATCACGCCCCAAGCCTCGTTCCTCGACGATCTCGGTGCGGACTCGCTCGACACGGTCGAGCTCATCATGGCCTTCGAGGAGGAGTTCAAGGACGAGATCAAGGGAGAGATCCCGGAGTCCGACGCGGAGAAGCTCCAGAGCGTCGGTCAGGTGATCGAGTACATCAAGGCGAAGGCGGCAGCCAAGTAAGCTGCGCCCCCGGATTTCCAAGGCGTCCTGTCGCTCCGCGGCCGGGCGCCTTTTTCGTTCCCCGCGCCGCAGTTGCGTCGCTTCCTGAAATTCGCTCCTGTTCCCGGTCCCATGTCCTCGCTTCCAGATTCCCAGCGCGTCGTCGTCACGGGCCTCGGCGTCGTTCATGGTCTCGGGCAGACGGTCGATGCCTTCTGGGCCGCATTGCTCGCCGGCCGCAACGGGATCGACCGGATCACGCAGTTCGATGCCTCCCTGTATTCCAGTCAGATCGGGGCCGAGGTGCGCAACTGGAACCCGGACGACCATATGGATCCGAAGGAGGTCCGGCGCAACGATCGCTACACGCACTTCGGTTTCGTGGCGGCGAAGCAGGCGTATGCCGACTCGGGATTGACCCCGGAGCGCGTCGATCCGGATCGGATTGGCGTCGTGATCGGGTCGGGCATCGGTGGCATGGCGACGTTCGAGACCCAGCACAAGCGTCTGATGGAGGGTGGTCCGCGCAAGGTCTCCCCCTTCACGATTCCCGCGCTGATTGGAAACATGTGTTCGGGGCTGGTGGCGATTGCGCTGGGAGCGCGCGGCCCCAACTTCGGGGTGGTTTCGGCCTGCGCGACGGCGACGCACGCGCTGGGTGAGGCGATGCAGATGATCCGCCGCCGCGATGCGGACGTCATGGTGGCGGGCGGCGCGGAGGCGGCGATCACTCCGTTCGCCTACGCGAGTTTCTGCTCGATGAAGGCGATGAGCACGCGCAACGACGATCCGGCCACCGCGTGTCGCCCGTTTGCGCTGGGCCGCGACGGTTTCATCATGGGTGAAGGCGCCGGCGTGCTCGTCCTGGAATCCTTGGCGCACGCCCGGGCCCGCGGGGCGCGGATTTACTGTGAACTGTCGGGCTACGCCGCCACGGCCGACGCGTTCCACATCACGCAGCCGGACCCGGAAGGGAAGGGGCTGTCCATGGCGATGCGCCGTGCGCTGGCCTCCGCGGCCGTGGCGCCGACGGACGTGGACTACGTGAATGCCCACGGCACCAGCACGCCCTACAACGACAAGTTTGAGACCCTCGCGATCAAGCGGGTCTTCGGCGACCGTGCCCGCCGTTTGGCGGTCAGTTCGACCAAGTCGATGACCGGACACCTGCTCGGCGCCGCCGGCGGGATCGAGAGCATCATTTCCGTCAAGACGATCCAGTCCGGCATGGTCGCGCCGACCATCAATCTGCACGAACCGGATCCGGAGTGCGACCTCGACTACGTTCCCAACCAAGCCCGCGCTCTCCCGGCCCGCGTGGTGCTGAGCAATAATCTCGGCTTCGGCGGGCAGAACGCGGCCATCGTGTTCCGCGCCCTCTAGGCACGGTAGCCGGGGCATCTGCGGTCGCCGAACGAGGCGCATCACCCGGAAACGGGAACGGCATCCGGAATCAGGAGCGGTAGTCGTCAAACGGTGGAGGCTGCGGGGGGTAACCGCGACGCGCGTCAGCCCCCCGGCGATTCACGGCCCTTGGTCCGCGCCGATTCCGGAAGGATCCGGGCACAAAAAAGCCCGCGGCAGGCGCGGGCTGGTGGAAGGGGAGGGTGTCCGGGGAAGGATCAGACCTTCTCGACGAGGCCGGCCTTGATGGCCTTGACCGAGACGAGGACGCGCTTCGTGCCGCCGTTCGCGGTGCGGATGCGGATGCGCTGCAGGTTCGGACGGAACTTGCGCGGCGTGATGCTGGTGACGTGCGTGCCGATGCCCCCGCTCTTCTTGCTCTGCCCCTTGCGGTTGATGCGGGAGCCTTTGACGGGACGCTTGCCAGTGATTGCACAGATGCGGGCCATGATGGAATGGGTTAAACGGTCAGACTACGGGGGGCCTCCGGGGCGGTGCAAGGGCAATCTGTGCTGCGCCGCGCCCACATGACCTGAAAGGCCTGACCCATGTTTCCGGGGTGGAGCAACTGCAGGAGCGCCCGGCTGCGTGGCCCGCGCCGCCCGCCGTCATCGCGCAGCACCCGTTCGATCACGGTCCCGGCATGGTGCATGAGGAAGGATTCCTGCGACTCAAGCCGTGGGGTGGTAAACCCATTCGCGACCAAGGCCTCCTCGATCCAGTCCCAGCAGACGTGCACGGTCAGATCCTGCTCTCCCGGTCGATCGAGGAGATCGTTGTGCTGCGCATGGCGCCAATAGGCCCGTGCGGTGCCGGCCGGGGTGTCGTCCGCCAACTGCCGGAACGACTTGCCGTAATCGACCGCGATGAAGAGGCCTTGCCACGGACTTCGCCCGAGCCTCGCGACGAGTTCCGCCGCCGCCCGCGGCGCATCAAACTGACTGCCCTCCGGCCCAGGCGGAGGCAGCCACGGCTCCACCGCCTCCCCCCAGTCGACCTCCGTCAACTGATCGCCGTCGAGGCCGACGCCGCGCTCGATCCAGCCACCCTCCCGCACCACGAAACGCCGGAACGGCTGCGCGTCGAGCAACTCGTTTGAGAAAACAATCAACTCGCCGGTCAGGTCGAGCGAAGCGCCCAATGAGCGCGCCTCGCTGGAGCGGAAAGGATGCGAGACGTCGCGGAGAATCGAACGGCCGGGTTCAGCACCGATTTCGACGAAGGTGAAAGAGCCAGGATCGCGTCCGAGCACCTCGGTGCAGGCCGCTGCGATCAATTCGCCAAAGAGGGGGCCGGACGATGTGTTGGTAAAGAAGTCGGTGCCCGGTTCGCGCCCCACCCGCCGGCGGTTGGCCGCGTAGTAACCGCAGCGCGGATCGTAGAGAGCGAGGGCGACGAAGTGATCGAATCGCACCGCTCCGCGCCGGTCGGCGCGGGCAACGAACGCCTCGCGGAACGCGGGAGAGGGGACGGTACGCTCGGGCATTGCGGGAGGGAAGAAGAATGAGGCTGGGAAGGACGGTCCCCATTTACAATCCGCGACGCATCCGCACGCTTGAGGGTGATGCTGCGTCGCGCGCTTCCTCTCGCTGCCGGGGCCCTCTGCGGGTCCTTGGTGGCATTCACGGTCATCCAGACCGCCGCCGGCTGGGGCCTTTGGCCCAACCGGGCGCTGGACCGCGCCGCCAACGACGTGCGCGAGGTCATGGAGTTGGTGGCGGAGAACTACGTCGACGGCGACAAGGCGGCCTACGGCGCGTTGTCGAAGAGTGCGTTGCACGGCTTGGTCACGTCGCTCGATCCGCACTCCGACTTTCTCGAGGCAAAGGAGTATCGCGAGTTGGAGGAGGACATGAACGCCGAGTTCGGCGGCATCGGCATTCAGGTGGAGGTGCGCAAGGAGAAGGTCGTCGTGATCGCACCGATCGCCGGGACGCCGGGAGACCGCGCCGGCATTCAGCGCGGCGACACGATCGTGGCCGTGGATGGCGAGGAACTGGGCAAGGCCTCGATGAGCGACGTGATCAGTCGCCTCCGTGGCCGTCCGGGGACCGACGTCACCGTCCGGCTCTTCCGGCCCTCGACCCAGCGCGAGGCGGACTTCCGGCTGACCCGTGAAATCATTCGCATCGACAGCGTCCGGGACGCGCGGGTGCTCCCCGGCGGCATCGGCTATTTGCAGCTGACGCAGTTTTCCGAGCGGACGGGCGAGGAATTCCGCGCCACGCTTGGTCGCCTGAGCCGGGAGGGGGTGAAGGGCCTGATTCTCGATCTCCGCAACAATCCGGGCGGCCTGCTCGACGCTGCCGTGGACGTGGCGGAACCCTTTTTTCCCGCCGGTGAGTTAATCGTCTACACGCAGGGCCGGGCGCCGGGGAAGCGCGAGGAGTTCCGCTCCCGCTCGCGGCGACTTCCCTTTGACGCGCCGGTGGTGGTGCTGATCAACGCGGGAACGGCCAGCGCGGCGGAGATCGTGTCGGGAGCCCTCAAGGACACCGGCCGGGCGGTGCTGGTCGGCGAGCGCTCGTTCGGCAAGGGATCGGTGCAATCGATCTTTCCGTTGAAGAACGGTGAAGCCGTTCGCTTGACCACGGCGCGCTACTACACGCCGAGCGGCGTGACCATCCACGAGCGCGGGATCGAGCCGCAGGTGGAGGTCGTGATGACGCCCGAGGAGGATGCGCGACTCCGGCTGCAGCGGAGTCGCAGTGACGTGAGCGATCCGGCGGACTTTCGGGAACGGTTCGGCTTCGACCCGGTCGAGGATCGTCAACTCGCGACCGCCCGGGAGGTGATGGACGGGTTGCTCGCGTGGGATCGGCGGCAGCCCCCGGCAGCCGGGCGGGGGGGGGCGCGGTGATTCTGGCGCTCGAAAGCTCCTGCGACGAGACGGCGGTGGCGCTGTTCGATCCGGCCCGGGGCCTGGCCGGCGAGTGGATCCGGAGCCAAGTCGCGCTCCACGCGGGTTACGGCGGCGTGGTCCCGGACCTCGCGACGCGCGAGCATCTGCGCTGGGTGGCACCCCTCCTGCGCGAAGCGGGGAAGGCGTCGGATGGATTTCGGGCGGTAACCCAGGTGGCGGTGACCCATGGCCCGGGTCTTGCGGGTTGTCTGGCCATCGGCGTGGCGGCGGCGAAGGCGCTGGCGTTCGCGTGGCGCTGTCCCCTCGTGGGGGTCAACCACCTGCGCGCCCACGCTTATTCTCCCTTCATCCCGGAGCACGCGGCGGCCCCGGAGACCTTCGAGGCGCGCTGGCGCGGCCTCGCCCCGCACCTCGGACTGATCGTGTCCGGTGGCAACACCCTGCTTCTGCGGATCAGAGCGGACCGGCGGATCGAGGAGATCGCGGGTACCCGCGACGATGCCGCGGGTGAGGCGCTGGACAAGGGTGCCAAGCTCCTTGGCCTCGGGTATCCGGGCGGCCCGTTGGTGGAACGTGAGGCCCAGCGAGGCAACCCGGCGGCGTTCGATTTCCCGCGCGGACTAGGCGCCCGGAGCGAACTGGAATTCAGCTTCTCCGGCTTGAAGACGAGCCTGCGGTACCGTCTGGAGCGGATGGCCCCGGGTGAAATCGAGGCGCGGCGCGGTGACCTTTGCGCGAGCTACCAGGAGGCGGTCATCGGTGCGCTGGTGCGCAAGACGGAGGCCGCGCTGGCGGCGGGCGAGTTTCGGAGCCTCGGTCTGTCGGGTGGCGTCGCAAACAACCGCCGTCTGCGTGCGGCGTTCGCCGACCTGGCCCGGCGGCACGGCGTGCCGCTGCTGACGGCGCGACCTGAGCATACCGGTGACAACGCCGGGATGATTGCCTTTGCGGCAGCGTGCGATCCGGAAGCCCGACCCTCACCGCTGCCCGAACTGAGCATCCATCCGGGGCTGGCACTGGCGGAATCGCCGGCGCGTCCCGCCTCGGCCTGAACCTTCAGGTGTAGTCGCGGCGCAGGGTGCTGGGCAGCAACCCCAGTTCCTCGCGGTACTTCGCGACCGTGCGCCGCGCGATCTTGATTCCCTTATCCTGCAGCTTGGCGACGAGTTCCTGGTCGCTCAGCGGGTGGCTTCGGTCCTCCAACTCGATCAGTTCCCCGATCATTTCCTTCACGCTGGTGTTCGAGACGGATTCGCCGGCCTGTGACTGGTAGCCCGGGGTGAAGAAGAACTTCATCTCGAACACGCCGTGCGGCGTCTGGATGAACTTGTTGGCGATCGCCCGGCTCACGGTGGTTTCATGGACCCCCACGGCGTCCGCGATCTGGGTCATGGTCAGCGGCCGCAGTTTCGCGACACCCTCGCGGAAGAACTCCTCCTGCACCCGGACGATCTCGCGGGTGATGCGTTCAATCGTCTGCTGCCGCTGCTCGATCGAGTTGATCAGGAACTTGCCGGAGCGCATCTGTTCGCGGATGTAGTCGCGCTCCGACCGCGAAAGACTCCCCTTGGCGATCATCTCCTTGTACGTGCTGGAGAGACGCAGGCGGGGAATGTAGTCGCTGTTCAGGGTGATCTTCCACTCGCCCCGATCCTCCTCCACCGTCACGTCGGGCGCGACGACCCGGTTGGTGTCCTCGGCGAAGCGGCGACCGGGGGCGGGGTCGAGCATCCCGACCTCCTCAATCACCTCCTGCACGTCGTCCGTGTGCACGCCCAGCTTGCGGGCGATGTCGGGGATCCGGCGCCGGGTCAACAGGTTGAAGTGATCGCGGATGATGCGGGCCGCGAGCGAGTCCGAACGGCCCTTGGCCTGCAATTGCAGGAGCAGGCACTCGGTGAGATCGGTGGCGCCGATCCCAGCGGGCTCGAAGCCCCGGAGCACGCGCAAGGCGGTTTGGACGTCGTCGAGCGGGAGGAGCGCCTGGAGCGCGACGTCGGAGGGGGATTGGGTCAGGAAGCCGCGGTCATCGAGGCTGCCCACGAGGTGCTCCATCGCCCGCAGGGCGGTGGGCGAGAGGTCGGCCATCTTGGCCTGCCGCATCAAGTGCTCCTGGAGGGACGTCTCCGAGACGAGGGAGTCAAAGAAGTGCTGTCGGCGCTCGGCGTCCTCGCCGGTGTAGGGCTGTCCGCCCGCTTGGTTCAGGTGCGTGCGCCAGTCCTCATCCAGCTTGGTGAGGATCTCGAATTCCTTCGAAAAATCCATCGGTTCGCGCCCGGTTTCGTTGGAGTCGGACGGCCCGAGCGGCTCACGTTCCTCCGGTTCCAGTCCCTCGTCCCCGCCCGACTCGGCGGGTTCCCCGTCGAGGCTGGGTCCCTCCATCGGGAGTTCCTCCAGCGTGGGATTGGCCTGGAGTTCCTCCTGGATGACCGAGCGCAGGTCGAGGGCTGCAACCTGCAGGATCTTCAGCGAATGCCGCAGTTGGGGGGCCAGGACCAGCGACTGGGCCTGGCGCTGGCGCAAGTCTTGACTGAATCCGGTGCCGGCCATGGGCGGTTCACCGCGCGCCGGTGGCGGCGGTGTAGGTCGGTCCCCTCAAGGACGATGGGCGACAGGGGGCGCGGGACATTCGAGGGTAGAACAATCGGCGGAAGGAAGTGAGGCAAGCGGAGAAAGCCTTCCTAGCACGGAATCTGCTTCATGCGCGGTCCGGGTTGACAGCGGGCGGGTGAGGCGTAGCGGTGAGGCATGATTTCGCTGACTCCAAGGGCGGCTGCGCAGGTCCGCGTGCTCCAAGCCGAGCAGGGCGCCGGGGAGGGGCGATTGCTGCGGGTTTTCGTGGAGTCGGGAGGATGTTCCGGTTTTCAGTATGGGATGTCGTTCGACCTCCCCAAGGCGGACGATCAGGTGCTGGTCAGCGAGGGCGTATCGATCCTCATGGATTCCACCAGTCTGGCCTATCTGAGCGGATCAAGCGTCGATTTTGACGACGGCCTGCAGGGCAAGGGGTTCGAGATTCGAAATCCCAATGCCCAGAGCACCTGCGGGTGCGGCAAGTCGTTCGCCTGAGTGGAGAACGAGGAGACCCCGGCGCGCGAGCCTAGGCCGCGGCGGCTTGGGCGTTTCCGGAGTCCGTGGCGTGGTGGAGGGCGACGATCCCGAGCGTCAGACGATGGGCCGTGACCCGACGGAAGCCGGCGGTACGGAGCTCGTTCGTCAGGGCGGGGCAGGGAGGGAATCCTTCCACGGAGACGCCGAGGTAATCGTAGGCGTGGCGATCGCCGGTGACAAGGGCGGCGAGGCGTGGCAGGAGGTGGCGGAGGTACAGCGAGTAGACGGGCCGGAACCAGCGGTAGGGCTGCGAGAATTCGAGGATGAAGAGGTGTCCGTTCGGCTTGAGGACGCGACGCATCTCAGCGAGGGCGCGCGCGCGGTCCGCCATGTTGCGGAGGCCGAAGGCGATCGTGAGCGCATCGAAGCGCGCTGTCTCGAGGGGAAGGGCGAGTCCATCGCCCTGTTGGAAGGCGACGTTGGCGTAGGCGCCGCCGGCGGTTGACTTCTTGATCTCCGCCTCGTCGAGCATGGGCTGGCAGAAGTCCATGCCGATGATCGCGGTCGACGCTGGCAGCCTGCGGCTCAGGGCGAAGGCGACATCGCCGCTCCCGGTGGCGAGATCGAGCACGCTCTGCGGATGGGTGTGAGCCACGGCGCGGACGAGCCGCCGGCGCCACCAGACGTCCACGCCGCCACTGAGGAGTCGGTTCGCCAAGTCGTACCGCCGCGCGATGCGGGCGAACATGGAGTGGACGGCGGTCGGATCAGGCATGAAGGACCAACCGAATGGGAATTGCCCGGCGAGGCAACTCCGGAGCGGTGAGGCGCTCAGGCCACCGGAAACACCGGTCGCTTGAGGCGCTGCGACGCGAGCCGCTCGAGGGACATGGCGACGCCGTGGTTGTGCGTGACGAAGCGGAGGAACTCGCTGCGGGGAACCACGAGGATCCGGGTGGGTCTCCGGGTGAGGATGTCGACGGAGAACGGCCGGGCGGACAGGAGTTCCGCCTCGCCGTAATGCTCGCCATGATGGAGGAGCCCGTCCGGCGCCCCTTGGCGGATGATCTCGCACTCGCCGCCCTCTCAGCTCACCAGATTGCAGATCAGCGCTTCGTCATCGATCACCAGAACGCCGGAAGGTCCGGATCCGGAACGACGCACCAAGGGGACCTCAGGGGACTGAGGAGGTGTGGCTTTGGACATGTCGAAAAGGGCGGGAAACGCATCAGCGCATCCCAAACGGACCTGAAACCCCCGCAGTCACATAGACTTGGCGGGAGACCCCGGCCTCGACACCACAGGGCGCTGGACTTGTGGCGTCCTCTCTGTTTCGGTCGATTTCCGGGTCGTTGCAACCCTCTTTCTTATCCTTTCTCCCTCCATGCCCTATATCTCCCCGGAACAGCTTCAGTCCCAGTATGATGTGATCGTGGTCGGATCGGGTGCCGCGGGCGGGCAGACGGCCTACACGCTCGCGATGGAGGGCGTGAAGGTCCTGATGCTCGAGGCGGGCCGTTACTACGATCCCCAGAGCGAGACCCCGATGTTTCAGGATCATTCCCGGGCGCCCCTGCGCGGGGCGAGCACGCCCGACAAGTTCTTTGGGTTCTACGATGCGACGGTGGATGGCGGATGGAAGATCGAGGGTGAACCTTACACCTTGGCTTCCAAGGATCCGGCTCGGCGTTTCGAATGGTGGCGCGCGCGGATGATGGGAGGTCGCACCAATCACTGGGGTCGCATCTCGCTGCGCAATGGTCCGTATGACTTCAAGCCGTACAGCCGCGATGGGTTGGGCTTCGACTGGCCGCTCAACTACGAGGATCTCGCGGAGTACTACGATCGGGTGGAGATGCTGATCGGCGTGTACGGATCCAACGAAGGGTTGGAGAACACGCCGAACTCCTCGCCCGGCGTGCTGTTGCCTCCGCCCAAGGCCCGGGCCGGCGAACAGTACACGCGGAAGCACGCGAAGAAGCTGGGTCTGCCGGTCATCCCGATTCACCGCGCCGTGCTCAGCGTGCGGCAGGATTCGAAGACGATTCCCGCCCGACTGCATCCCAACAACCCGCGGGCCCAACGGATCCTGGCGAAGTCCATGGACGAGCGGGCCGCCTGCTTCTGGGCCACGAACTGCGTCCGTGGTTGCTCGACCCGGGCGAATTACCAGTCGACCACGGTGCATCTCCCGCCGGCCCTCGCCTCCGGCAATCTCGACATTCTTCCCGACGCGATGGCGCGGGAGGTGTTGATGGACGACGCCGGCAAGGCGCAGGGCGTGCGTTTTATCGATCGTCGCCGGAACCGCGAACTCGAGGTCCGGGCCCGCGTGGTGGTCCTCGCGGCCAGTGCCTGTGAGTCGGTGCGCGTGCTCCTGAACTCGCGCTCGCCCCGCTACCCGAGCGGGGTCGCGAATTCCAGCGGTCGCGTCGGTAAGTACATCATGGATACGGTGGGCGGCCGCCTCGGCGGCCAGATCCCGGCGCTCGAGGGCCTGCCGCTGCACAATGAGGACGGCGCCGGTGGCGGCCACGTCTACGTCCCGTGGTGGCTCTATCAGGAGCAGCACGCCGGGAAGCTCGACTTCGCCCGCGGCTATCACGTCGAGTTCCAGACCGGTCGCCACCTCCCGGCCGCCCCAATGTTCGACGGGTTGGAGTGGCTCACCGGCGGCTCCTACGGCAAGCGCTTCAAGGAGGACGTCCGCCGCTACTACGGTTCGTTCGTCGGGTTCGCCGGCCGCGGGGAAATGATTCCGAACGAGGATTCGTTCTGTGACCTCGACCCGGTCGTCAAGGACAAGTGGGGCGTGCCCGTCCTGCGCTTCCACTGGAAGTGGTCCGAGCACGAGTTGAAGCAGGCCCAGCACATGGAGCGCACGTTCGCGGACCTGATCAGCGCGCTCGGCGGCCGCCTGACCCGGCAGCCGTCCAAGGACGGCGCGGCCGCCATCGAGGCGCCCGGCAGCATCATCCACGAGGTGGGCGGAGCCATCATGGGCAGCGATCGCCGGAAGTCGGTCACGAACCAGTGGTGCCAGACCTGGGACGTGCCGAATCTCTTCCTCACCGATGGAGCCCCGTTCTGCTCGAACGCGGACAAGAACCCGACGCTCACGATCATGGCGCTGGCCTGGCGGGCGGCCGATTACATGCTTGAGGAAATGCGAAAGGGGAACCTTTGACATGAATGGTCCTGACTCCGGCCGCCTCGACCGGCGCGCTGCTCTGAAGTGGATGATGGCGGGCACGGCCGCCCTGATGGTGACGGAACGGGCCGCCCTCGCGCAGGGTGAGGCTCGGCCCGCCGCCCGGGGCTACGGGTCGGATCCCGACCTGGTGCGTTCCTACCAACCCGGCGAACTCTGGCCGCTGTCGTTCAACGACCACCAGCGCCGGACCGCGACCGCGCTGTGCGATGTGATCATCCCGGGGGAGGGCTCCGTCCCGAGCGCCGGCGACCTCAAGGTGCAGGATTTCATCGACGAGTGGATCAGCGCCCCGTACCCCGCCCAAGCCGCCGATCGCCCCCGCATCCTCGGCGGTCTTGAGTGGATCGACGGCGAGAGCCAGCGTCGCTTCCAGCGGGGCTTCGTCGAGCTCTCCCTCGCTCAGAAGACGGCGATCTGTGACGACATCTGCCGTGTCGCGCCGGCGGACTCGCCGCTGCACGAGCCATCCCACTTCTTCCGCCGTTTCCGCGATCTGACTGCCAGCGGTTTCTTCACCACCCCCGAGGGTGCCCGGGACGCAGGTTATGTCGGCAACGTGCCGTTGGCGACCTTCGACGGCCCGCCGCCGGAGGTGCTGCGGCGTCTCGGTCTGGAGTAGTCGATGCGGCTGCGCCTCCGGTGCGAGGCGTCAGCGCCCTCCACGCCGCGTCCGGTCGCCGGATCCCGCTGCGTCGTCGCGCCGCGCTCCGGCGGCCGCCAGCGCCACCGCGCCCGCGAGGAGCACGAAGCTGAGCGCGAGTTGCCCGAGCGAGGCACTTTCGCCAAAGACCACGAGGGAACAGGCCACGCCCAACGGGACCTTCGCGTTGTTGAAGGCCGCAAGCACGCCGGCGTTGACCTGCACCGATCCCTGCGCCCAGAGAAAGAAGCCGAGCGCGGTCGCGACCGCCCCAAGATAGCCAATCACGCCGAACTGCCGGAGCGTCGGCGAGAACGCTGACCAGTCCGTCGTGACCCCGGACAACAGGGCGGTCGCGAGCAGGCCGCCGAGCATCAGCCACGCGAAGGCGTTCCGGTCCGTCACCGTGCCGGCGAACCGGGGAAAGGCCCGGCGGTACGCCACCTGGCCAAGCGCGAAGCAGAGGTTGGAGGCTTGGACCAGCACCAGTCCGGTCAGCTTCGTCCCCAGCGGTCGGTCGCTCCAGATCGCCACCGCCGCGCCCGCGACGGCGAGGAGCGCGGCGGCAATCCAACGCAGCCGCCACCGCCGGTCGACTGCGCTCTCAATCAGGGCGAGGTAAAGCGGGGTGAGCACGGTCAGGAGCGCCACCTCATGGGCCGCGAGGTGGCGGAACGCCGCGAGGTACGTTGCGTACATGACGCCGAACTGGACGGCCCCGATCGCGATGAACGTTCCTGCGGCACCGGCCCCCGCCGCCGGCCAGCGCAGCCACGGCGTGAACAGCACGGCGGCGAGCGCGAGGCGCAGCGTGGCGACGGCCACCGGGTCGAGCCCGGCCAATTCCTGCTTGATCAGCCCGAACGACAGCGCCCAGACCAGCGAGACGAGCAGCAGGCGCGGCATGCGGCGCGTCCCCGGCTAGACCCGGAAGATCGCCCCAAGGCGCTTTCCGAGCAGGAGGCTGAGGCTGACGATCGTGACGCCGAGGAAGAGCATGGCCCAGACGCCGAGGGCGCTCGCGATGAACTTGCCGTCGCCGAGGAGTTGGAAGAGTTCGAGGATCGCCTTCGTGATTGGGTAGAACGCCTGCTTTTGCGCGAGAATAAGGGAGTCACTGACCTCCAGCATCGCGAAGGAGAAGGCGAGCAATCCGCCGGCAATGAGATTGGCCGTGATCAGCGGAAGCGTGATGCGGATCATCGCTTTCAGGGGAGGGCTGCCGAGATTCTGGGCCGCTTCCTCCAGGGTCTCGCTGGTCTGCTGGAAGCCGGCCGCCGCCGAGCGGACGACGTACGGGAGTCGCCGCACGGAATAGGCGATGATCAGGAGGATCGTCGGGTCACGGGTGGGATTGAGAAAGCCAAACAGCTTCCCGTCCTGCGCCATCGCGAGGTACCCGAAGGCGAGAACCAAGCCGGGCACCGCCAGCGGCAGCATCGCGAGGAAATCGAGCACCTGCCGCCCCGGGATCCGCGATCGCACCACCACGTACGCGATCGCCACCCCGAGGATCAGGTCAATCACCGTCGAGATCGCCGCAAAGCGGAGGCTGTTCGCAATCGCCGGCACGGTGAGGTCGTGCCCCAGCGCGAGCCGGAAGTTCTCCAGGGTGAGCGCGTCCGGCACCACCGTGGCGTGCCAGTCGTTGGAGAACGCTACGAGAATCACCCCGAGGTGCGGGAGCACCGCGAGGAAGAACACGCCTCCAAAGGCCGCCGTGCAGAGGAGCCCTGGCCCGAGCGACAGTCGCCGTGGTCCGCCGCCCGCCGTGGCCTTCGCCATCATCGCGTAGCTTTGCCGCCCAAAGAGTCCCTTGCCGACCGCATAAAGCGAGGTCGTGGCGAAAAGCATGATCGCGACCAGGGCGAAGGGGAAGGGGTTGGCCCCAATGTCTTTCAGCCCATAGAAGATCTGCACGCTCGTGACGCGCGGGTAGTCGAACACCAACGGCGTGCCCAACTCGGTGAAGCCCCAGATGAAAACAATGGTGCCGCCCGCGAAGAGCCCGGACCGCATCAGCGGCAGGGTGATCCGGCGGAACCGCCGGAAGCCCGTGCAACCGAGGTTCGACGCCGCTTCCTCCATCGCGGGATCAATGTTCGCCAAGGCTGCCACCGCGTTCAGGTAAATGATGGGGTAGAGCGAGAGCGCATTCACCACCGCGATGCCCCAGAACTGATGCAGCGCGAACCAATCGAAGGTCCAGCCTTCCGGTCGGACGCCCATGGCGATCAGCAGCGAGTTGAATGCTCCGTACTGACCGAAAATCTGCTTGATGCCGATCGCCCCGACGAAGGGCGGCAGGAGCATCGGCACCAGGATCACCGAGGTCAGCAGCGTCTTCCCCGGAAACGCATAGCGGTCGGCGACAAGCGCCAGCGGCACCGCGATGAGCAGCGCCAAGCTCGTGGTCGCACAGGTCAGCAGGAATGAATTCAACAGGCCCTCCCGGTACACCGGATCCGCCAGCAGCGCGGTGACGTACACCAAGGTCAGCCGGCCGTCCGCATCCATGAACCCGCCTTTCACGATCTGGAAGATCGGCCAGATGAAAAACGCCGCGAAAAAGACCGCGGTCAGCACGAACACCGCACGGGCGAAGGACTGCGACATGCGCGGCGAGTTTCGCACGCGTCCCCACGGCGGCAAGGGTGGAGTGCGGCCGACCAGAGTGGGCGCGGGAGTCCCTCCACTCCATAATTAGTCTAGCCTAATCTTTTTGGTTGCGGCAAACTCGGACGTGTCTAGGATCTGATCATGCTCTCCGTTGCGCGCGTCGCATCCGTGATCCGGGCCCTCGTCCTGTTGGCGGCGCTGGCGGGGGTGGGGACGCCGCTCGGGGCGGCGGTGGCGTTGCGGGTGGTGGCGACGACGCCCCTCGTCGCCGACTTGGTCCGCGAGGTGGGCGGCCCGCGGGTGTCCGTCCGGTCATTGATGGGTCCGGGGGTGGATCCGCATTCCTACCAGCCGACGCCGTCGGATCTCCGGGCGTTGCAGGAGGCGGATGTGGTGGCGTTCCACGGTCTGCTCCTCGAGGGGCGCATGGAGGGCGTGCTTCAGCGGCTGCGCACCCGGCGCGAGCGAGTGTTCGCGATCACCGCCGATCTTGCGCCGGCACAGCTGCGCCAGGTGGGAGAGGGGGCTTCGACCGTCGATCCGCACGTGTGGTTCGACGTCCGGCTGTGGCGCGACTGCGTCGAGCCGGTTGTCCGGGCGCTGAGTCAGGCCGATCCGGCGGGGACAGGTGTCTACCGGGCGCGGGCCGACGACCTGCGGCAGCGTCTCTCCGGTCTCGACGCTTGGGTGCGCGAGGCACTCGCCGTGCTCCCGCCCGAGCGGCGGGTGCTCGTCACGAGTCACGATGCGTTCGGGTACTTCGGTCGCGCCTATCACTTCGAGGTCGTGGGCTTGCAGGGGATTTCCACGGTGGGCGAGGCGGCGTTGTCCGCGATGGCGGAGCTGACCCAGTTCCTGACTCGTCGCCGGGTGCCGGCGATCTTTGTGGAGTCCTCGGTCTCGCCAAAGGCGATCCAGCGCGTGGCGGCCGACGCCGGGATCCGGGTCGGGGGACAACTCTACTCGGACTCGCTTGGGCCGCCGGGCCAGACCGCCGAGGGACTGGATCCCAGCACGTACGAAGGCATGGTGCGGCACAATGTCCGCACGCTCGTCGCCGCCCTGCGCTGAGCCGGCTGCGTCGCTTCCTTTCGTCACCGCCATGAATGCCCCGACTGCGTCCCCCGTCCCTCCTCCGGTGGTGGAGATCCACGACCTGACCGTCGCTTACCGGCGGAAGCCGGTGCTGTGGGGCGTCGACCTGACGATCGGGCCGGGAAAACTGGTGGGAATCATCGGTCCCAATGGCGCGGGCAAGTCGACGCTGATCAAGGCCTGCATGGGGCTGGTGCCGACGCAGGGCGGATGGGTGCGTTTCTGGGGCCGCCCGTTCGGCGAAGTCGGCTCGCGGGTGGGGTACGTGCCGCAGCGGGAGACGGTCGACTGGGATTTTCCGGTCAGCGTGATGGATGTGGTGCTGATGGGGCGTTACGGGCGCATCGGGCTCTTTCGTCGGCCCTCCCGGGCGGACCGCGAGGCGGCGCGGGCGTGTCTGGAGCAGGTGGAACTGCTGCCGTACGCGGATCGCCAGATCAGCAATCTCTCGGGTGGCCAGCAGCAGCGGGTGTTCCTCGCGCGGGCGCTCGCGCAGGAGGCGGAGGTTTACTTCATGGATGAACCGTTCGCGGGCGTGGATGCCGCGACGGAGGCGTCGATCGTGTCGGTCCTCCGGACGCTGCGGGACCGGGGCTGCACGCTCTTCGTGGTTCATCATGATCTGCCGACGGCGCGGCAGTATTTCGATCATCTGCTGCTCCTGAATCTGAATGTGGTCGCGTTTGGGCCGACCGCTGAGGTCTTCACGGCGGAGCTGCTGCAGCGCACCTATGGCGGGCGGCTCACCCTGCTCAGCGAAGTGGCTCAGGCTCTCGGGGCGCAGGGAGGACCGCGGTGAAGGCCGGGAGAGAGACGCGGGGTGGAGGGGGCTCGCGGCGCCGGTGGGGTGCCGCGCGGGTTGCGACGGCGGTCCTGGCGGCGGCGCTGCTGCTCCCATGGGCTCATGCGGCGGCGCCGGCGGGTCCCGACGGGGAGGGATTGGCGCAGGTCTGGCGTTTCCTGCGCCTCGAGGATGCCGCGGTGCGTCATGTCGTCTGGGGGACCCTGCTGCTGGGAGGAACGTGCGGACTGCTCGGGGGATTCATGGTGGTGCGGCGCATGGCGCTGGTCGGGGATGCGCTGTCGCACGCGGTGCTCCCGGGCGTGGCCGCGGGGTTCCTGTGGAACATGTCCCGCGATCCGGTGGCGATCCTAGTCGGGGCGACCGTGGCGGGCCTCGTCGGCACGGCCTTCGTCTCGGCGCTCTGCCGGACGACGCGGCTCAAGGAGGACGCCGCACTGGGCCTCGTCCTTGCCTCGTTCTTCGCCGTCGGACTTTGCCTGCTTTCGATCATCCAGCGCCTGCCAGCGGCGAATGCGGCGGGGCTTTCCCATTTCCTCTTTGGCCAGGCGGCGGCGATCGGGCCGGCGGACCTGCGGGTGATGGCGATCGTGGCCGGCGTGGTGGTTCTGTTTGTCGTCGCTCTGTACAAGGAGTTGGTGGCGGTCTCGTTCGACGCCGCCTTTGCCCGCTCGCAGGGACTGCCGGCGGCCTTCGTGCACCACGCGTTCATGTTCCTGCTCGCCGCGTCGGTGGTGATCGCGTTGCAGGCGGTCGGGGTGGTGCTCGTGTCCGCGCTGCTCGTGACGCCGGCTGCGACGGCGTACCTCCTGACCCGGCGGCTGTCGCGCCTGCTGGTGTACGCGGCGCTGCTCGGAGCCGTGGCGGGTCTGGGGGGGGCGTTTCTTTCGTTCCTTGGTCCTGGTCTTCCGACCGGCCCGCTCATCGTCCTCGTCGCGAGCGCGACCTTCGGCGGCGCGGTTCTCTTCGGCACCCGCGAAGGGTGGTTGGTCCGGTTCTGGCGGCAGCGGGCCGGGGTCGGTCAGACCCGGCGCGAGAACACCTTGAAGTCGATGTACCATGTCGCCGAGCGCGAGGGCTTCGCGCATGCCGGGATCACGCTGGAGGAACTGGCGACGCGGCGCCGGCAGACCGTCGAGGAGGTCCGCGCGCTCGGCGCGGAACTGCACCGGCACGGCATGGCGCGCCTGGAGCGGGATCTCCTCTCCTTCACCCCCGAGGGGCGACGGCGCGCGGGCGAGATCGTGCGCAACCACCGGCTCTGGGAGCTTTACCTGACGCGTTCGGCGAACTTCGCGCCCGACCATGTCCATGACCACGCCGAGAAAATCGAACACGTGCTCGGCGAGGCTGCGGTCCGCGAGTTGGAGCGTCGGCTGGATCACGCCCGCCGCGATCCGCACGGGAGCGTGATCCCGAGCGCGGCGGATCTGGAGCGGTCCAACTGGGGTGAACCGGGGGGCCGGGCGCGATGAGTGGGCAGTGGATGCTTCCCGCGTTCGATCTCCACGCGCTCCTCGTGGCGCCGTGGACGGAGCAGCGCGAGACCTTTGGCTGGGTCGGCGTGATGGGATTCTGCGTCGCGGCCTCCTGCGGGCTGCTCGGCAACTACCTGCTCCTCCGCCGCATGGCCCTGATGGGCGACGCGGTGAGTCACAGCGTGCTCCCGGGCCTCGTGATCGCGTTTCTCGTCTCGGGGGGGCGCGACACGGGAGCGATGTTCCTCGGGGCGCTCGCCTCCGGTCTCGGGGCGACGTTGATCATCGATTTCCTGCAAGCGCGCACTCCGCTCAAGCAGGACGCGGCGATCGGGATCGTGTTCTCGGCGCTCTTTGCCATCGGGGTCCTGCTCACCGTGGTCTTCGCGGGGCAGATCGACCTCGATCCCGACTGTGTGCTGAACGGCGAATTGCTCTTTGTCGCTCTTGAGCCCCCGGTGCACTGGGGAGCGTGGACGTTGGCACCGCCGGCCGTGCTCCGGATGGCCGGGGTGCTGGCGTTGGTGGTCGGGGTGATCGCGATCGGTTACCGCATCCTTCTCGTCAGTTCATTCGATCCCGGAATCGCGCGGGCGGCGGGTGTGCGCGTGGGGACCGTGCGCCTCGGCCTGATGCTGCTCCTTTCGCTGGTCGTGGTCAGTGCCTTCGAGGCCGTTGGCGCGGTGCTGGTGGTGGCGATGCTGATCCTGCCGGGTGCGACGGCGACCCTGCTCACGGACCGGCTTCCGCGCCTGCATCTTCTCGCGGTGCTGCACGCGGCCCTGAGCGTGTGGTGGGGCGTGGGTCTGGCGGTCTGGTTGGACTGCTCGCTGGCGCCGGCGATCGTGGTGATGGGGGCGGTCCTGTTCGCCCTTGCGTGGCTGTTCGCTCCGCGGGGTGGCCTGATCGCGCAGGGGTTGCGACGCGCCCGGGTTCTTTCTTGAGCCTAGGGAAGCGTCCGGCAGGGTGGGGCATCCGCCGGCCTCCGAGTTCAACGCCGCGCGGCCACCCCGCATGACTACCCCGTCGAACCCCGCCCCGAGCCTTGCCCCCGCCCCGGAGTGGGCGCCCACCCGGTTGCGGCCCCTGCTGCGTCAGCTGGGTCCCGGACTGATCGTCTCATCGATCATCGTGGGATCCGGGGAACTGATCGTGACGCCGAAACTGGGCGCGGAGGTGGGTTTTACGCTCCTGTGGTTCATCATCCTGGGCTGTCTCGTGAAGGTGTTTGTGCAGCTTGAGTTTGGGCGCTATGCGATCACGCGCGGCCGGACGATGCTGCAGGCGATGGATTCGCTGCCGGGCCCCCGTTTGATCGTTTCGTGGCTGCTGTGGCTGTGGCTGGGGATGTTCATCTGCGTGATGCCGCAGGTGGCGGGAATGGTCGGCGGCACGGCGACGGCGCTGCGACTCGGGGGGATCAACGTGCCGCTCCCGGCGCTGGCCATCGCGATCGGCGGGAGCTGCGCCGTCCTGCTCGTCCTTGGGCGGTACCGCTTGGTCGAAACCGCCTCGATGGTGATGGTGGGCGTCTTCA
Organism: Verrucomicrobiota bacterium; assembly: GCA_016871755.1. Lineage (GTDB taxonomy): Bacteria > Verrucomicrobiota > Verrucomicrobiia > Opitutales > Opitutaceae > UBA6669. The sequence goes on along the minus strand of VHCJ01000005.1, from coordinate 10,255 downwards.
CGGTCGGGACGATGGTTGCGGTCGCGGTCCTGCAGACCACGCCCTACGCCGTCACGGGCGAGCAGTTGGTCAGCGGTTTTGCCTTCGGCCTGCCGGCGGACGTGGCGACGGCGTTCGGCGCGTTCGGGGTGATCGGCGTCGGGGCGACGGAGTTGATTTACTACCCGTACTGGTGCTTGGAGAAAGGCTATGGCGTGAAGGTGGGAGAGGACGATGGCACGGAGGAATGGCGCCGGCGGGCGCAGGGCTGGCTGCGGGTGATGAAGATCGATGCGTGGGTCTGCTTCGCGCTCTACACGACCACCACGGTGGCTTTTTACCTGCTCGGTGCGGCGGTCCTGCACGCGAAGGGAATGCTCGTGGAGAACCAGCGGATGATCGAAGTGCTGTCGCTGATGTACCGCGAAACCTTCGGTGAGTGGAGTCTGTGGATGTTCGTGGTCGGCGCCATCGCCGTCCTCTACTCGACGATCTTCGGCGCCACGGCCTCGAACGCTCGGCTTGTGGTGGATGCGGCCGGGCTCTTCACGCCATTCCGGCCGCGGAGCAGCGAGGCCCGGGTGCGTTGGATCAAGGTGAGCTGCGTGCTCCTTCCGGCGATCTTCACGGCGGTCTACCTCGGTTTCGGCAACCCGGTGCAACTGGTCTTCATCGGGGCGATCGCCCAAGGACTGATGCTCCCGTTCCTTGCCGGCGCCGCGATCTACTTCCACTTCACGTCGCCGCATCGCGAACTGCGGGCCGGACCGTACTCGCTTGCCTGCCTGCTGCTGGCGGTGGCCTCGATGATCGCCCTCGGCGGCTACCAGGTGTTCTCCGAGGTGTCGCGCTGGCTTCGCTGAGGCGTCGCCGGCGGCTCAGCGCGGCAGACCCGGCAGCCTTCCGCCGGTGCCGCCCCGCCCGGCTCTGCCTGCTCCGCGCGCGGTATGGGCCGCTGGCAACGTGCGCAGAGCGTCGCCCCGCTGGGCGTGAGATCCGGGAGGAGGCCGACGCGCTCATCGAAGACGAAGCATTCCCCGTCGTAGTGCGCACCGCCGCAGCGCTCGAAGTAGCGCAGGATGCCGCCGTCGAGTTGGTACACGTCGGCGAAGCCCGCCTTCCGAAGGAGGGGAGCTGCTTTCTCGCAGCGGATGCCCCCGGTGCAGAAGGTGACGACCCGCGCGGCTTGCCACGCGGCGGGAAGGCGCGTGACCGCTTCGGGAAGGTCACGGAAGGTGCGCAGCGCGAGGTGCTGGGCCCGGCGGAACGTGCCGAGTTGCACTTCGTAGTCGTTGCGGGTGTCGAGTAGGATCACGTCCTCCCCCGCGTCGAGCCAGGCGCGCAGTTCCTCCGGCGAAACCCGGGGCGCCGGATCACGGGCCGGATCGATGCCCGGGGCTCCGCATGCGATGATCTCGCGCTTGACCTTCACCCGGAGCCGGCGGAAGGGGCGGATCGTCGCGGGGCTTTCCTTGGTCTCCAGATCGGTGAAGGGTGCGAGGGCTCGGAGCGCCGCGAGGAACCGATCGACGCCTTCCCGCGTGCCGGCGACGAAGAGGTTGATGCCCTCCGAGCTGAGCAGGAGGGTGCCGCGCAGGTCGCTCGCCTCGGCCAGCGCCTGCAGCGTGTCGCGCCGGCGTTCGAGGTCGTCAAGCGGAACGAAGCGGTAGGCGGAGACGTTGACGATCGCGGACATGGGGGAGGTTCAGGTCGGGGCGCGATGCTCCGGAGGGTCGCTCGGCGCACTCAACGGGCCGGGGCGGGCGGCAAGGCGAGCCACGCGTCCAGCTCGCTCGCCGTGCACAGCGGGGTGCCGGACTGGTACTCGGCGGCGAGGAGGTCATGGAAGGAGCGTTCAGCGAAGCGCTCGCAATGCAGGAGCACGACCGCGTGCTGACCGGGCGCGCGCACGAGGCGCCCGAGCGCCTGATTCACCTTCTGCATGCCAGGCACCTGGTAGACCTGCCGGAAGGCGAGCGGGGCGGGCAGGGCGGTCAGCGACGCGAGCCGCGCCCGCTGGATGGCGTTCACCTCCGGCAGGGCAGGTCCGACCACCATCGCATGCGTGACCCGGCCGCCCAGGAAGTCGACGCCCTCCGCAAAACTCGAGCCGAGCACGAGGAAGAGCGCGTCGGCGAGCAGCAGCGACTCCTCGATCCATGCCTGCAGCTCCGCCAGAGGACCGGAACGGGGCTGGAGGGCGACCCGCAGTCCGGGGTGGTTCCGCTCCAGTTCATGCCGCACGGCTTCGGCGTAGCGATAGCTGGGAAAGAAGACGGCCACGGCCGTGGGTGAGGCCAGCCGGAGTCGGGCGACCGTCGCCGCGGTGAGGGGCGCGGAGGCGGAGCGGTTGCGGAAGCGGGTATCGACGCGCAGGTCGTAGCCAACCCGGAAGGCACCCCGGCGCCACGGGGCTGGGGCCGTGACCTTGATGAGCGGGACGTCACCGTCAGTCGCCGTGGCTGCCGGCAGCCCAAGCGCGGTGGCAAAGTCGTCCTCTTCGCCGATGGTCGCACTCGCGAGGATCACGCCGCCATAGCGACCCAGCAGGGGCCCGATCGCGCCCGCCGCATCCAGACAGGTCAGGCGCAACTCGCCGGGCTTCGCGCTCCAGATCAACCGCGTGATCCCGGTGTCGTGCAACCAGTCGTCGATCTCGGGCAGCCTCCACAGCCGGTCGCCCAAATCGGGCGGGAGTTCCGGCGGCGGCCCGGCGGACAGTTGCTCGCTGATGCGGCGCACCGCGTCGGCAAGATCGTCCTCCAGCGCCGGGTCAGCCGCCTCGGTGACCGGTAGCGTGGCCAGCAACTGGGTCCACGCGGTCCACGCCCGGACCAGGGCGCGCGGAGCCTCCACGTGCTCAAGCTCGGAGAGGACAGCCTGGGCCTCCTCCAGCGAAAACGCCAGCGAGCGCGCTTCGGCGGCTCGGCCGGGGAGGTTGTGCGCCTCGTCCACGACCAGCAGCGTCTGGCCCGGGTCGAACCCGGGCTGCTCCTCGAAGAGCACGCGCGTCCCGGTGCCGAACACGTAATTGTAGTCGCCGACCCAGACTTCGCAGTACGCAAGTGCGGTGCGGGTGATCTCGTAGGGGCAGATGCCCGCGTCACGCCCGGCGTCGCGCAGCGAGTCCAGATCGCGGGGGTGCTGATCCAGCAGGTAGAAGCGGGAGAGTCCGGCCGACGCCCAGCGCGCGTCGAGGTCGGCAAGGTAGCGGCAGTCCCGGGCATTGCAGGCGAACTGGGTGTTGACGCAGTGCTCGACCTTGCTCCGCACCTGCCAGACGGCGGGGCGTTCGGCCGCAGGGTCGTCGGCCGGGGGCGCGGTCATCCGGTCGAGGGTCTGCATGACCTGCACCTGGCCCGTGCCCTTGCTCGTGAGATAAATCAAGCGACGGTGGTGGCTTTGCCGGAGCCGTTGCAGCGCCGCCTCCAGGAGGATCCCGGTCTTGCCGAAGCCGGTCGGCGCCTCGAAGGCGACGATGCGGGCGCGGTCCAACGCGGCGGCGAGGGTCTCCCGTGCCTCGGCCTGACCGGACCGCAGTTCCACGAACGGGGCTTGCACGCGGAGTCGGCGCAACCGCTCGCGGCTCCGGTGCTGGTGGTCGAGGAAGGCGGTGAGTTCCTCGAGCCGGCGGGTCAGGAGCCCCTCGTCGGTCTGGTCGAGCGTGACCGTCTGGATGATGCCGGTGCTGATCTCGACGAAGACCAACTCGGCGGCGAAGGATCCTCCCTGCGGCTCCAGGCGCCGCAGCGCGGCGTAGATCGCGACCTGAGCCACGTACGATGCATAGGCCGCACGCAGACTCTCGTCGCTGGCCGGCAGCGCCTGAGTGATGGTCTTGATCTCGCGGAGCCGCGCCGGCCGGGGTGGCTCCGCCGGCAGCCACTGGTCGATGCGGCCGGTCAGCGTGATGCGCCAGCCCCGGTGCAGGACCGTGGCACGGATCGGCACCTCAAAGCGCGCGCCACTCCCGGCGGCCTCCTCGCGGCGCCGGAATTCCTCGTGCCACTGGGTGCCGACACGCGCGCGCCAGAGGCCGGAGGACGTCGGTGCCCGTCCGACCCGCTCCGCGGCGAAGTCGGCCAGTTCGCCGACCGAGAGGCTGGCGCTGCGGGCGTCGAGGTCGAAGTCCATGCCCATCCCTTCAGTCGACCATCAAGTCGGTGTGGCCACGGAGGTAGTCTTCTAGGCGCTGCAGCAGGCGCTCCGCGTCCCCGGACTCGGCGACGTCGACCGCGGCCAGCGGCGTGTGCAGGAGGCGGTCGGCGGCCCGCCGCATCTCGGCCGGCAGCGTCGGGAACCAGTGTTGCGCGACCGGGTAACCTTCGTCGCGGGCAAGGCGGTAGGTCGCCTTGAGCCGGACGACGGCGGGTGGGGCCGCCGAGGCGAACGCCGTGAAGGCCTCGCCGAGCAGGCGGTAAACGGCGGAGCGCGATTCGGCTCCGGCTTCGTTGCGCGCCACGAGTGCGGCGAAAGCCGACGCATGGCGGAGTCGTTCGTAATCGCGACCGATGTCGGCGCAGCGCCGCAGCAGGCGGACGTCGCGGATGAACCAGCTCTGGCCTTGGTTGGAGGACTCCGCCGTGACCGCCACCTCGTCGAAGAGGTCGAGCGTCGGTGCGTCGGCCTTCCGGCTCAGGCGCTGGAACAGGGCAAGCCGGCCGCGCTCCGCGGAGAACGCCACCAGCGGCCGAAAGCGGTCCGTGGCCGGACGGTGTCCGAGGATCCACGCATCGGTGGTCAGCGTCGGATGCGGCACGACGACGGACGCGTTAGGATTGTGGCCCGGAAGTCGGGACCGCGGCCGGCGTCGGCGGTCCGGCGTCGGACCCCGCCGGGGCGGGGAAGGGCGGCGCCACTGCGCCGCCGGAGATCACCAACTTCATCCCGTCGCCGACGTTCATGTCGAGTTCGGTCACCGACTCGCGCGGCACCATCACGAGGAAGCCGCTGGTGGGATTGGGAGTGGTCGGCACAAAGACGGTCCACAACTCCCGTCCCGCGCGGCTGGATGGTTCCGCGAGGTGGCGGTTGGTCAGGAAGCCGATGACCCACATGTCCCGTCGCGGAAACTCGATCATGACCACCTTGGAGAAGACGTTGCGGTTCTGCGCGCTGAAGGTGGCGACCACCTGCTTCACGGTGGTGTAGACGGTGCTGACGCCGGGGATGCGGAGCACGAAGCGCTCGGCGATGTGGCCGAAGAACCGACCCAGCACGTAGCGCGAGATGTACCCGAGCAGCGTCACGAGGATGAGGACGAGGAGCGTCGAGAGCACGTTCCACGCGATCAGGAGGCTCGGGTGGTCCCGCAGCGCATTCGGCAGGCCGAAGAAGAAGAGCGGACGGAACGTCCCGCCCACGGCCTCGACGAGCCACGCGAACACGATGTAGGTGACCGCGAGCGGGGCGAGCAGGGCGAGGCCCGTGAGGAACGAGTTGCGCAGCGAGGCGAACGTGGAGGGCGGGCTGGACATGGAAAGGGGCGAGTTCATTCGCGATGGCGGCGGGGCGCAACGGGTTTCCGGGGCGCGGGAGTGGAGGCGCCGGAAAGCCGCCCCGGCGTGGCGAGGGTCAGGCGGGCCCCTGCGGTCTCGATTGCGCCGACCACCTCCGGAGACGGGCACGCATCGGTGACGATCGTCATCCGCGCATCGAAGGGGCAGGTGAGGGCGAGGGCCTTGCGCCCGAACTTGGAGTGATCGAGGGCGAAGAACGACCGTTCGGCCGCCGCGAGCATGCGCCGCTGCGCGGCGACGATCAGGGCGTTGTGGTTCCAGACGCCGGCGGCGGTGATGCCGGCGCTGCCGAGGATGGCGACGTCGGCGTGGATGTTCGCCAGCGACTGCTCGCACAGCGGGCCGACGAGCACGCCGATGCGGCTGTAGACGGAGCCGCCGGTCACGATCGTCTCGACGGATCCCACCTCGCCGAAGAGGGCCGCGATCGGGAGGGAATTCGTGATCACCTGCAGCCGGCGGCCCGTGAGCAGCCGGGCGACGGCGTAGGTGGAGGTGCCGCCGTCAAGGATCACCGTCATGCCCGGCTCCACGCGCTCGGCGATGAGGCTGGCGATCGCGAACTTTTCATCCGCCATGCGCTGATCGCGGGCGATGAAGTCGTACTCGCGGTTCAGCTCGTCGGTCTCGATCAGCGACGCGCCGCCGTGGTGCCGCCGCAGGATCCCGCGCGCCTCCAGGGCGTCCAGCGCCCGCCGCACGGTCGAGAGCGAGGTGTCGAACCGGCGGGCGAGCGAGTGCAGGTCCGCGTAGCGATGGGCGCGGATGTACTGCTCGATGAGGTCGACTCGCTGCTTCTGCGTCATGCTGCGGGGGTGGTCAGGCGGGTAAAGAGGTCAAGGTACGCCGCGGTGCGCCGCGCGGTCGAGAATTCCTCGCGGGCGAACGCGGCGAGGCGGGCACCCTCCCGCCGCCGCCACGCGGCGTCCTCCGCGAAGCGCCGGAGCTGTGACCGGAAGCCGGCTTCATCGTCTAATGGCACCGTCGCGCCGCCGCACTCCGCCACGCCCGTGGCCGCGTACGCCAGCGAGGGCAGGCCGTTCGCATGGGCTTCGATGAGGAAATTCGACAGCGATTCGCGGTGAGAGGTCATCACGGCGAGGTCCGCCGCGAGGTAGAGCGGGGTCGGGTCCGCGACGAATCCGAGGAAGCGGACACGGTCGATCACGCCGTGCGCGTGGGCCAGGCGTTCAATCTCCGGGCGGGTGGGGCCGTCACCCGCCAGCCACAACTGCCAGGGCATTGCGGCGGGCAGGGTCGCCACGTGCTCGATGAGCGCGCGATGGTTCTTCTCCGGACGGAACATTCCAACCCAGAGCAGGACCCGCACGTCCGGCCCCGCGCCGTGCGCCGCGCGCAGCGCCGCCCGGCGGTCGGGCTCGGCCTCGACGACCGGCGGGAAGACCAGCGCGTTGGGGATGACGCTCAGGCGCGTGGACTCCACGGCGCCGGTCTCCACGAGGAGGCGACCGGTCTCGGCGCTGTTGGCGACGACGTGCGCGGCGCTCCGAAGGGAGCGGCGGTACGCCCACGGCAGCGGCTTCCCCGTGCGGACGGTCGCGATCACCTTCGCCGCTGGAACCCGCCGGGCGATCCAACCCGCCCAACTGTTCGCCATGCGGCCCATGCACAGGACAACGTCGGGCGCGAACGCTCGGACCTGCCGCGTCAGTCCCGGCGCAAACCAGTCCCAACCGAGGTCCGGTCGCTGCAGGCAAATGCGGTGCACCGCCGCCGACGGAGTCGCATCAAGGGCCCCGCCCGGCCGGAAGGTGAGGAGGCAGACCCGATGCCCGGCGGCCGCGAACGCGTTCGCCAGCAGGCAGGTCTGGCGCTCGGTGCCGCCGCTGCGGAGGTGGTCCTGGATGAGCAGGATTTTCATTCGACCCACCGCCGGTGTTTTCCCCAGACTCGGCTTCGATGAGTCATCCGTGGGTGCAACTCCTGGTTCGCTGGTCCATCCTCGCCTTGGGCGTCACGCTGGCGTCGCATCTGGTTCCCGGGATCCGTTACGACTCCGCCACGACGCTGCTCGTGGTGGTGCTGCTGCTGAGCTTCTTCAACGCCGTGCTCCGGCCGCTGCTGGTGCTGTTCACGCTGCCGTTCATCCTGCTCACCATGGGGCTGGGCATGCTCGTGATCAATGCGTTGTTGTTCCTCTTCGTCGGTCGCCTCGTCGGCGGCTTCGAGGTGACCAGCTTCTGGTCCGCGCTGGGCGGTTCGGTCATCGTCAGCCTGACCAATCTGATCCTGTCCTCGCTGCTTGGCCGGCGGAACCCGCCGAGGCCGCCGCGCGGGGGTCCGCGGCGGGGAGCCGGGCCGGGGCAGGACGTCATCGACGTCTGACCCGTTTTCCACTTGCCCGGCTTTGCGGCCCGGCCGAAAATCTCTGGATGGCTGAATCTCTCGAGTACGACCTGATCGTGATTGGCGGTGGACCGGCGGGTTACGCCGGGGCAATCCGCGCGGGTCAGTTGGGCAAGAAAGTCGTTTGCATCGAGATGGAGCGTGCCGGCGGCACCTGTCTGAACTGGGGTTGCATACCCACGAAGGCGCTGCTGAAGAGCGCGGAGTTGTACCAGAAGATGCGGAAGGCCGAGATCTACGGGCTCAGCGCAAAGGAGGTCTCGTTCGACTTCGCGAAGGTCATGGAGCGGTCGCGTGGGGTGGCTTCCCAGATGGCCAAGGGAATCGAGTTCCTGTTCCGGAAGAACAAGGTCGACTACCTCGTCGGCAAGGCGCAGGTCTCCGCCCCGGGCATGGTCAGCATCACCGAGGGCGAGCACCGCGGGAAGTTTTTCAAGGGGAAGAACATCCTCATCGCGACCGGCTGCAAGATGCGCCGCATCCCGGATCTGGCGTATGACGGCCAGCGGGTGCTGACCTCGCGCGAGGCCCTCGCCGGCACGCAGTTGCCGAAGTCGGTCGTGATCGTCGGCGCGGGTGCCATCGGCGTCGAGTTCGCGTATTTCTACAACGCCTTCGGCACCAAGGTGACGCTGGTCGAGATGCTGCCGGCAGTTCTGCCCGTCGAGGACGAGGAAGTGTCCAAGACGCTGCAGCGTTCGCTGGAGAAGCAGGGGATCCGGATTCTCACGGGCACGAAGTGCGAGAACTTCCGCGTCGGCGCGTCGTCCGTGAAGGTCGATTTGGTCACGGGTGACCAGCGCCAGGAAGTCGAGGCGGACGTCCTGCTGTCCGCCATCGGCGTGGTGGCGAACGTCGACGGACTGCTCGGTCCGGCGGTGAAACTCGACCTCGATCGCAATTACGTGAAGGTCGGCGACGATTACCAGACGTCGGTCAAGGGCATCTACGCCGCCGGCGACATCATCGGGCCGCCGTGGCTCGCACACATTGCCACCTTCGAGGCGGTCAATGCCGTCAACGGCATGTTCGGCCACGGTCATCCGAAGCGGGTGCGCACGTTCCCGGGCTGCACGTACTGCCAGCCGCAGGTGGCGAGCACGGGTCTCACGGAGCGCGCCGCGAAGGAGAAGAAGCTCGATTTCAAGGTCGGCAAGTTCCCCTTCACCGCGTCCGGCAAGGCCGTCGCGTCGGCGGAGAGCGAGGGTTTCGTGAAGGTGATCAGCGATGCGCGGACCGGCGAAATCTACGGCGCGCACATCATCGGCAGCGAAGCGACCGAGCTGATCGCCGAGTACGGTCTGGCGATGGAGCTCGAGGCGACGGTGGAGGAGATCCACCAGACGATCCACGCGCATCCGACGCTCAGCGAGGCGAGCATGGAGGCGGCCGCCGCCACCGTGGGCGAGGCCATCCACATCTGAGCCGGCCCGGGGCGGGCGGCCCGCTTCCGGTGCACCGTCAGGGGGAGGGGGCGTGGTTCCGGGCGAGCGTCTCGCCGAGGGCACGCACGCGCTCGCGCAGTTCGGCGGGTTCGAGGGCCACCGCGTGGCCGCCCCACTGCAGGACGATGCGCTGCACCTCGAGCAGGTCCGCCAGCGTGAGCGTGAGGTCGAGGCTGCCGTCCGGCTGCGGATGGAACGCCTGCGACTCGTGGAAGAAACGGTCGCGGACATCGTCCGCCGCCAGCGGCGAGAAGCGCAGCCGCACGTGGTGCGTCTCGCGGCCGTTCATCACGCTGAGCGCGGCGGCGAAGTAGCGGTCGACCGAGAAGTCCTTCGGCCGCTCGAACGTGTTGCCCGTTGTCGTCACGTCGGCGATGCGGCCGAGGGCGAAGGTCCGCATGGCCGAGCGGCCGAGGTCCTGGGCGATCAGGTACCAGCGACCCTCGCGGTGCGTCAGGTGGAGCGGCTGGACGCGGCGCACCGCTGGCGCGGGCGCGCCGAGCTTGCGGTAGTCGAAGGTGACTTCGTTTTGCTCGGTGATGGCGCGGGTCAGCAGATCGAAGACGTGCAACTCGTGCAGCGCCGGCGCGACCAGCTTGAATGAAATCAGGTCGCGGGTTGGCGCGTAGCCGACCATCTCGTCGAGCGGCGCGAGCAGCTTGGCGAAGGCCGTCTCCAGCTGGCCGTGGTAGGGGGTTCCTCGATACTGCTCGATGGCGCGCTGGGCTGACGTGATCCCGGAAATTCGAGCCGCTTGAAGGTTCGGTCTGGGTCCAACAGAAAGGACCCAGATCATGAAAGGGAAACGCTACAGTACGGAGGAGAAAGTCCGCATCCTGCGGGACGTGGATGCGGGCAGGAGCATCGTGGACATCTGTCGGGAGAAAAACATCTCCGACGTGACGTACCACCGTTGGCGAAAGCAGTTCGGGCACCTGAACCTCA
>VHCJ01000004.1 GCA_016871755.1 Verrucomicrobiota bacterium | reverse complement strand
GCTGCCCCGACTCCGGTCGGCCTCCGGCCTCCCTCCGTCGGGACAGCTTCAACGACAACCGATAGATCAACCCATAACTACATCCCGGACTAACACTCGGGGTGGCTCGAAAAGTTGAGGCCGGTCACATGGCAAAGCAAATTGGCGAGATTGTAGCTGAGTTGCTCAGGTAGATTCGCCGGCAGACATGCAAGTCACAGCCCAGGCGCACCGTGATACTTTCTGTGGTGGCGGCGGAAGGCTTCCAGTCCTCCCTCAAGGGCCATCAGCACTGAGCGGATCCACTTTTTCGGTCCAGCCCTTGAGTCGGTCTGGGCGATTGGTTGATGTTGTTACGACTGACGCTGGTTGTCCATCCCGGCTGTTGCACCGACGCCAGACGTCGAGGGCGGTGAGCGTCGGCGGGAGATTGGTCCGCAAGGCTTGGAACTTGTAGCCGGGCACCTCGATCAGTTGCTTGCCAGATGAGTTTCATTTTGCGGTGGAAGCCCTCGGTGATGCCGTTGCAGACGCCTGTCGGCTACCGAGCTCGCGCCGCAAGGCAAGGGTGCGGCGACGAGGCGGGTGTCGTTGGCCGTTCCAAGGCCGCCAGCCGTGAGCGACTTTCGTCGCGTCCTCCTTCTCGGCGGGAGCGAGTCGCTGTATTCCGCCCGAGCGTCTCGGCGCGAGACCGACGGGAGGCCCGCGGGTACGGGTTCGACGGCGCGGCGAGGCCGGCTCCATTCCCGCTTCCCGTTGGGAATTCGTGCGTTGACGGTGTCCGACGCCGGGGATTGATTCTCCGCCGTCCCACCCCGCGTCCGTGCTCTTCATTCCGGAGACACGCCGCGGGATACTCCCCCCCTTCCCCCTGAACCTTCGTACGACGTGAGCACTGCGACGTCACCGCTCGAATCGCCCCCGGCGATCACCTTCAATCCCGCGCTCGACAAGCTGCCTTTCTCGCCGATCCGCCTGATGTTCAATACGGCGGCGCAGATGACGGATGTTCTCCACCTGTCGATCGGCCAGCCCGACTTCGGTGCCCCACCCCATGTGATCGAGGCGCACATCAAGGCGCTGCGCGACGGGCGGACCCGCTACGAACTCGACGCCGGCCTGCCCGCGCTGCGCGAGGCGGTCGCGAATCGCTACAACGAGTTGTACGGGATCTCCCTCAAACCGTCCAACGTCCTGATCACGACCGGTTGCTGCCAGGCAATGTACATGACGATCCACGCCTTGGTGCGCCCGGGCATGGAGGTCATCGTGATCGAGCCCGTGTTCGTGTTCTCCCACGTGATCGAGCAGGCCGGCGGAATCCTCCGCCGTATCGTCACCACCGCCGCCAACGGCTACCAGGTGGATCCCGCCGAGGTCATCGCCGCCATGAACGAGCGCACGTGCGCCATCATGATCAACAGCCCGGGCAATCCGACCGGCGCCGTCTACCCTGCGGAGACGATCCAACCCATCCTCCGCGAGGCCGAACAGCGGGGCATCGCCGTGATCAGCGACGAGGTCTACGACCGACTCATCCTCGACGACGTCGAATACGCCTCCGCCCTGCGTCACGCCCCGTCCCTTGACGGCGTGGTCGTGACTTCCAGCGCCTCCAAAACCTACGCCGTCCCCGGCTTCCGCGTCGGTTGGCTCATTTCCAGCGAGGCCAACATCAGCCGGCTGCAGCGGCTCCACATGTTCGTCAGCACCACTGAGAACACCGCGACCCAGCACGCGACCGTGGCCGCGCTCGCCGGCGACCAATCGTGCGTCACCGAAATGGTCAACGCCTACCGCGCCCGCCGGGACTGGATCGCCGGTTACCTGAAGGGTTCGCCTCACTTTCAGGCGTATTCACCGGGCGGGGCGTTCTTCATCATGCCCTCCCTGCCCGCCTGCCGCGACAGCTTCGACTTCGCGATGCGGATGCTCAAGGAGGCCCGGGTGTGCACCATCCCCGGCGGTGCCTTCGGGCAGTCCTGCAACAACGCCCTGCGCATCAGCTTCGCCACCGACATGGCCACGATCCAGGCCGCCTTCCAACGGATGACCCAATGGCTCGAGAAACAATCCTCCTGACCCGCCAGGACATCGGTCGCCAGATCGATGTCGTCGATGGCATCGACGCAATCGAGCAGGCCATGGGTGCCTATGAGCGGGGCACCGACTACCTGCCGCCCAAGGCGATCTTCGACGTCCCGGTCGGCGAACCGGCTTTCGCCGCCTGCATCACCGGCATGACGCGCGCGGCGAACCTGCTGTCGATGAAGCTCGGCCACGAGCGCACGAACAATCCGCAGCGCAAGCTGCCGACGACGAGCAGCTGGATTTCCTGCTTCGACCCGCTGACGGGCGAGCTCCTGATGATCTGCGACGGCACGTTGCCGACGATGTACCGCACTGCGGCGGCCGCCGCCGTCGGGGCCCGCCAACTCGCGCGCGCCGACAGCCGCACGCTCGCTGTGATCGGCGCCGGGCAACTCGGCCGCGAGTGCCTGCGCGCCGTGGCCTCGGTGCGGCCGTTCACCCGCATCGTGGTGCACGACCGCTTCGTGGAGATGGCCCACTCTTTGGTCCGAGAAATGTCCGGCCGCTTCACCGTTCCCCTGGAGGTCGCTTCCGCCGAGGATGCCTGCCGCGCCGCCGACGTGATCGTCACCGCCACCAACAGCCGGGAGCCCATTGTGATGAACGAATGGATCCGCCCGGGCACCCACCTGTCGTGCATGGGCGCCGATCTCCACGAGAAGATCGAGTGCGAGATGGCGCTTCTCCCGCGGTGCCGTCTCTTCGCCGACAAGATCGAGCACGCGCTTATCCGCGGCGAAGTGAGCCAGGCGGTCGAGAAAGGCCTCCTCGGCAAGGATTGCTACGTCGGCAGCCTCGGCGAGGTCATCAACGGCGCCCCCGGCCGCCGTTCAGCCGAGGAAATCACGATGTTCGACGGCGTCGGCATCGGGATCCAGGACACGACCATCGTCCGCACGATCTATGATCAGGCAGTGAAGCAGGGTTTGGGTCAGCGCATCGCGTTTTCGTAGGGTCGCTCGGAAGGCACGGTCTGCGCATCGTGTCCTCGTCGACGCTGGCGGGGCCGTGGCGTGGCGTGGACGTGCCGCCAGGGTTCCGCGGCGCCGCCACGGCCTCGGCGGCGAGCTCTCCTCTTCGCGTTCGTTGATCGTCGTGCGGAGAAACGTGCGGACGCTCTACCGACGCCAGGAGATCCGAATCGCGAGTCCGTCATACCCAGCGTTGGGGGAGAGAACGTCGGCGTTCGAAAAGAGCAGCCACATCACCCCCGCGGCCCAGCGACGAGAGGGCGCTTCCCACTCCACTCCCGGGAGGAGCTTGAAGTTGAAGCGGGTGCCGTCCGCGGGGAAGGGACGACTGGCACCGTGAGCCCCGAATTCGATCAGCACCGTCGGCAACCAGATTGCGTCACGCCCCCCGGGCCACCGCTCCCGGCCCCAGCGGAACTCCCGACCCGCACTCGCGAGAGCCGCATGACCTCCGGGACTCCGGAAGGCTCCGGTGGTCGGGTCAAAGCTGTCGTAGACCTTCGCATAGCCGATTCCCGCCGTCCAACGGGTCTCGGTACAGCGGAGCAGTCGTCCCAGCGGATCCACGGGACTGGCCCACGCCCACGTGAGCCGGAACGGAAGGCCTTCGTGCGAGATGTCCCACGCGGGAGAGTCGGCGTACATCCAGCCGCGGCGTTGACCAGCATCGGCACCCTGCACGTTGGGCAGCGGGGTGAACCCGAGCAGCGCAAGGGCGAGGGCAAGAGCCCGAGTCAGAGCCGCACGACGGCGGGAGCGGCGGAGTGTCATGCCGCCACCATATGGATTCCGTCACGGGCGCAAGCCGCGCGCCATCGTCGTCCCCAGCGCCACCGCAAGGAGGCAGAGCACGAGGGTCCCGGCTGCGTACACCGTCGCTCGAAGCTCATGTCCGCCTCGGGCCAGGAGCAGGGTTTGCAGGGCGTAGGCCGAGTAGGTCGTGAAGCCGCCGAGGACGCCGACCACGAGGAAATCCCCCGCCCACTGCGCCCCGGGGGCGCGTCCGACTCCGGCAAGAAGGGTCGCCGCAAATCCGATGGCCCACGAACCGGTGAGGTTGACGGCGAGCGTACCCCATGGGAACGCGCTCCCGGCCTTGGCCGTCACCCACCCGTTCAGGGCGTGTCGGGCCACGCCGCCAAGGCCGCTGCCAACGAAAATCCAAATTAGGCGTTCCATGGGTCCGGCCGGTACCCGGCATACCGCCGGGATCGACCGGCCGCCAGCCACAACCGGAGACGCGGGAAAGGCAAACCCGGAATCGGGAGCCGCTGCGGCGATCTGGAAGTCGGCGCTTGCCCCCGACTCCGGCGTCGGAAATCTCCTTAGCGGCCTCCCCGCGCATGCTTCCCCGCCCCACTCCGTTCGTTTGGGTGATCCTGTTCCTTTCGGTGCTCCCGTACGGTGCCGCCCGGCTCAGCGCCACCGCCGTGCCGGACGCGCCGCTGCCGTTCGGCGCGCCCTCTTCCCCCCTCAAGCCCTCCGCGGATCGGTCCGCGGACATGGTGCGCGGGCTCCACTCAGCCCTCGACGAACTCACCCGAAACGTCACCGCAGAGCGCGGGAGTCGCTGGTCCCGTGACTGGTCCGACGCGGCGGCGCACCGGCGCTCCGTCGAACCGCAACGCATGCAACTCCGGCAGGTGCTGGGCGCCATCGACCCGTTGCCCGCCGACCCGGACGTCCAATTGCTCGCCTCGCCGGAGGTCCCGTCCCTGCTGGCGGCGAGCGCCGCAGGAGACGTGCACGCGGTCCGCTGGACCGCCTGCGAGGGAGTGTCCGGGGAGGGCCTGTGGCTGACTCCCCAGTCGCAGCCCGTCCGCGCCCGCGTCGTGCTGATTCCCGACGCCGACCAACGGCCGGAGTCGCTCGCCGGATTGGACGACACGCTCGAACCGGAGGCCCAGGTGGGTCGCCGGCTCCTCGCGGCAGGTTGCGAGGTGCTGATTGTGACGCTTCTCAGCCGGGAATCCACGCTGTCCGGGGTCGAGGGTATCGCGCTCACCGACCAGAGCCACCGTGAGTGGGCGTGGCGTCCGCTGTTCGAGGCGGGACGCTCGCTGGTCGGCGTGGAAGTCCGCAAGGTCGAGGCCGCACTGGCTTGGTTGCGGTCCCGCAGCCCCGCAGGGGCGGCGATCGGCGTTGCCGGCTACGGCGAGGGCGGACTCGTCGCGCTGCACACGGCGGCGCTCCATCCCGACCTCGCCGCGGTCTGGGTCGGGGGATACTTCCAGGCCCGCGACGCGCTTTGGATCGAGCCCATCGAGCGCAACCTCCACGGCTTTCTGCGGACGTTCGGTGACGCGGAGTTGGCGACGCTGGCGTTGCCGGCGCGGCTGATCATCGACCCGGCACCGGGCCCGGCATGGGCGGTCGCCGCCGCCGCGCCCAACGGTCGCCGCCGCGCGGCCGCACCCGGGCGCATCCTTCCGGCGACGGTCGACGCCGTCACGGCCGAATTCCGGCGCGCCGTTGATCTGGTCACGCCTCCTGGCGGACGTCCGCTGCCCGGACTCGAGCTCGCGGCGCCCGCTCCCGGCCTCCGCCCACCGTGGGGCGCGGGCGAGGGCCCGGAACGCTTTCTTCGTGCGCTCGGCCTCAACCCCGATGCCGCCGCCGACACCACGTGGCGCGTGGCGCGGATCCCGGACTCCGCCGCGCGGCAGGCGCGAGCGCTGGCGGAGCTGCTGGCCTACGCGGACCGTTTGGAGCGACGCTCGGAGTTCGACCGGGCCCGGCTGAATCAACGGCCAGCAGGCGCGACGATGACCGACTGGAGTCAGGCCTCGGAAGGGCTGCGCCAACGCTTCTGGAACGAGCACGTCGGTCGCCTGCCTGATCCCTCGGTGCCCCCGAATCCCCACAGCCGCTTCCTGGGCCGCGGGCGCGGCTACGGCATGTGGGAAGTCACCCTCGATGTCTGGCCGGGCGTCTTCGCCTGGGGCACGCTGCTCGTGCCCGACGGCATCGCGCCGGGTGAGCGCCGCCCCGTCGTGGTCTGCCAGCACGGCTTGGAGGGCTCGCCTGCCGTGGCGTTGGAGAACGACGAGACCACCCGCGACTGGCGGGTGTATCGGGCCTTCCCCCGCACCCTGGCGGAGCGTGGCTTTGTCTGCTGGGTGCCGCACAACCCCTACCGGGGCGCGACGGAATTCCGACAGCTTCAGCGCAAGGCGAATCCCCTCGGACTGACCCTGTTCTCGTTCATCGTCGGCCAGCACCAGCAGCACCTGCGCTGGCTCGGCTCGCTGCCGTTCGTCGATCCGGACCGCATCGGTTTCTATGGCATTTCCTACGGCGGCCTCAGCGCGCTTCGCGTTCCGGCCATCCTTCCGCAGTACGCTGTTTCGGTGTGCTCGGGCGCCTTCAACACCTGGTCGTGGAAGATCATGACCCGGGAGTTCAAGGGCAGCTACGTCTTCACCCACGAGTACGAGCAATTTTCGTTCAACCTCGCCCCGAGCTTCGGCAACGCCGACCTCGCGGCGCTGATCGCGCCACGGCCCTTCATGGTCGAGCGCGGACATCAGGACCCGGTCAGCATCGACGAAAAGGTGGCGCAGGAGTACGCCAAGGTGGCGCGGCTCTACTCCGACCTTGGCATCCCGGGCCGCACGGAGATCGAGTACTTCGTCGGCTCGCACGAAATCCACGGCGTCGGAGCGATGGCGTTCCTCCACCGCCATCTCCGCTGGCCGGAGCCGGCCCCCTCCAGTTCCCGATGAGCCCGCGCATCGTCTCACTGGAGTGCTTCGTCGCCGCCTACCCGGTGGTCGGTGACTTCCGATACCTCGCGCCGAAAGACGGCAAGCCGATCACGCGCAACACCGTGGTGGTGGCCCTCCGCGACGACGCGGGCGGACTGGGCTGGGGACAGGCCGTGCCCTCGCCAACGTGGAGCTACGAGACGATCGAGACGGTGCAGACCACGCTGGAGCGTCACCTGGCTCCGGCGCTCGTTGGCCTCCCGGTCGACGACACTGCATCGGTCTGGCGGGCAATGAACCGCGTCATCGCACCCGGATTCTCGACGGGACAGCCCATTGCCAAGGCCGGCGTGGACCTTGCCCTCTTCGATCTGCAGGGACATCGGAGCAACCTCGCGCCTGCGACACGCTGGGGACGGAAAGCGGGTGGCCCGGTGACGCTCAGCTGGACCGTGGACGCGTCGACGGAGGGCGAGGTGGACACCGTGGTGGCGGCGGCGAGCGCTCGTGGCTTCCGGAATTTCAACGTGAAGATTGGCCGCGATGCCGGTGCGGACCTCGCGATCTGCCGGCGACTGCGCGCGCTCGCGCCATCGGCCTTCATCTGGGCCGATGCGAACGGTGGCTACGACGAAGCCACCGCGCTTCGCGTGGCCCGGGGACTGGCGGACGCCGGGGTGGCCGCCTTCGAGCAACCGCTGTCGGCGAATCGCCTTCCGGGCTACCGCACGCTGCGGAGGTTTGGCGCGCTTCCGATCCTGATGGACGAAGGCGTGATCTCCCTCGCCGACCTCGAGAGCTTCCATCAACTGGAACTCCTCGACGGAGTAGCCATGAAGGTATCGCGGGTCGGTGGCCTGACGGAGGCGGTTCGCATGGTCGAGTACCTTGAGCGTCACGGTCTCGCCTTCTTTGCCAGCGGCCTGACGGATCCGGACATCGCCTTCGCGGCCTGCCTGCACCTCTTTTCTGTGTCTCGCCTGCCCCACCCCGCCGCGCTGAACGCCCCGCAATTCCTCACCGGTTCCCTCCTGGAGAGCCCGCTCCGGATTGAAGGCGATCAAGCTTTTCCGCCGGACGGCCCCGGACTCGGCGTCACGGTGACCCGTCGCACTCCCGCATGACGGCGCCTCACCCCGCCCGTCTCAACAGGCCCGACCTCTCCGCAACCGTGCTCAAACTCATCCTCCGGACCATCGTTCTCACGGGTTGCCTCGCCGGCATGGCCGCGTTGCTTCGAAGCGCGACCGCGTCGTCCCCCACTGCGTCCGGGTCCGACACCCCAGCAGCCTCCCTGGCTTCGGCGGTGTCCAGCACCCCGGCCAAGCCAGCCAGTGCACCGACCTCACCTCCGGCTCCGTCGTCGTCCCGCGTCCCTTCACCGTACACCCCCGAGCTTGAGCCCTTCGTGCGCGCGTTCAAACCCGGCGGGCAGGACTTCGCCGGGCAGGGAGCGCCGCTGCCGCCCGAGGAGGCGCGCCGCCGCCTCGTCGTCCGCGAAGGATACACCGTCGATCTCGTGGCCAGCGAACCGGCGGTACGCCAGCCGCTCGACCTTCACTTCGACGAGCGGGGTCGGCTCTGGGTTGTGCAGTACCTGCAGTACCCGTTCCCCGCTGGTTCGACGATCTCCAGCTACGATCAGTACCTGCGCGCCCGCTACGACACCCTGCCCGCCCCGCCACCGCACCATGCGCGCGGCGCTGACCGCGTGACTATTCTGGAGGACCGCGACGGCGACGGACGTTTCGAGGGCGTTCGAACGTTCCTCGAAGGGATGAACCTGACGACGAGTGTTCTGCCGGATCACGAGGGCGTCTGGGTCCTGCAGTCTCCCTACCTCGTGTTCTACCCCGACCGGAACCACGACGACGTGCCTGACGGTGATCCCGAACTGCACCTCTCGGGCTTCGGGATCGAGGACACCCATTCGCTCGCGTCCAATCTGCACTGGGGTCCCGACGGTTGGATCTACGGATCGACGGGCAGCACGACAACGCTGGACATCCAAGGCACCTACCTGCGCGGTCAGGGCATCTGGCGCTACCACCCCACGCGCCGGGTCTTCGAAGTCTTTGCCGAAGGCGGCGGGAACACCTTCAGCATGGAATTCGACGGCGAGGGCCGCGCCTTCTCCGGGACAAACAGCGGCGCCACCCGCGGACTGCACTACGCACAGGCAGCAACCTACGTGAAGGGCTGGACCAAGCACGGTCCCGCGATGAATCCGTTTCTCTTTGGTTTCCTCGAACACATGGACCACGAGGGTTACACCCAACGCTTCCCGCAGACGTTCCTCCTCTACGAAGGCGGGGCGATGCCCGAACTCGAGGGCCGCATCATCGTTGGCATGGCTCTGACCAACCGCGTGCAGGTGAGCGACGTGTTCCGCCAGACCTCCACGTTCCGCACCGTCGACGTGGCGCCGTTGGTTACGACCGAAGACCGCACCTTCCGCCCCGTGGACATTGAGCAGGGGCCGGATGGTGCGATCTACCTCGCAGACTGGACGGACCTGCGGCTGAGCCACCTCAATCCGGCTGACACGTGGGACAAGTCGAACGGCCGCATCTATCGGATTGCGCCGACGTCGTTCCAGCGTCCGGTCATTCCGAACCTCCGCACCTCCAGCGTCGACGCGCTGTTGGCGATGCTCAGCGACGCCAACCGCGAGCGCCGGGAGCAGGTGCGCCGGGAACTCGCGGTGCGCACGGCGCCTGGATTGACGGAGACGCTGCGCCAACGCCTGCAGTCCCCGACGGCGGAAAGCCTTGAGGCACTCTGGATCCTGAACCTGCGCGGTGATCTTTCGGAACGCGACCTCGCGAGCCAACTCGGGCACCCGCGTCCGTCCGTCCGGCGTTGGGCGGCCCGATTGCTGGGCGACCGCAATGGCGTGGAGGAAGCCACCGCCCGCTCCTTGGCTCAACTCGCCGGGCGGGAGACCGATCCGGAGGTCCGCAGCCAACTGGCTTCGACCGCCCGGCGCCTCGCGCCCGCGCACGCGCTCGGTCTCGTCCGCGCGCTGCTCGGCCGCCCGGAGGACGCGTCGGATCGGCACCTTCCGCTCTTGCTCTGGTGGGCCGTCGAGGCCCAGGCCGAGCGGGGGCGCGAGGAGTTGCTGCAACTGGTGCAAGACCCGGCGGTCTGGTCGAGCCCGCTGTTTCGCGACGAACTCGCTCCGAGGATCGGTCGCCGCTTCAGCGCCGATCAGGGGCCGCGGCGCACGGTCACGCTGGAGCAGGGCTCTTACTCTGAGTGGATCATTGAACGCGCGGGGGATCACTTTCACCGCAACCTCGACTACTGCGCCCGTCTCCTGGATGCCGCTCCGTCTCCGACTGCGGCCGCGTGCCTGCTGGAGGGAATGTCCCTCGGCTTCACCGGCGCTCCCTTCCCGCAGGCTCCCGAGACTTTCCGTCGCGCGCTCGCGCGCCGCGGAGGCGCTCTGGGCGATGCGCCGGCGCTGATCGCGCTGCGCAGCCGCATCGGCGACGCGGAGGCGCAGGCAGAGGCGGTGAGGCGCCTTGCCTCCGCCAGCCTGAGTGCCGAGGAACGCCTGGGGTGGCTCGCCGTCGTGCGGGATACCACGCCCCCGGGCGCGTTGTCACAACTCGAGTCCTTTCTCGGCGCTCCGCTGCCGGAACCGACGCTGCTGGCGACGCTGGATGCGCTGGCGGCCTACGGCGATCCCGCCTCGGCCCGTCGCGTTCTGCAGCTACATCCCTCCCTGCCCCCGCGCCTGCAGGCGCGCGCCCAGACTCTCCTCTGCTCGACGCCGGCGTGGTCCGTGGAACTGGTGCGTGCGATCGGGGCCGGCACCTTCGATGCGGACCAACTCGCCTCGGACGCCCGCGCCGCGCTGCGGCGGCAGACCGACCCCACAGTCGTCGCGTGGATGCACCGCGGCGCCGACCAAGCCGTCCCGCGCGACCCGGCGCGGCGCGCCGCGCAGCAGGCGTTCGAGACCGGGCGCGTCGCGTTCAATTTGAGCTGCGCACCCTGCCATCAAGAGTCAGGGGAGGGCCGGGCCGGACTGGCGCCGCCGCTGCTGGGCTCGCGCTGGGTCAAGGGCGCGGATGCCGCGCTCATTCGCATCGCCCTGCACGGGAAGGAAAACCCGGGGAAGGGCCTCGTCATGCCACCCTGGCGACACCTCGAAGACAGCCAGATCGCGGCGATCCTCACCTACGTCAAGCGGGAGTTTGGAAACCGGGATGCGGTGGTGGACGCCGGAGCCGTCGAGGCCATTCGCGCCGCTTCAGCCACCCGCGAGCGGGCCTGGACCGACGCGGAACTCGAAACGGCGACGGAGATCCCGGCCGCCGCGGGGCGTTGACCGCCGACGTTCGACGCCGCCGCGAGCGCAGCGGACGAGCTCCGGAGCGCCGGAGGAGAAAGAGAGTCACCCCGCCTGTGCCGTATGCCCAAAGGCTCGGGACCTTTTTAAGCTAAGGTGGGGGCCACCAGGCGGCTTATTGCTTTCCGATGGACGGCCGAGCAGCCGCCGCCGGACTCGCGGCTCCCGTATCGATTCAAAGGCAAAGAGCAGTGATTGAAGACACCTCGAACACTGCAGGGTGACCCGGAGACCGTAGGCGAATCGCAGTCGCCGTCAAATGCCTTCCTCGAATCGTCGGTCCACGACGTCGGGCGTGCGCCGTCAGAGGACGTGCTCCGGCGGACGCGGCGGTCGGATCCAGCCCCGAATGGCCCACAGCAGGTACATGCTGGTTGCAAGGAGTCCGAGTGATTCGCTGAAGCGCGCGACCGCGAGGGTCCAGACCAGACCGACCGCACCGATGACGATGCACTCCGTCGAGCGCCGGACTCCGACCCGCCACTGGGTGCCGGCGAGGCACAGCAGAAGAAGCGCACCACACGCGAGGGAGGCCGTCGTGCCGCGCGAACTGGATCCGGGAGTCAACCAGACGAGCGAGGCGAGGAGCAGCTGATTGAAGAACAGCAGTGCGACCGCGAGGGCCACGCCGAGAGCGGCATTGGCGGGAAAGTTGCCCTCGGCGTCGCGAGGCACCCGGACAGAGAGCGCGCAGCCGGAGCAGCAAAAGATGTCGCGGGGGGCCGCGCCAGGGGCGACTCCCGACGAGGCGCAACGTCGGCAGCGCGGTCGCGTGACCGACTCCGCGACGCTGTGGGTTGGCGGGGTCTCACCCCTCGAGGATGGAGGCATCGAGGTGCTGGATGATGAGCTCCTGGAGCGTCGCAAGGAACAGGTAGCACATGAACGCCCGGCGGGCCGGTTCCTCGAGCGAGTCGACCTCAAGATCGCCGCTCTCAAGGACTTCCTCGCTCAACGCGGTCAAGAAGCGCTCGCGGAGTCGGAGACGGAGCGCAGCGCTCGCCCGCAGCACGGGTTCGGCATTACCGGCGTCGAAGCCGATGACGCCGGACTCCTCGAACTCATCGTCGAACAGGCCGAGGAGCACCGCGATGGCGTCGTTCTGCGATTCGAGGAGTTCATCAAGCCACGTCTCCCGGAGATCCGGCTCGATGTCGCCGAGGGTGTTGGCGGCGGCCAGACCATCGGACAATGACGCCGCGGCCTCGCGCATCACCGCGAGGAGCGGCGTCACGGCCTCGAGGCTGAGCCGGATTTCAACGCGCTTCATCGGATTCAAGGATCACCGTCAGGTGCCATTGTTGGAGGGCGAACGCGTAGTGCTCGGCCCGCTCGCGGGTGCCGCTCCACACCACGGAGCGTCCCTGCTCGTGCACTTCAAGCATGTGACGGCGGGCCTGCGCCTCGGCAAAGCCGAGCACCTTCTTGAAGACCAGCACGACGTAGGACATGAGGTTCACGGGGTCGTTCAGGACCACCACGTGCCAGCGCGGTTCCAGCGCCGTGGCGGTGGACGACGCCGGCTCCGGGGATCCTTGTTCGTGTTCAGCCATCGCGTCTTTGCCTCGTCGGACTCCGCGGGCTCAGGTGCCACCGGCCAGCCCAGCGATTGCGGCGGCGAGTTGGGCCTCGGCTTCGGCGAGGGGCACCTTGGTGACGTCCCGCCCGCGCCGCGCCTTGAGCTCGACCACGCCCTCCTTGAGTCCCTTGCCCCCAATGGTGATGCGCAGCGGGATGCCGATGAGGTCGGCGTCCTTGAACTTGACGCCCGGGCGTTCCACCCGGTCATCGATGAGCACGTCGGCACCCGCGCGCTCGGCTGCGGCAGCCAGGCGTCGGGCGAGGTCGGCCGCCTCCGCCACCTGCGGATCGAGCAGGCAGATCAGAACCTGGAACGGCGCGACCGGCCACGGCCACACGATGCCGTCCGCGTCGTGACTTTGCTCGATGACGGCCTGCAACGTGCGGCTGATGCCGATTCCGTAACAGCCCATCACCATGGGGTGGGACTGCTTCTGATCGTCGGTGTAGACGGCGCCGAACTTCTCGGAGTACTTGGTGCCGAGCTTGAAGATGTGGCCCACCTCGATTCCGCGGCGGCTCTTGAGTGGGTTTCCGGAGCGCGGACACGGCTCGCCGGCGCGCACGCGGCGGAAGTCGCCGAAGCGGGTGATGGCAAGGTCGCGGCTGACGTTCACGTTCCGCAGGTGAAAGCCATCGCGGTTGGCCCCGGTAGTCCCGTTGCCGATCAGGCGAATGGCATGGTCCGCGAAGATGCCGGCCAGGGCGGAGGGCTGGGCCACGGTGCTGCGGACGGCCCCGAGGCTTCCGGGTTTGGCGCCCATGACGGCGACGATCTCATCGGCGGTGGCGGGGCGGAAGAGGCCAAAGCCGAGTTGCCCCAGCTTCGCCTCCTCGAGTTCATCGCAACCCCGCAGGATGACGAGGAACAGGCTGCCGTCGCCGATGTAGACGAGCGTCTTGAACTGCTGGTCCGCCGGGACCCCGTACGGGGCGGCCTCGAGGGCAGCGATGGTGACCACGCCCGGAGTGGCGAGTTCCGTGACCTCGCCCGTGGGGGCGGCGTCGGGAAGATCCTCTGGAACGAGCCGACTGGTGGCCTTCTCGCGGTTGGCGGCATAGCCGCTTTCCTCGCAGTAGATGATGTCGTCGTCACCCACTTCAGCCGGCACCATGAACTCATGGGAGTAGCTGCCGCCCATCACCCCGGTGTCGGCCTCGACGGCGATGGCAAGGGTGCCGATGCGGCGGAAAAACCGCTCGTAGGCGGTCTTCATCGCGAAATAGCCCTTCACCGCGCCCTCGTCGTTCGTGTCAAACGAGTAGGCGTCCATCATTACGAACTCGCGGGCCCGCATCAGGCCGTAGCGCGGGCGGATCTCGTTCCGGAACTTGGTGGCGATCTGATAGAAGTTCTTGGGGAGGTCCCGGTAGCTGGTGATTTCCGTCTTCACCAGCGGGGTGATGATCTCCTCGTGGGTCGGACCGAGCACAAACTGAGGGTCGCGGGGCGCGCGCTGTCCGTCCCCGGCGCTGTCGGCGCGGAACATGATCTCGCGGGCGGCGGCCCAGCGCGGCCCCTGCTGCCAGTTCTCGACCGGGTGCACGTGGGGCATCCAGAGCTCGATCCCACCACCGGCGTTGATTTCCTGGCGGCAGATCTCGGTGAGCTTCTGCATCACCCTCAGCCCGAGCGGCAGGTAGGTGTACAAACCCCCGCTCAGCTTGCGCACCAAGCCGGCGCGCACCAGCAGCTTGTGCGACGCAATCTCCGCGTCGGCGGGGCTTTCCTTGAGGGTCGGGATGAAGAACTGGGACCAGAGGGTCATGGGAACACGTCATGCAATCCGGGGTTCGGCGGGCGGCAACCGTATTTCCGCAGGGCGGGATTGCCCCGGGCGACCCGGGGCGCTTGCCTCGGGGCGATGTCCTCACCCGCCGCCCGGCGACCCTGGCCCATGAAGTGGGTCGTGGTCGCGATCGTCGCGATCCTCGTCCCCTACACCGTGATCACCGTGCTCTACCGCAAGGAGGCCCGGCCGTTCGAGCCGTACCAGGACATGAAGCGGCAGGCCAACGTCCACCGACTGCTCAAGGCGGGGTTTCATCGGTACGCGGTCATTGCGGAGCGACCGGCGGATGGAAACGGTCCCGGGCCAACCGGACGACGCATGGCGACACAGACTGCGCCCGGCGGTCTCCCCGCCGCCCTCGCGGAGGCTCTCATCGAGGTGCCGCTGCTGCCGTCGACGGTCCGGCAACTCGCCGCCCCCGCCGCCCTGCGCGTCGGCGAACCGCTGAGCATCACGCTGGTCGCGGGCCTTCCCGATCACAAAGAAAGTCTGGGCGAGGCGTACCTCTACGCCCGGGAACGGGACTTGGTGCTCGTGGTGGGCTTTGATTCGCTGCCCGGCAAATTGGAGTCGCGGGCCCGCGACGTGGCGGTGCGGGCCCGGATCCCGACCGATCAACTCAAGCCCGGCACTTACCGGTTCACGGTGATCGGATCGGGGCAGTCGCAGTCCGGCACGCTCACCCTCGATCCCTGACGGGAACGCGGACTCGTCACCGTTCGGCATCTCTGACTCACTTCCGACGACGCCTCATGGCTGAGCCTTCCGCCACCGACCCGCACGACCCGTACCTCGCTCTCCGGATCCCGACCTACCGCAATTACATGGTCGGGAGCTTTCTCGCGCTGTTCGGTCGGCAGGCGGCATTGATCGCGATCACGTGGGAGATTTATCAATGGACCGGGTCGGCGACGGCGCTGGGACTCGTGGGCCTGATCAACGTGATCCCGCTGCTGGCGCTGTCGCTGAAGGCGGGGGCGTTGGCGGACCATGCGGATCGTCGGCTCATCATCCGCGATGCGCAGGCGGTGCTGGTCGTCCTCTCGCTCGCGCTGGCGGCCCTGTCGCTGGGCCGACAGTACGTTCCGGACTGGGCGGTGCTGCGCTGGGCGAACGCCGGCCTCCACCAACTGGCGCTGGTCTTTGAGCGGCAGGTGGATCCGGGCACGCTGCGCTTCGATGAACCCGCGCTGCCGCTCATGCTCGTGCTGCTGCTCGTGATGGCGTCGATCCGCATTCTGGCGTGGCCGGCGCGCTCGACGATCATCCCCCTCCTGCTTCCACCGCACGCGCTGGGAAACGCAATCACGTGGAATTCCTCGGCGTTCGAGATCGCGACGGTGGCGGGTCCGGCGATCGGCGGATTCATCGTGGCCGGACTCGGATTCCCCGCGGTTTATCTGCTGGACGCCGCCCTGGGGGTGGTCTTCTGCGTCCTGCTCGCCCGGGTGCGTTACCTTCAGCCGCCCCAACCCGCAGCCCGTCCGCGGTCCTGGCGGGCGCTGCTGGCCGGCGCGGAATTCATCTGGCGGCGAAGGCTCATTTTGGCGGCGAGCACGCTCGACCTCTTCGCCACCCTGCTTGGCGGCGCGGTGGCGATTCTGCCGGTTTACGCGGACCGCATCCTCCACGTTGGCCCGATCGGCCTCGGCTGGCTGCGCGCCGCTCCCAGCATCGGCGCCTTCCTGACGGCGCTCTGGATCGCGCACCGTCCCCCCATGCAGCGCCCGGGCCGGGAACTCCTCTGGGCCGTGGCGGGCTTCGGCGCCGCGATCGTGGTCTTCGGGCTGTCGAAATGGTTCTGGCTCTCGTTCATCGCGCTCCTGCTCACCGGCGTCTTCGACAACATCAGCGTGGTGGTGCGCCAGACCATGATTCAACTGCTCACGCCGGATGAGCTCCGGGGACGGGTCACGGGGGTGAATCAAATCTTCATCGGTTCCTCGAATGAGATCGGGGCGATGCGTGCCGGGCTGGTGGCCGCGCTCTTTGGTCCGATCGCTGCGGTGGTCTCGGGAGGCGTCGGCACGCTGCTGGTGGTGCTGGTGGTGGCGCGGGCGGTGCCCACGCTGCCCAAACTGCCGCCGCTGCACACGCTGAAGCCGGAACCCTAGCAGGCACGATGCGAAGGACTTGGCCGTGACGGCACCGATCGACGTGCGCCGCGCTGATTTCAGGTCTTGCGGGCGTCCCAGGAATGCTGCAACATCTACCCTCTCTGGTTGCGGCGCGGTAGCCAAGTGGTAAGGCCGAGCTCTGCAAAAGCTCTATGCGCCGGTTCAATTCCGGCCCGCGCCTCCAGTCTGGGTCCCTAGCCCGTCGCCCCGGTGGGACTGACCCGCGGTTTGCGGCGACGAACGGCCGATTGAGCCCTTCTCTCGTCTGCCCTCTGACCGTTCGTCCGTCGTCCTTGCTCAGGCGCAAACTCGGAGTGACGCGACGCTTTATCCGGTGGCTAAAGGCTCGCCAAAACGGCCATCGCGCCGACTCATTAGCGGTCGCGCGCTCGCCCCCCCCTTCGCATGGGCGCGCTTCGGAGCCCGCGTCCCTTCATGCCAGACCCGCTCACTCCTTGCGCTCGCCTGCGTCCGTCTCTTCCGGGCGATCCGGTCTCGACCAGCCTCCTTCGGTGGGCCGGGACGATCTTCCACGCCGCAGTCGCCGTGCCTTCGCTGCTCCCCGGAAAAGACCCGGCGATGGAGTTTCGCGCGGACATTCAGCCGATCCTGCAGACGTACTGTCTGACCTGCCACTCGACGGAGAAGCAGAAGGGGGAACTCGATCTCGAGCGACTGGACTCGCTGGCGGCGGCACGGAGTCACCCGAAGATCTGGCAGTCGGTCGTCGACCAATTGGTCCACGAGGAAATGCCGCCGTCGGATCACGATCAGCCAAGTTCAGCGGAGAGGGAACGCCTTCTCTCTTGGACGCATAACCTCCTCGATGGCTTGGCGAGGGAGCGTTCCGGCGATCCCGGGCCGGTGGTGCTGCGCCGCCTGTCGAACCCGGAGTACACCTATACCTTGCGGGATCTGACGGGCGTGGCGTCCCTCGATCCGGCGAAGGAGTTCCCGATCGACGGCGCCGCGGGCGAAGGGTTCATGAACACCGGTCAGGCTCTGGTGATGTCGCCGTCGCTGGTGACCAAGTACCTCGACGCCGCGCGGGTGATCGCCTCGCACGCCATGCTGCTGCCCGACGGCATCGGATTTTCCGCCGGGGTAAGCCGCCGCGACCAAACCGAGGGAATCCTCGCCGAGATCCGGGCGCTCTATTCGGAGTTCACGGTTCCGTACAGTGACACCAAGCTGAACCTTCAGGGTGTCAAGGTCGACGGGGGCATGGGCGGAGCCATCCCGCTGGAGAGGTACTTCGCTGCAACGCTGGCGGAACGCGACGCCCTTGCCGCCGGGACGAAGTCGGTGGAGGCGGTGGCGCGGGAACGAAGTCTCAGTCCGCGCTACCTGGCGACGTTGCTCGCGGTCCTGACCTCGCGCGAACCGTCGTTTCTCCTCGACGGCATCCGGGCGCGCTGGCGGACGGCGAAACCCGCGGACGCTGCGGCCTTGGTTGCCGAGGTCGGCGTGTGGCAGCGGGCTCTTTGGAAGTTCAACACCGTCGGACACATCGGTAAACGGGACGGCCCGAAGTCATGGATGGAGGCCGTTTCCCCGTTGGTGACGACGCAGGAGATTCGTCTGGCCCTTCCACCGGTTGGCGAACGCGGGGAGTTGAGCGTCTTTCTCGTGGCCACGGATGCCGGCGACGGCCCGGAGGGCGACGCCGTGGTCTGGTCCCAGCCCCGACTGGTGGCGCCGGGGCGTCCCGATCTGCTGCTCCGGGATGTCCGCGCCGTCGCGCGCCACCTTGAACAACGGCGGAAACTGGTCTTTTCGGAGGTCGCCGGCTGCCTCAACGCCTTGGGAGAGGACGCGGTCCCCGGGGAAACCCGCAACCTATCGACGCTCGCGGCCGCTCACGGCGTCAAGCCGGAGGCGGTGAATCTTTGGTCCGACTATCTCGGAGCTTCCACCACACCCCGGGTGGAGGCGAGTGACTTGCTATCGGCGCCGATTCGTCGCCACGGCAACCACGACTTTGTGAATGGGTGGGGCGTGGCCGAGGGCCCGTACATCCTCGCCAATCCCTCGGACCAGACCGTGCGCATCCCCGGGACGCTGGCCCCCCGCAGCATCGCGGTCCTGCCATCCGTGAAGCGACAGGCCGGCGTGGGTTGGAGAAGTCCGGGAGCCGACGTCCTGCGGATTGAGGGCATGGTGATCGACGCTTATCACGGATGCGGCAACGGCGTTCGGTGGTCACTCGAACTTCGCCGGGGGCAGACGCGGCAGGCGCTGGCGTCGGGAAAAGTCAGCGGCGGTCAGGCCAAAGTGGGCCCAATCGACTCCGTCGCGGTCTTGCCCGGCGATCTGCTGTCGCTCCTCATCAGCTCCAACGGCGATCAGGGATGCGATCTCACTGCCCTCGAACTGGTGCTCACGGGCAGCGGGCCGCAGCCACGGACTTGGAATCTGATTGCGGACCTCTGCGACGATCTCGGGGCCGCCAATCCCCGGGCGGATCGCTTTGGGAACGCCGGGGTTTGGCAGTTTTACGCGGAGGCGGATGTGCCTCTGCCGGCTGCGGAGCGCGTCATTCCTGCCGGATCCCTCCTCGCGCAATGGCAGACCGCGCCCGATGCCGCGGAGAAGCAGCGCCTGGCGCAGGCGATCCAAACCCTGCTCACCGGACCCCTGCCGACGGACCGGAACACCCCGGATGCGAAACTGCGCCGGATGCTGGAGGCCTACGGCGGCCCTCTTCTTCCGGCGGATCTCGTCGCACGCGGAGCTCCGGCCGGCGATCGGACGGATCAGGAGCAGTGGGGGCTCGACCCCGGGCGCTTCGGGCGGCCGGTTCCGGGCGGCGGCCCGGTAGATGCGGGCAGCCTCGTCGCGAGCGCTCCCGAGGTGATCGAGATTCGTCTGCCCGCGGCCCTCGCGGAGGGGAGCGAGTTGGTCGTGACGGGCCACTTGGACCCCGAGCGCGGCCGGGAGGGCAGCGCGCAGTTGCAGGTGCTGACCGAGCGTCCCGAATCGGTCGCCGGATTGGTGGCGATTCGAGTCAAGGAAGAGACGCGCGCCGGGTCGTGGACGGACGACAACCGCCAGCTCTCCCACTCCAGTCCGGTGCTGGTTCGTGCCGAAAGCCGGACGCAGGCTCGCTTTGTCTCGGGCTTCGAGGAATTCCGGCAAGTGTTCCCCGCCGCATCGTGCTACTCGACCATCGTACCTTATGATGAGGTGGTCACCCTCACCCTCTTCCATCGCGAGGACGAGCCATTGCGGCGGTTGCTGCTGGATGATGCGCGGCGGGCCAAGCTGGACCGGCTTTGGGATCAACTCCGCTTCGTCAGTCAGGACGCCCTGGATCTCGTCGATGTGTTTGAGCAACTGTGGCAGTACGCGACGCAGGATGGTGATCCGAGCGTATTCGAACCCGCCCGCCAGCCGATCGCGGATCGCGCGGCCGCGTTTCGCCGCCAACTGCGGGCAAGCGAGCCCGCGCACGTCGCCGCCCTCTCTGACATTGCGGAGCGGGCTTACCGGCGCCCGCTCGCCCCGGATGAGCGCCGCGAGCTCGTATCGCTGTACGAACGGCTGCGCACCCAGGAGGTCGCCCACGACGAAGCCATCCGCCTCGTGTTGGCCCGGGTCTTCGTGTCACCCCACTTCCTCTACCGCTTGGAGGTGCCGAGTCACGTGACCGATACGACCCCGGTCAAAGACTGGGAATTGGCGACGCGGCTGAGCTACTTCCTGTGGTCCTCCCTGCCCGATGCGCCCCTGCGCGAGGCAGCGGCGGCGGGCCGCCTCCGCGACGATGCCACGCTCTCCGCCCAGGTCAGACGGATGCTCGCCGATGGTAAAGCGCGCCGCCTCGCCACCGAATTTGCCTGCCAGTGGCTGCACATCCGGGACTTTGACACCTTGGACGAGAAGAGTGAGCGGCACTTCCCGTCGTTCGTCGCCCTGCGGACGGCGATGTACGAGGAGTCCATTCGCTTCTTTACGGACCTCTTTCAATCCGACGGCTCAGTCCTTTCCATCCTCGACGCCGACCACAGTTTCCTGAACGAGGCACTGGCCGCGCACTACGGAGTGCCGGGAGTCAGCGGCGAGGAGTATCGCCGCGTGGACGGACTTCAAGCCCATGGCCGCGGTGGCATCCTGGGGATGGCGACGACCCTGGCGAAGCACTCCGGCGCGTCGCGCACCAGCCCCATCCTGCGGGGCAACTGGGTTTCAGAAGTGCTGCTGGGCGAGAAGTTGCCGCGTCCGCCGCCGGACGTGCCGCAGCTACCCCCCGACGAGGCGAGCGAACTGCTCACAGTGCGGGAGTTGACCGCGCGGCACACGTCCGATCCGCGGTGCGCCAGTTGCCATGCGCGGATCGATCCCCTGGGCTTCGCATTGGAGGAATTCGATGCGATCGGTCGACGACGGGACCACGATCTTGGCGGGCGGCCGATCGACGTGCGCACGCGCACGAAGGACGGTGTCGAGCTTGAGGGCATGCCGGGTCTCCGTGCGTACCTCCTGGGTGGACGGCGCGCCGCGTTCCTGCGCCAGTTCAACCGTAAGCTGCTCGGCTACGCGCTCGGCCGCTCGGTCGCCTTGTCCGATGAGGCCCTGCTCACGGAGATGACCACCCGCATGCAGGAAAACGGCTTCCGGGTCAGCGTCGCCATCGAGGCGATCGTGCTGAGTCGGCAGTTCCGCGAGATCCGTGGTCAGGAAACCAGTTTCGAACCCTAGTCCCCTCCCCCTCAACACCCCCCGATCATGAGCACGTATCGCTTCTCCCGCCGCACCTTTCTCCGTGGAGTCGGAGTCACGATGGCCCTGCCTTGGTTCGAGTCCCTCAACGTGTGGGGCGATGAAGTCCGCGGCTCCGAACCGGCGAGCGAGGCGCCGGTGCGACTGGCCGTGCTCTTCTCCGGCAACGGTTTTCACAGCCGGGAATGGTGGGCGAAGGGATCAGGCGCCACGATGGAGCTCGGTCAGGTGCTGACCCCCCTGGCGGAGCATCGCCGGAAAATGCTCTTCATCCGCGGTCTCTACAACGAGCAGGCCCTCAAGGGGAACATTCACAGTTCCCAGACCGGCAACCTGCTCTCGGGCGCACCCCTTGCCTCGGGCGGCGAGATCCGCTCCGGAACCAGCGTCGATCAGGTCCTGGCGCAGCGGTACGGCAATTCGACGAAGGTGCCGAGCCTCGTGCTCGGTTGCGAGAAGTCGAACCCGGCGGTGCACAAGAACTACTCGATGCTCTACAGTTCGCACATTTCGTGGAGTTCGCCGACCACCCCGACGCCCCTCGAGATCTACCCCGCGCTGGCCTTCGATCGTCTTTTCAAGGACGAGGTGCAGCGCGGCGACAAGAGCGTCCTTGATGCGGTCCTGGATGACGCCTCCAGCCTCCGTCGCCGCATCAGCCGCTCGGACCAAAGCAAGCTCGATGAGTACCTGCACTCCGTGAGGGACGTGGAGCAGCGGATCGAGGGCGCGGGCCGCAAGGGTGAACTCCAAGGCTGGCGGCCGACCCTGCAGAAGCCGAACATGCCGCGTCCGGCCGATGGCATTCCGCAGGATATCGCGGAACACATGCGTCTGATGGCGGACATCCTCGTGCTCGGCTTCCAAACCGACGCCACCCGGATTTCGACCCTCAAGCTGAACAACGACCACTCCGCCCTGCGTTTCCCGAACCTCGGGGTGGACTACATGATCCACCACCTCCTCTCCCACTCCGACACCCCGGATTGGCTCAAGGTGAATCAGTTCTTCACCGAGCAGGTCGCCTACATCGCCCGGCGACTCGATGCGATTCAGGAGGGACCGCGCACGCTGCTGGACAACTCCATGATCCTCTTCTGCTCCAGCATGCTGACCGGGACTCACGACGCGCGCCAGCTCCCGACGGTGCTCGTGGGTGGCGGGGGCGGTCGCATCCAAGGGGGGCGAATCCTCGACTACTCCGGGAAACCGGAGCGCCAGATGTGCCGCCTCTATCTTTCGATGATGGACAAGATGAACGTGCGCCTGCCCAAATTCGGCGACGCCGCAAGTCCGCTCGAGGAGGTCTGAGCGCCTACTCCCGGTCCGGCGTGATTCGCCCTCGGCCGGTCCCGCCGCCGTCGCCCAGCGCCCGGCGCCAGCCCGGCTTGCTCGCCAGCGCGCCCGGCTTGCGTTCGCGCGGACGCGCGGCGGCCTGCTCCGCCCGGAGCTTGCGGTAGCTCACCCAGCGAGCCGGCGCGAGCACCCCGCTGGCGAGCGCCGCCCGGACCGCGCAACCGGCCTCAGTCTCGTGGGCGCACCGTCCGAAGCGGCAGCGCGCGGCGAGGTCGAGGATGTCGGCGAAAGCCTGCTCAATGCCTTCGTCGAACTCCCAGAGCTGCAACTCCCGCATCCCGGGCGTATCAATGAAAAGGAGCCCTCCGGGTCCCGCCACGACCTCGCGCCGCGTCGTCGTATGCCGTCCCTTGCCATCCTTGTCCCGCACCTCCGCGGTCGGCAGCGCCTGCTCACGGACGAGCGCGTTGATCAGGCTCGATTTGCCGACGCCGGACGAGCCAATGAACGCCACGGTCTGCGGCCGACCCGAACCGAGCGCGCTGAGCAGGGCCTTCAATCCTCGTCGCGTCCGTGCGCTGGTGACGAACACGTCGACGCCCGGAACCAGCGCCCGCACCGCCTCGGCTTCCGACTCCGCCGCCGCTGCCGCGTCCGCCTTGTTCAGGACGACCGCCGGCACCGCGCCGCTTGCTTGGGCCGCCACGAGAAAGCGCTGCAGCCGCTGCGGATTGACGCCGCGGTCAAGGCTGCCGACGAGCAGGACCCGATCGACGTTGGCCGCCACGATCTGCTCGATGGCCTCGCTGCCCGCCGCCCGCCGGGAAAACTTTGTCCGCCGCGGCAGCACCGCCCGCAGGTCCACCCGCCCGCCCTCCTCCCGACGCGCCACCGCCACCCAGTCGCCCACCGCTGGGAACTGTCCGGCTTCCCGCGCTTCGTGGAAGAACCCCGCCGCACACTCCGCCAGCACCTCGCCGTCCGCCAGGTGCACCGCGTAGAACTTGCGCCGTAATTCACAGACGACCCGGCCAGGCAGGAGCCCAGCCGCGGCGTGCGACGCAAAAGCCTCCACCCATCGGTCGTCCCAGCCTAGTTCCGCCAACGTCATGCCCGGAGCGTGGCCCGCCGGGCCTCCGCTGGCGAGCGAAGAGGCGGCTGGACCGCCCGACTGACCAGCGTTTCGGCCTCGCGCCGCTCCGGTCGCCGGATCAGCTTCGGGGTCCCCTCCCATGACTCTCACCCTCGGCACTCTTCAGGAATTGCGCGATTTCGACACCGCGCTGCTCGCCAACACGATCGGATTGATCGATCCGACGCCCGCCCACGAGTTTTACCTCAGGGGCGACATCCAGTCCGTCACCCCCAGCCTCGGCCCGCACGTGGGCATCGCCTTCACCGCCGAACTCGACACGAGCACGCCCGGCGGAACCGCCGACGCCGAGCTCTACTGGCGGCAGCTTGAGGAAATGTCCGCTGCGAAACTCCCCATCATCTGGGTCGTCAAGGCGGTCGGCTCGCGGCCAGACCACGAGTGCATGATGGGCGACGGCATGGCCAAGGTCCTGCGGACGGTCGGCTGCGAGGCGCTGGTCAGCGACGGTCGCATCCGCGACATTCCCGGACTGCTCTCCACGCCGTTCGCCGCCTACTGCCGCGGCACGTGTATCCATCACGGTCCGCTGCGCTTCCGCGCCACCAACCGACCGGTCGAGGTGGGCGGCATCACCATCCGACCCGGCGACGTCATCCACGCCAATAACGAGGGCGTGATCCGAATTCCGCACGGCAGCATCGATCAGCTCGCCCAGCGCGCCGTCCGGATGCGCGCCTTCGAGCACGCGGCGCATGTGGTGTGGCGCCGCAACGACCGCTCGCTCGCCGAGAAACGGGCCCACGTGCAGAAGCTGCTCGTCGAATACGGCTTCACCGACTGCGTCAGCGCTCCGAAACGCTGAGGTCCCAGCCGACGGGCGACGCGGCGGTCCGCTCGGCGCGGCGCCGCCCCAGGCCGCAAACCTGGAGGTCCCGCCGCGGTGCCTCGAGCCTCAGCGCTGCCCGCGGCGGTCGCCCCGCGCGCCGCATCTGCGTCACGCGTGACATCACCCTGCTCCGGAACGTCGTCGCTAACCGAGGTGCCGGGTGCGCAGACGGTCCGATGCCACGGCGATCACGATGACCAGGCCCTTGACCACGAGCTGCCAGAAGTACGAGACGTTCATCAGGGTCAGCCCGTTGTTCAGCACCGCGATGATGAGCGCGCCGTAGAGGGTGCCGAGAATGCCACCGATCCCGCCCGCGAAACTCGTCCCGCCGAGGATCACGGCCGCAATCGCATCCAACTCGTAACCCGTCCCGAGTTGCCCGTTTGCGCTGTAAAGGCGACTAGCACTCATGACGCCACCGAGCGCGGAGAGAAGGCCGCTGATCGCGTAGACGGACACGAGGGTGAAGCCGACGTTGACGCCCGTGAGCCGGGCCGCCTCCGGATTGCCTCCGACCGCGTAGATGTGGAGCCCCAGAACGGTGCGCCGGAGGAGGAATCCCACCACGGTGACCACGGCCAGCGCGATCACGACCAGCCACGGCAGCGGCCCGAGGTAATCGTTGCCGATCCACGCGAAGCCGAGGTCGTTGTTGATGACGGTGCGACCGTCCGCGAGAAGGTACGCTGCGCCGCGCAGCGCC
Source organism: Verrucomicrobiota bacterium (assembly GCA_016871755.1). Taxonomy (GTDB): domain Bacteria; phylum Verrucomicrobiota; class Verrucomicrobiia; order Opitutales; family Opitutaceae; genus UBA6669. Next base: position 201,603 of record VHCJ01000004.1, on the reverse strand, counting down.
GTGTAGGTGCCCAATGTCACGATGAAGGGCGGCAGGCCACCGTAGGCCACGACCGCCCCGGTCCCGGCGCCAACCGCCGCTCCAGCGAGCAGGGCCACCGGAATCGCCAATGGCGCCAAGGCGGGCGAGAGCGAGAGCATCACGGAAATCACCGCACACATGCCGAGCACGGACCCAGCCGCGAGGTCGATGCCGCGGGTCAGGATCACGAGCGTCATGCCAGCCGCGAGCACGAGGTTGATCGAGGCCTGACGGGCGACGTTCACCGCGTTGTCGGCGGTGAGGAACTTCGGAGTCAGCAGCGCGAACAGGAGGATCACGCCCAGCAGCACGGGGAGGATGCCGACGGCCCGCAGCCAGCGGCGGGTCGCCGACGGTGCGCGCGACGGGGTGACGGTGGAGGCTTTCATGAGAGTGCGTCCGGCGGGTGGCCGGTGGCGAGCGCCATCAGGGTCTCCTGCGTGACATCATCCTTCGCTCGGTCGAGCACGCCCGCGAGGCGACCTTCATGAAGCACCGCGATGCGCGGACACAGGAGCAGGAGCTCGGGCAATTCGCTGGAGATCACCACCACCGCCACGCCGCTCGCGGCGATTTCGGTGATCTTCCGGTAGATCTCCTGCTTCGCCCCGACGTCCACGCCCCGGGTCGGTTCGTCGAGCAGGAGCACGCGCGGCTCAAGCGCCAGCGCCCTCGCGAAGAGCAGCTTCTGCTGGTTGCCGCCCGAGAGGAGCCGGGCCTCCTGCTCCAAGCCCGTGAGCCGGATCCCGAATGCCGCGACCGCGCGCCGGCCATAGTCCCGCAGGAGCGTCGGGCGCAGCACTCCGCCGCGGGAACTCGGGCCCGCCAGGGTCATCGTCATGTTCTCCCCCGCCGAACGCTGCAAGAAGAGCCCCTGCGACTTCCGGTCCTCAGGGAGATACGCCACTCCGGCCGCAAACGCGGCCCGAGGGGAGTCGAGCGACACCTCCTCGCCATCCAGCCGGATGCGGCCCGCTGAGCGGGGATCGATGCCGGCGATCAGGCGGGCGAGTTCAGAGCGGCCCGCCCCCATCAGTCCCGCGAGGCCGAGGATCTCCCCCGCCTCCACCATCAAGTCGACACCGTGCACGCGGCCGACGGTGTCCGAAAGCGCTTGGACCTCCAGGCGGGCCGGACGCTCCGCCGCGCTTCGGTGCTCGGCTGCAAGTTCGGGCACGGCCCGCCCCACCATCAGCGCCACAATGCGGATCCGGTCGAAACCTCCGCGCGAAAGTTCCCCGGCATGCTCGCCGTCACGCAGCACCGTCACCCGGTCCGCCAGTCGCTCCACTTCGGGCATGCGGTGGCTGATGTAGACGATGCCGACACCTTGGTCGCGAAGGCGACGAATGAGGGCGAAGAGACGCTCCGCCTCGCGCTCTGACAGCGCGGCCGTCGGCTCGTCCATCACGAGGATCCGATTCTCGTGCCGCAACGCCCGCGCAATCTCCACCACCTGCTGCTCCGCAAGGCTCAGGTCCGACACCGCGGCGTCCGGAGAAATGCGGTCGTCCAGCGCCGCGAGCAGACGCCGCGCCTCCTCCCGCATCCGCTCGCGGTCGATCGAGCGCCGGACCCGGTGCCGTGGCTCCGCCCCGAGCAGGATGTTCTCCGCCACGCTCAGCGTCGGCACGAGTGAAATCTCCTGATGAATCAATGCGACGCCCGCCCGCAGGGCATCGCTGGGCCCGCGAGCAATGAGCGGGCGACCGGCGAGCGAGATCGTCCCGTCCGTCGCCGGAAACACGCCGCCGAGAATCTTCATCAGCGTGCTCTTGCCCGCGCCGTTTTCTCCCATCAGCGCGTGCACTTCCCCGGCGCGAACGTTGAAGTCCACGCCACGCAGCACGGTCACACCGCCGAACTGCTTCGTGATCCCGCGCATCACGAGCACGGGAGCAGCGCTCTCGACGCGTTCGGTCATTTCGCCGTCCAGCCGCGGTAGTTCGGGAGAGTGTCCCGTGTCACCAGCGTGACCGGAATGCGGATGAGGCGGTCGGCCGGCGCGGACCCAGAGCGGAGTTGGAATCCGAATTCAACCGCCCGAGCCGCCATTGTGAACGGATCCTGAGCCGCGCTCGCCACCAAGGCATTGCTGGGATCGGCCAGCGCTGCCTCGACGTCGGGTGCGCCATCCACGGCCGCGATGATCACCCCAGCGCGACGCGACTGCCGCACGGCCAGCGCGGCACCGAGGCCGGTCGGGTCATTGACGGCAAACACTGCGTCGATGCGTGGGTTCGCCACGAGCAGGTCATTCATCACCGCGAGGCCGCCATCCCGATTGCCGAAGGCGTTCTGGTCGCGCGAGAGCAGCGTAATCCCAGGCGCAGCGGCGAACGCCGCCACGGCTCCGGCCACCCGATCGGTGACTGCGGAGACCGGGGGTCCGTTGATGATGACGACGTTGCCCCTGCCCTTGAGGCGCTGCACGAGGTACTCGGCGGCGATGCGGCCCGCCTGGACGTTGTCGGACATCACGGTGCCGTCGACTCCGCCGTCCGCAGCCACGTCGATCGCGATCACGGTCATGCCCGCCGCCCGCGCCTTGCGCACCGCCGGGGCGATGCCCTGTGAGTCCGCCGCGTTGAGCAGCAGGAGATCGGTGCCCGCCGCGATGAAATCGTCGATCTGATTGGCCTGACGATTGAGATCATAGCCGCTGGACACCGCCGTGAAAGTGACCCCGGCCCCGCCGAGTTCGCGCACCTTTGCCTCGGCACCCTTCGCGATCTGGACGAAGAACGGATTGGCGAGATCGCCCACGGTGAGTCCCACCGAGCGAATCACCCCTTTGGTCGACCCGGAAGCGGCCGGCGGGGGCGTCTGAGGCTGGCAGGCACTGGTGAGCAGGAGGATGCCACCCAGGGCGGCAAGGGTGAGACGACGGAAGAAGGCGGCTGGGGAGGACATGGGGGGAAGGAAGAGTGACGTCCGACTGCACCACAGCCACCGCCGGGCGTCCAGCCCGCGTCGCGAGCAGACCGCCCCGACAGCAACGCGGGGCGGCGTCGCTTGCGGTCCGCTCCGAAGGCGGAGTCCACCAAGGGACGCTCCGGGACCTCAGGCGGCGACCTGCCACCGGACCCGAGTGCCGCTGGCGCAGCGTCCGCTCCTAGGTCGAAATGCCCAGCAAGCCGCGGCTGAGCTGGAAGTGATCCAATCCGAGGCGCTGGGAGGCCGGAGGCGCTGAACCCTCGATGCCGGCGGCGACCCGCGTCCAGACGCGTGCCAAATCGCCCGCACCGGACACGAAGCCGTCGACCTCGTGTTCCGCGATCTGACCGCGCTCGCGCTCTGCGGCGAACTGGAAGACGGGGATGAAGGGGTGCGCGCTCCGCGGGTGCTCGGCGACGAACGTGACCAGCGCGTGGACGCCGGCACTCCCGAGGGCGGAGACGTTCTCAGCCCAGTCCGGTGTCTCCGTCTCGACGAGGTGCAGACCGGGGGACGGGGGCGCCTGCCCGGCGAGGAGCGACGGCGTGGCGGTCCCCAGACCGGGAATCCGTCCCGCCGAGGTGGAACGCAGGAGGGGATCCGAGACGGGCATGAGGAGCGTGCCACTGGCGTCGACCGCGCTCCGGATCACCTGGCACGCCAACTCGGCGACCCGCTCGTCGAGGGGATCCGTGGTCATCACGCCAAACGTCAAGGCCGTGACCGCGGTGGCGTGGCGGGCTTCGTCCGGAGGCGGCGAACCACCCGCGAACCAACCGGTCACCCGCTGGACCGCCTTGTCGATGCCGCCGTCGAGTTGGACGCTCACCCAGCCGAAGCGCGCCGGATCGACGCCCTCGGCGACGAAATGGTTGCGGACCGTGTCATTGGGGACCTTCTCGCACCCGTGCTCGAGCAGCAGCGCCCCGGCGACGTTGGGGTGCTGGGCGTAGCCGAGGTAGGTGCGCAGGAGGGTGCGGGCGACATCATCGCCGCCGAAGCCGCAACCCTCGGTGTGCACGAGCGCGGTGAAGCGCGAGAACGCCCCCGCAGGCCCCACGCGGGCGGCGCCGAGCCGCTCCGCGGCCATCCGTGCCACCTGCGTCGAGCAGAGACTCGTCGGCACGATCAGCCCCACCCGCTCCGTTGACCAGCGGCCGGACGGCGTCGCCCGGAGACTCACCGTCGGAAGTTGGGCGTGCAGGGCCGCGACGCGGTCGGCTGCACCGGCATCGGCCGTGAGCCGTGGCCGTCCGTCCGGCACGGGCCGCGCGCGGATCTCGGCGAGGCGGGAGCCGTCGCGCTGCCGCCAGTGCCGCCACAGCGAGACTTGGGAATGACCAGCGAGTTCGCCCTTGGAGCGCTGGCCGGAGGCGGTGGCCAGCACGAGGTCGACGCCCTCCGCCGCGAGCGCCGCCATCGCTTCGCCTTCAAGGTAGCGGCCCGCGTTGATGTCCATCTCCCGCTCGAGCAACTGATGCCGGCGGGTCGTCGTCGTGATCTTGAGCGTCGGGACGAAGGGAAAGTTTGTGATCGACCCGTTGCCCGTGACGAAGAGGAAGAGATTGCAGCCCGACGCGACCTGACCGGCGATGCCCTCCAGATCATTGCCCGGACTGTCCATGAAGTGGAAACCCGGCGCCCGGATCGGCTCACCGTATCGGATCACCGCTTCGACGCGTGTCCGGGGGTCCTTCTTGTGGGCGGCCCCGAGCGACTTCAGCACGATATTGTACAGGCCCCGGAACTTGTTTCCCGCTGACGGATTCGCCTCGGCGGTCAGGCCGTGCCAGCTCAGCCGCTCCTTGAAGGCAGCAATCGAGTCAAGCAGTGCGCGGGCGGTCCCGAGGTCCTTGGCGCCGCGCACGATGTAGCTCTCGGCTCCGATCAACTCGTCGGTTTCGCACAGGTTCGCGGCACCACCCTGCCGGATCACCTCGTGGACGATCGCACCGGCGAGCGGATTCCCGGAAATCCCGGAAAACGCATCGGAGCCGCCGCATTGGAGCGCGATGCGCAGTTCGCTCGCAGGCTCCGGAGTGCGCACGCACGCGGACGCGGCGGGCAGCCAGCCCTTGACGATGCGCTCGGCTTCGCCAAGCGATGCTTCGATCGAGCCGCGAACGGACAGGAACGCATGCGTCACCGCGTCGATCGGGTAACCGAACTCCCGCAGGAAGGCCTGCAGCACCTCGTTCCGAATCGGTTCCACGCCGTGGTCGATGGCGAGGACGGCGGCGACGTTCGGATGGACCATGAATCCGGCGAGTGCCCGGAGGACCTCGGTGCGGTTATTGGGTTCCTCGGGTCCCCCGCCCTCCGTATGGGCGACCGGCACGATGCCGTCGATGCCCGGGAAGAGACGCAGGAGCGGCTGGAGCCGGGAGGCCATCTGCCGGACCAACGGAGCCGTGCGCGCGCTGGTTCCGAGGATTACCACCATGTTGCGGGTGCCGACGCCTCGGCCGCCCGGTCGCCGGAATCCCTGAAAGTGCCGCCTCTCCGCCGCACGCTCGACGGCGGGAAACGCCTGAAAGCCACGCTCCTCAAGTTCAAACGGGCGGATCTCGTCGGTGAAGTTGGCGGTGGTGGGCAACTCCGCCTCCACCGTACGTTCGCGCAGCGCGCCGAGCATGGACGCATTGGCCACGTACTCGCCGGGCTGGATCGCGCACAGGGCCCGTCCGAACGGCAGGCCCCAGGAGAGCAGTTCCTCGCCGGGAGCGATGGCGCGGATGGCGAAACGATGTCCCTCGAGGACCGTGTGGCTCAGCCGACAGTCCCAGCCCTCGCCCACGAGGTGAAGCCCTGGATCAAGGCGCTGGATCGCAATGGCGACATTGTCCGCCGGGGCGGCGCACCGGGCGACACGGGAGAAGGGCGTGGCAGGCTGCATCAGCGAAACACCAGATGCGAAACGGGCGTCTTTGTCGAGCGGCCACGCCACGGGCGGGCTCGACACCGGGACCGCGTCGTGCACGCTCCGCCATACCCCCGCCCATGAGGCCGAACCCCGATTTCCGCCGTCGCGTCCTCGCTGGTGAGCGTCTCGCCGGCACCTTCCTCAACCTCGGCTCGCCGCTGACGGTCGAACTCGCCGGCCTCGCCGGCTACGACTGGCTGTTGCTCGATCACGAACACGGACCGGGCGGCGACGAGACCCTCCTCCATCAACTCCAGGCGGCCGCCTCCACCCCGGCGGTCCCGATCGTGCGGATCGCCGCCAACGATCCGACGCGAATGAAGCGGGTGCTCGATGCCGGAGCGCACGGCGTGATGATCCCGTATGTCAGCCGAGCAGACGAAGCTCGGGCCGCGGTGGCCGGGATGCGCTATCCGCCCCGCGGCCAGCGCGGCGTGGCCCGCTTCAACCGCGCCGCCGGTTTCGGCTCCTCGTTCGCGGAGTACCTCGCGCACGCGCACGAGTTCCTCGTCACCATGCCGCAGATCGAGACGATCGAGGGCGTCGAGCAGGCCGATGCGATCGCGGCGGTCGACGGCGTCGACGTCCTCTTCGTCGGCCCGCTCGACCTGACCACGAACCTGGGTATTTCTGGGCAGTACGAGCATCCGCAGTTCGTTGCGGCTCTGGCGCGCGTGGCCGATGCAGCGCGTCGGCACGGCAAGGCGGCCGGAATCCTCGCCCTCGATCCGGCGCACCTCGCCCCGTGGCGTGCGCTGGGTTACACCGTCATGGCCCTGGGCTCCGACGGCGGAGCCGTGAACGCCGGGTTGCGCGGCGCGCTGGGAGCGCTGCGCGCCCCCTGAGCCGTGGATCCCCTCCTGCTGCTGGCGGTCGGCTTTCTGATCGTGGTCGGCGGCATCACGCTGGCCCGGTTGCACCCCTTCCTCGCCCTCGTCATCGCGGCGGCGGGGGTGTCGCTCCTCACCCCGGCGGCGCAGATTGAGCAGGCCCTGCTGCAGCAAGGCGTGGCGGCGGGCGCGGCGGCGACCCGCGCGGCGGAGCCGCTCGGGGTCAAGCTCGGGGCGCTCTTTGGCCGCTCCGCCGGTCAACTCGGCCTCCTGATTGCCCTCGCCTCGATCGTCGGCTCCGCCCTCCTCGCCAGCGGCGCGGCGGAGCGCATCGTTCGCGCCACCCTGCGGGCGTTCGGGGAGTCGCGCGCGGTCTGGGTCTTCGGCGTCTGCGGTTTCGTTCTCGGGATCCCCATCTTCTTCGACACGGTCTTCCTCCTGCTCCTCCCCCTCGCGCGCACGCTCGCCGCCCAAACCCGGCGCCGGTACCTGCTCAGCGTGTTGGCGATTGCGGCGGGGGCGACGATGACCCACTCGCTGGTGCCGCCGACACCCGGTCCACTCTTCGCGGCGCGGGCGCTCGGGGTCGATCTCGGGAGCATGATGATCGGGGGGCTGCTGCTCGGAGCGGCGACCGCGCTGGTCGGGATCCTCTACGCCCGCTGGCTCGACCGACGCCAACCGGTGCCGCCGCCGCCCGCAGTCGCAGCGACCAGCGGCACGGATGACTCCCTTCCCCCGCTGTGGCTGGCGGTCATTCCAATCACCCTGCCCGTCGTGCTGATCGGAGGGCTCACCGTCGCCCGGACCTTCGCGCCCGCCTCGCCGGCGCTCCGTTTCCTCGAGCAAGCCGGCGAACCCAACGTCGCCCTCGGGCTGGCAGCGGTCGCAGCTCTGGCCCTGCTTGTCCGCCGCCGGGGCCGGGATCGGAACGCGCTCCGACAGGACCTGCAGACAGCATTGGGTGACGCGGGAGCGATCCTCTTCGTCACGGCGGCGGGTGGCGTCTTCGGCGGCGTGCTGCAGGAAACGGGTGTGGGTGCCCGGATCGCAGCCTTGGCGCAGGCCTACCAACTCGGAGTGCTCCCGCTGGCGTTCGCGGTGACCGCGCTGATTCGGGTGGCGCAGGGATCAGCCACCGTGGCGATGGTGACCAGCGTGGGCATGCTCAGCGGAGTCGTGGCGGCCGCGCCGCTCGCCTTCCATCCCGTCTACGTGGCGCTGGCGATCGGATGCGGATCGAAGCTCGTGCCGTGGATGAACGACAGCGGATTCTGGGTCGTGGCACGCACGGCGGGCCTCACGGAGGCGCAAACCTTCCGCGGATTCTCCGTCATGCTCGCCCTGATGGGCTCGGCGGGCTTCCTACTCGTGCTGCTCGCGGCATGGCTGCTGCCGCTCGCCTGAGCTCACCGCGAGGCGCGGAGCCCGCAGGAACCAAGGCCGAGGGCGGGCGCGTCTCCGAGGCGAGGAGATCGGAATCGGTGCATCGCTGACGGCGGGGCGAGCGCAGTCAGTTCGCCCGCCAACGAGGCCCGGCGCAGCCGGCGCCAGGTTTGGCTCCGGGCGCGATGTTTAGCTGCGAGCGAGGATGTGGAAGTTGGCCATGGAGATGCCGCTCAGCATCGCCCCGATGATGCCCAGGAATCCTTGGTCCGTCCCGCAGAGATAGACATTGGGCACGGCGGTCCGGCCGTCGCGGACCTTCTCGGGGGAACCATAGATGGCACCCTCGAGGTGACCGGTGTAGCGCTGGATCGTCCACGGCGTGAACATGTCGGTCGCACGCGTCGCGGCGGCCAACCCGCCCGAAAGCGGCGGCAGATGGCGAAGCGCGCTGGCCTGCATCGCGTCGTACCACTCCCGCTTCGCGGCGGCATACGCCTCGGGTGGACGGCCAATCCAGAAGGATGGATTGGCGAGGCAGGTGACCCGGAGCACACCCTCGGGCAGGGAGGCGTCGCCATAGTCGAAGTTGTTCGGAAAGCAGATTACGCCGCTGCGGACATCGACCGGCGCGGAGGGTCGGCGGTAGTCGAAGCGCGGGCCCTCATTGAAGAAGACGATCGTGTCATCTCCCCAGCCCAACTCCGCGGGCTGGCGCTCGAGGATCGTGATCGTCTCGGCGAACGACAATCGTCCCGACGCCGCATCCGGGGCGCGGTCAACCGCGTTGGCTTCGTCAGCCGTCGGCGGCGCGAGCAGTCGGGCGGTTTCGGCGGAGCCGATGGAACTGAGCACATGGGCGGCGACGATTTCCTCGCCGGAGTCGAGTTCGACCCCGGTGGCCCGCCCGTCGCGCACGAGAACGCGGCGCACTCCGCACTTCATCCGTCGTTCGCCGCCGGCCCGGCGGTACTTGTCGAGCAACACCCGCAGGATGACCCGCACGCCGTCGCGGGGACGCGCAAATCCCTCGAGGAAGAGCGCCTTGAACATGATCACGAACTGGCTGAAGTCCATGTCCCCGGCCGTCGGACTCCCGTAGTACATCACCGGGCAGAACAGCATGTCTTCGAGGAGCGGATCGCGAATGCAGGTCCGCACGACCTCGCGGGCGGAGAGGAACGCGGAGTTGAGGGCGACGTCATCGTGTCCGCGGACCCGCGCGACGAGGCGGCGGAAGCCATCGATTTCCGCGGGGAAGCGCTCGGCAATGGCGGATTCGAGCCGCGCCGGGTCGTTGCTGAAGCGCAGTTCGGTCCCCGGGTCCGGACCGAAGCGGATGGCCGAGCACCGCTGCTCGCAAAGGGCAAATTCGCTGCGGTCGATCCGCAATTGGCGCAACAGCTTTCCCAGCGGCGTGCCCTTGACCTCGGGGCGGACGAAATTGGTGACCGCGTGCAACCCCACATCGTACTTCCGTCCGGCGAGGCTGTAGAAGCCGTTCAGGCCGCCGGGGGCGTTGTGACGCTCGAAGATGCAGACCCGCTTCCCAAAGTGGGCGAGCCGGATGCCAGCGGCCAGACCGGCCATGCCGGCCCCGATGATGACCACATCGTACTGCGAGGACCGGTTCATGGGCGTCTGTTCACCCGAAGGCCGCGCCGATCAACGAAAAGGGCCGGGAGCATCCCGGCCCGACAGAGGGGGCGGCGACGGCGGATCAACCCTTGGCAGCCAGCGCCGCGAACTTGGGCGCGAGGTATTCCCCGCAACTGTCCAGCGTGGCCAGCTTCAGGTAGTCGGCCTCCGGCACTTCGATGCCATGCCGCTTGCGCAGTTCCATGACGATGTCGAGGAAGTCCATCGAATCGAGCTGCATCTGGTCCCGCAGGCGCACGTCGGGCTTGAGTTGCGAGAGATCCTCGTCGGGCGCGATGTCGGCGATGATGTCGAGGACGATCTTCTTCACTTCGTCTTGGGTCATGGTCGTAATTCAAAGATTCAACCGACGTAGCGGCGGACAATCAACGTGGAATTAATGCCGAGCATGCCGAAGGAATTGTTGAGGATCGTATCGACGCGGGCGACCTTGCGCGGTTGATTGAGCACGAGGCCCGGGAGGGCGCACTGGGGATCGAGGTCGTCGACGTTGATCGTGGGATGGACGACCAGGTCGCTGAAGGACGGGAGGTTGCCGGCCAGTTCCAGAGCCCCGGCCGCGCCCATGGCGTGCCCGATAAAGCTCTTGGTGTTGTTCACCCACGTCTCGGGACAGCCCTCGCCGAAGACGGCCCGGATCGCCTCACACTCCTGAATGTCACCCATGGGCGTGGCGGTGGCATGGGTGCTGACAATGTGGACATCGGCGGGGCTCATTGCGGCCCGCTGGAGGGCGGTGCGCACGCACTCGGCCTGGCGGGTGGGATTGGGCAGCACGTAATCCGAGGCGTCGCTATTCACGCAGTAACCGGCGATCTCGGCGTAGATCTTCGCGCCGCGGCGGAGGGCGTCGTCAAGGCGTTCGAGCGTGTAGAGCGCCCCACCCTCCGAGATCACGATCCCGTTGCGTCCCTTGTCGAAGGGCCGCGAGGCCCGATTCGGATCCTCGTGGTGCGCCAGCGCATTCTGCGACTTGAACCCAGCATAGATGCCAAAGGTGTGAATGCTCTCGCTGACCCCGCCACAGACGGCGAAGTCAACCTCCCCCAGACGCAGCAGTTGGGTGGCGTGGATGAGGCCCATGTTGCCCGCGGCGCAGGCGGCCCCGATGGTGTAGGCGGGGCCGGTCGTGCCGAGGCTGAGCGAGATCTCGCCGGCGGGGTTGTTCGCGACCGTGCGGGGGTTGTGGTAGTGGGACCAGAACTTCGTATCGTACCCGAACTTGGAAATCGCGTAGATCTCGTTCTCCGTCTCCACGTTGCCGTGCTCGGTGATGCCGACGAACACGCCCGTGCGATCCTTCACGAGGTGCTCCGCGGTCAGCCCGGCGTCAGCCAGTGCCTCGCGCGCGCAGTAAATCCCAATCGAGCCCGCCCGCGTCCCAACCCGTAGTTCCTTCTTCTTCTGGTAACGCAGGGGGTCGAAGGTGCACACCCCGGCCAGCAACGGGCCCATGTAGCGAATCTCCGTCCGGGAGATCCGAGCCACCCCGGCAAGCAGGTTCCCGCGGTATTCCGCAAGGCTATTGCCGTTCGGCGAGGTTAAGCCGACGCCAGTGATGACGATACGAGGAAGACTCATCGAGGACGGAACGTAAGACGGCTAGCCAACCGTCCCTTGAGCGCAATACAAGCCTCGCCAGTCGGTTTCGAAATTTCCACGAACGTTCTTGTCGCCGGCGGTGCCGGGTACATCCGCAGCCATTGCGTGCGTCATCTGCTCGCCGCTGGTCACCGATCGGTCGTCATCGACTCCTTGGTGTTCGGCCACCGCGCCGCCGTGCCCCCGGGAGTGCCCTTCTACGGGGCGGATCTCGCTGACGAGGCCACTGTTCGCTCCGTTCTGGAGCAGGAACGCATCGATGTGGTGATGCACTTCGCCGCCTTCGCCTACGTCGGGGAATCCGTCACCCATCCCCTCAAATACTACTTCAACAACGTCGTCGCCACCCTCCATCTCCTCCGGGCGATGCTGGATGCGGGCGTCCGGAGGATCGTATTCTCCAGTACATGCGCGACTTACGGAATTCCAGCCACGGTGCCGATCGTGGAATCGATGCCGCAGGCGCCGATCAATCCCTACGGTCGGAGCAAGTACGACGTCGAGGGAGCGCTGCGTGCGTTGCAGGGCACTCATGACCTGCGTTTTGCGTGCTTCCGCTACTTCAATGCGGCGGGCGCGTCCGAGGACGGCGACCTCGGGGAAGACCACTCCCCAGAGACCCACTTGATCCCGCTGGCCATCGGCGCCGTTCTCGGACGGAATCCGCCGCTGCAGGTATTTGGCACTGACTATCCGACGCCCGATGGCACCTGTCTCCGGGACTACGTGCATGTGGACGACCTGTGCCGGGCTCACCTCGCGGCCTTGCCGCGCCTTGAACGCCCCGGAACGGGCCTGTTCTACAACCTGGGCACCGGAAGGCCCACCGCGGTGCTCGAAGTGCTGGATGCCGTGGGTCGCCTCGCGGGGCGACCGGTGCCCCGCGCCTTCGGTCCGCGCCGCGCCGGTGACCCTCCGGCGCTGTATGCCGATGCGACGCTCGCCCGGCAGGACCTTGGCTGGGAGCCGCGCTACCGGGGAATCGAACCGATCATCGAGACCGCCTGGCGTTGGCACACCCGACACCCTCACGGCTTCGCCCGCTGATCGGGACGAGCCGTCGCGTCCGCTGCCGACGCGGCGGGGGCGGTCGACCTTCCCAAGCGGTGGGGCTACCGAGCCGCCAGATGTCTGTCGGCAGGGCGCCACCGTCGTCCGGACAGCGTTGGTCCGGATGGCGGTGGAACCGCCTTGGCATCGGTGTGGCCAGCCTGACCCACAGGCTGCAGCAGGGGCTCCGCCCGGGCGGCCGCGGCTCAAGGGATCTTCAATCCCCACTCATCGATCCGCTTGCGCAACGTGGCCCGCGTGATGCCGAGTTTCTCGGCGGCGCGGAGCTGGTTGCCCGACTCCGCTTTCAGGACGCGCGACGCCATCTCCCGCTCGAGGCGTTCAAGGATCGGCTCCGAGCCTGACGCCAGTTCGCGGTGAATCCAGTCCAAGGCGTCCGCGAGCGACAAGGCCGGGGCGACGGCGGGTGCAGCCGGAGTGCTGCTAGACTCCGGCGATGCCGCCGGCACCGGGGCCTCGGCGGGCGCGATCGCGCCCACGGCGTCGCGGATTTCCAGCGGCAGATCCTTGAGGAGCAAGGTGTCGCCCTGTGCGATCACCGCGCTGCGGTAGATGACGTTTTCCAGTTCGCGCACGTTACCCGGCCAGGTGTAGCGTACGAGCACACCCATGGCCTCCGGTGAGACCTTGCTGGCGCGCACCTTCCGCTGTTTGACGAGATTCTGGAGACAGAAGTCGACGATCTGCGGAATGTCGCCTTCGCGCTCGCGCAAGGCGGGCATCCGGATCCGCACGACGTTCAGGCGGTAATACAGGTCCTCGCGAAACAGCTTCGCGCGCACCATCGCCTCGAGGTCCTTGTTGGTCGCGGCGAGAATGCGGACATCGACCCGAAGGGTGTCCGTGCCGCCGACGCGCTGGATCTCGCCCTGCTGCAGCACGCGCAGGATCTTGGTCTGAGTCGCGAGGGCCATGTCACCGATCTCGTCGAGGAAGATGGTGCCGCCGTCGCAGAGCTCAAATTTCCCGAGGCGCTGGCCCGTGGCTCCGGTGAACGAACCCTTCTCGTGACCGAAGAGTTCGCTCTCGATCAGGTTCTCCGGAATGGCCGCGCAATTCACGGCGATGAAGGTCTTGGTGGAGCGGTGACTGTGCTTCCAGATGGAGCGGGCGACGAGTTCCTTGCCGGTGCCGCTCTGGCCGGTGATCATTACGGTGACATCGCTCGCGGTTACCTGCCCGATCACCTTGAACACATCCTGCATGACAGGGGAGGCGCCGACGATTCCCTCCTTATAGTCCTCGCTGTTCAGGCTCGGCTTGTAGTCGACGGCCGCGCGCATGTCCGCCCCGGCCTGCAGCGCGTTGTCGACGAGGGTCAGCACCTTCTGCGGGTCGAAGGGCTTCATGATGTAATCGAAGGCGCCGTACTTCATCGCCTCGATCGCCGTCTGCGCCGTGCCGAATGCGGTCATCAGGATGACCAACTGCCGCGGGTGCGCGGACCGGATGTGCTGGAGCGCCTCCAGTCCGCTCATACCCCCCATCCGGACATCGAGGAACACGACGTCCGGGGGCGACTTCTTCACCGCGGCGATCCCCAACTCGCCGCTGGCCGCCTCGCTCACCTGCCACCCCCGCGACGAGAGCACCCGCGCGAGCGAGTAGCGGATCTCCGCGTCATCGTCGATGACCAGAATCGTCGGGCGCTTGGCGGCGGTTTCGGGCATGGCAGGAATCCGCAGACCAACACCTTCCATCGCTAAAGGCGAGAGTCGGTTGCGCAAAAATGGGCGGCGCTCGCCCGCTCCGGCTAACGGCGCGACGCCTTGCTCCCAGCGACCCCGCAGCTCACCCGTCCGCCACCCTCACCCTCGCGCGGCGCGCTTCGGAGCGGCGTCCGCACCGAAACGCATTTCCGGCCCAGCTCCGTGGGGGCGGCGCCAAGCGCCGCCCACCCCGCACCGCGCTCAGACCTTGATGAAGATCCCCTTCATGTTCATGTCGAGCTGCTGGGGATTCGGGGAGAAGCGAAGGGCGTCGGCCTTGGAGATCTTGCCCGCGCGCACGAGCCGGAGCAGGTCGCGATTGAAGGCGAGAGTCCCGGTTTCGTTGCCACTGTCGAGCAGGCTCTGGATGCGCTCGAACTGGCCCTCCAGCAGCAGGCTTCGGACGGTGGCGTCGACGTGGAGGATTTCGTTCGCCGGCAGACGACCGCCGCCTTGGAGGGCGGGGATCAGCTTCTGGCAGATGAAGCCGCGCATGGAACCGGCGATCTGCCGGCGCGCCTGCAACTGCTGCTCCGGCGGGAAGAATTCGAAGAGGCGGGTGAGCGCCTGCGAGGTCGAACCCGCGTGCAGCGTGGAAAACACCAAGTGACCCGTCTCGGCGGCGCTCATGGCCGTCTCGAAGGTCTCACGATCGCGCATTTCGCCGATGAGGATCACATCGGGATTCTGGCGGAGCTCCGAGCGCACCGCGGAATGAAAGTCCGGGACGTCGAGGCCGATCTCGCGCTGCTGAAAAACCGACTTGTCGTCCTGGAACGTGTACTCGATGGGATCCTCGATCGTGATGACGTGACGATCCTGGCTCCGATTGATCCAGTTCAACAGCGCGGCCATCGTCGAGCTCTTGCCCGAGCCGGTGGAACCGCAGATCAGCACGATTCCATCCGAGGCCTGCGCAAGGCGCAGGAGGGGATCGGCCTGCAGGTTCAACTCCTCCAGCGAGGGCACCCGATTCTTGACGTACCGGAACACCACGCTCGCCTGCCCGTGCTGACGGAAGGCGTTGACGCGGAAGCGACCGATATCCTCGGCGACATACGAGAAATCAACCTGACCGTCCTGCTCCCAGCCGCGCCGGAACGCCGGGGGAATGACTTCATCGATGAACGCGCGGATCTCAGACTCGTCGATCATGTCCATATCGACCGGCTTGAGACGCCCGGAAAGGCGCACAAAGCCAGGCTTGCCCTCCTTGATCACAATATCGGAGGCGCCGCTCTCCACGGCCAGCCGCAGCAGGTCCTGAATCAAATCGAGATGGGTACTCATGAGGGGGTCACCGGAAAATAACGTTGCGATCCCTCCGGGGTAATCTGGTTTGCTGGAAAGGTTTCCCTCCCATGAAGCTCCGCCCCCTTACCGGCGCCATCACCGCGCTCATCACGCCGTTCCAGGATCAAAAGGTCAGCCATGAAGACCTTAAACGGCTCGTGGAGTTTCAGATTAAGTCCGGAATCGACGGCCTTGTCCCGGTCGGCACCACGGGAGAATCCCCCACCCTCGATCACGAGGAGCACCTTGATGTTATTCGCAGCGTAATTGCAGCCGCGCGGGGTCGGGTCCCGGTGATCGCTGGCACCGGCTCCAACGCCACGCGGGAGGCGGTCGATCTGACTCGGTTGTCCCACGAGGCAGGAGCCGACGCCATGCTGGTGGTCGCGCCGTACTACAACAAGCCGAGTCAAGAGGGTTTGTTTCAACACTTTTGCGCCATCGCTGACGCCACGGACCGCCCGATCATCCTCTACTCCATTCCGGGCCGCTGCGGGATCGAGATCAGTGTGGGGGTGGTCGAGCGCCTCGCCCATCGCTACCGGCACGTGCGGTGGATCAAGGAAGCAGGCGGCTCTGTCGAGCGAGTCGACTTGCTTAAGCAGGCCATGGGCCGGGATCTCACCGTCCTGAGTGGCGACGATGCGCTGACGGTCCCGTTCATGTCGGTGGGGGCCGAGGGCGTGATCAGCGTGGCGTCGAACCTGCTCCCGCGCGAGGTGAGCCGCCTGACGCGACTGGCGCAGGCCAACGACTTTGCCGCCGCCGGGAAACTGCATCGTCGACTCTTCCCGGTCTTCAAGGCGCTGTTCCTCGAGCCCAACCCCGTACCGGTGAAGCATGCCCTGGCCGCGACCGGACGGATCGCATCCGCCGAGGTGCGCCCGCCGCTCAGCCCGCTGCTGCCCGCGACCGAAAAGGTGCTCGCCCACGCGCTGTCGGACCTGCGAGCCTGAGTCCATGGGCCTCTCCCTCAGCATCGTCGGCGCCAAGGGGCGGATGGGACTTGCCATCGCGTCGGCCGCCGAGGCGGCCGGTCACCGGATCGCAGCCCGCGTCGATGCCGGCGACACGCTTTCGGACGCGTTTGCCGCCGGCGACGTGGTGATCGATTTCTCGTTTCATCAGACGACCCGGGCGGTGCTGGAGTTGGCCGTACGTCATCGCCGACCACTGGTGATCGGCACCACCGGGCATTCCGCAGCGGAGAAGCGCGAGCTCGCCGCGCTGGCCTCCCAAGCACCGTGCGTCTGGGCTGGAAACTATTCCGTGGGGGTGAATCTGCTGTTCGCCCTGACGCAGCGGGCCGCTGCGGTGCTGGGCTCGGACTACGACTGCGAGGTGGTGGAGATGCACCATCGGTTCAAGAAGGACGCTCCGTCGGGGACCGCCGCGCGCCTGCTTGAGATCATCTTGGAGGAGCGTCGGCTCGACGAGTCCGCGCTGCGCCATGGTCGGTCGGGCATTGTGGGCGAACGCAGCGCAGGGGAGGTTGGCGTGCATGCCCTCCGCGGCGGAGACGTGGCCGGAGACCACACCGTGCTCTTCGCAGGCGTGGGCGAGCGGTTGGAACTCACGCACAAGGCGTCTGACCGCAGCATCTTCGCGCGTGGAGCGATCCGCGCGGCCGAGTGGATCTCCGACCGGCCGGCCGGTCTGCACGACATGCAGGATGTCCTCGGCCTGCGGTCGTCATGATCACGTCGATCCAGGGTGTCCTGGCCGCCGCCACGCCCCTCTCGGCGGTCATCGAGTTGAACGGACTCGGCTACGAGGTCCACATTCCGGTGACGACTGCCGAGCGCCTTCCGGCCATCGGAGCCACCGTCAAGCTCCACACCCATGTCGTTTACCGCGAAGACGCGCAGACGCTCTACGGATTTGCGACGCTCGAGGACCGGGACTTCTTCCGCTTGCTCATCGATCATGTCAGCGGCGTGGGGCCCAAGCTGGCGACGTCGATCATGAGCAAGCTGTCCGTCGCCTCACTGGAGAGCGCGATCCGCTCCGGAGACCTCGCGCTGCTCGCGAAGAGTCCGGGGATCGGCAAGAAGACGGCGGAGCGCCTCATCGTCGAACTGCGCGGCAAGATTGGCCCCGGCCCGACCGGCACGGGAATCTCTTCTCCCGCCGGAGATGCCGCCGTCGGCCGCGACGCCGCTCCTCCTTCTGGCTCAGGCCGCAGCGCCGACGCCGTCAAGGCCCTCGTGGCGCTGGGCTACAAGGCGGCGGACGCCGACGAAGCCGTCCGGCGCGCGGCCCTCGCCCTTGGGGCGGGAGCCACCACCGAGCAGTTGATAAAGAGCGCACTCGCCTGAGGTTTGAACCGTTTGGACCCCAGGACGGCCGCGCTCGCCGTGGGAGGAGCGTGGCGCTGCCGCGGCGACCTTCTCCGCGGACGGAGGAACCCAGCGAAAGGAGCGAGGGTGGCACTGCGCCAACGCCTTCGCGACGCACAACGGGCAAAACGATGCGCTGATTCGCGCCGACCCGCAACCCGGGCTACCGCTGGAACTGGAACGCCGTCATCTCAAGCGTCGCCTGCAACGGACGCTGGCTCGGCGGGATTTGTTCGAGCGGACGCAACGGGCGTGCGGTCTCGCGGAAGAGCAGGTCCTCCGGCCGCGGAGCGCCGACCGCCGGAAGACGCACGTCGTTGAGCCAGGAGAGATCCGAAGCGGCCACGTGGGTGAACCCCGCCGTCGCTTCGCGCTCCGTCGACGCCGTCGTCCACAGCGAGCGCATGCGCAGGCCGCGCCGCTCGGAGACCGCCGGCACGGTGACGTCGAGCATTTCGAGCGGT
The DNA here is from genome assembly GCA_016871755.1 of Verrucomicrobiota bacterium. GTDB lineage: Bacteria > Verrucomicrobiota > Verrucomicrobiia > Opitutales > Opitutaceae > UBA6669. The sequence continues at coordinate 183,369 of VHCJ01000004.1, read as the reverse complement.
GCAGGCGTGCCAGTGCCGGCGGCGACGGTGCTCTGCGCCACGACCGACGCCGTTGCGGGCACGGCCGATCCGGGTGGTTCCGGGCGGAGCACGACGATGACGGCCACGGCGGCGGCCGCCGTGGCGGCGCCGACACCCGCGAACCAAGACCAGCGGCGCGACACGGCGGTCCACCGCGATTCCCCGCTGCGACGGTGGCGGAGCGCGCGCACGGCTTCCGCGGTGCGGGGGGCCAACGCCCGATCTACCTCCAGCAACCGCTCACAGCCCCGCTGCAGTTGCTGGTACTCCCGCAGCAAACGACGCCGCCCGGGGTTCCGCTGCAGCTCGGCCTCCAACTCCGCCGCCTCCCCCGCCGTGAGCTCGTGGTCCACGTACAGGTTCAGCAGTTTGACGAATCGCGACTCATTCATTTCGACTTTTCTCCAATCTTTTCGCGCAGGCTCTCCCGCGCCCGGGCAATGCGGCTCTTCACGGTCCCCACCGAAATTCCAAGGATGGCTGAGATCTCCTCGTACGAGAGGTTCTTGACGTTGCGCAGCACCAAGATCTCGCGGTGCTTGGCCGAGAGCTTCTCCATGCCGACCGCGATCCGGTCGACCAACTCCTGCGTCACCGTCAGGTCGTCCGGAGACTCCTGCTCACCGGCGAAAACCTCGGACAGCGTCGTCGACCCGTCCTCCCCGACCGGCTGATCGAAGGAGATCGTCTGGTCGCGCTTCCGGCGCCACCAGTACCAGTACCGATTGCGCGCCAGGTTTGTCGCGATCTGGTAGAGCCATGTCGAAAAGGCCGAGTCCCCGCGAAAGTTCGCCAACCCGCGATGCGCCCGGATGAACGCGTCCTGTGTCACTTCCTCGGCATCCTGGGGATTGCGAAGCAATTGCAGCACCATGGCGTAGATGCGATCCCAGTGACGCCGCACCATTTCGTCGAAGGCCGACTGATCCCCCGATTTGAATCGGACAATCAAATCACGATCCAGGGCAACGTCCTGCGCTTTGCTGGTCATACGCTCAGCCGCGTTATGACGGGTTTCGTCGCCGATTGTTCCCACGAAAGTAAAGCGTTGCCCCCGTGCGCCGTTGCGCCGAGTTGGCGTCGGATTTGGAACCTCGCGTCCGGAAGGCGCCAGCCTAATCCAACCCGGGCACGCCCCGCTTTCTGCTTGCCCGACCGTTTCCCGCTGCCGACACTCTTTCTTTCAGGGATCAGTTGATTCGGCGCCGGGAAACCTCTCCCGGTCTCGCGGCACTCCGCCGCGAATCGCCGGGCCGAGTGGTCCACGGGCCGGCCCAACCGGACTTCCGGGCTGATAGCTCAACGGTAGAGCAGCGTCCTTTTAAGTCGTTGGTTCTGGGTTCGAATCCCAGTCAGCCCACCACCTCCATCTCGCTCCGGCGAGCCAGGCGCCGCGCGCTCGCGGTCAGGCGCTCCAGACGTGCCGCCGAACCCGAACCCAGGTTCGGCAGTCGATCGTCGAGCCGCGCCGACGGCGGGTACGCGGCGGAGCGACTGCGGGGTAAAACCTTTGTTAATCCCCCAGCGCGAGGCAGGCCACGCCGTTACCTTGCCTAAACAGCGGTGTTTACCCTAGCCGATCTTCGGGAAGGGAGCCCGCCCTCAAACCCGCCATGAAACGGCTCGTCATCGTCGAAGATCAAACCGCCATCCGCGAGATGTTGGCCGAGATTCTCCGCACCGACCCGAAGTACCAACTCGTCGGCGAGACCGGCAATGGGCAGAGCGCCTACGCGATGTGCCTCGAGCGCTCCCCGGATGTCATCGTTCTCGACGCGAAGCTGCCCGGCTTGAACGGTGTGGACCTCCTCCGTCGTCTGTCGAAGCAGTTGCGCAATCTGCGGGTCCTCGTCTTCTCCGGTCACGAAAACCCGATGCTTGTTCGGGAGATGCTGGAGGCGGGCGCCCGTGGCTTCGTCGAGAAGACCGCCGGTTTGATCGAATTCCGCAAGGGTCTGGAAACCGTCGCCACCGGGGGCACTTATTTCGGTCCGGCCGTCGCGGGCCTGCTCCGGAACGTGGTTGCCAATCCGTCCGCCAGCGCGTCGAGCGACTTCCTCACGGACCGCGAACGGGAAATCCTCCAATTGGTCGCCGAGAGCTACAGCACCAAGGAGATCGCGGCGAAGCTCAGCATCAGCGTGAAGACCGTCGACAATCACCGCACGAATCTGATGCGGAAACTCGACCTGCACGATGTCGCGAGCCTCACCCGTTACGCACTGGAGATCGGTCTGATCGAATCCCGCCAGCCACTCTGAGCGTCAGGGCGCCGCGCGGACCGGCGGCTCAGCTGGCGCCTCCGCGGATCACTTCCCGCACCAGCGCCTGGGGCCGCTGGTTGACGGTGATGAACATGCGGCCGAGGTACTCACCGATCACGCCGAGCATCACCATCTGCACGCCCGAGAAGACGAGGAACGCCCCCATGAGCGATCCCCAGCCGAAGGCCGGTCCAGTCCCGCGCCACCACCACGAAAGCACCACGGCGAGCGCCACGAAGCCCGCCGCCGCCAGCAAGAGCCCCATCAGGGTCGCGATCCGGAGAGGCAGGACCGAGAAATTGACCAGCGTGCTGAGCCAGAGTCGGAACAGTCGGCGGAGCGTGTAGCCGCTGCGTCCGGATTGCCGGTCGCGATGCTCCACGGGCAGCGAACCGACGCGCTGCGTGACCTGCAGGAGAAGGCCGTCCAAGTAGGGAAACGGTCCGTGATTCGCCGCGACCGCCCGGGCCGCGAACGCGCTGACGCACCGGAAACTCGAGAGGTAAAGCCCGCGGGGCTTGTCCAGCGCCCAGTCCGTGAGCCGGTTCGTGAAGGCACTGCCCCAATTGCGCCAGAGCGCATGCCGTTTGTCCGCGTAGTCGCCGAAGACGACGTCCAAGCCGTCGTCCACCGCTTTCCGCCAGAGGCGGAGCGCTTCCTCAGGGGGGTTCTGGCCATCGTCGTCCAGATTGACGATGTGGGCACCGCGGGCGTGCCGCCAGCCGGTGAGAACGGCGTTGTGCTCGCCATAGTTGCGGGCGTGCTCGACCAGAAGCACCGGCACGGCGAGTTCCCGAAGCAGTTGCCGGCAGATTTCCGTGGTCGCATCCCGGCTGCCGTCATTCACCAGAATGATCTCGTGGCCGCCCGGCACGTTCAGAGACGCGATCGCCCGCACCAGCGGTCCGATCGTTTCGGCGCTGTTGTAGAGCGGAATGACGAAACTCAGGGCGCACTCAGTCATCGCCGGTTCAAAGGTAGTGTGCCCGCTCGCGCCGGTAATACGCAAGCGTCCGCCGGAGCGCCACGCGGAGGCTCGTCCTCGGCCGCCAACCCAGCACCCGCTCGATCTTCCCCCAGTCGGCATGGAAGCCGCCAATGTCAATCTTCCGGCGCTCCGCGGGGAACGCCCGAATCTCGAATCGACCGCCCCCGTTCACCTCAACCAGCATCGCCGCCAGTTCCCGCAGCGACACCGGCGGCGGTCCGCCGAGGTTGAAAACCTCCCCGGCCGCCGACTCGGCCGCGCCGGCCCGCAGGAGCGCATCCACGCAATCATCCACGTAGGTGAAGTCGCGGAGTTGCTCGCCACCCCAGACCTCCAGCGGCCGGTCCTCCAGCAACGCCCGGATCCACACGCCGAGGAAGGTCTGCCGCGCATCCTTGATGCGCATCCGCGGCCCGATCGTGTTGGTGAGACGGAGCACGGTGCTCCGGATCCCGTGCACGTGATGGTACAGGAGGTGATACTGCTCGCCGGCGAGCTTGTTGATGCCGTTGACGTCAACCGGACGCAGCGGATGCTCCTCCGTCACGGGTAGAAAGTCCGGCCGGCCATACAGCTGCCGGGTGCTCGCAAACACAACGCGGATGCCGGGAGCGTGCCGACGACAGGCCTCGAGGATGGATAATTGGGCCCGGGCATTGATCTCAAGGTCCGTCTCCGGGTCCACCATCGAGTCCATGTGACTCGTCTGCCCGGCCAAGTTGAAAAGGTAATCCTTGCCCCGCACGAACACCGGCAGGGAGTGACGGTCCCGGACATCCGACACGTTGACCTGGACGTGGCGTTCGAGTCCGGCGAGATTCCGCAGATTGCCCCCGTACTCCGGGATGAGGGAATCCACCACCGTGACCTTGGCGCCCGCCCGCACCAATCGCCGGGCAAGGTTCGACCCAATAAAGCCCAAACCGCCCGTGATGAGCGCATGCCGCCCCCGGAAGGCGCGATCGACTGCGGCGGAGTGGCTCGGCTTCGCTGGCGGCATGGACCTCATTATTCGCCCCCCGGATCGGGGTCACGCAAGACTTTCACCTCGATCCCATAGGCGGCGAAGCCGAGCGGGCGCCGGTCGTTCGGTCCGGCGAAGGTCGGCGCCGTGGGGGAACGCAGTTCCACGGTGGTCGTTCCGGGCGCGATCCGCACCGAGGGGACCTCGATCCAGGCCAAGTCGGTGCCGATTTGCGCCGTCCGACGCCGCCGGCCGTCGACCCACACTTCGAGTTCACGCGAAACGAGGCTGCGAGCTTGGAACCGGAAGCCGATGTCGAGCGGCCGGGATTGTAGATTATCGATCACGAGTTCCGCGTCTCCCGTGGTCCAGCGCCAGCGGGTGTTGGCGCGCGGAATCTGCTCCCGCTCGTACCAGCCCTCGCCGATCCGCGCCCGGATGGCGAAGTCGCTTTGCTGCGGGATGAGGGAAAACGGCCGTTCGGAAGGCACGGGAACTTCGCCCGGCGGAAGGGTGATGGTGATCAGCCCACCGATCAGGTCCCACTCTCCGCGCAATTCCGTGTTCAACCGCGCTTCGTAGGTGTGGGAGGGAAAGTAGTGAGGTTTGCGGAGGAGAAACGAGTGGGCCCAGAACCGCATCCAGAAGTCATTGATGCGAAGATTGATCGAGGTGACCTCAGGCCGCTGCTCCACCAACTGAAGGGCCGCGAGGCCGCGATCCACGAGGTAGGGAGGATTGCGGAGTCGCTCGGCAAAGCGCCAAGAGCCGACGACGTTCGCACCGAGGAGACCCAGAGCGAAGACGGCGAGAAGCCCCGACCGAAGCGAGACCTTTGGCGTGAGCGTCGCCAACGCGAGCCCGAGGCCGGGCAGCACTACGGGGTAAAAGGCCGCGAGGAGCTTGTAGGCATCGTAGCTGGCGTTGGTTCCCTGGCTCCGCGCCTGCAGCAGCAGGATCACGTAACCGGCGAGAACCGGGACCGTGAGGCAGAGCGCGAGGAAGCCCGTATCCCGCCGACGCCGAAACGCCGCCACCACCGCGAGAAGGAAAGCCAGCACCACGAACACGGAAAGGGTCCAGCGGACCCACGGCGCATAGCCCTGCAGGAGCACTCCGCCCACCATGCCCATCCAGCCTTCCGGCGAGAGTGCCGGGATCCTCCAGCCAAAGTCGTACTGCCGCAACAGCAGGAAGCGCTCAACGAGACCGGCGACGCGCTCGGGCATGAGTGCGGCCGCGAGCGCGAGCGGCGCCGCCATCGCGGCAAACCAGCGCAGGATGCGCGCATAGCGCCCGGACCAGATCGTCCAACCGACCGCATAGGCCGCCACCGGCAGGAGGCAGAACACGATCATGAAGTTGTAGGCCCCGAGCACCAGAGCGTAGCCGGTCGCCAAAAGGGGTGCGAACATCACCGCGCGCCTCCAACCGACCGTCCCTCGCCACAACATCACGCCGCTCCAGGTGATGAGCGCGAGCGCGATCGCCGCCACCAGTTGACTCAGCGCGACGTGCGCGACGGCATACCACAAAAGCGGAGAGAAGCCGTACACCCCGGCGACGGCGAGCGCGCCGGCCTGACGCATGCGGAGAGCCGATCGCGCCATCAGGAATGCCATCGGGACGCCGAGCACCAGGAGCACGCCGCCGAGCAGGGAAATGATCTGGTACGGCTCGTAGCCGAGTAACGATCCGCTCAACGCCGCGAGGGCGGAGGGAGCGAAGTGATTGAGCCGGATCCAATAGTCGACAAAGTTGTCGACCGACATGATTCGCACCACCTCGGTCAGCCCGAGGAATCCGCCCCGATCACTGGCGGCGAACTCCTTCAGCACCCGCGCACCCGCCGCATAGTCGGCCGCATCGCAGCTTCCCAGCGAGAAGGAGGTCAATCGTCGTGACGCCGACGACATCGCGTCCGCCAGAAGCAGCAGCGTGGCCAGCATCACGGCCGCGACACCGGAGTACCGCCGGAGTGACGTCCAGCCCGCGCGCCCGCCGCGCCACACCGCCAGCGCGAGGAGGAGCAGCGGCACGGACCACGCCGCCGGCGCATAGGCGTCGGTTCCCGCCAGTGGCGTGTGGACGCCGACCCAAACCACGCCCATCTGCAGGGCCACGCCGCAGGGAGCGATGAACAAGGGCCAAAGCATCCGCCAGCGCCGCGGCGTCGCCAGCCAAGCGAATCCGAGGCCCCACAAGAGCACGCTGAGGACGAGCGCAAACGCGGCCGCGAAAAAAGTCATGGAGGGGTCCTCGTTGAACGTGCCCGATCCGCCGGGCCGATGAAAGCGGAAACTGCCGCGTCGGAAGACCCTCTGACCGAGTCGGATGATCGCCGTCTGCAGCGTCCTTCGCTGTCCCCTCGTCCATCGGCCGTGACCTCCGCAGTTGCCCCCGCGGACCCGAAGCGCGGGCAGCCCCGCGACCCGCGCGGACATCGTTTGTGCCCAAGCATCCGCGCCGCATGCGACTGCCGCAGTCAGCCCGCGACACGCCAACCTGCCTCGGGAACCGCTCAGGGACGCGTGGCCACCAAGAGCAGCGATGATCCCCAGCGCCAGTTGCCGCCAAGTCGAAGCCAAGCATGCTCCAGCGCCATCACGGCTCCCACGGCTCGATCGAGCACCCACGGGAGCGGTTGCACGTCGCTCCCCGAGGCCGGCCGGGCGAGAAGCTTCCGCCGGACCACGACCAGCGGGAGCGTCAGCGCGTTCCAGTGGGTAAGCCGCACCGGGACCAGACCGGCCACCCGCGCCAGTTCCAGCAGTTCCGCGGCCGCGAAGCGGTGCTGCGTCTGGCAGGCCTCGTCGTGGTAGGACCAGAGCCAACGGTAGGCCGCGGCGTTGATCACCACGGTACCGCCCGGTTTGAGCACGCGGCGGAGTTCAGCAAAAGCTTGAGCCGCTGCTCCGGGATACGGGACCTGCGTGATTACATCCAGCGCCGTGACCACCGCGAAGGAGGCATCGGCAAACGGAAGTTCCGTGACGGAAGCCTCCCGGATCGTCGCTTGCGGAACGCGTCGGCGAGCGAGTTCACAGGCGAGCGGCATGAAATCGATGCCCGACCAGTGCCACGACGGGAGCGTCCGCTTCATCCGACCGATGAAGCCACCCGTCCCGCAACCGGCATCAATGGCCTCCACGTCGGCGTCGACCGCGTGACGGCTCCGCAATTCCCGCGCCACGTGCGCATGCAGCGAACGGAAATAACAATGGCGGTCTTCGACCTCCGCCAAGCGCCGGTACTCCTCGATCTGCATCCGGCGACGATGCCCGCGCCCCCGCCGTGACGGCAAGATTAACCATTGCCGGCACGTTCGGGACCACTGCATCCTGACTCGAAGCGGCCTCCGTCCCGAACGTGTTCCGTCCCTTGCTCACTTTCCTCAACGGCCCGCTGGGTCGCGCCCTGCGCACCGTCTTTTCCGCGGGTCTGGTGGTGCTCTTCCTTGTGCTGATTGACTGGCGTGAACTCTCCCGCCTGCCGGCCCCGGTGCGTTGGGACCTGGCGATCGCGGGCGTGCTCTTCGCCGCCATTGCCTATCCACTCCACGGACTGCGCTGGCACCTCTTGCTTCGCGCGCAGGGGCTGGAGGCCCGCCACGGTTGGACCCAAGCGGTCTCGTGGATCGGCGGCTTCTACAATTCGCTGCTCATCGGCGGGGTCGGAGGCGATGCGGCGCGTGCGTTCTACGCGGTTCGCGACTTTCCCCACCACAAGGCCGCCGCGCTCGGCAGCCTCGCGATGGATCGCGTCATGGGTTTGCTCGTCCTGTTCGGGCTCTGTGCGGGTTTCCTCGTGGCGCTTGGACCGGACCCGGCTCGGGACCGCGGCGTCGAGTCGCTCTCCGCGCTTGCACTCCTTGGCATCGCCGCCCTCGCCGTCCCGCTGTCCATTGGACTCGCCTGGCCGGCTCACCGCTGGCCCGAGCCTCTGCAGCGCCGCGTCGGTCGGGATCGCATCGCCATCCTCGCGATGCTCCGCGAACGCACCCTCACGCAGCCGCTCCGCCATGGTCTGGCCCTCTTTTGGAGCGTGGTGATCTGGGGGGTCGACTTCGTGTCAATCTCGCTGCTCGCCAAGGCAGTCGGACTCCCCCTGCCGTTCCTGGAGTGCAGCGTGGCGGCTGCGGCGGCCTATGTTGTGACCGTCCTTCCGATCAGCATCGGCGGGCACGGCGTCCGCGAGGGCACGCTTCTCGCCACGCTGGGAGCGCTGGGCCTCGTCTCCGCCTCCGGGGCCACCCGCGAGCCGGCTCTGCTCCTTGCGACCGCTGTGTGGGTCACGACCCTCGCCTGCAGCCTCGTCGGCGGCCTCACGCTGCTGGTGTGGCGAGGTCGGGCGAAGCGCGCGCCGTCCACACCCTGATGCCGGGGGCGCATTCGCCTCCGGGGACGCGTCCGCCCGAGCCCGCGCCCTTGGGTGCGGGTCGCCCGTATGGGCAGTCGACCGCGGCGACATGCGCCGGGGTCGGGCGCGCGTGCGCGAAGGGCGGCGGTGGAAACTCGGACGGCCTCGCCTGAGGGCTCCGATCGGCGGAAAGCTTTGCCACGCGGCGACCGGGCGACCAGCGTCGGCGAGTTTCCCGTCGCGATTTCCCGGACCATGTTTCTCCCCGCCCGCCCCTCTCGCCGCTCGGCCGGTCTCTTCTTTGACGGGGGCCCCGGCGCGTGGGTGCGGGAAGCGGCCACGATCCGCATCCCGCCGCTCCGCGGCGTCGACTCGCTGCAACTCGAGGGCACTCTCCTTGCCGGTGACGGCTCGCCCGCCTCCCTCGGCCTGCGCATCCGCGCCGCCGGGCACGCCCGACGGCTGGCGATCCGGAACGCAGGACCTTGGGCGCTCTCCCTCCCCCTCTCCCGCGACCATGCGGACGGGGTGGAACTGTCCCTCACTCTGCTCGGGGTGACTCGGCCGAATGCCCTCGCGTGGTTGGGCCGGGTCACCGGACTTGCCGCCCTCCAGCCGTACCGACGGCAGGAACGCAACCGACGCCTCCGTCTCCTCCGCATCGCGGACGGCGCCGGGCGCACCCTCTACGACTTCACGCCGGGCGATCTCCGCCTCGATGGCTCCTTCGTCCGCGAGCGATTGGCTTTCGGCTTGAACGTCGCGGGCTTCGTCACCGCGCACCTCGGCATCGGCGAGAGCGCGCGGTGCATGGTGCGAGCGGCCGATGCGGCCGGCCTTGCCGTGACGCCCATCGACCTGCGTCTGCCGTGCAAGAATCCCCGCCACGACCAGACCCTTGCCTCCCGTCTCCGGACTGATCCCGAACACCCGGTGACGGTCGTCCACGTGGATCCTCCCGCGAGCCGCGACCTTGAGCACCACCACGGCAGGGCCTTCCGTTCGGGACGCTACCTGATCGGATATTGGGCATGGGAGTTGCCGGAGTTCCCCGATGCGTGGCTGCCCGCTTTCGGCTGCTTCGATGAGATCTGGTGCCCCAGCGAGTTCGCCCGGCGCGCGATCGCGGCCAAGTCGCCCCTGCCCGTGCTGACCATGCCCCACGCGGTCGCATTCGCGCGTCCAGAGGATCCCACCGCCACGCTCCGCTCCCGACTGGGACTGCCGCTCAACGGATTCCTGTTCCTCGTCCTCTACGACCTGAACAGCTATTCGGCCCGCAAGAACCCGCAGGCGGCGATTGAGGCGTTCCGCATGAGCGGCCTCGCCGACCGTGGTGCCGGGCTGGTGGTCAAGGTCCACTCCGCCGAGGGTAATCCCGACGAGCTGGAGCAACTCCGCGACCGCCTGACCACCCTGCCCGCCTCACACCTCATCGCACGGGCCTTGGATCGCACGGACCTGACCGCGCTGCAGGCGGCGTGCGACTGCTACGTCAGCCTCCATCGCGCCGAGGGTTTCGGTCTGGCGGTCGCCGAGGCCATGTATCTGGGCAAGCCGGTCATCACGACGGACTGGTCCGCCACCACGGAATTCGCGGATGCGTCCACCGCCCTTCCCGTGCCGGCGGTGGAGGTGGAACTCACGGAAGATCACGGCCCCTACCGCCGCGGCCAGCGGTGGGCGGAACCCGACCTCGCCGCTGCCGCGCGCCAGATGTGTCGCGTGGTGGAGGACCACGCGCTGCGGGAACAGATCGGAGCGGCGGCTCGGCGCCGGATCGAGGAACGCTTCTCGCCCCTCGCCGTCGGCACGCTATACCGGCGCCGCTTGGAGACGCTGGCACTGCAGGAGAAGATTCCGTGGAAAGCCCGTTGACGCTTGTTGACCTCAGCCACACCAGCCACACGCGGGCCCGGACCGGCGTGCAGCGGGTCTGTCGCTCCCTGACCCGCGCGGTGTCGGGGCTGACCGGACCGGAGCGAACGCAGGCGATCACATGGGATCCCTTCGGTCGACGCTGGCGGGTCCTCGGGGAGCGTGAGACGACGGCGCTGGCCAACGACGATCCCGGACGCGCCCGCGGTGCATCGTGGCCGCTCGGCCTTCGTCTCCGCGGCTGGTCCGAGCGCCTGCGGGGCGCGGCCCCGCCCGCGCTGCCGACGGACGCCCAGCTGATCGTGCCTGAGATCTTTTCCGCGGCGGTCGGACAGGCTCTGCCTCGCTTGCTGTCCGCGGTGAAGGGGCCCAAGGTGGCCCTGTTCCACGACGCGATCGCCCTTCGTCTGCCGGAGCTCTCGCCGCGGAACACGGTGGCGCGCTTCCCGCTCTACCTTCAACAACTGCTCGCGTTCGACGGCGTCGCCGCCGTGTCCCGCGACTCGCACGATGCGCTGGTCGACTGGTGGCGCTGGCTCCGCGTCCCGACTCCGCCCCCGGTCGCGACGATTCCCCTGGCGGCGGATCCGCCCGCGCGCGACCGTGTCCTTGCCCGGACGACGCGGGTCCCCGTGGTCCTCTCCGTGGGGAGCATCGAGGGTCGCAAGAATCACCGGTCGCTCCTCGAGGCGGCCGAGGTCCTTTGGGCGGAGGGGGTGGCGTTCGAGCTCCGGCTCGTCGGGTTCGCGCAGGCGGAGACTGGCAAAACGGTGCTCACGGAAATTCGTCGCCTGCAGCAACGGGGGCGGGCGCTCCGCTATGACGGTCCCCTCGATGAGCGGGCGCTGAATGCGGCCTACCATGAGTGCGCGTTCACGGTTTATCCCTCGCTGATGGAAGGCTTCGGCCTGCCTGTGCTCGAAAGCGTGGGGTACGGGAAACCGTGCGTATGCTCGGGACGTGGCGCGCTGGGCGAGGCCGCCCGCGGCGGCGGATGCTTCACGCTGGAACACGTCGATGCGCCTTCTATGGCGGACGCCTTGCGCACCCTCCTGACCCAGCCCGGCCGGCGACAGGCGCTCGCGGAGGCGGCCCTTGCTCGTCCGGCTCGCGGATGGAGCGCACACGCCACCGAATTGCTCGACTGGATGCGCGAGCTTCGCGGGCGGCCGGGAGGCCCGCGCTGAAACCAGTTGCCTCCGCCGGCGGTCGGGGCAGCGTTGCCGTCTCATGGCGTTCCCCTTTTTCAACCGGGCTTCGAAGCCGCTGCTGGAGCGGTGTCGCATTGACTATGCGACGAAGATGCGCCTGAAGTACGCCCCCTACTACCACGCCATGGAGGAGCAGGCGGGGACGCGCGTGAGGTTGGACGGGAAAGAGATGATCATGCTCTCGAGCAATGATTACCTCGGGTTCTCCTTCCACCCCAAGGTGATCGAGGCGGCGCAGGCCGCAGTCCGGCGCTGGGGCACCAGCACGACCGGTGCACGGCCGTCCAACGGCTCCCGCGCCTACCACCTTGAGCTTGAGGACGCGCTGGCCGGGTTTCTCGGGCGCGAGGCCTGTCACGTGCACTCCGCCGGCTACCTCTCCGTGATGGCCAGCGTCGCCGGCTTTGCGCAGAAGGGCGACCTCGTCCTCGCGGACAAAAACCTGCACTCCTGCCTCTGGGATGGCATCCGCCTGTCGCACGCCACCGTCGAGCGATTTTCCCACAACAACCCGGACGACCTGCGCCAGTTGCTCCAGACTGCCGGCGCCGACGCGGCCAAGCTGCTCATCATCGAGGGAGTGTATTCGATGGAGGGACACATCGCCCGCCTCCCGGAGCTCACGGAGATCGCCGGGGAGTATGGTTGCTTCACGGTGCTCGACGACGCGCACGGATTCGGCGTGCTCGGGCGGCAGGGCCGGGGTACGGCGGATCATTTCGGCCTGAGCGACAAGATCGACGTGCTCTGCGGCAGCCTGTCGAAATCGCTGGCGAGCACGGGCGGCTTCGTCGCCGGCTCGCGGGAAACCATCGAGTACCTGCGCACGCATTCGAAGCAGACGATCTTCTCGGCCGCGATCGCCCCGAGCCAGGCCGGTGCGGCCCTCGCCGCGCTGCAGTTGATGCAGTCGGAGCCCGAGCACTTGGAACGACTCTGGCGCAACACCCGGCGCTACCTCGCGATCTTGAAGTCACTGGGACTCGACACGTGGGAGACCCAGACCCCGGCGGTTCCGATCGTCCTCGGCTCCCGGGAGAACGCCTATCGGTTCTGGCGCGCCCTGCTGGATCGCGGCATCTTCACGGTGATGTCCATCGCTCCCGCCGTGCCACCGGGCAAGGACCTCATCCGCACCGCAGTGTCAGCGATGCACACAGACGAGGAAATCGATCGCATCGGCGAGGCGATGGCCCACGCGGTCAAGTCGCTCTAGACACCCGTGCCCGCGGCCACCCGGTGCCCGCGGCACGCCTGCAGCACGGACGCGATCGTACCGCTCCAACGCGGTAGCCGCCGCTCCGTCGCCTCGCGCATCCGCATGCGCCAATGCGCGTCATCAAAGAGCATGCGCTCAAGCGCCTGCTCCCACGCCGCCACGTCATGCGGGAGCAGCACCTCGCAACCGCCCCCGACCGCGCTCTCCCGGATCGCAGCGACGTCCCCGCAGAGACAGGGTCGTCCGGCCCACAGGGACTCAAGGACAGGCAGCCCGCACCCTTCCGCGAGACTGGGAAACGCGGTGCATCGAGCACCATCGAGCCGCTCCGCAAGACGCACATCGTCGAGACGCGCCTCATGCACCACGAGGCCGGGATAACGTCGGCCCAGCGCCGCCACGCGCCGGGCGATCGGCCCCCCGAAGTGAGGGTTTACCCGGCCCACGACCACGATCCGAAACAGCCGACCGCGACGCCAAAGCCGCTCCGCGGCATCAAGCAGGACGGTCTGGTTCTTGCGGGGCTCAAGGATGCCGACGGCGACCACGTTGCGTGGCGGCATCGTCGCGGGCGGAACCCCGCGCGGCTGACCCAATCCGTCGGCTCCGAGGGTGATCACGCCGATCCTCGCCCGCGGGACCACGCCCTGCCAGCGCCAGAGTTCATCGAGGTCCCGCGCGCTGTCCGCCGACACCGCCAGCACGTCGTCGAACTCCGCCAGGAGTTTCACGTACGCCGCGTGACGCCCGACGCTGCGAGCCCACGCGATTTGCGGCTGCCGCAGCGGAATCGCATCGTGAAAGACGGCGACGGCGCGACCGCCCCGGCGCGCGAGCCAAGTGCGGATCCCCGGACGCTCCTCGTCCGAGAAGAGCTCGCTGGTCAGGAAACAGTCCCCCGGACCGAGTTCCCCGGACCACTCCCGCCAGCGGATGGGTGTGACGACGTCCGAGCCCGCCGAACGCAAACACGCGGAAACGCGATTCAGTCCGGAGAAATGCGGCGACCGCGACGCCTGGGTGACATCGAGGAAGATCATGGCTCCTGCCTCCCGCCCGACCGGAAGGCCGCGGCCAGCACCGCCGCGTTGCGCTGCGCGTCGTAGTTTTCCTCCGTCCATCGCCGGGCTTCGCGGCGCACGGCCTCCGCGAGCGCATCGTCCGTGACGATGCGACGCAACGCCGCCTCCCAGCGCGCCGGCTCGTCCAGCGGCGCCACGAAGCCGGACCGTCCCTCGGTCACCGCCTCCTGCGGGCCGGCCTCCGGCGTGGTGACCACGAGTACGCCCGCACTCATCGCCTCCGGGATGACGTTCGGCAGGCCGTCGCGATCGCCGCTGGCCGCAACCACGCCGGTGTGCACCAGCACGTCCGCCCACTCCAGTTGGCGCCAGACCTCGGAGGAAGGAAGCTGCCCGAGCAACTGCACGCGATCACGAAGGCCATCTTCGTCGATCTTTCGGTCCAGTGCCGCTCGCAACGGCCCCTCACCGACGATTCGCACGGTGAAGGAGAAGGATTGCCCTTTGAGGTGACGGTAGACGGCGACCTGCCGCAGGAGACCCTTTTTTTCCACGAGTCGGGCCACACAGAGGATGCGAAGGGGCTCGCGCCGATCGCGGAGCGGACGCAGCGCGGGAAAAGCGTCGAGCCCCCTCCGAATCACGAGCACCTTCCCCCGCCCCAGCCCGCGGCGCTGCAGTTCCGTCGCCGCCATGGCCGTCGAGGTGTGGACGAATCGCGCCGCCGCCACTTTCTCCGGCAGCCACGGATCGCCGCCGTCCTGAATAGAGTCGTAGGCGTGCACCCCGACGCTGTAGGGATGGCCGTTGAGGCGATGCAGAATCCACGCTGCGGTCGCCGGACCGCCGCCCCACACCGCGTGGATCCACTGGACTCCGGCCCGGCGGAACCCGCGGTAGTGGACCCCCGCAAAGCCCGCACCGAGAAAGTTCTCCAAGAGGGTCAACGCGGAACCGCTTCGCCGCGTCAACACGCCCGCCACGAGGCGCCAGAATACGCGCGGGTGGACCACCGCCGCCCACGGGATGATCCCGAGGAGTCCCAGCAGCCGCCATTTGGAAAACGTCGCCACCGGCACGCCGGCGAACGTCCCGCCGCCGCCCCAGAGCGAAAACAACCGCACGTCGACTCCCTGCCCGAGCATCGCCCGCACCTCCCGCTGCAGAAACGTCTCCGAGACCTTCGGGAACGTGGTGAACAGGTAGGCCACGGTCGGCGAGGACGCGCTCACGGTCTCGATCCTCCAGCGGGGCCAGGCTCGAGCGCTTCAAAGGGCCAGCGTCGCAGCGACAGGTTCGCGGCGTCCGCCGCCAGTTGCACGATCTCGTCGATCAACAGCGTGGGGTCCTCCGCGTAGCGCAGGCTTAGGAAAGCCCGACGGTAGGCGTCGAAACGCTCCGGCGCGCGGACCCAGCCCGACAGCAAGTCGGCGAAGTCCCCCGCCTGCTCGATCTTGGCCGACTGCGCCCCGTTACGGAAGAACTTCCACGTCAGGCGCTCCTGCGGCATGATGCCACCGAAGGCATTGAAGATGATCGGGCACCGGAAGTGCAGCGCCTTCGCGCAGGTAGTGGTGCCGCCGCGAGTGACGATCACGTCGCTCGCCTGCATGAGGCGGTGGACCTGGTCGGAGTAGCCCTCGATGTAGAGACGGAGCTCCGGATGCTGCGCCCGCCACCGCACCAGCGCGTGGTGGGTGTCCTTGTCGCGCCCGCAGATCACGATCGCCTGCACACGGTCGGAGTGCTTGATCAGCGCGGGCAGCAGGGCGAAGTGGTTGTTCGCGCCGTTGCCGCCAGTCGCGAGGAAGACCGTGAGGCGGTCCGCCTTCAGTCCAAGATCCTGCTCACGGAAGCGCGCGACACCGGCGGCGTCGAACACCTCGCGGTGCGCGCGGGGCGCCATCAGGTGACCCCGCACGAGGCAGCGGTCCGCCGGAATGCCCTTGCGCACCGCGAAGTCGCGGGCGGTCGGCGTGCGCGAGTAATAGCGGTCAACCGTCGGCTCGATCCAATTGACGGAATAGCCCCAGCCGCCGGAGAACTCGCCGCAGTACGTCACGCAACGTACGCGGTCAGGCGCGAGGATGCGCCGCGCGAGCGGAAAGTACCCGCGGTTCAGGCAGTCGTGCACGCTGAGAATGAGGTGCGGGCGGTACTCGCGGAGCGCGTCGACGTAATACCCGCGGCCGAGGGAGACCGTGCGGCGGTTGAGCACGGCCAGCAGCTCCACGATCGCGTAGTAGATCCCGTGCAGGAAGGGCACCCGGCGCTGGATCCAGTTGTAGAGATGCACGCCGCCGCGGTTCACGACGGAGGAGCGCTCGAGCATCTGTTCGATGCGGACGTCCACGCCGTGGCGGTAGAGTTGGAAGCACCAATCCGCGAAGGCCTCGGCGCGGGCGTCGTGACCACCGCCGGTGCTCGAGGTGAGGACGAGGATGCGGACCTGCTCCACGCTCAATGGACCCCGAAATACTGCGCGAGCACCCAACGGCGCAGCCCGCCCGGGGCGAGGCGGGCGAGGAGCGGCCCGAGCCGCGCCTGGAAGAAGGAACCGCTTCGCACCACGCCGGAGCGGCCGCGCCGCAGCGCGCGGATGAGATCATGGGCCACGGTCTCCGGCGACGGTCCCTCCGCAAGGTTGCGCTCCAGCCGTGCCCAAATCCGTTGTTCGCGCGCGTGGTCGAGGGCAGCGGTGGCTCGCATGGCTTGGTTGAACGGGGTGCGGGTGTCGCCGGGCCGGAAATCAATCACCGTGACGGCCGTCCCGCGGCATTCAACGATCAAACTCTCGCTCAGAGCCGAGAGGCCGGCCTTCGCCACGTTGTAGCCGCTCATCAGCGGCAAGGGAAATTCCACCGCCAGCGAGGAGACGTGCACCAAGGTGCCGCGGCCGGGCGGACGCGTGGCGAACCCCTGCACCGCGAGTCGGCTGAGGCGGGCCGTGCTGAGCAACAGGGCGGCCACGGCGTCCTCCCAGACGCCCGCATCCGCCGCCGCGAATGCGCCGAATTCGCCGAAGCCGGCGTTCTGCACGCAGACCGTGAACGCCCCGCCGGCGGCGCGCTGCGCGGCGAGGAAAGCGGCCTCCGCCCCCGCCGGATCCCGCAGGTCGAGCGCGACCGCATGGAAGCGTGGATCGCCGGACCAACTGGACAGCCGGCCGAGGTCGCGCGCGGTGCCCCAGACGTCGTAGCCCTCCGCGAGCAGAAGCGCCACGACGGCGTGGCCGAGGCCGCTGCTCGCGCCCGACACCCACGCCGTGCGCCGTTCCAGCGCGCTCCGGGTCTCCGCAACGGGTGTGAGGCTAGGCACGACGGAGCACGAGACAGACGTTGGCACCGCCGAATCCGCTGCTGTTGTTCAACACGACCCGCGGTTCAGCGGCGACGGTCTGACGGGGGATGTTCATGCCGGCACACGCCGGATCCGGGTTCGAGAGGTGCGCGGAGCCGGGGAGGAATCCCTCCCGCAGCGCGAGGGCGCAGAATCCGGTCTCCATCGCGCCCGCAAGGGAGAGTCCGTGACCCGTCAGCGCCTTCGTCGAACTCACCGCCACCCGGCCGATGTCGCTGCCGAAAACCGCGCGCAGCGCCCGCACCTCCGAGATATCCCCGATCGGCGTCGACGTGGCATGCGCGTTCACGTAATCCACCTCCGTCGATGCGATGCCCGCCGCCCGCAGCGACCGCTCGATCGCGAGGCGCAGACCGTGCCCCTCCGGATGGGAGATGGCGACGTTGTACCCGTCCGACGCCTGCCCCCATCCCGCGACCTCGCAGTAGGGCACGACGCCGCGGCGCTCCACCTCCGCTTCCGTCTCCAGCACGAGGACCGTCGCCCCCCCGGTTCCCACGAAGCCATCCCGCGCCACGTCGAAGGGCCGGGACGCCGTGTCCGGATCCGGATTGAGCGACAGCGCCCGCATGCCCGCGAACGGGAGAATCGTATCCACGTTGCCGTCCTCCGCGCCCACCACGAACATCCGCTTCTGTCGTCCGAGAACCAGATCGTCGAAAGCGAACCCGAGGGCGTGGGAGGATGATGCACACGCCGACGACAAGCCGCAGGACACTCCCTTGATCTTGAAGTGAGCGACGAGGTTGAACTGCACCGTGCCGGCGATCGAGGCCACGATGCCCAGCGGCGGACACCGCATCACTCCCTGCTGGTACATTTGATTCAGCAACCGGCCCAGGATCGTGGGCGACCCGCCCGACGCGGCATAGAGCCCGGTGTCCTGATTGGAGATGTCGGTATCCCCGAGGCGCGCATCGCGGATCGCCTGCTGCATCGCGCAATAAGCAAAGAGCGCGTTCGGACAGAGGCTCCGCAGAACCTCCCGTTTCAGTCGGTACTCCGACGGGTAGGTCCAGTCCTCGGGATCCGGGGAGTCCACCCCGAAGCCGCGCACCGGGGCCGCGACCTTGACCGGGACCTCCGGCTTGTCGAACGGCGGGTAGCGCACCATGCCGTGCCGCAACTCGCGCAGACTGCGGGAGACCGCCTCGCGGTCGTTGCCGATGCTGGTAATGAAGCCGACGCCGGTGACGAAAATCCGAGCCATGGTTGTCAGAACGGCACCGGGCGGAATCAGGTGCCGGGAAAACCCCAATCCTGATGCTGCGTCCTGCGGGGTCAACGCGGGAACCGAGATCCCCGCCCGCCCCACCAGAACCTAGGACGCCGAGACCGCTGCCGCCGCCAGCGGAGGCTGCCCTCCGGCGGCGTCGCGGGGGTGTGACGGCGCGCCGGCGGCCGCGTTGTCTCTCGCACCGACCGTCTGGGTCGCCCCGTCGGCGTAGGCAAACGTGAGCGTGACCTCCTCCGCGACCGCGGCCTTGTCCTGACCGACGCGGATGGAGCCTTCGAACGTCGCCAGCGGCATCTTCACCCGCCGCGGTCGCACGCTGAGCGTGAGCGTGTCGCCCGGACGGCAGATGCGATGGCACCGGACGCCTTCACAACTCGTGAATAGGATGCGCGACGGATCGACCCGCTTCCCGGGCTCCGCGTGCGCGCCCTCAAGGAGAAACAGCACCGCGAGTTGCCCCAGCGCCTCGAGCATGATCGAGGCCGGGAGGACCGGGTTGTCCTTGAAATGCCCCTGGAGGAAAAATTCCTGACCGGTGATCTTGTACTTGCCCTGCGCGCCGGCCGATCCGATCTGCGCCTCGTTGATGAAGAGGAACGGCGGCTGGATCGGCATCACCGCCGCCACCTGCTCGACCGGAAGGAACCGCGTTGGTTTCGGCAGGGGCAGGCCACGCACCTTGCAATCAATGAAGGTCTTCACGTCGCCGACGGTGCGCAGGTTGCGCAATTCGTCGTTATTGGTCTGCATCTGCAGCACCTCCTCCACGAGCATCACGGTCTCCATCATCGTGAGCGAGTCGACTCCGAGGTCTTCGACCAAGCGGAGATCGTCGTCGCCCTCGCGCAGCTTCGGACGCAGCTCCAACTCCACGAAGCGTTCGATCACGCCCAGGACAATGGTCGGCAGCAGGGCCACATCCCGGGTCCGGCGGAACTGCACCGCTGCCTCGACCGTGGCCGCCGAGCAACGTTTGAGCGACTCCCGCATGGCAACCTCGTCCTCGGGGGAGAACGGCTTGGGTGGCACTTCCGCTCGGTTCGGAGCCGCCTCATTGCTCGGGGGGACATCGGACATCATAGGTCTTTGTAAGTTATCTGGTTTTCGGAAGTAAACGCAAAAGGCGAGCCCACGCGGCCGCCCCAAGGCAGACGCGCGGTGCCCCGGGGACGGAGGGTACCGGCGTTACGCCCGACCGTCCACCGCGCGTAACCGGACCGCAATGAGCCCGAGCGGCGACGCACGCGCCAAGGCGACGGGCTGACCGTGGACCGGGAAGCCCGCATGCGCGGCGTCCCGATCGCTCCCGCGAAGCGCGCAATTCGCCTAGGGATGCTGATCCGCTCCCTCAAGCAAACGGATGGCGGCGCTGGCTTTCGCGTGACAATGTCTTGCGAAGGCCTCGTTCTTGGTCCCGGTTAACAGACCCCTTCGAATCACCCCGCATGCGGGACTATTTTGCACGCCGCCTCGTTCTGATTCCCCCAACCCTCTTGGGAATCACCCTGATCGTGTTCCTGATTACCCGCGTGGTGCCCGGGGGGCCGATTGAGCGGGCGATCATGGAGGCGAAGACCGCCGAAAATGCGTTGGGCGGTGGTGCCGATGCCGGTGCCGGTGCGATTTCCGAGGAGCAGATGGCGCAGCTCAAGGCGTACTACGGATTCGATCAGCCGCCGCTGACGGCCTATGTGACTTGGCTCGGCAAGGTGCTGCGAGGTGACTTGGGCATGTCCTACCGCTTCAACGAGCCCGTGCTCGACATCATCCTCGCTCGCCTGCCGGTTTCCCTGACCTACGGACTGATCACGCTCTTCCTCGTCTACACGGTCTGCATCCCGCTGGGCGTGCTAAAGGCGATCAAGCATCGGACGGCGCTGGACAACATCACGTCGGCCATCGTTTTCACGGGCTACGCGATCCCGGGCTACGCGCTCGGCGCGATTGTCGTGGTGTACCTCGCCGCCCGCCGCGGTTGGTTCCCGATGGGCGGATTCGTCGGCCGGGATTTCGCGGATCTCTCCTGGGGAGGCAAGTTGGTCGACTTTGCCCACCATGCGGCCCTGCCCCTCGTCTGCTACACGGTCGGCAGCTTCGCCCTCGTCACGCTGCTGATGAAGAACCACCTGATGGACAACCTCGCGGCCGACTTCGTGCGCACGGCCGTGGCCAAGGGCGTGTCGTTCCGCACCGCCGTCGTCCGACACGCGCTGCGCAATTCGCTGATTCCGATCGCCACCCACTTCGGGCACAACTTCACCCTCCTCGTCTCCGGCTCGTTCCTCATCGAGTTCATTTTCGACATCAACGGCATGGGGCTCCTCGGCTACACGAGCGTCGTGGACCGCGACTACCCCACGGTCATGGGTGTGCTCCTGATCTCCTCCCTGCTGCTGCTCCTTGGCAACATCCTCTCGGATATCCTCGTGGCGCTGGTCGACCCGCGCGTGCGGTTCAAGTAGTCGGACTCCGGCCCCGCCATGCGTTTCGCGTTCCCGCGCCTGCGACTGAACCCCCTGACCCGGAAGAAGCTCCTGCGCTTCCGGCAGATCCGGCGCGGCTATGTCTCATTCCTCATCCTCTGCGGACTGATCGGGCTCTCCGCCATCGCGGAGGTGCTGGTGAATCACCGCGCGCTGGTCGTGCGCTACGAAGGACGGTGGTACTTCCCGACGTACGGGGCGATCCATCCCGGGCGGGACTTTGGACTCCCGTACGAGTACGAGGTCAACTACCGCGACCTGAGGACCCAGTTCGCCGGCACCAACAACTGGGTGCTCCTTCCCCCGGTTCCCTTCAGCCCGGTCGAGAACTGCTACCGCAACGGGACCTTCAAGCCGCGGCCCCCGGACTGGTCGAAGCGCCACTTCCTCGGCACCGACCAGATCAACCGCGACATCCTCGCCCGCCTACTCTACGGATTCCGCAATGCGCTGATTTTCGCCGGGTGCTTCATCGTGCTGACCTACCTGATCGGCATCACCCTCGGATGCCTCATGGGGTACTTCGGCGGCTGGTTCGACCTCTTCGTCCAGCGCCTGATTGAGATCTGGTCCAACGTTCCCTTCCTCTTCGTCGTCATCATCGTCGCATCGGTCGTGCCAGCCGGCGTCGGCATGAGTCTCGGCATCCTGCTCGCGATCGTCGTGCTCTTCTCGTGGACGGGCATGACCTACTACATGCGGTCGGCGACGTACCGGGAAAAGGCGCGCGACTACGTCCACGCCGCGCAGGTCCTCGGTGCGCCGACGCACCGCATCATCTTCAACCACATCCTCCCGAACACGCTGTCGACGATCGTGACGTTCGTGCCCTTCACGGTCGCCGGCGCGATCAGCTCCCTCACCGCGCTCGACTTCCTCGGCTTCGGGCTGCCTCCCCCCACACCGAGCTGGGGCGAACTGCTCCGTCAGGGCACCTCCAACCTCAATGCGCCCTGGATCGTCGCCTCCTCCTTCTCCGCCCTCGTGGTGGTGCTGGTGCTCGTGACCTTCATCGGCGAGGCGGTGCGCGAGGCGTTCGATCCAAAGAAATTCACCACGTATCAGTAAGGCCATGACCCCCCGACCCGAACGCCTCCCCCTCCTTCCCCGTGCATGCCTCGCAATGGGAGCCGCGTGCGCCCTCCTGCTCCTTGCCGGCTGCGGCCCGAAGGCGCCGGGCGACCAGCCCGTAGCGGCGGGAGCGAAGACGGCGACCCTCCCCGATATGGAGGCCGATCTGGCCCGGACCCTGACCGAGCAGCCCGGCTTCTACCAGCAACGCCCGCTGAGCGACCTTCCCGCCGGCCTGCCTTGGCAGGACGGCTCGGACCTACCCGAGTTCGCCGACCCCGCGGCCCGCAAGGGAGGCACCTTCCGCTACTACATTCAGGACTTCCCCCGGACGCTGCGAACGATCGGTCCGGACGCCACCGGCGGCATCCGACCCTACCTGCTCGACTACGTTTCAGTCTACATTCTCCACGACCACCCGAACGTCGCCGGGCGCATGATCCCCGGCCTCGCCCGCGAGTGGGCCGTCGATGACGCCGCCCGCACCGTCTACTACCGACTCGACCCGGACGCTCGCTGGTCCGACGGGCAGCCAGTCACGACCGATGACATTGTCTTCACGTTCTACCTCATGCGCAGCCCGCACCTCGGCGAGCCTTGGTACAACAACTTCTACAGCACCCGGTATGAGCGCCTGACGGTTTACGATCGGTACACCTTTGCCCTGACCGCCCCGCAGCGGCGTCCCGGGCTCGATGAACAGATCAGCCAGTTCGCGCCCTATCCCCGGCACGCCTTCAAGGACTTCGGCCCCGGCTGGCTGGAGCGGTACCAGTGGCGGACGCTGCCAACGACGGGCGCGTACACGCTGCTGGATCGGGACGTCGACAAGGGCCGCTCCGTCACCTTCACCCGCCTGACCGACTGGTGGGCGCGGGACAAGCGCTTCTTCCGCGGCCGCTTCAATCCCGACAAGTTCCGCCTCGACGTGATCCGCGATCCGGACAAGGCCGCCGAGGCCTTCGCCCGCGGTGACCTCGACATGTTTCCGCTCTCCCTCCCGAAATTCTGGTACGAGACCATCTCCAGCGAGCACCCTGCCGTGAAGTCGGGCATGCTCGTCCGGACCAAGTTCTTCAACCGGATCCCGCGCCCGGACTGGGGACTCTGGATCAACTCGCACAAACCGGGCCTCGACCAAAAGGACGTGCGACTGGGCATTCATTACGCGACCAACTTCGACCTCGTGTGCGCCCAGTTCTTCCGGGGCGACGCGGTGCGCTTGGAGACGCGCTCGGATGGCTATCCTTTCCGCGTCCATCCGACCCTGACCTACCGTCGTTTCGATCCGGAGCGGGCCCGGGAGCACTTCGCCAAAGCCGGATTCACCACGCAGGGCGCGGACGGCGTGCTCACCAACGCCGCGGGAGCCCGACTTTCGTTCACGCTGACCATGGGTCGCCCGGACCTCCGCGATCTGCTTCCGATTCTCAAGCAGGAGGCGCTGAAGGCCGGCCTCGAACTGCGCCTCGAGGTCTTGGACTCGACGACCGGCTGGAAGAAGGTGCAGGAGAAGAATCACGACATCACGCTCGTGGCGCTCGCGCGGTCGGTGGAGCCCTTTCCCCGCTACTGGGAAATCTATCACGGCTCGAACGCCTACGAGGACGCCTACCTCGATGCAGCCGGCAAGCCGGTGAACAAAGCCTCGGAGGGCACGCCGAACCCGAAACCCGGCAAGGTGCGTGTGCAGACGAACAACATGACGATGACGTTCGTGCCGGAACTCGACCGACTGATCGAGGCGTATGACCAGGCGGAGACCATGGAGGAGATCAAGCGGATCGCGGTCCAGATCGAGGAGATCATTTACGATCAGGCCTCGTGGGTGAACGGCTGGGCGCTGCCGTTCTATCGCGTTGGCTACGCCCGCCATGTCCGCTGGCCGCAGGGCTTCAACGTCGCCAAGAGCCGCACGGCCGATGAATTCTTCCTCAGCTGGATCGACGAGGACGCGCGCCGCGAGACCGAGGAGGCGCGTCGCTCCGGCAAGACGTTCCCGGCCCAGGAACTGACGTTCGACCCGTTCGGCCGCTGAGTCCGCTTCCCGCGTGAGCGCCGCCGCCCCATCATCCCCGCCCGCCGACGTCATCCTCGACGTCCGCAACCTCGTCACGACGTTCGACACGGATGCTGGCACGCTCACGGCCGTCGACGGCGTCAGCCTGCAGGTGCGCCGCGGCCGCACCCTCGGCGTGGTCGGGGAGTCCGGCTGCGGCAAGAGCGTCACCGCGCTCTCCATCATGCGACTGCTCCCGCAGCCCATGGGGCGCATCCGTGCCGGTCAGATCATCTTCGAGGGCGAGGACATCGCTGCCATCCCGATTGAGGCGATGCGGCGCATCCGCGGCGGCAAGATCGGGATGATCTTTCAGGAGCCGATGACGGCCCTGAACCCCGTCCACTCTATCGGTCGCCAGCTCAGCGAAGTATTCCTGCTCCACCGCAACCGCGACCGGAGCGAGGCCTTGCGACTGTCAGTCGAGATGCTCACCAAGGTCGGAATCCCCTCCCCCGAGATCCGGGTCTCCGAGTACCCGCATCAACTCTCCGGCGGAATGCGGCAGCGCGTGGTGATCGCGATGGCGCTCGCCTGCTCTCCCTCCCTCGTCATCGCCGACGAACCGACCACGGCGCTCGACGTCACGATCCAAGCGCAGATCCTCGACCTGATGCGCGCGCTCCAGCGGGATCTCGGCATGGCGATTGTCCTCATCACCCACGATCTCGGCGTCATCGCGGAGATGTGCGACGACGTCGTCGTGATGTACGGCGGACGCGTCGCCGAGTCCGGACCCGTCGACCGGATTTTCCGCTCTCCCTCCCATCCCTACACCCGCGGTCTGCTGCAATCCATTCCCCGGCTGAGCACCCCGCGGAAGAGCCGACTCAGCGTCATCGAGGGCATGGTGCCGGGGCTGGCCGACCTTCCCCCGGGCTGCCGTTTCCAGAACCGCTGTCCGCACCGGATCGACGCGTGCGCGAGCCAACCCACGCTGGGCGTGGTGTCGTCCGGACATGAAGTCGCCTGCCATCGCTGGCGCGATCTTCCCGTCGCCGCGGAGGTGCGCTCATGAGTGCTCCGCTGCTCGAGGTCCGCGATTTGCAGATGCACTTTCCGGTCAAGGAGGGTGTCTTCCAGCGTGCCCGAAAGGTGTGCCGGGCGGTCGATGGCGTGAGTTTCGCGCTGCGCCCCGGCGAGACGATCGGCCTCGTCGGCGAGTCGGGCTGCGGCAAGTCCACGCTCGGCAAGTGCATCGTCCGCCTCCATCGCCCGACCGCCGGCACGATCCGTTTCGACGGGCTCGATCTCGCGCCGCTTTCGGCGAGCCAGCTCAAACCCCACCGCCGTCACCTGCAGATGATCTTCCAGGATCCGGTGGAGTCGCTGAACTCGCGGCACACGGTGGGCGACATCCTCGCTGAACCGTTCCTGATCCATGGGCTGGGCGACGCCGCGTGGCGACGGCGCAAGGTGCTCGATCTGCTCGGCAAGGTCGGACTGCCCGCGAGCGCGGCGGACCGCTATCCCTTCGAGTTCTCCGGCGGACAGCGGCAGCGCATCGGCATCGCTCGCGCGATCGCCCTGGAGCCGCGACTGGTGATCTGCGACGAGCCGGTCTCCGCCCTCGACGTTTCCATCCAGAGCCAGGTGCTGAACCTGCTGCTCGACCTGCAACGGGAGATGGGCCTGAGCTACCTCTTCATCGCCCACAATCTCGCGGTCGTGAAGCATGTCTCGGATCGGGTCGCGATCATGTACCTCGGGCGCATCGTCGAATTCGCCGAGGCGGACGACGCCTACCGCGATGCCCGCCATCCCTACACGCGGGCGCTGATCTCCGCCATCCCGGAACCGTCGCCACACCGGGCGCGGGAACGCATCGTCCTTGCCGGCGATGTCCCGTCCCCGATCAACCCGCCCGGCGGATGCCCCTTCCACACCCGCTGCCCTCACGCCACCGAGCGCTGCCGGGTGGAGGCTCCCGCGCTCCGCGAGGTGCCGGGACGCCCAGACCACACGGTGGCGTGCCACTACGATCTCGTCTAGCCGCCGCTCCGGCGGCCGTGGTCCAGCGGCCTTGCTGAAGCCCGTCGCCGCCTCCCACCGCCTTCCCCCTGAACGTTCCCTTTCTCGCCGCGCGACCGCGGCTTCCGCCGCTCTCCCCGGCGTTCCGTCCGCCGCAAGCCGCCCGTCCACTCACCCCCCAGCCGTCATCAGACACCGAGTCATGCGCCACTGCATCTACCCCGGCACGTTCGACCCCATCACTTACGGTCATCTCGATGTCCTGCGACGCGCGGCCCGTCTCTTCGATCGCGTAACCGTCGCCGTGGCGGTGAATCCGGGGAAGGGCCCGGTCTTCGGCGTCGAGGAGCGCATGGCGATGATCCGCCCAAACCTCGCCGATCTCCCCAATGTCGCCGTGACCTCCTTTGGCGGGTTGCTGATGGAGTTTGCCCGTGTCCAGGGAGCCGACGCCATCATCCGCGGCCTGCGCGCGCTCTCCGACTTTGAGTTCGAGTTCAACATGGCTCTGATGAACCGGCATCTTGAGCCGGCCATCGAAACCTTGTTCGTGATGCCGAACGAGCAGTTCAGCTACTGCAGTTCCACCTTGGTCAAGCAGGTCGCCCGCTACGGTGGCGACGTCGCGCACTTCGTGCCCCCGAACGTCGCCGGAGCCCTGCGCCAGACCTTCGCGGCCGCGAAGGGCTGAACAAGGCGAAGACCTCTGGCACGGCTATTCCCCCGTGGCCGCATGCCCCAGCGCCGGACCGTAAAGGAGCGCGTTCATGAGCACTTGGGTGCTCGCGTGCCACAGGAGACGGACGCCCGGCTCGTGGGTCATCAGCACCACCCGACCGGCACCGACTGGCTCCTCGATCACCGCCGCCGTGCCGCGGATCAGCGGCTCGGTGTTGTCCTTCCACGTGAAGCCCGCCAGACGCAGGGGCTCGTCAGCCGCCTCCGGAAAGCGCAGGACGTTCGTGCCCGAGGTACTTGGGTGCAGGAAAAGGTCACCTTCCACCAGCAGCGGCAGCGTGTCCCGCTCGACTCCGAAGGTGAGAAAGTGAAAACGATCGACCTCGGCGCGCAGGATCGCACCCGGTATGGCGAGGGGGCGCTGCGGTTTACCCTCGCCCGCCTCCACGGCGCCGACCGGCGCGGGTTCGGCGCGATCAGACGTTGAGACCGCCGCCGCCTCCGTCGCTGTCGGGCTGGGACGGGAGGTCGACGTGTTCGAGCCAGGCGACGGGGCTTCGGACGGGGAAGCCGCCGGCGCGGCTGACGCCTGTCGCTCCGCTTGCTTCGATCCGCCCTCGGTCTCCTCGCCGACGACCGAGGCCGTCGTAAGCCCGGCGTCGGCGTCGATGACAAAGCGGGCCGCATCGCCGATCGCCACCAGCGTGCCGCCCGCCTCGATCCATGTCTTGAGGCGCGCAACCCCATCTTCACCGATTTGCTTCCGGTATTCGGAAGGAGACCCGTCGGGCAGGATCACCGCATGAAAGTCGGAGAGTGGCAGGTCCGCCAGCGCCGTGATGGAGACCGGCACCACGTCGAAACCGTACACGTCCTCGATCAACGACCGCAGCGAACCGTAACTAGCCGGCCGCGTCGGTTCACCCGTAACCAACAGCAGCTGCGGCCGCTTCAGGGCCACCACTGACCCCGACCCAATTCCGGTGGTGCCTTCGTCGTTGAACGCCGTGTTCACCGCCACCACCGCTGTACCGGTCTCTCGGGAAAGCACCGCGATCCGCTCGTGCAGGGCGGCCGCGTTGCGTTCCACCCGCACCACGAACGTGCCGCGCGGCCAGGTGCGTTGCGCCGCCCGCAGGGTACGCGTGGCGGCCGCGACTCGGAAGCCGTCCGCGAGGAGCGAGAAGGCAAGACGATAGCCCGACTCACTCTCGGGCGAAAAAACGTAGGCCGAGGTCGCCCGCGCGGGTGGCGCCGGACGCTCCGCGGTCCATGCTCCTTTGACCAACGAAGCCGCGGCGCCGACGTCCGAGGTCCAATAGGCCTCGACTCCGAACGCGAGCGGAAGGGACCACGCCGTGAAGTCATAGAAATCGTAGTCATCCTTCGTCGCGTTCTCGCCGCGCGTCTCGTTGCGGACCCGCTTGCGCTCCTGGCGCTCCAGAAAGCTCTCATCCTGTGCGGAGTCGCGCTCCAACAGCGCCCGCGCCATGCGACCACGGGGCTGCGCGAGATCCACAGTCAGAGTGCCCGCCGGGAAGGTCCGGGACGGAAGGTGGACGCCGGCGTGGGAATGGAGATCGGTCACCGTGGCCTCCGCAGCGAGGCGGCCAACCTCGATCCCGTTCCGCGTCAGCACGTCCATCAGGCGCCAGCCGCACCGGATCGGACTCCGGCGGAAAGAGAAACCGCCGCACGGGCCCCTCGCCACCGGCGCGCAGCGAGCTGACGAAGAACTCGCGGAAATCGCGCAGCCGTTCGGCACGGTGGCGAGCCGCGGTCTCAAGCGTGGCCAAGCTTGCGGTCACGTGCATCGCGATGGACTCCCGGAGCGTAATCAGCGTACCGTCCTCCCGCCGCGTGCGCAGCCCGCGCTTTCCTCCGCCCTCCGTTTCGTACGTCATGCCGGTCGCGCCGTGCAACGACGGCCACGAATCCCAGTAGCCCGGGTAGAACACGTCGAACGTGTCGCGCACGAAGTACATCCAGCCCTGCCGGTCGAAGGCGGCCGCATTGCCTCGGCCGAACACGTCCAACCAGTGCTCCAGCTGGGCCCGGGGCAGATTCGGGTTAATCGGCAGGGCCGCTGGCGGGAAGAAGTACGAGGGTGTCTCCCCGTGCAGGTCCGCCACCACCTGCGGTTGCCATTCGAGCAGGGCGGCCGCGGCGGCCCGCGACTCAGGTTGCGAGAGGACCAAGAGGTCGCGATTCAGATCGAAGTAGGCGTGGTTGAGCCGTCCGGAGACGTTCCACGGGTTCTCCTTCTCCCATGCAAACGGCTCAGCCCAGCCCCGTCCGTGCGCGTTGTACCACACCACGAAGCGTGCATGACCGTCCGGATTCTGACAGGGATTCAAGAGAACCACCACGTTCTCCAGCACGCTGCGGATCGAAGGATCGTCGCTGCCCAAGAGCTGATACAGCACGTGCAAGCCGGCTTCGAATCCCGCCGACTCGTCGCCGTGGATCGTGGTGGAGAGCCACACGATCACCGGGGTCCGGGCAATCAGTTGTTCACGTTCGGTGTCCGACATCGCCGCTCGCGGATCCGCAAGCCGCCTGATCGCGGCCTTGATTTCGTCGAGGCGGGCGAGGTTCGCCGGCGCGCTCACGGCGTGCAGGTGCATCGCCCGCCGTTCCGGGGTCGTACCGATGCGAAAGCTCCGCAGCCGGTCCGTTCCCTTCGCCATGTCGCGGACCACGCGCTCGTACGCCTCGTAGGACGTGTGAAAGTCACCCGGCTCGTAGCCCAGCACCGTCGCCGGTCGCACGACGTCGGTCCGCCAGGGGCCGCGGGCGTAGAAGTCGAAAGCGACGGACTCCGGCGGACGGTCCGGCACCGGTGCCTGCGCCGAGACGTAAGGCACTGCGGCAAGAAGTCCGAACAGGGCCAAGAAAGGGATAGGCAGTCGCATGCGATGTGCGTCTCTACGTTCGAGGGCTCGCGACAGCAACGGCAATTCCGCCGGAAAAAAGCGTTGGTAACCGGCGTTTGGCGACTAGCGTCTCATCCGCAGCGCGGCGAGCGGCGCCTTTCCGGCGGCGCGGGTTCCTGCGCTTGCCCTCCTTCCCGTCATGGCCAAATCCCGCGGCGTCAGCAGTCTCCTCCTCATCCTCGTCCCACTCCTCCTCCTCGGCGGAGGCGCTTATTGGTACTGGAACCGCGGGGGAGAGAAACTGCCGGACATCCTCACCGCCACCGTCGGCCGCGGCGACATCGTGCAAGCTGTGACCTCGACCGGCGACCTGCAACCGGTGGTCACGACGGAGGTCAGTTCCCAGATCTCGGGACAAATCATCGAGGTCGCCGTCGACTTCAACAGCCGCGTCAAGCGGGGCGACGTGCTGGCCCGGCTCGACACTGCGACCTACGACTCGCGGCTGCGGCAGGCCGAGGCCCAGCTGGCGAACACGCGCGCCAATCACACGCTCTCAAAGCTGAACGTCGAGCGGGCGCGGACGCTCTTCGGGCGGAATCTCGTCTCACAGCAGGAACTGGATCAGTCCGAAGCACAGTTTGAACAGACCAGCGCCCAGTTGCTGATCCAGACTGCGAGCGTCGAGAACGCCCGGACAGATCTCTCGCGCTGCACGATCTACGCCCCCATCGACGGGATCGTGATCGATCGGGTCGCGGAGGTCGGCAAGACCGTCGCGGCCAGTTTCAACGCCCCCACCCTGTTCACCCTCGTAAACGACCTCGCCCAGATGCAGATCAAGGCCGCAGTCGCCGAGGCCGACATCGGCAGCGTGGAAGTCGGCCAGGACGTAACCTTCACCGTCGACGCCTTCCCCAACCGCCAGTTCCGCGGCAAGGTGGAACAGCTCCGCAATCTGCCGACCACCACTCAGAACGTCGTGACCTACGCCACGATCATCAACGTCCGCAACGATGATCTCCGGCTCAAGCCCGGCATGACCGCGAACGTATCGATCGTCATCGCGCGGCGCGGCGGGGCGCTCCGCATCCCCAACGCCGCGCTCCGCGCGCGGATCCCGGAGGCGTACCAAATACCAAAACCTGCGGCCACGGGCGCCCCCGCCCCCGCCGTCGGCGCGACCGGCACCTCTTCCGCTCCGGCGGCTGGAGGAGCCGCAGCCGGCGGCGGCGCCAGCGCGGGTGCTGGCAAGTCGGGCGGCGAGTCCCGGCCTGGAGGCGACCGGCGCGAGCAGTTCCGTCAGCTCATGGCCGACGCCGGCGTCGACTTCCGCTCTGGCCCGCCCGCCCCGGAAGCGCTCACCCGCCTGCAGGCGCTCGCCCGAGAGCGGGGCATCGAGTTGCCCGAACGTTTCATGGGCGGTCGCGGCGGCAACGGCGGAGCCGGGGCCGCAGGCACGGTCACGACCCGAACCGTCTACAAGCTGGCCGGAACCCCCGCCAAGCCGCTCGCAGAGCCCGTCAGTGTGAAGCTCGGCATCACCGATGGTTCCTTCACGGAGGTCATCGAGGGCCTCGCCGAGGGCGACGTCCTCATCTCCAGCTTCGCCGCTCCGGAAGGCAACGCGGCCAACCAGCCGGCCCGCAATCCGTTCAGCGGCGGGCGTCGTCCGTTCTGAGCCGCCAGCCTCCGCCGCCATGACGCCGGTCGTCCAACTGGAAAACGTCACCAAGACCTACTCGAACGGGGAGGTGGAGGTCCACGCCGTCCGCGGCATCAGCCTCACGGTGCAGCACGGGGAATTCGTCGCGATCATGGGATCGTCGGGCTCGGGCAAGTCGACGCTGATGAACGTCCTCGGCTGCTTGGATCGCCCGACGAGCGGACGCTACCTGCTCGACGGGGTGGACACGTCGGGCCTCGACCGCAACGAGCGGGCCGACCTCCGCAACCGCAAGCTCGGCTTTGTCTTCCAAGGGTTCAACCTGCTGTCGCGGACGACCGCGCTCGAGAACGTCGAGTTGCCGATGCTCTACAGCGTGGAGCGTCTCTCCTCCGCCGAACGCCGTCGTCGCGCCCTGCGCGCCCTTGAGATCGTCGGGCTCTCGGATCGGGCCGAGCACCTGCCGAACCAGCTTTCGGGCGGGCAGCAGCAACGCGTCGCCATCGCGCGCGCCCTCGTCAACCAACCACAGGTGCTCCTGGCGGACGAGCCGACTGGGAATCTCGACAGCCGGACTTCCGTGGAGGTGATGGGCGTGTTCCAGCGCCTCAATAACGAGGGGATCACGATCATGATGGTCACCCACGAACTCGACATCGCCCGCTTCTGCCGGCGCAACCTGATCGTCCGCGACGGGCGGATCGCCCGCGACGAGGCGGTGCCGGACCGCCTCGTTGCCGAGGTGGAGATGCAGCGCCTGCGCGAAGCCGAAGCCGCCGCCAAGCTCATCGCCTCCGCCTGATCCCGCCATGCGCCTCACCGCCACCACTGTCATCGCGCTTCGCGCCCTGCGCCGCAACAAGCTCCGTTCGGTGCTCACCGCCCTCGGCATCATCATTGGCGTCGCCGCCGTCATCGCGATGGTGAGCATCGGCAACGGCGCGAAATCCCTCGTCGAGGGACAAATCGCCAGCCTCGGGCGCAACGTGATCTCCGTCTTTCCCGGCAGTGCCACCACCGGGGGCATGCGCGGGGGCTGGGGATCAAGCAGCACGCTCACGCTGGAGGACGCCCAAGCCATCGAGCGCGAGGTCGTCGGCGCGGTCGCGGTCAGCGGTGAAGTCCGCGACCGTCAGCAGGTCCTCGCCAACGGGCTGAACTGGAACACCTCCGTGCTCGGCGAATCGCCCGGCTACCTCGGCATCCGCGACTGGGAACTCGCCGCCGGCGCCATGTTCACCCTCGCCGACGAGCGGAGCACGGCCAAGGTCGCCGTCATCGGTCAAACCGTGGTCAGCAACCTCTTCCCGGATGTCGATCCGATCGGGCAGACCATCCGCATCCGCAACCTGCCCTTCAAGGTGGTCGGCGTCCTCAAGCCCAAGGGCTTCAATTTCTTCGGCTCCGACCAGGATGACGTGGTCATCGTGCCGCTGACGAGCGCCATGCGTCGCGTCTCCCGGCGCCAGAACCTCAGCGGCATCCTGATCCAGGCGCAGACCCCCGAGTCGATCTCCCGCATCCAGCAGGACATCACCGACCTGCTCCAGCAACGGCGCGGCGGAGGCGAACCCGACTTCACCGTCCGCAACCAGATGGAACTCGCGGATGCGGCGACCGCGACGTCCCGCACCATGACCGCCCTGCTGGGCGCGATTGCCGGAATTTCCCTCATCGTGGGCGGCATCGGCATCATGAACATTATGCTGGTCAGCGTCACCGAGCGCACGCGCGAGATCGGCATCCGCCTCGCCATCGGAGCGCACGACCGCGACGTGCGCATGCAGTTTCTTATCGAAGCGATGGTCCTGAGCATCCTCGGCGGCGTTCTTGGCGTCGCCCTCGGCATCGGTTCATCCGAGATTGTCTCCAGCCAGCTCGGCTGGCCCGTGCTCGTTTCGACCACCGCCGTGGTCGTGGCGGTGGTTGTCTCCGCCGTGATCGGCATCGTCTTCGGGTTCTATCCGGCCCACAAAGCATCGCTCCTCGATCCCATCGACGCCCTGCGTTTCGAGTAGAGCCCCGCCCCGCCCCGGCCAGGCCCGACCCCGACCGTACCCGCCCGCGTCATTTTCGTCTGGGCGACCCCTCGGGATTGCGCGAGAACATCGCATGCTCCTCTTCGTCGATCAACCCGCCGCCGGCGCGATCTGCGATCCGCTCTGCCTGCAGGTGGAGGGCTGGGCCGATCCCGCCCCGGCCGGCCCGGAGCAGCGGGTCGAGGTCTTTCTCGACGGGCACCCCGTCGGCGCGACGGGGCTGCGCTTCGTTCGCCCGGATGTTAACCTTGCCTGCGGCTGGCCGGAGGACGCCCGGTCCGGATTCTCCCTGCTCGGACACTCCTCGGTCGGACCCTTCGGAACCGAGGCCACCCTCACCGTCCGCATCCGGCAGGGCACCGACGTCGCGGCTCAGCTTGAGCGACCAATCCGCCTGATCGCCACGGACCACCGCAAGGGTCCGTTCGGCGTCCTTCTTCGCCACGACTTTCCGCCCATCAACCACCGCGAGCACGTCTACACGTCCGGGCCGTCGCATCCCACGGGAAGTCCGGAGATGCTCGAGTTGCTCGTGCGGCATCTCGGGCCTCCGCCGCGACGGATCGTGGACATCGGCTGCGGTCTGGGGTGGTACGGGGGCCAACTGCGGTCCCGGGGATTCGACTGGCATGGCGCCGAGATGAAGGCGGGGGATTGCGCGGCCCTGGCCGCCGCCGGATTGCCGCACACCCAGATCGACGGCGCGCGCCTGCCGTTCCCGGACGCCGCCTTCGACGCCGCGATGGCCATCGAGGTCCTTGAGCATGTGCGCGAGCCCGGAGCCTTCGTCCAAGACGCCGCCCGGGTGGCCCCGCAGGCCCTCATGATCTCGGTGCCCAACGCCGAGTTGCTGGCCTACCTGAGCGCGCACCGCGTGGTGCCATGGCACATGTTGGAGGCGGACCACTGCAACTTCTTCACGCGCGCCAGCCTCGGCGCCCTGCTGCAGGACCACTATCGGGAAGTTGAGGTCGGGGTCTACTCGGAGCACCCGCTGCGCACCGCGGAGGGCACGCCCCTCCATTACCACCTGTATGCCGTCGCCCGCCATGCGCGCTGATGCCTCGTCTCCCGCCGTCGCTGCCGCGCCGGACGGCGCTGGCCGCTGGCTACGTCGCCTCGCCTTCGGCCTGCTGTTCGTCTTTCTTGTCAGCATCAAGCTCTGGGTCTCGGAGCGGTTCGCGACCGACCTGCCGAACTGGGATCAGTGGGACGCGGAGGGCCTGCACCTCCTGCTCCCGTGGCAACAGGGCAGCCTCACGTTCGCCGACCTGTTCACCCCGCATAATGAACACCGGATCGCGCTGACCAAGCTCTGGGCGCTCCTGCTGGTCGGGCTCAACGGTCAGTGGGATGCCCGCATGCAGATGCTCTTCAACGGCGTCCTGCACAGCCTGATCGCCGTCGGACTCTGGGCCTGGCTTCAACCCATGCTCTCCAGCCGCTGGTCGCGCCTGCTCTGGGTGGCCGCGTTGGTGGCGACGTTCGCCCCGCCCCACGCGTGGCAGAATACTCTGGGGGGATT
The DNA here is from genome assembly GCA_016871755.1 of Verrucomicrobiota bacterium. GTDB lineage: Bacteria > Verrucomicrobiota > Verrucomicrobiia > Opitutales > Opitutaceae > UBA6669. The sequence goes on along the minus strand of VHCJ01000004.1, from coordinate 148,478 downwards.
CCACTCGCAGCAGTACTTCCTCCTCGGCCTGTCCTTGGTCGGGATGGACCGGACCTTGCGCTGCGCCGCTGGTTCACCGGGCTGGATCCTCGGGATCTCCTGCCTTGCGCTGGCACTCTTCAGCATGGCCTCCGGCCCCGCCGCGGCCGCCGTCACACTCGTCGCCGTGCTCGCCTTCAATCGACCGCTCCGAAGCGCGGTCCGGGAGAACTGGCCGACCCTCCTGGCCGGCATCGCCACTGTGATCGGCGGTGTTCTCCTCAATGTCCACTTTGCCGGCCATGACGCGCTGCGGGCGCAGTCGGTCCATGACTTCGCGCTTTCGCTGTGGCGGGCGCTGCAGTGGCCGGTCACGTTCTGGGCGCCGTTCGCGCTCCTCACGTACGCGCCGTGGCTGTGGCTCTGCTGCAATCTCGCGTTCGCGCGTTCGCCTGCCTTCGCGGATCGCCGCGCGGTGGTCCTCGCCGCCGCGGGCGGCTGGGTCGTGCTCCAATTCCTCGCCGCCGCGTACGCCCGCGGGGCGGGCGGCGCGTGGCCGGCGTCGCGGTACTTCGACACCCATACCTTCGGGTTGCTCGTGAACCTCGCGATTCTCCTGCTGGTCGTTTCCCCGCGTGTCCCGGCTCCGGACCGTCGCCTCGCCATCCGACTTCTCCTTCCCGTCGTTCTCGTCGTCTGGCTCGTCGGCGTGGGCGCGGGTCTCACGATCCACGCCCGCCGGGTCATCACCGGCGACCTCCCCGCCGTCGGCGCATGGTTCGAGGCCGCCACGCGCAACACCCGGCTCTACCTGGGCACGGGTGACCGTCAGTGGCTGCAGGAGCCCTACATCCCCTATCCCAGCGCCGACGTGCTCGAGTCACGCATGAGTCATCGCGAACTGACCGACCTCCTGCCCGTCAGTGTGCGGCGGTTCCTCCCCCTCACTCCAGCGGAGTCGCACGGTTTTTCTGCTGCCGGAGCATCGCCCGCAACTCCAGGTTTGGTCTTCGCCCCGATCTGGGGCTCGTACACGGCTTCAGGACCCGACGACCCGATGCGGGAATGGACCAGCGAGCCGATCACCCCATCTGGACTGGGCCACCTGAAGTTCGAGATGGCCGGCGACTCGCCGGGCCGGAAGGTCGCGCTCGACCTGTGGTCGGCCGACCGATCCCGCCACCTCGCCAGCATCCGGCCGACGAAGGTCCCCGGCGACCGTTGGCGCGCGGCCTACGTCGCCACCCCGAATGAGCCCTTCCGGGTGGTCGCCTCTGATCACGATCCCGTCGGCTGGATCGCCTTCAGCGCCCCGGTACCGATGGCGACGGGTTCGTACTGGGTCTGGCGCCTCGCGGCCCATGCACCCCTGCTCACATGGGTGTCCGGTTTCCTGTTCCTCGCGTTGCTCCCGTGGGCGATCCGGCCCATTGCCTCGCTGGAAAAAGTCAGCCACACCTGAGCGATGCTTCGTCGTCTGATCGATCCTCGGATGTGGCTGGCGGCACTCGTGCTCGGTGCCGTCTTCAGCGTACCCTGGCTTGCCCGGACCGGCCCGGATGTCACGGCCTACACCCTGGAAATCACCGCCCGGGCTTCGGCTCAAGGGACGAGTCAGCTCTACTATGATCTCGGGCTGGGCCTGAACGAAGAGCATCGGGCATCGGCCCTGCTGGTGGGGTCGGGAAATGCGGAAGTTCTCCGCTTTGCGCTGCCACCTGGATCGTACCGCGGAGTCCGCTTTGATCCCGCGTCCGTGGCCCTCCGCTTCACCCTTGAGCGGGTACGTTTGCTGGATCAGCGGAAGCGCGAGATCCCCCTGCCACCGCTGGCGGCCTGGGAACCGGCGAACGAGATTGCCAGCACCGAACACTCCCCGGCGGGAGTGACCTTCACAACGGTGCCGGCCGCAGCTGACCCGAGCGTCTGGCTCGCCTTCCCCAGCCCACTCGTGCTCCCGGAGGTCCACCTCTCGTCCTGGCGGGGTGGATTGATCCCCATGGTCTGGACCGTGCTCGGATGTGCGGTGGCGATCCTGACGGCGACCCTCGCGTGGCCCCGGGTCGCCCCCTCCCTTGCGCGCGCCTGCCGACTGCACCCGGTGCGGAGCCTCGCGGCCGTCGCTGCGCTGGCCACCGTGCTCAGCAGCTACCCCGTCGTCTTTCTTGGCCAGAGCATCGTCTCTCCCAACTATGGCGCGCGGCTGCTGTACGACGCGATTCCGACCCTGCCAGGCCAGACCGACGCCCGCCTGGAGGACGCCCGGCAGGCCGACGTCGGGGCAATGATGTTCCAGCACCTGCCCATGTCATTCGTCCAAGCCCGGGCGTGGGCGGAGGGTGAGCTGCCCCTGTGGAACCGAACGAACTCCGGCGGCACGCTTCTGGTCGGGCAGGGCCAGTCGATGGTCGGAGATCCCCTGCAGTTTCTGGTCGTGCTGGCGGGTGCGGATGCATGGGCCTGGGACCTGAAGTTCCTGGGGGTGAAGTTCCTCCTCTGCTTCGGCCTCGGCTTGATTGCGTGGCTGCCGCTCCGGTCGTGGCCGGCCGCGGCTGCCGTGGCGTTCTCGGGCGCGTTCATCGGTTTCTTCATCTGCCGCATCAACCATCCGGCGTTCTTCTCGTTCGGCTACGCGCCTTGGGTGCTTGTCGCGTGGCTGACACTGGAGGCGGATCTCGGGCGCTCCAATCAAGCCCGCGGGCTCGCGATGCTCGTCGGCGCCAACTTCCTGCTCCTGACCAGCGGCACCGTAAAGGAGGCGTACATGCTGCTGCTCGCCCTGAACGCCACCGGCCTCGCTGCGCTGCTCAGTTCCCCGCGCGCGTCGTGGCGGACACGGTGGGTGTCGACTGGCTGGACGGTCCTTGCCGGGGTGGCGTTCGTCTGTCTCACGGCTCCGCTCTGGACCAGCCTGCTGCACGCCTTGCGCTTCTCCTACAGCGGCTACAACCAGCCCAGCGCCTACCAGATTCATCCCAGCTTCCTCATCGGTCTCCTCGACGAAATCTTCTATCGGCCGATCCAATCCGGGGAGGGCGTATCCAATCCGTCAGCCAATTTTGTCTTCCTCGGAGGTCTGCTTTTCCTCGGCGTCACGTGGCGACGCGAGGCGCAGAGCCGCACCCTGATCGTGCTGGTCGTGGCGTTCGCCATCGCCTTGGCCACTGCGTTCGGAGTGGTCCCACCCGCCCTCATCATGCGCGTCCCATTCCTCGGCAACGTCGCGCACATCGACAACTGCTTCTCGCTCATCGCCATCATTCTCGCCGCTCCGCTGGCCGCCGCCGGGTGGGCAGCCGCCAGCCGCGCGCTGCGCGGCCCCCACGGCCGGGGAGATCTCCAGGCATTCGCCCTCGGTCTCGGACTGCTCCTCGCCCTCTGGCTCGCGATGACGCAGACCGTCCACAAGCCACTCCTCGGGTGGGACGCCGTCTTCTCGCCGCTCAAGTGGGATCAGCACCTGCCGGTGAGCCGCTTCGTCTGGGCAAGCGCCGTACTGCTGCCCGGCGCCCTGCTGGTCGGAGCGATTGTCCTCCGGCGTGCCCTCACCGCAGGACGGCTCACCGTGCTGACCGGCAGCGCGCTGGCGCTCGTCGCGGTGATCCTGCTCTGGCGTCACGGACAGCACGTTCCCACCGCTTTCGACGCGTACGTTTTCAACCCCACCGAGCGTGCGTCCTTCTTCGGCCGCTCCGCCGCCATCGAGGCGGTGCGCGAGGACCGGAAGGCCCCTTTCCGGGTCGCCGGGACCGACGGCAACTTCGTCGCCGGCTGGAGCGCCACCTACGGGCTCGAGGGCATCAGCGGCCCCGACGCACTCGTCAATCCTTGGTACCGGGAACTCACCACCGCCCTTGGCATCGACCGCATCAATGATTGGCGCCTGATGGTTCGTTCCGAAACCTTCCTGGAGCAGAAGCCGGCCTACGACTTCCTCGGACTGAAGTACTACTTCAACCACCACGGGAGTCCCGGACCCTGGGAGCGCAAACTGGAAGTCGTCACGCTCGCCGACCTAGATGTCTACCGGAGCAACGAGGTGTGGCCCCGCGCCTTCTGGGTCTCGGGCGTCGAGCGCTACGATCAGGTCGCCGCACTGGCGAAGCGCGTGCTCCACGGCGACGGCCGCCCGTTTGCCGCGGTCGCCGCCACGGATGCCTTGCCGGACTTTCCGCCGCCGTCCGGCGAACCCGCGGTCCCCGCCCGCGATTACCGCCTGACCACGAACGCAACGGCCTTCAGCATTGCCGCGCCGCAACGCGGCCTCGTGGCCCTGCACGAGACCTGGGTGCCCGACGACTTCCGCGTCACGCTCAACGGACAGCCTGCCCAAGTGCTCCGCGTGAACCACGCCTTCAAGGGAGTCTGGCTCCCGGCGCCCGGTGATTACCGCGTCGAGTTCCGCTACGACCCACCGCGCCTGCGCTGGGCCCTCGCGGGCAGCGTGATCGGCTTAGTGGCCTTGATCGTGCTTTTCGTCGTCCACGCGCGGAGGCGCGACTCCGCGCCCGCACCGTGAGCGCCACCCCCGCCTGCCGCGCTTGCGGGCAACCTCGATCCCGACTGGAGGGCTCCCGCCGAAGGCCTTCCGCGCCCGAGCCGTTTCACTATTTCCGCTGCGCGGCTTGCGGTTTCCTCTTCGTCGAGCCGGTCACGCCCGACTCGGTCTACGACGACGCGTACTACGACGGCCGGGGAGTCGACCCCACCGTGAACTACCGCGCCGAGTATGAGCACTACGCGCGGACCGACCGGATTCACGAGTTCAACGACCTGCTCCGCCTCGCCACGTGTCACCTGTCCCGGAGCGACGCTCCGCCGGGAACAGGTCCGGTCCGCTGGCTCGATTTCGGTTGCGGTGCCGGGGGGCTCCTGAAGTTCCTGCGCGACCAGCGCACCGTCGATTCGGCAACCGGGCCGCGGCCCCTCGAACTGGTCGGCAGCGACGTAGGCAGCTACAGTGATCGACTGCGCCGGGAGGACGGCTTCCAGATTCTCGCACCAGGCGAACTTGCGGCGCTGCCTGACGGCACCTTCGACCTCATTTCGGCCATCGAGGTCCTCGAGCACATCGCTCACCCCGCCCCCGTGCTCCGCCTCCTGGCCCGCCTCCTCAAACCCGGGGGGTTCCTGCTGCTCACCACTGGCAACCTTGCCAGCCCCATGGCCCGATGGAAGGGCTTGGATTTCAGCTACTGCATGCCCGAGATCCACGTCAGCCTCTTCTCGCCCGCCACCCTGAATCGCCTGTATGCCGACGCCGGGCTCGTCCCGGAGCGCGTGCGCTACCGGGGCGTGCTGCGCTTCAAGATCCTCAAGAGCGCCGGCAGCGACCGCCGCCGCCGCCTGCTGCGTGGGGCCCTTCGCTTTCCCGGCTTCCGACGTCTGGTCGACCTGCTCTACGGTACGTCCGCCATGCCCTGCGCCCGGAAACCGCTCGCGACTCCGACGATCGTTCGCGCGTGATCCTCGGAGTCACTCCCTCCTTTCATCCATGAGTTCCTGCCCCTTCCATTCGACCGACCCTTTCCGCGAGAAACGCACGGCTGACGGCGTGCTGGTCTCGAAGTTCCAAGGAAAGGAGGTCCCGCTGCTGCTCCGGCACCGTGACGTCCGCGCAGCGGCCGCCGACTGGGCCCGCTTTTCCTCTGACGCCCCGTTCCGCGTGCCGATTCCCTCCGAGGAAGACGTACGTTCGGTTCGTCAGTTGCCCGTGGAGACGAACCCGCCCGATCACGGCGATTACCGCCGCATCATCGATCCGTACTTCCGGCGACCGAAGGAGCCCGAGATGATTCGCGAGGTGGAAGGGCTGATCCGTGGACTGCTTTCGGACGCCGCCGGCCAGTCGCAAATCGAAATCGTCCGCCAGTTCGCCCTGCCCCTCCAGTCCCGCGCTCTCGCTCATCTGCTCAACGTGCCGCAGTCGGACGCCGAGGAGTGGATCAGCTGGGGCATCCACGTGTTCCGCGATGGTCCCAACGGTGAGGCCAAGGGCCAGATGCTCGAACGCTACATTCACCGCCAGTTGGACCGCGCGCTGGAGCATCCCGGGGAGGACTTCTACAGCGCGCTCCATCGCGCCGAATTCCGCGGACGCAAGCTCACGCGCGAGGAACAAGTCGGCTTCGTCAATCTCACCTTCGCGGGCGGGCGCGACACCATCATCCAGACCGTCGCCTCCCTGATTCACCACCTCGCCGTCGACCCGGACACCTTCGCACGGCTCCGCGCCGAGCCCGGTTTGCACGCGTCGGCGGTCGAGGAATTCTTCCGCCTGCTCTCACCGCTGACCATCACGGCGCGCGTCTGCCCGGAGCAGACCGAGGTCCGGGGTCACACCGTCCCAGCCGACGAGCGCGTGGCGCTGTGCTGGGCATCCGCGAACCGCGACGAGACGGTCTTCGACCAGCCTGACGAGTTGCGACTGGATCGGAAGCCGAACCCCCACATCGCGTTCGGCAGTGGTCCACACACCTGCATCGGGGCCCACCATGCCCGTCTCATCGCCCGGACCCTCCTCCGTCAACTCTGCGATCAGATCGAGCGTATCGAGGTGCTCGCCAGCGAGGCACACGTCGAGCGTGAGCAGACGTATCAGCGGACCGTCGGCTTCGCGTCGCTGACCGTACGACTCCACCCGCGCGGGGCCATCGGCGGCTAACGGCTCGTCCAGCCGCCGTCGATCGGGATCGACGCTCCCGTGATTGAACGCGCCGCCTCGCCACAGAGAAAGACGGCCAGCGCGGCAATCTCCTCGATCTCGACGAAGCGCTTGCTCGGCTGCGCCGCGAGGATCACCTCGCGGATCACCCGCTCGGCGGGCAGTCCGTGCGCCCGCGCCTGGTCGGCGATTTGTCCCTCAACCAGTGCCGTGCGGACATAGCCCGGGCAGATCGCGTTACAGGTCACACCCGTCTCCGCGAGTTCGAGGGCGACGCTCTTGGTCAAGCCCACCTGGGCGTGCTTCGCCGCCACGTATGCGGTCTTGAAGGGAGACGCGACGAGACCGTGCACCGAGACGAGATTGAGGATGCGGCCCCAGTTGCGCCGCTTCATGCCAGGCACGGTCAGGCGGACGGCGTGGAAGCTTGCGTCCAGAATCAAGGTCCGGATGGCGTCCCAACGCTCCGGAGGAAAATCCTCCACCGGCGACACGTGCTGGATGCCGGCGTTGTTGACGAGGATGTCCACCTCGCCGAGCCGCTCGGCGGTCGTCGCCACGAGTCGCTCCACCCCACCCTCGCGGGTCAGGTCCGCGGGGTCCCAGGCAATGCGACGCCCGGTCTCAGCCGCCAGTGCCGCGCAGTCCGCGGCGATCCGGTCCGCATCACCCAACCCGTGCACCATGACATCCGCCCCCGCCCGGGCGAGCGCGTGGGCGATGCCCCGCCCGATCCCGCTGGTCGAACCGGTGACCAGCGCCGTCCGCCCCTGCAACATCGGCGCCGCACTCACGGGGCGGTTCCTCCCTGAGCCAGCGCGACGACGAACGGTGCGCCTGTCTTGGCCCGCACCTCCTCGACCGTCGCCCCGCCCTGCAATTCAATGAGACGGAGCCCGCTACCCGGGACCACCTCGAACACCGCCAATTCGGTGATGATGAGACTGACCACGCCCTGGCCGGTGATCGGGAGCGTGCACGCCGGAAGGATCTTCGGGGCCCCGTCCTTTGCCGTGTGCTCCAGCACCGCGACCACGCGGGACACGCCGGCGACGAGATCCATCGCTCCCCCGGGACCCTTGACCATCTTGCCCGGCACCATCCAGTTCGCGATGTCCCCGTTCGCCGCCACCTCGAGCGCCCCAAGGATCGAAAGATCGAGGTGTCCGCCGCGGATCATCGCGAACGAGTCGCTGCTGGAGAAGAACGCCGAACCCGGCAGGGTGGAGATGGTCTGCTTGCCCGCGTTGACCAAGTCGGCATCCACCTCGCTCTCGTCCGGAAAGGGTCCGATGCCGAGCAGGCCATTCTCCGACTGCAGGGTCACGTCCATGCCGGCCGGGATGAAGTTCGCCACGAGCGTGGGGATGCCAATGCCGAGGTTGACGTAGAAGCCGTCGCGGAGCTCCCGGGCGGCGCGACGGGCGATGAGTTCGCGCAGCGGGCTCTCCTTGCGCGAGGCCGCCGCGCCCCGCACGGTCCGGAACTCGATTCGTTTCTCGTAGCGCTCACCCTGCACGATGCGGTCCACGTAGATCCCCGGTGTGTGGATCTCGTCCGGACCGAGCGCACCGGCCGGGACCAATTCCTCCACCTCGGCCACGCAGATCCGGGCGCAGGTCGCCACCATTGGATTGAAATTCCGCGCCGTCTTCCGAAAGACGAGGTTGCCGGCCGTGTCGCCCTTCCACGCCTTCACCAAAGCCACGTCAGCGCGAATCGCCGGTTCGAGGACGTACGTCTTGCCATCGAACACCTTAGTCTCGCGTCGCTCGGTGAGTTGCGTCCCGACGCCCGTCCGGGTGTAAAACCCGGGAATCCCTGCGCCGCCGGCCCGGAGGCGCTCGGCCAGGGTGCCTTGCGGGACCAGTTCCAGTTGGAGTTCGCCGGCGAGGACCTGACGCTCGAACTCGCGATTCTCGCCGACGTAGGACGCCACCACCTTCGCGACCTGCCGGGTGCGCAGCAGCAGCCCCATGCCAAAATCATCCACGCCCGCATTATTGCCCACGATCGTGAGCGCCCGCGCCCCCGAGTCGCGGAGCGCCGCGATGAGATTCTCCGGGATGCCGCACAGGCCGAAACCTCCGGCGGCAATGGTCTGTCCGTCCCGCACCAGCCCGGCGAGGGCGGCGCCTGCATTGGGGTAAACCTTGTTCACGGGGAAAGACTGCCTCCGGCTACATCCGTTCGACGCAGAGGGCAAGACCCTCGCCACCGCCGATGCAGATCGCCGCCACCCCGCGCCGCAGGCCCCGGCGCTGCAGCGCTCCGAGCAGCGTGACCACGATGCGGGCACCCGAGGCGCCGATGGGATGCCCCAGGGCGATGGCTCCTCCGTCCACGTTCACGCGTTCCGCGCCGATCCCGAGTTCCCGCATGAACGCGAGGGGAACGACTGCAAACGCCTCATTCACCTCCCAAAGATCGACGTCATTCGGGCCCCAGCCCGCGGCCGCCATCGCCCGGCGCGCCGCCTCGACCGGAGCAGTGGTGAACCAGAGCGGCTCCTGAGCATGGATCCCCATCCCGGTGATCCGCGCCACCGGACGCCACCCGCGCGCCGCCGCCGTGTCCTCCCGCGCCACCGCCAGCACCGCCGCGCCGTCGTTGATCGAGGACGCGTTGGCCGCCGTGATCGTCCCGTCCTTGCTGAACGCCGGGCGCAGCGTCGGCATGCGGTCAAAATTCACCCGCGCCGGGCCTTCGTCGACCGCCACCTTCACGGTCGCCCCCTTGGCCGCCGGCACGTCCACCGCCACGATCTCCTCGGCAAACGCCCCCGCTTCCTGCGCCCGCAGGGCACGGCGAAACGACTCCGCCGCATACGCGTCCTGCTCAGCCCGCGAAAATCCGTACTTGACCGCACAGGCCTCCGCGCAACTGCCCATGTGCTGGTCGCCATGCGGATCCCAGAGACCGTCCGTCAGCACCGAGTCCAGAAGTTGCCCGTGCCCAAGCCGGTATCCGCTCCGGGCCTTCGCAAGCAGGTACGGAGCCTGGGTCATGCTCTCCATGCCGCCCGCAAGGTACAACGCACCCAGGCCCGCCCCCAGCGCGTGGGCGGATTGCATCACCGCCTGCAAGCCCGAGCCGCACACCTTGTGGACGGTCGTCGCCCGCACGGACGCGGCCAGATTCGCGGCGAGCACGGCCCGCCGCGCCGGGGCCTGGCCCTGCCCGGCGGACAACACATTGCCGAGCACCACATCCGTCACCTCAGCCGCGGCGAGACCGCCCCGGGCCAGCGCCCCGGTCAGCGCCGCCGCCCCCAGCCGCCATGCGGGCAACTCGGCAAAGGCTCCCTGAAAAGCCCCGATCGGTGTGCGGGCGGCTCCGACAATGACGGCAGGTGACATCTTGGAAGGCAGGTGAGGGAGAACAGCAGATCGCTCCCTGCACGGCAACTCCGGAAGCCTCCGGCTGCGACGTGCTCGTGAAGGTGCAGCGACCAGACCCGACTTCCGCCTTGCAACCTTCGTCAGTGACAACGACGCCGACCATGCCGGTCCCGAACGCCACGGGTGAATCCGATCCCTCGGCGGACCCGCGCGCGGCGCCCGGCAGCGAGGCCCCGTGCGCTCCACGCGGGCGGGTTTCCGGTCGACAGCACTGAGCCACTCCTTAAACTCCCTTCCATGCGCGACGCCACGTTTCCTGCGTCCTTTTCGTCACGCGCGAGACTGCACCTCCGCGTGGCGTCAGTTGCCGGCCGATGCCTGCTCGGGTTGCTGCTTTTCGCCGCGGCCGGGAAGACCGTCGCCGCCCCTGGCGACAACGCCGTGCTCCAGTGGAATACAGAGGCTCTGAACGCCACCCGGATCGCGCGTTATCCCGTCCAGATCGCCGCGTTTCATCTCGCGACGTTCCACGCCGCCGTGCACGACGCCATCGTCGGCATCACCGGAACGTCCGCCCCCTGGCAGCCGGCGCCACCCGCCCCCGCCGGGGCCCTGCCCGAGGCCGCCGCGGCGGGAGCCGCCCACACCGTGCTGCGTGCGCTGTGGGGCCCCTCCACCGATCTCCGGAGCGTCGACCTTGCCCTGGAACGCGCCCTCGGCGCCCTTCCTGCTGGCGAGGGGCGCGATCGCGGCCTCGCCGACGGGCGCGCCGCAGCCGAACGCGTGCTTGCCGTTCGAGCCAAGACCGGATGGAGCGAGCCAGCGCGAGGGTCCTTCTCCAGCAAGGAACCCGGCAAGTGGCGCGAGGCCCCGCCCGACTTCCGACCAGCGGCCTTCCCACAATTCGTCGAAGTCACTCCGTTCGTCCTGCAATCCGCCAGTCAGTTTCGGTCCCCACCCCCGACGGCCGTCGATTCCCGCCAACACGCGGAGGAGTTGGCTGAGGTCGCGCGCGTGGGCGCCCGCGAGGGCGCCGACCGCACCGACGATCAGACGCTCACCTCGATCTTCTGGTCCGGAGGCCCCGGCACCGTCAGCCCAGCCGGTCAATGGAACCTCATCGCCCAGACGCTCACCCGCCAGGCCGCGCTGTCCCTCAGCGAATCAGCACGCCTCTTCGCACTGCTCAACTTCGCCACCGCCGATGCGGCCATCGCCTGCTGGGACACCAAGTACCATTACCGGACATGGCGCCCTGAGACGGCGATTCGCGAACTGACGGCGGCGGTGAATCCGCACCACCGACCCAAGCCTGATTTCCTGCCCGCGATGATCACGCCGCCACATCCGGACTACGTCGCCGGGCACAGTTCCTACGCCGGGGCGGCGGCGCGCCTCCTTGCGCGCGTCTTGGGAACCGATGCCGTGCCCTTCGACGCCACCGCGAAAGGCGTACCCGGAGTCATCCGCCACTTCACGAAGCTCTCCGACGCCTCCCGGGAAGTGAGCATGAGCCGCGTCTTCGGCGGTATCCACACCCGGTCAGCCAGCATCGGCGGGGAGGAACTGGGCCGAAACGTCGCCGACTGGGTCTTTGAGCACGCGCTCGCCGTTCGGCCGTCCCGGCCGTGAGCCAAACCGAGTTCGGCTTACGACACGCGATCGAGTTCGAGCCTCTCCCGCCGGCGGACATTCTCCTCGCATTGGCGGCCGCTCCGAAGTCCCGATGAGCCACACCGCCTCCGCCGATGCGCCCGGCACCGCCGCGGAACTCCTCCGCCTGCGCACGCACTACTTCCTTGTGCACGGCATGTTTGGGGCCACCGGTCCGTACCTCCCGGTTTTCCTGCGGGACGCCAAGGGACTGAGCCCGGACAGCATCGGCACCATCTTTGCGCTGGCGCAGGCCGGGGCGATCCTGATGCCCCCGATCCTCACGCTGCTGGCCGACCGCTTCCGCGTCATGAGCCCGCTGGTGATGGCTCTCTTCCTCGGGAACCTCCTCGCCATGTCGGGCCTGGGGATGGCCAGCGGCTTCACCGCCTGCCTCCTGGCGGTGGCGTTGAGCAGCTCCTCCAACCAGCCGCAGGGTGCGCTCGCCGACGGTCTTTTCTTCACGCTGCAGCGGCGCCCGGCGGCCCGCCCGCTCACCTACCCCTCGGTCCGGATCTGGGGCAGCATCGGGTTCCTGTGCACCAGCGCCTTGGTCTTCCTTGCGGCCACCGCCGGGATGCCCCAACCGGTGATCGGTGTTGCGGTGGTGACCGCCGCGCTCGGCTTCCTCAACGCCCGCCGCCTTCCCCGGACCCTGCCCCCCACCGCGGGAGGGGGGCGACTGCCCACGATCGACGCCGCGCGCCTCCTCCTCCGGCCGCCGGTATTCCTCTTCTGCCTCGGGACCGGGTTGATCCTCTTCACGAACGCCGCGTACTACAGCTTCTATCCCCTGTACCTCACCGAGGTCGTGGGTTTTGCACCCCGTTGGGTCGGCTTGATCGCCAGCCTTGGGGTGGTGCTTGAACTCGGCTATCTGATCCTTTTCGACCGCTTCCGAAACCACCTCTCCCTGCCGAAGATCCTCGCCGTCGGAGCCCTCGCCTGCGCCCTCCGCCTCGCGATCCTCGCCTACCTGCCGTCACCGTTCTGGGCGATCGTCCTGCAACTCAGCCACGGCCTCACCGTGCTCGGAGCCTTCATCGTTCCCGCGATGTACCTGAACACCCTCGCGGGCGATACCTTCCGCAGCTCGGTGCAGGGACTCTACGTGATGGTCGTTCCCGGAGCCTTCTCCATTCTCGGCAACGTGGTCGCCGGCCAACTCGCCACCCGGGGACTTCGGATGCTGTTCGAGGTCAATCTCTGGATCGCGATCGCCGGGGCCGGCCTCATCGCCCTCGCGTTCCAGATGGAGAGGCGAGCGCGCCTCTCAACGCCGGGTGTCTGACCCGGCGGCGTCCGACGGCCCAGCCAAGGCGGCGGCACCGCCCGACCGCTTCACCTCATCGGTGTGGCGGATGTCCTTACCCCGGACGAGGTACACCATCTCCTCCGCGATGTTCGTCGCATGGTCCGCGATGCGCTCGATCGACTTCGAAATGAACATCAGCTCGAGCGCGCGGCTGATCGTCCCGGGCTTCTCGATCATGAAGCTGGTCAATTCGCGGTACAACTGATGGTTGATGGCATCCACCTCGGCATCCCGCCGGCAGACCGCGAGCGCCTTTTCCGCATCACCGTCGAGGAAGCAATCGAGCGCGTCCCGCAGCATCTCCAATGCGATGCCCGCCATGCGGGGAAGGTCAACGTAGGGCTTCAGCTGCGGCTCCGCGGCCAGTCGCACGACGCGCTTGGCGATGTTCGTCGCTTCGTCCCCCACCCGCTCAAGGTCATGTGACGCCTTCATTCCGACGATCACCAGCCGCAACTCCGTCGCCACCGGAGAGCGGAGGGTCATGTAGCGCACCGCCTCATCGTCGATCTCGATCTCCAGCCGGTCCAACTCGTCGTCAGCGGCAATCACCCGCTGCGCAAGGGAAACGTCGCCCTCGACCAGCGACTTCATCGCGTCCCGAGCCTGCCGGACCGAGCTCTCCCCCATCAGGATCAGCTTCGAGCGGAACAGCTCGAGTTCGGAGTCGAAGAATCGTTTCATGCGGAGGGAATGAGCGAATTACAGGCCGGAGATCAACCAAAGCGACCCGAAACATACGCCTCGGTCTGGGGATTCGACGGCGTCATGAAGATTTCGCGGGTCGGGGCGAACTCGATCAGTTTCCCCAGATAAAAGAAGGCCGTCCGGTCGGAGCAGCGTGCCGCCTGCTGCATATTGTGCGTCACGATCACGATCGTGTACCGGAGCTTCAACTGGTGGATCAATTCCTCAACCTTTGCGGTGGCGATCGGATCGAGCGCCGAACAGGGCTCATCCATCAGGATCACCTCCGGTTCGATCGCAATCGTCCGGGCGATGCAGAGCCGCTGCTGCTGGCCGCCCGAGAGGCTGAGGCCCGAGGCGTGGAGCCGATCCTTGACCTCATCCCAGAGAGCGGCGCCGCGCAGCGAGGTCTCGACCGCCTCATCCAGCCGGGTCTTGTCCCGCACGCCCTGAAGGCGCAGACCGTACACCACGTTTTCGTAGATGGACTTGGGAAACGGATTGGACTTCTGGAACACCATCCCGACCCGCTTCCGCAGCTCCATCACTTCGACATCGCGCTGGTGGATGTCCACCCCGCGAATCCGGATCGCCCCGCGGGAAATCCGCGCCCCGTCAATCAGGTCGTTCATCCGGTTCAGGCACCGCAGCAGCGTCGACTTGCCGCACCCCGATGGACCGATGAAGGCGGTGACCTCGCGCTCGGCGATGTTCAGCGTGATGTCGTGGAGCGCCTGGCTCGGGCCGTAGTGAAAGTCGAGGTTGCCGATCTCGATCATGGGCTTCGAGGACGCCGGAGGACGGCGGTCGGAGGAGCCGATCGGGGGCGGAGGAAGCGGTGAGGCCATGAGAGAGGGAGGACGGACGGCGGTTACCAGCGGTAGCGACGGCGCAACCGGGCGCGAAGCACAATCGAGGTGGTGGCGATGGCGGCGACGATCAGAAGGAAGACGAAGGCCGTACCGTACTGCACGCGCTCGGTGTACTCGTTCTGGGGAATCTTGGAACTGACGACGTAGATATGGTACGGAAGCGCCATCACGCCTTGGAAGAAGAAGTCCGAGGCCCGCTCCAGATCCTGCCACGGAAGCTTGTCCCGCACCACGAACGCCGCCGTGAACATGATCGGCGCGGTCTCACCGGCGACCCGCGCGATCCCGAGGATCGAGGACGTGAGGATGCCGGGGAGCGCGAACGGCAGCACCGCCTTCCGGATCGTCTGCCACTTGGTTGCTCCCAGCGCGAGCGACGCTTCGCGGAAGCCCTGGGGCACCGCCTTGAGTGACTCCTCCGAAGCGGTAATGACCACGGGCAGGACCATCAGGGCGAGCGTGAACCAGCCCGCCAGCAGGGAGACGTTCCAGTCGAGAAAGATGACGAACAGGCCCATGCCGAAGAGCCCGAACACGATCGACGGGACGCCCGCGAGGTTGAGGATCGTCAGGCGCACAACCCGGATGAAGCGACCCTGGCGGGCATACTCGTTGAGAAAGATCGCGCTCGCCACGCCTAGCGCGAGGGCGATCGACATCGATCCCACCACCAGCAGCACGGTTCCCACGATGCAGGGATAGATGCCGCCGGCGGAGTAGACATAGCTCGTCGCCTTGATCTCCGGGGCCGGCTTCCCGGCCGCTTCGGCCTTGCGCGCCTCGGCCCCGCGGAAGGCACGGAATTCGCGGTCTCCCATTTCCCGCTTCACGCCGTCATGCTCAAACACATACAGCGACTCCGGCGCCTCGGTGAGGAACGTGGTGTTCACGAAGGGGAACTCCGTGCGGAAAACGGTGGAGGAGCCCTTGAGCACAATGTCCCCGAAGACAAAACCGCCGCAGAGCAGGATGATGTAAGCGGTGGAGCGCAGCACCCAGAAGACGCCGGCCTCGAAGGTTCGGCCGAGGCTGGGTTTGGCCCGAAAGGGATGGTGGTTCGCGTGGCTCATCGCCTCAGATCGGATGCTGACGGTAGCGACGCAGGACTTTCTGCGCGGTGAAGTTGATCGTGAGCGAGAGGAAGAAGAGCACGATGCCCACGACGAAGAGCGCACGGTAATGAATCTCGCCGCGCACCACCTCGCCCATCTCCTGCGCAATGATTCCGGTCATGGAGTGCACCGGCTGGAAAAACGCCGCCAACCCAGCCGTGAAGTCCGGGATCTCGATCCGGTTCCCGGCGCACAGGAGGACGACCATGGTCTCCCCGATCACCCGACCCAGCCCGAGAAGCACGGCGGAAATGATGCCCGAGAGCGCCGTGGGAATGATGACCCTCACGATCGTCTGCAGACGCGTGGCCCCGAGGGCGAACGAGGCCTCCTTGAACGACCGGGGTACGTTCTGCAACGCATCCTCCGCCAGCGTGAAGATGGTGGGAACCGCGATCAACCCCAGCAGGCAGCCCGCCGTGAGCGCATTGAGGCGCTCCGCCAGCGGGAATCCGGGCACCCAATCGAGCCAGGCTGCCCCCGACACCGAGCGCAGGAACTCGCCGAGCACGGCGATGCCGAAGAATCCCAGCACCACGGAGGGAAAGGCCGCGATGAACTCGATGCAGGGCTTGATGATCCTCTGTTCCGCCGGGGATGCAATCTGGTTGACATAGATCGCTGCTCCGACGCCCAGCGGCACCGCAAGCGACAGCGCGATCAGCGATACCATCAGGCTGCCAACGAACAGGGGCAGGACTCCGTACCAGTCCTGCCAGAAACTCGCCGTCAGCCACTGCCGCCCAAAGATGAACGCGGAGAAGGAGCGCAGCAGTGAAACCGGCTCCCGATGATCCCACGTGGCAAGGCGCTGCTCGATCGCGGGGAAGCCCGCGACATACTGCACCACCCATCCCGCAAAGCGCTCCATCCGCTCCGCCGGCACCCCGGGAACGGCGCGCGCCAACACCGCAATCTCCTGCAACTCGCGGGAGAGGCCCCGGTTGATCTCAAGGTACACTTCCCGGGAGGCAAGGATCGGTTCAATCTCGCGGGCAAAGTCCACCTCCTCCACCGCAACCCGCGCCGCCTCATCCGCCCGCCCGGCCGCCCGCAGTTGCCGCTGCTCCGTCCGCTTGTCCTCGTTGATGTAGAACTTCGTCTTGATCGCAGATGCCGTCTCGGAAAGCTCCGAGACCAGCCCCCGCAGCGGCGCAATCGCGTCGTCGAACCGGATCGAGTACTGGTCAAAGGCCTCCAGTCGCTGGTTGACCGCCTCAACCGACAGCCCCTGCGGACCGGCGAGATCCGCCACCGCCTTCATCCGTACCTCCAGCAGATAGCGGTTCAACGCGGTGTGGTCCTGCTCCTGCTGCCGCAATTGGTCGACGTAGTCCAGTCCGGCCCGCCGGTAGACCTCGAGATTGCGCTGGTTCTGGCCGAAGAACGCCAGACCCTCCTTGAAAAGGAACAGCGTGATCAGCGCAAGGACCAGGACCGACACCATGGCGTTACCCCGGAAGAACAACTGCACCAGTTCGTCGGAGGTCAGCCCGAAGAAGCGCAGGCGTCGCTTCGTGACCGGGAAATCCGGCGCTGGAGTGGATTCGGCCATGCGGAGGGAGGATCAGTCGCGACAGCTCGAGCGAGGCGTCAGTTGCGGGTCACAAAGCCGACCTTGCGGGCGATGATCTGGCCTTCGGGTCCGAGCACGAAGTCAATGAAGCGCGCGGCCTCACCCGCCGGCTCGCCGTTGGTGTAAAAGAACGTCGGGCGCGCATAGGGATACTTATGGGAACGGATCGCCTCCTCACTTGGCGTCTGGCCGTCGATTGACGCCGTATGGATCCCCGGGGCTGACAGGTAAGCGAGGCCGACATAGCCAATTCCATTCGGATTGCGGGCAACCTCGGCGACGATCTGTTCGTTGCCGGCCAGTTTCTGGGAGGACTTGGCGTAGTCCTTCTTGTTCATCGCCAGTTCCTTCCAGTCGGAGTAGGTGCCCGACGAAGTGTTGCGCGTGTAGACCGAGATGGGCCCCGGTTTGCCACCGACCCCCGACCAATCCGTGACCGCACCGGTGAAGATCTGCTCGACCTGACGCTTGGTCAGCGCCTTGACCGGATTGTCGGCGTGGACGACCACCGCCATCCCGTCATAGACCACGATGGTGGGCTTGAGAACGACGCCCTTGGCCTGCGCGGCCGACACTTCGGTGGGGCGGGCGCGGCGCGACGACATGCCGATCTGCGCCGTACCGTCGGTGATCGCGGCGATGCCGGTCGTGGAGCCCTCGGCGGCGATCTCAAAGGACACGCCGGGGTGCCGGGCCCGGTACTCCTCAGCGATCTGCGGGATCAGCTTGGCGCCGAGAGTATCCGAGCCCTTGATAACCAGACGCTGGGCCGCGAGTGGCAACGAGAGGGCGAGCGCGCCGAGAAGAAGGGTGGGGGTGAGTTTCATGAGGGAGTTGCGTTGAGGCGGGATGAAGCGGGGCGGACGGGGCTAGAACTGGATTTGGAGTTGGGAGCGCACACCGGCGGTCTTGGCCTCCGCGGGCCCGCCGGTCAACGGATCCTTCGTCTTGGCGGACACGAGGCCAAGCTGGTACTTGAGATCATTTCCTTTGAGATAGAGGTTGAACCCCGCGTACCACTCGGCGCTGCGGTTCATCGTTCCGCCAGAGGGCGCCGAGCGAATCACGTCGCCCAAGGTCACGCCCCGTCCATCGGTGTTGAGCGACGCGTAACGTGCCACCACCTCCAGCGTCTCGTTCACGAAAAAGGAAGGTTGGATGAAATAGCCGCGCGGCCTCGCATCCCGCGTCGCGGACACGCCCCGATCCACCTCCGCCTGCAGGAATTCCGCCATCAGGGTGTACCGCTCCGCGGTCACCTCGAAGAAGGCGGAGTAAAGCGAGAGATCATGACCGCGGCCGAAGTTGGTGGTTCCCCACCCTCCCTGATCCGGCACCTGCCCCGCGCTCACACCGGTGGTCCACGCGAATCCCGGCACCGTCTTTCCGTAACCCACGCCCACCCACAGCGCCGGACGGTTGTTGGTCGCATCGCCCGCCGAGGACGCTCCCGAGAAGGTGTCCACTTTTTCCGGATTCGTGATGGCGGCGTTGTAGAAGAAGCCTGAGTTTCCAAGGCGGCCGTCCACAAACGCCCCGATGCGGTAGCCCGCGGCCGCCAGACGGCGACCGTTGTTGGACTCGACGAAGTAGCGCGTGACCGACGAACGCTCCAAGGAGCGCAGATTGCCGCTGGTAGAGCGCTCTTCAAAGGCCGTGCTCACCTTGCGGAGACCGAAGTTGAAGGTCACATCGGGCTTCGGCTTCCACTCGAGGATCGCTTCGTCATAGCCGCCCGACGCGAAATCGTACGTCATCACGGCCGCCCAATCGCCCACCAAGCCCGCCTTCAGCGTGAAGTAGACCCGGCGCAGGAACGCGTGGTTCGTCGCCGCCGGATCCGCCAGGCCGCCCACCAGATCGGTGTCGAGGTAAGCATACTGGGCCTGCAGGCGCAGCCCAACGCTCAGCCGCTGAGTGGTCTTTCCGCCCGCGAAAGCCGGAGCCGGAACCACCGCCGCTTCGCGCAGCAACTCCGCCCGGATGTCCTCCGCCTCCTGATCCGTCAGGATTCCCTTGCGCACAAGGGCCATGATCAGCGCCCCGCTGTCCTGAGCATGGACCAGCGTGATCGTGGAGCAGAGCAAGCCCGCCAAGGCGAGCGAACGGATGAGGGTGAACATCGAGTCGTGGATGGGAGTGTTACGAACGTAACGAAACCGACATGCACGACCTTGGGGGCCGAAGGTTACAAACCGGTGACGGACGTGTGACAAGCGGGTAAAACGCCTGCTCCTCCGTCGTCCGCGCAACGCATTCATAATCGGCAGCTTATAAGCAAGGCCCCGGAGTCGCATTCCACGCCTCCGGGGCCTTCTTGCAAAACAACTGTCAATCCTTAGTCCACTTCGTAGACCTCAAGCAGCACGGATCCGGAGGCTCCGGCCTTGCCCTTCGCCTGGACGGTGTAACCGCCCGGTTGGAGGTTGGTCACGAGCACCGCGTCACGGCTGCCCACAGTGAGGGCGAAGGCCCCGACCTGGGCGGCGAGGTTGACGCTCTGCTGGCCGGACCAGTCATCGTTCTCGCCGATCTTGGTCGTCTCCTTATAGAGCTCCAGCACCGGATCGGCGAGCGTGCCGGCAACGCCGAATTGGGCGAGTCCGGGACCAGCGACGCGGATCAGGACGGTTTGGGCTTGGTTGCCCCGCACCACGAAGCCGGCGATCAGTTCCTGACCGGAGGCCGAGCTCACAAAGCCACGCGTCGCGATGTTCACGAACTTCGAGGTCGAGTCCGGGATCACGGCGACATCCGTGGTTCCCGCGCTTGCGAGGTCGAAGTAGCCGTCGGTCCACAGCTTCGTCCAGCCCGCCGCCCAGTTCGTGGTGCCGAAGGCGCCCTTGTAGGACACCTGCGTCAGGCCGGAGCCCGAAACCGTGGCCGCGCCCGAGAGCGCGGCGCTGCCGGTGGCGGGACGCGGGTCGAGCAGCCGGTTGTTGGTGTAGGAGATCGAGCGCAGGTTCGGATTCACGATCTGGTTGTCCAGCGCTGCGTCGGAGAAGTACGTGCTCGCATTGATCGCGCCGGTGGGACGGGCGTTGAGGCCGGCCGGGGTGTTGTTGGCCGCGACATGGCTGAACCACACGTTGTTGGAGATGACCGGAGCCGGAAGGACCGGAGTGCCGATGGGGCCGCGGACATCGTCCTCGATGTCGATCGCCTTGGCAAAGTTGACGAAGACGTTGTTCACCAGGGTCGCCTCGACCGCATCGCGGATGTTGGCCGCAGTGTTGCTGCCGCCGGAAGGCCCGATGCCGATGAAGGTGCCGTTCGCGATGGTCACGCGGCCGCGCGGCGTCGCGTCGAGCGGAGCCGTCGCGCCGTCGAGTTCAAGACCCTTGTCGCCGCGGTCCGCCGTGATGTCGGTCTGGATCGAGAACAGGAACTGCAGTGTGCCGCGGAAGCCCTGGTCAACGTCGAAGCTGTCGTCGTTGCCGAACGCCGAGACGAGGTAGCGGGCGTTCACCGTGCCGCCGAACCACTCGAAGCTGTCGTCCTTGTTCGCGAACACTTCCACGTACTCCATGACGGTGCCCGAACCAACACCACCAAGCGTGATGCCATTGATCTCATTGTCGCCGCCGATGCGCGCGCCGCCATGACGGAGCGAGACGTAGCGGAGAACACCGGAGTTGTCGGCGTCATTCGTTCCGCCAAAGGTGGCGTACTCGACCTCCGGTCCGGTCACCGACAAGCCCTCGACCTGGTCCTGGGCGGGGGAACCGGCCGGCTGGTTGTTGGCGCGGGAGTTGATCGAGGCGTTACCCAGAACGATCAGTCCGCCCCACAGACCCACATCCTGCGGGCCGAGGTTGCCGTTGAGCTGATCCAGCTCGGACGTGAAGACGATCGGCTCTTCCTTGGTGCCGTCCGCGACGATCTTCGACCCGCGGGTGATCACCAGCGCCGCCGCTGTAGCGCCGCTCGAGACGCGGCCCTTGACCACCGTACCAGGCTGGATGGTCAGGGTGGCGTTGTTCGTCACAAACACGTAGCCTTCAAGGAAGTACGTGTTGTTCTTGGTCCACGTGGTGTTCGTGGTGATCGTGCGTGGCACGATCACGTTCTGCGCGTGCGCCGAGATGGCGAGCACGAACGCCGCGGCGACCGCGGCGAGGATTCGGGGAGCGAGCTTCATGGATTTATCTTTCGATGGTGGAGTGCCAGACGGAGAATCAGTTGAATTCGTAGGTGACGCCGGCGCTGAAGGTGCGCCCGCGGTGGAAGCTCTGGTAACGGTAGATCACCCCCGCATGCTCCAGCGTCTTCTCCCGCGCCGGATCGAGGAGGTTCTTAGCCGTCACCTTGAGCTTGAAGCGGCGGCTGAGCCGCTGGGACCAGACGAAGTCGACGGCCGGGGCCGGTTGCTCAAAGACATCGGGAAGCGCCCCGGTGGTGACGAGGTCGAGTCGCTCTCCCGACACACCGTAAATGCCGGTGAAGGTCGATCCCCACGCCGGGACGGCCCACGACACGTCGAGATTCACGAGGTACGGCGACTGGCCGAACAGCGCCCGGGTGTCCTTCGCCTGCGGAAAGACCGCCCGGATCAGCTTCAGCTCGCGGGGCGAGATCTTCACCTCCGAGGCAATCAGCGAGGCGTTGAAACCGACCGTCACGTTCTCAAGACGTGCATTGAGAACATCGAGCTTGCGGCGGGCCTCCAGCTCGACGCCGTAGACCGTGCCGGTCTCCACGTTGTTCGGAAAGATGCGCCCATCCGCGAAGATCTGCTCAATCGGGTTCTGCAGCCGTTTGCAGAAGAGGCTCGCCGCCAGCACTTCGCCACCGCGGGGAAAGCGTTCCCAACGGAGGTCAAGGTTGTCGATCATCGTCAGCTCAAGGTCCGGGTTGCCGCCGATGAATTCATCGGTGAAAGCTTCGTAGTTCACGACGTCCGCGAGTTCACGGAAGGTGGGGCGCGCGAGGGTCCGGCCGTACGAGGCCCGGATGTTCTGACGCTCGCGGGGCGTCCAGACCAGCGCGACGGCGGGCAGCGCGTCCGACTGCCGGATCTCCCCGCGGCGCACCGTCACTCCCGGGACCGGCAGGGGCCGGGTGCTCAGCTCCGTGCGCTCGTAGCGCAGGCCGCCGATGGCGCGCCACGCGGAACTCCACTGGTAGTCACCCATCACATAGCCAGCGGTGAAGGTCTGCTCGCCGTCGTAGTTCAGGTTCGCCGGGATTTCCCGCATCACCGTGCCAAAAGCGACGCTGTTCGGCGTGCGGGCGGTGATGCCCACCGGGTTCGGGTATGCCTCGATCGAGGCACGCGTGCGGGTATTTGCGCCCTCGATCGAAAACGCGCGCTCGCGGTTCGTGCGGTCACCGTCCGTGTGCGCCAATCCGGTCTTCAGCGTGAAGCTGCGCCCGCCGGCGAGGGCGAACGGACGGGTGAAATCCACCGCGACGTCGCGGGACTCCTCCTGCAGTTCGCGGAAGTAGCGACTGTTCGTGATCCCCGAGGGATCGAACTCCTGCAGGGTGAAGCTCCACTTGAATTCGAAATTGCGGTAGTCGGGCTGGTCCTGCGTGCTGCGGCTGAGCGACGCCCGCCACTCCAGGGTGGCGTCGTTCCACGACTCGAGGTTGCTCTTGCCGGAGAGCTGGAACGAGGTGACGCCTCGCTCCGTATAGAGCAGGTCGTAGTTCTCGCGGAACTCGCCGCCGGAATCGGAGCGCACCGCCTCACCGACGCCGCGCTGCACGCGATCCTCCGCGGACTGGTTGTGGAAGAAGGTCGCAACGAACTCGTGATTGTAGCGGGGACGCCAAGAGAGTTGAAGATACGACCCCCAGTCGACGTTCTCCGAGCTCTGGGTGACGCCGAACGCCGGCTTTCCTCCGGGAACGTTCGGGAACTGACGGTAAGCCGCGGCGAAGTTATAGGCCGAGACGTCCGTCGTGAAGACGCGGCTGATGTCGACGAAGCTTGGGCTCGCCGGGTTGACGCTGCCCTGCGCGTAGCGGCCCGTGATGCCGTCCGTGTAGTGTTGCGTCGAGCGCTCGTAGGAGAGGCTCGCGACGTAACCGTAAGTTTGTCCGTTCTCGAGCGAGATGCTGTCCCCAATCGCCACGCCGAAGCCCGAGTCCGGCCGGGCCTTCCGGCTGCGGGGGAAGAACGTGGCGTTGTGAAAGCCCTTCGAGAGGGCGTCGAGTTGCTCCGCCGGACCGAAGTTCCCGGTCCGCGCCGCGAGTTGCGCCGTGGTGGTCGTGAGGGAGGGCGGCATCGGATTCGGCACGGCCGACGAAAGCCCCCGGGTGCCGTCGTCGCGCCCCTGCCAACCCTTGCCGCCGCCCGGCACCCCGAGGATCGGTTCGCCGGTCACGGTGGTGGTGAAGGCCGTCTTCGCGGACAGCGTGAGGAAGAACTCCTCCGGGAAAGACTTCGTTTTGATGTTGACGCTGCCACCGGAGAAGGCCCCCGGCTGGTCCGGCGTGAACGACTTGAGCGTGGTGATGCTGTCGATCACGTCGCTGGGAAATTGATCCAACTGCACCGCCCGACGGTCCGGGTCCGCGCTCGGGACCGAGGTGCCGTTCATCTGCGTGTTCGTGTACCGGTCACCCAGGCCGCGGATCACGACGTACTTTCCGTCCACCACCGAGGTCCCGGGAGTCTTGCCAAGCGCCTCTGCGGCATTGCCCACCGCGAGGCGGCTGATCTCGTCGGAGGCGATCGCGTCACTCACCGCCACGGCCTTCTGACGGGTCAGGAGGAGACCCAGGCCCGACTGCTGCACGACCGCCGCCGCGACGGAGAAGGCCTCCATGGTGATGATCTGCTCGGCGACGGGGTTGAGGGGCGCATCAATGCGGGCCGTTTCTCCAGCCGTGACCACCACCCCGGTGACGTTCGCGGTTTGGTAGCCGTCGCGAGTCACTGATACATCCTGCGTTCCGGCCGGGACGTCATCGAGCACGTACGAACCGTCGAGGGCCGTCGTCGCACTGAGACCTGTCCCCGCGACCGTCACCGTCGCACTCGGCACCGACATGCCGGTGCTGGCGTTGAGGATCTTGCCCGCGATCCGACCATTTGCGGCAGCGTCCTGCGCCCACGCACCGGAGACTCCGGCGAGTGCAGCAAGGAAGAGCAGAGAAACCAAGAGTCGGAAGAATCGGGACCAGCGCAGCGGCATGGGCCCGGAGTTCGTCGGCGGTCAAATCCGCAGACAAACCGAATTCAACCGGTTCGCGAACACGTTACGCGGCCGGCACCGTCCCGGCACAAACGTTACGATCCGGCGACAAACTCGGCTGGTTGCTCCGTCGTCTCCGTCGCTGCGCTGGTCAGCTGAGTCAGTTCGCGCAACGAGGTAAAATGTTGACTGAGATCGAAGTCGCCGCCGAGTCCTCCCACCAGCCGGTCGAAGAGATCCTTCTTCGAGGCCTTGAGCGCCTCGATGCGCTCCTCGATCGTGCCCGCCGTGACCATCCGGTACACGAAGACGGTGCTCTTCTGGCCAATGCGGTGCACGCGATCCACGGCCTGGGCCTCGACCGCCGGGTTCCACCACGGGTCGAGCAAGAAGACGTAGTCCGCCGCGTGCAGGGTGATGCCCGTGCCGGCGGCCTTGAGCGAGACGAGCATGACCGCCGCTCCGGGCGCGGTCTGGAAGGCCTGAACCGGCTTGAGGCGGTCAAGCGTCATGCCGGTGAGTTCGTAGCGCGGCAGATCCGGGAAACTCTGCGCCAGCGCCAGCCGCACGCGGTCGAGCAGCATCACGAACTGCGAGAAGATCACGACCTTGTGCCCGCTGCCGACGACCTCCGCGAGTTTCTCGACGAGAAGGTTGAGCTTGCCCGAGTCGCTCAGCGGCGCATGCAGCCAGGGCAGCATGTCCGGGTCGCAGCAGGCCTGCCGAAGTCGCGTGAGAAGCGCGAGGAAACCGAAGCTCTTCTCGCGCATCGCCGCGCCAACGTCGTCACCCAGACGCTGCAGGCCCTCGGTGCAGATGCGGGCGTACTCCGCGCGCTGCACGTCGGTCATGGGGCAGATCAGCTCCATCTCCACCTTCGGAGGCAGCTCGGTCGCGACCTCGTTCTTGGTCCGGCGGAGGATGAACGGCGCCAGCTGCGCGCGCAAGCGCTCGAGCGTACCGGCGCGGTCGCCGGAAAGCGCCGCCTCAAATCCGGCCCGCGACCCGAGAAGCCCCGGCAGAAGAAAACGGAAGATGCTCCAAAGATCGAGTTGCCGGTTCTCAAGCGGCGTCCCGGTGAGGACGATCCGGTGCCGGGCGCGGATCGCAAAGCAGGTCTGCGTCACCTTGGCGTCGGGATTCTTGATGAACTGCCCCTCGTCGAGGATGGCATAGCCGAACTCCGTGCCCTCCAAGAGCGCGCGGTGCTTGCGGAGCTGGGTGTAGCTCGCCAGCCAGATCACGGGATCCTTGCGCTGGGCGAAGTCATGCCCGGTCTTCAGCACGTCGACCGCGAACTCCGGGAAGAACTTGGCGATCTCCTCCCGCCACACCGGAACCACGCTCGCGGGGCACACGATGAGGTGCGGGCGACCGGCGACGGCCCGCGAGGCGAGCAGCGACAGGACCTGGAGCGTCTTGCCGAGACCCATCTCGTCCGCCAGCAGACCGTGACATCCGACGTCGCAGAGGTGGCTCATCCACTCGACGCCGCGGCGCTGGTACGGGCGCAGCCAGGACGGGAGCGAGGGCGGTTCGCAGGTCGCCGCGAGGACGCGCTGGCGCCATGCCTCGAGTTCCGGCGACAGCGTCAGCTTGAGCTTGGTGTCGTTGAAGAGGGAGAAGATCAGGTACGGAGAGAGCGATCCATCCGCATGGGTCTCCGCCACGTTCCGCTGCCACGCCGCCACCGACGCGAGCTTCTCCGCCGGCAGGGTCACGATGCCGAGGCTGGGCAGAATCATCGGGTTGGTGCCGCTGCGCGTGACCAGCGCCACTTCCTCATCCGTCAACAGGCGCTCGCCCGCTCGGAAAATCCAGCGCAGGTCCAGCGTGCCCGCCGCTCCGCCGCGTCCCCCCCGCCGCTCCGCGACCGCCTCGACCTCGATCGACAGCGGTCCGCGCAGGAGACGCACGGAGGCTTCGTCGAGTTCGACCGCAAAGAGACGCTTCCATGCCGGGAGCGTCACCTTCAGGAAATTGGGAATCTCCACCACCGAGGAGAGCGTGTAGCTCCCGGCGTCGGTGTGGTACGCGAAGTGCGCCTTGCGGGCATACGCCGCGAGACCGATCAACTTCGCCCGCTCCGCCGACGACACGTGCGGAACGCCCGGGGCATGCGCCGCCGCCCCATGCGCCGGCGAGCGGCCGCCATCCGGATTCCGCCAGTGCGCCTGGAAGATCAGACCTTCCACCCGCGTCACGAACGTCAAAACAAGGGGCCGCGCCGCGCCGCCCGCCACAACCGGACCCGCCGCCGGACGCGCCAGACCCGGCTTTACGGGCGCCGTGGCACGTGAATCCCGCAGGGGCAGGGGCGGACGGGACCCCAGCGACGGTTTCTCGCCCCCGGCTGGGACGCCGCCGGCCGGAAAGTCATCGGGCAGCGGCGAGATTTCGTCCGCCACCAACTCCTCAATTTCGTGCAAGCCAGCCACCGCCAGCGCCCGCGACACCTCCGCATCCGTGGTCGATGATCGGACCCGCAGGCCGGCCGAATCCCACTCGATCACCACATACTCATCCCGCTTCTCCACCCGGCGGTGGACGATCGCGTCGTGATCCGTGAGCTCCAACTCCCGCACTTCGCCTTCGCGGTAGATTTTTGCGCCTTCATCCAACTGCCTTTCCGTGAACGCGCTCTCCCATTCACCGGCCAGTTTGCCGAACCAAAACTCCACGGACCGAGGGGTGTAGACACGTTTGGGACCGTGAGTCTGCATCAGACAAAACGTCGGTTCTACGCCCGCCACCGCTCCCGGCAAACTTAAAACGGCGGTTCCTTGCGTCAGCCCCATTCCGCCCGGATCACTTCCAGGGTGCGCTGCAGCGCACCCCGGTTGACGCGATGCCACCCGCTTGCAGCCAAGCCGGCAGCCGCGCGCGCCGCCGGCTCCCTTAGCCAGCGGTCCGCCACGGCCGCAATCTCCGCCGCCGATCCGACCCACACCGCTCCTCCGGCCGCGACGAGGCCAGCCGAGACTTCGCGAAAGTTCCACATGCCCGGACCCATCGCGATCGGACGGCCTGCCGCCGCGGCTTCGATCGGAGTTTGTCCTTCGCCGTGCGGGGGCAGGCTCTTGCCGACGAAGACCATCGCCGCCAACGCAGTCAGTCGCCGCAACTCGCCGGTCGTGTCCGCCAGCGTCACCTCCGCATCCGCCGGGGCAGGCCCGCTTGAGCGCACGTGAAAGCTCAGCTGGGACTCCGCCAGCAGGGAAACGATCTGATCCCGGCGTTCGGCATGCCGCGGAACCAGCAGCAACCGGACCGCGTGGCCACGCTGCTTGAGGCGCTGGAACACGTCGAGCAACACTGCCTCCTCACCCGGCCACGTCGAGGAACCGAGGAGAATCGGGTCGTTCCCGGCGAATCCCAGGTCCGAGCGCAACGCCTCGGCCTCCGGCCCCGTGATGGACTCCGGAGCCACGTCCAGCTTCAGGTTGCCCGTCACGCTCACCGTGCCGGGGTCGAAGCCCACCTCCGCAAACCGAGCCGCGTCAGCGGGCGAAGCCGCCAGCACACGGGTGACGCCGCGAAGGAGGCGCGGGACCGCCCAGCGCAGAGCGAGCATCCGCCGGAAGCTGCGGTCGCTCAGGCGCGCGTTGAAGCAAAGCACCTTGACTCCCCGTCGGCGCGCCTGCGCAAGGTGCTCGGGCCAGCGTTCACCCTCGGCCAGAAGGAGAAGATCCGGCGAGAGGGCCGACCACACGCGGGCGGCGATGGGCCAGAAATCGAGGGGAAAGTACCCGCGCGCCACAGTCACACCCGCGTACCGCTGCTCCGCCAGCGCCCGCCCCGTGCTGGTTGTGCAGGTCAGCACCACCTCCACGTCCGGCTCCCTGGCAAGTGCCTCGAGGAGGGGAGCGATCGCGAGCAACTCGCCGACGCTCACCGCTTGGATCCACAGTCGCCGCACGCCGGGCCGGCGCGGCGGGATCCATGCGGTCGCGCCGAATCGCTCCGCGAACCCCGCCGCGTAGCCGCCGCGGCGGCGCATGCGCCACAGGTAGCGCGGCGCGAGCAGCACCAGCGCCGGCGCGAAGAGAATGCGGTAAGCCCAGAGGAGCATGACGACGACGCCAGCGGCGGAAACCCGGCAGCGTGCCGGGAGGGCTCCCGGGGGGCCAGACCTTTCTCGGGAGGGGTCCGCCGCCCCGACGCGGATCGACGGACTTTCGCCTTGTTCGCTCCGGCTCCCTGCCCAACGCTGTGGAGTCCCCATGATCTTCCTCCTCGGCGGCTCCGGCTACGTTGGTCAGGCCTTCCAGCAGCACCTCGCCCGCAAGGGCGTCGCCTTCCGGAACATCCGCCGGGCAGACTTGGACTACGCCAACCCCGCGCTCCTCGCCGCCGCGCTGCGCGAGAACCGGGCCACCTTCGTGATCAACGCCGCCGGCTACACCGGCAAACCGAACGTCGACGCGTGCGAGCTGCACAAGGCCGAGTGCCTGCAGGGCAACGCCGTCCTGCCGGGCCTCATCGCCGAGGCCTGCGAGGATGCCGGGGTGCCGTGGGGTCACGTCTCGAGCGGCTGCATCTTCACCGGCGCGCGCGCGGACGGCTCGGGGTTCACCGAGGACGACGCCCCGAACTTCACCTTCCGTCAGAACAACTGCTCGTTCTACAGCGGCTCGAAGGCACTCGGCGAGGAGGTCCTCGCCGGTCATCCCGACGTCTACGTCTGGCGTCTCCGCATCCCGTTCGACCACGTCGACAGTCCGCGCAACTACCTCACCAAGCTGATGCGCTACTCCCGGCTCCTCGAGGCGGCCAACTCCATTTCGCACCTCCACGAATTCGTCGGCTCCTGCTTCGCCTGCTGGGAGAAACGCATCCCGTTCGGGACCTACAACGTCACCAACCCGGGCCACGTCACCACGCGGGAGGTCGTCCGCCTGATCCAGGAGAGCGGGGTGTGCACGAAGTCATTCGAGTTCTTCACCGACGAGGCCGAATTCATGCGCACCGCCGCGAAGACGCCGCGCAGCAACTGCCTGATGAGTTCCGCCAAGCTCGCTGCCGCCGGGATCCACCTCAGCGAGGTCCACGACGCCGTCCGGCGTTCGCTGCGCGACTGGCAGGCGGCCTAACCCCTCCCTTTTCCGCCCATGCATCTCCTCGTCACCGGCGGCTGCGGCTTCATCGGCAGCAACTTCATCCGCCAGCGCCTCAGCGAATCCCCGTCATCGGTCCAGCGCCTGGTTAATCTGGACCTGCTCACCTACGCGGGAAATCCAGCCAATCTCGCCGATCTCGCGTCCGATCCGCGGTACGTCTTCGTTCAAGGCGACATCGGCGACGAGGCGCTCGTCGCGAAGCTGCTCGCTGAGCATCGGATCGACGCGATCGTCAACTTCGCCGCCGAGAGCCACGTCGACCGCTCCATCGATTCGCCTGAACCTTTCTTCCAGACCAACGTGGTCGGCACGCTGCGCCTGCTCAACGCCACGCGGCGCCACTGGTCAGCGCTCGACGCCGACTTCCGGCGGGCCTTCCGCTTCCTCCACGTCTCGACGGATGAGGTCTATGGTTCCCTCGAACCAGGCGAGGCACCCTGGGACGAGACGCAGCCCTACGAGCCCAACTCTCCCTACTCCGCCTCCAAGGCCGCCAGCGATCACTTGGTCCGAGCCTTCCATCACACCTACGGGCTTCCGGTGGTCACGACCAACTGCTCCAACAATTACGGTCCCTACCACTTTCCGGAGAAGCTGATCCCGCTGATGATCCTCAACGCACTGGAGGGCAAGCCGCTGCCGGTCTACGGCGACGGCCAGCAGATCCGCGACTGGCTTTACGTCGAGGACCACGCGAGCGCGATCTGGCTCGCCCTCCGCGGCGGGCGCGTCGGCGAGACCTACAACGTCGGCGGACTCAACGAACGCCCCAACCTCGAGATCGTCCGGCGCATCTGCGCCCTCCTCGACGGAAAGTCCCCGCGCGCCGACGCCCGCTCCTACGCCGAGCAGATCACCTTCGTGACCGATCGCCCCGGCCACGACCGCCGCTACGCAATCGACAGCACCAAGATCCGTCGCGAACTCGGCTGGTCCCCCCAGGAGAACTTCGACACCGGGATCGTGAAGACCGTCGACTGGTATCTCCAGCACCGCGAGTGGACGGCCGACATCACCCGGCGCAAGTACCAGCGCCAGCGTCTCGGCACCGCCCCGTGAGCCTCCTCCTACCCGTGACTCCCTCGTCCTCTTCGTCCTCGTCCACGTCCGCGGGCTCCGGTTCGCGCCGCGGCATCATCCTCGCCGGCGGATCCGGCACCCGGCTCTTCCCGCTCACCATCGCGGTCTCGAAGCAGCTGATGCCGATCTACGACAAGCCGATGGTGTACTACCCGCTGTCGGTGCTCATGCTGGCCGGCATCCGCGAGATCCTCGTGATCTCCACGCCGCAGGACCTGCCGCTCTTCCGTCGCCTGCTCGGAACCGGTGAGCAATTCGGGCTCCAGCTCTCCTACGCCGAGCAACCGAGTCCCGACGGCCTCGCCCAAGCCTTCATCATCGCCTCGGACTGCGGTTTCCTTACCGACGGACTGCCGTCGGCCCTCGTGCTCGGCGACAATCTCTTTTACGGACACGACTTCGCGCGCTCGGTCCAAGCCGCCAGCGCACGTGAGGAAGGAGCCACCGTCTTCGGCTACCACGTCGCCAACCCGACGTCCTACGGGGTCGTCGAATTCGCCTCCGACGGTCGCGTTCTCTCGCTCGAGGAGAAGCCCGCCCGACCAAAGTCGAACTTCGCCGTCCCCGGCCTCTACTTCTACGATCGCGAGGTCGTCGCGCTCGCGCGCAACCTGAAGCCATCCGCCCGCGGCGAGTTGGAGATCACCGACCTGAACCGACTCTACCTCGAGCGCGGTCAACTGAACGTCGAGGTGCTCGGCCGCGGCACCGCGTGGCTCGATACCGGCACCCACGACTCGCTTCTCGAGGCCGCGCAGTTCGTCCACGTCATCGAGAACCGTCAGGGCCTGAAGATCGCCTGCCTCGAGGAAATCGCCTGGCGGCAGGGCTGGCTCGACCGGGCTGGTCTCGAGGCCCAGATCAAGCGCCTTGGCAAGTCCGGTTACGGCGACTACCTGCGCCGTCTCCTCGCCTAGGCCCTTCACCGTGGACGGCCCCACCCCCGCCGCCCCCGCCGTCTCGGTCGTCGTCTGTCTCCACGGCTGCCTGCCGCTGACGCAGGCGATGCTGCGCAGCCTCGCGAGCACGTGGCCGGCGAGCGTCTCGCACGAACTCATCCTCGTCGATGATGCGAGCCAGGACGCCACCCGGGAGTGGCTCGCCCGCCTGCCGGTCGGGCCGCAACAGCGCGTGATCCTGCTGGACACGAACCACGGGTATGCGGTCGCCAACAACCGGGGCGCGCAGGCGGCGACGGGCCGGCACCTGCTCTTCCTGAACAATGACCTGGAGTTCGCGCCCGGCTGGGTCGAGCCGCTTTTCCGCGCCCACGCCCGTCTCGGCGCCAGCGCGGGCATCACGGGCAACGTCCAGCGCCGCTGGGACTCCGGCGCGGTCGACCATGCCGGGATCCGATTCGGACCCAAGGGCAAACCCGAACACGTCCGCGACCTCCCCTTCCGGACGCAAGGTAGGTTCGAGCGGACCGACGCGGTGACGGGCGCCTGCTTCCTGATCGACCGGGATCTCTGGCAGCAACTCGGCGGATTCGACGAGCGCTACCGGAATGGCTGCGAGGACATCGACCTCTGCCTGCGCGCCCGCGCCCTCGGCCGGAGCGTCGGCGTCGCCCTCGACAGTTGCGTGCGGCACCATGTGAGCGCCTCACCCGGACGGCGAGACCACGACGAGGAGAACACCCGCCGGCTGTTTGATCGCTGGAGCGATGCGATTGCCTCCCTCGCCGTCCGGCGCTGGGCGGCGGACGAACTCGACCGGACGTGGACGTCACCGCGGTCCCCGCAGACTGCGCTCGCCGCGCTGCACCTCCTGCTCTTCCGCACCGGGCTGCGACGCACCGCGCCCGCCGCCGCGTGGGAGGGTATCCGACGCGCGCTTGAGGCGGAACGGACACGCTGGCGTGAACTCGCCCGCCGCGGACACTAGCGATCCGGGGAGGTTCACCCTCGCCGGCCGTGCGGGCGACTCGTTCCGGGCCGCGCCGCCGCGCCGCATCTAGCGCGGAGGCGTCACCCCTTCGAGGAAGGCCGCACCCGCCGCATTGCCGTACTGGCGCGCAAGATCCAAGGCGGTCACTCCGGTCTTTGACACCACCGCCGGATCCGCCCCGCGGTCGATCAAGAGTCGGAGCAACTCGGGCCCGCCGCCGACCGCCGCCTCGTGAAGCGCCGTGCCGCCAAGTTCGCTGAGGACCCGCGCATCGGCTCCTGCAGCTAAGAGATGCCGGGCGATCTCGAGTTGGTTTTTCGCGCCCGCATGGTGCAGCGGCGTCCAACCCGCCTTGTCCCGGACGTTCACGTCGGCGCGCGCTTCGAGCAGCACATCGACCAGCGCCGCATCGCCGCGCTCGACCGCCATGTGCAGCGGTGACCGCTGCGATGCGTCGGTCAGACGCGGGTCGGCTCCGCGTGCCAGCAGCAGGCGAGCCACCTCGACCCGCCGCCGGAGAATCGCCTGATGCAGGGGTCGCATCCGCGACCGCTCCGAACCGTTCACCAGCGCCGGGTCACGATCCAAGTGACGTCGCACATCGGCCACGTCCCCGCGCGCGATCGACTCGTCGAGCGTCGCATGGAGCGGTTCCCGCGGGTCGCCCGGCGGTACGCCGCCGGGCGGCACCGTCAGCCCCGCGGTCCACGCGATTCCGTTGAGCACCAAGGTGCGGAACCCCGCGTCATACCAGTTGCGGAGAAAATGGCCGCCGGTGAAACCGAAGCCCCGCGCCCCGCCGGACGCCTGATGCGTCCACGCCAGGACTTGCGGCACGCCCGCCGCGACCGCCGCACGCACCGTGGGGTTACCGGTCCTCGGACCATCCGCCTCCACCGCCGACGTCGGAGCCACCGCGGCGAGCACCGGTTCGATCCCGGGCAGGAACCGCAGATGAAAGTACCATTCGTCCTCCATTTCCCAAGGACCCAAGCCATTCGCGACGTCATGCCGCGGCCACGCCCGCTGCACGAGTCGCCACGTGGGGTTGACCGACCAACCGGCCTCGAACACCCCGCCCACGCCCGCGAGCAAGGCCGCCCGCAGCGCTGGATCGTCGTCCGGCGGTTCCAGCGCAAAGTGCAACACCACCAGACCCCGACCCGCTGCGGTGCGCTCGGCCAGAGCGGCAGCCTGCCCCCGCGCCACATGGTCCTTCAGTCCGTCGGAGTAGATCACGATGACCTCGGCGTCCCTCACCCGGGCCGCGCCCGCCGGCCAGCCTCGGGATACCTCCGCCCGCAGGGCGAGGCCGCTCTGGTTCAAGGCCTCAGCCAAGAGATCGCAGGCGCGCGGAAACTCATGCAAGCCGGGACCGTGGCTCGGCGGCCCCGCGATCAGGAGAACCTGCCGCACCGGGGACGCGTCCAGAATACCTGAAAGACCGAGAACAAGACTCGCGGAGACCACGGCAAGGCGAAGCAGGTACACCATGGGTCCAACGTGATCCCTGCCTCGCCCGGCGCAAGTCCGCGACGGGCACTTCGGCATTTACCGCCGCCCCCGGCCCTCCATGCTTCCGGCCGTGTCCGTCCCCCCTGCCCGCGCCCGATTCCTTTCGCTGGTCGATGCCGCCCTGCGGAATGGATCCTTGGTCAAGTTGACGCTCGGCAAGCCGAGTCCGACCGCGGCAGACGCCACGCTGCGCAACGTCTTCGTCCGGCCCGTGGCGCTGCGCGACGGACCGCATCTCTCCTTCGTCTGGCGCCATGAGACGCGCGACCTGACCCGCAATCACCGGGCCGAGGCGGCGGCCGAGGTCATTGCCGCCCTTCTTGGCTCCGAGTTCCTCGACGGGCACCTGTTCACGCCGACCCAGACCGCACAGGTCGAACTGAGCGCCGACGGACCGGGCCGCCTCCGGATCAAGGCCGCCTCCGGAGTCCCCCTGCCGCGCGCGCCGGACCACGATCGCAGCAAACCGCGTATCGTACCTTCCGACGCGCCGTGGCTGCGCGGTCTTGGCGTGACGCGCGACGATGGCCGACCTCGCGAAGGCATGGCGCCCAAGCTGCGCCAGATCGAGCGCTTCGCGGAGACGCTGCAGCACCTGCTCAAGGAGGCCGGGCTGCCCTCCTCCTCCGCTGAACCGGCTCCGGCGGTGCCGTTCCACGTGGTCGACATGGGCTGCGGCAAAGGCTACCTCACGTTCGCGACCAGCACGCTTCTCGGCCGCCAGGCGGTCGTCACCGGGGTCGAGGCTCGTCCCGACTTGGTCGCTGCATCCACGGAGTGGGCAACCCGCAGCGGGCTCACGTCCCTTCGCTTTGTCGCTGGCCAGATCGCGGACACTCCCTTGGAGCCGCCGCCAGCGGTGCTCATCGCGCTGCACGCGTGCAACACCGCGACTGACGATGCCCTCGCGAGGGCCATCGCCGCCGGGGCCCGCCTCATCATCGTCTCCCCCTGTTGCCACCAGGAACTCCGCCCCCGCCTCGTGGCGCCGCCGGTGCTCGCACCCGCACTCGCGCACGGCATCTTCCGGGAGCGCGAGGCGGAGTTCGTCACCGACGCGCTGCGCGCGCTGCTGCTGGAGTGGGCCGGCTACCGTACCAAGGTGTTCGAATTCATCTCCACCGAACATACGCCGAAGAACGTGATGATCGCCGCAATCCGCACCCGGCCGGCGGGCGATGAAGACCGGCGGAGGGAGATTGAGGCGTTCGCGGCATTCTATGGCATCCGCGAGCAGGCTCTGGCCCGTCATCTCGGCCTCGCACTCGCGACGCCCGGCGCCGCATGAACTGGGATTCGCTGGACTGGTCGCGACTGGATCGACTGCGCGCGCGCTTTCTCGCCGGCGGCGTGGCGGAGGAACCGTACTGGCAGAGCGCGGCCGATCTCGCGGCGTATGACTTCACTTACGGTGAACGGATCGGCTGGAAATGGGATTCGCTCCTCGGCGAGCTGCGCCGCCGCGCGTGGCCGCGTCCGCCCGCGCGTCCGTGGCGGGTGCTCGACTGGGGCTGCGGCAGCGGCGTCGCCGGTCGCCGCGTCGTCCGCCACCTTGGAGCCGACCACGTGGCGGAGTTGCAGCTCTGGGACCACTCTCCGAAGGCGATGGACTTCGCCCGCTCCGAGGCCGAGCGTGCCTTTCCAGGGCTGCGCGTCTCCCATGCGGACCCCGATGGCACCCCGGACCTCGTCGTCGCGAGTCACGTGGTGAACGAACTCGGGCCGGGCGATCTCGCACGACTCGAGGCCCTCTTCGCCCGCGCCCCCGCCGTGCTTTGGCTTGAGCCCGGCACCCACGCGGTCAGCCGTACCGTCCAGGCATGGCGCGACCGCTTGGTGGCTGGGGGCGCGCGGGTCATCGCTCCGTGCACCCACCACGCCGCCTGCGGACTCCTCGTCCCGGGTCGGGAGCGGGACTGGTGCCATCAGTTCGCGGTGCCGCCTCCCGGCGTCCACGCCGATCGGAACTGGGTGCGCTTCGCCCAGCGCGCCGGCGTCGATCTGCGCAGCCTTCCCTACGCGTGCCTCGTGATCGATCGCGCCGCAGTCCCGCCCACGGTGCCCGGTCTCGCCCGGGTGATCGGCCGGCCCGAAATCTTCAAGCCCTATGCCCGGGTGCTCAGCTGTGAGGAGTCCGGCGCGACCACCCTCACGCTGCCCCAGCGCTCCCTGGGCCCCCTCGTGAAGCAAATTGAGCGGGCGCGCGGCCCCTTGGTGTACCGCTGGACCCGCGCCGACGGCGCGGTGACCGCCGGCGAGTGTGATCCCGCACTCGCGGCACCGGGGCTTGACTCCCCCGCCGCCCCCGGCGACGCTTAGCCTTTCCTTCCTCACTTCCCCATGGGCAAACAATACAACAAGGTCATCAAACGGAAGCGCCGTCTGGCGCGCATCAAGCGTCGCAAGGCTGCGGCCAAGAAGCCGACGAAGGCCAAGAAGTAAGCCCCGCGGCGCGGCTCTCCGCGTCGTGCCGCCCAACCCTCACCCCCCGGGAGCACTCCCGCGGGGTTTTTCGTTTGCGGAGCCCCCCGCAGCCGCCGGCACCCGTTTCCATGCTCAAAGTCAGTCTCATCTCTCTCGGTTGCGCCAAGAACCTCGTCGACAGCGAGATCATGGTCGGCCACCTCCAGCGCGCCGGCATGGCGGTGGTCCCCGATGCCGAACGGGCCGACGTCGTCATCGTCAACACCTGCTCCTTCATCGACTCCTCCAAGGAGGAGTCGATCGGCCACATCCTGCAGGTCCACCAGGACCGCGGTCTGCGAAAGCGCCGCCGGGAGCAGAAGCTGATCGTCGCCGGCTGCATGTCGCAGCGGTTTTCGAAGGACCTCTCGGGCGAGTTGAGCGACGAGGTCGATGCCTTCATCGGGCTTGATCAAGTCACCCAAGTCGCGCCGATCATCGAGCAACTCTACGAAATGGAGCGGGGGCGGAAGGACGCGCCCGCGAACTTCGTCAACGGTCGCTCGACCTACATCCCGGACTACGACACGCCGCGCTTCCGGCTCACGCCCGCCCACTTCGCCTACCTCAAGATCGCCGAGGGCTGCAACCATCCCTGCACCTTCTGCATCATTCCGCAGATCCGGGGCCGTCACCGCAGTCGCACGGTGGAGAGCGTGGTCGCGGAGGCCCGCCAACTCGTGCGCGAGGGGGTGCGCGAGATCAACCTCATCTCCCAGGACACCACGTTCTTCGGCATGGACACGTGGGAGGAACGGCCCAATCCGCGGACGCCCGTGGATTCGCGCCGCGGCACGGCCCTCACCACCCTCCTGCGCGAGTTGAACGCAATCGAGGGCGACTTTTGGATCCGGCTGCTCTACACGCACCCGGCGCACTGGAGCGACGAGCTGATCCAAACCATCGCGGAATGCCCGAAGGTGGCACGGTACATCGACATTCCCCTGCAGCACATCAGCGAGCCAATGCTCGAGCGCATGCAGCGCGAGACGAGTGGCGTCTACATCCGCGACCTCATCCGCCGCATCCGGGCCGGCATTCCCGGCATCGCGATCCGCACCACGTTCATCGTCGGCTTCCCCGGCGAGACCGAGGCGGACGTCGATACGCTGTGCGACTTCATCCGCGAGACGCGCTTCGAGCGCTTGGGCGTCTTCCGCTACTCTCAGGAAGAGGGCACCCGGGCGGCCAAGATGGAGCAGCAGATTCCTGCCAAGACCAAGGAAGCCCGCTGGCACCGCACCATGGCGCTGCAGCGGGAGGTCGCCGCGAGCGTCAGCGCGTCGTTCGTCGGCCGCCGCTTGCGGGTGCTTGTCGAGGAGCCCGGGGTCGCCCGCGGCGAAGCGGACGCACCCGACATCGATGGCCGGGTCTACGTGCCGCGGACGCTGCCGGTCGGACAATTCGCAGAGGTGGAGATCACCGGGTACCGCGACTACGATCTGCTCGCCCTCCCGCCGGGCGAGAAACCCACCGCCTACAAGTCCGCCAAGCAGGCCCAGTAGGCAAACGAGACCGCGGCTTATGCTCTCGATCGCTTGGACCACGACCGCGCAGCGGGCCGACGCCGAGCGTCTGGCGAGAGGGTTGGTCTCGGCAGGCCTCGCCGCCTGCGTCCAGATCGAGGGCCCCCTCCGCTCGGTCTATCGCTGGGAGGGCCGGACCGAGGAAGCGGACGAGCACCGCCTCATGATCAAGCTCCCGACGGCCCTCCTTGCTGAGGCGGAAGCGTACGTGCGGGCCCATCACCCGTACCAGACGCCCGAATGGGTGGTGGTGCAGGCCGACCGGGTTGCCGAAAAGTACTTGTCATGGAGCCAGTCGACCGTTCAGTCTGACCGTTTCCAACCGTAACCGTCTCCTCCTCTCCGCCATGTCCCAGCACAAAAGCCTGCAAGGCTCCTCCGGTATTGTCGTGAAGCGCAACGTCCTGAAGCGCTTCGAGCGCGTCGAGCTGCTCAAGAAGCGCGGCCAGTGGAAGGAAGGCGAACGCGTCCAAGGTCTCCGCAAGACCAAGCCGGACGTTTGATCTTCGCATCCTCCCCCTTTCCCAAGGCCGGCATCCGCCGGCCTTTTTTGTGCGCGCGTGGGTCCGGTGAGGGAGGCGCATTTTGGGGTTGCCGCCGGGGACGCAAGCCCCACCGTTTGGCGCGTCAGGGTGGCAGTCTGCGGGCGTAGCACAATGGATAGTGTAGCGGTCTCCGAAGCCGTTGATGTGGGTTCGATTCCCGCCGCTCGCACCACCCCCGCTTCGGCCGCGTCAAAGCCGGCTGCTCCCCAGCGAAAAGGGGGTCTACACCGAAGATTGGGTCTACACCAAAGATTGGGGACTGGGTCTGTAAGGGTAGGATTTTAGGGTTGGGTTAGCCGCACTGAGCGATGACGCGCAGGCGGTAGTTGGGGAAGGAGCGGAAGCCATAGGCTCGCCGTTGGATGAGTTGGGTCTGCTCCAAAGATCGGGAGCCGGGCCGGTGGAGGTGGGGTTGCCGGTTGGGTCAATCGCGCCGCACGATCACGGGTGACCGCGGGACGAGCCTCGGCTCGGCGAAGCGAAGCCATCCCATGGGTCAGCTCCAGTGTTGAGGACCGAAGGCCCGTTGTTTTTTATCGAACCATGGACTCCCCAACCGACGAGGCCGCGATCCTCGCCTTGGAACGCCCTCACGCGAGCCTCTGGACGTACTACCTGCTCCGCTGCCTCGCCGTCCCGCCGCTTTTTCCCATCCTGATCCTGCCGTCTTGGTTCCGGTACCAGACGCTTCGCTACCGGTTCTCCGACGAGGGAATCTCCATGAGTTGGGGCATCCTGTTTCGACGGCAGGTGATCATCCACTACGCCCGCATCCAGGACATTCATCTCCGCTCTAACATCGTCGAGCGCTGGCTGGGCTTGGCGCGGGTCCAGATCCAAACCGCCAGCGGCAACGCGGGTGCCGAAATGACCCTGGAGGGTTTCCGGGAGTTTGAGGCCATCCGCGACTTCCTTTACAGCCGCATGCGCGGGGTGCGGACGGGCGGTCGCGCCGCGTCCGCCGCCGGGAACCCTGCGGGAGCGGCAACAGACGCCGAATTGATCGCAACGCTCCGCGCCGCGGCCACCGAGCTCCGCGACCTGCGTCTCGCGCTGCGCCCCCCGACGGGCTCCGCTCCCGAGTCCACGCCTCCTCAGCCATGAACGCGCGCCTTCGTGAGTATGTGCTACGCACCCTCCGAGTCCCGGCCGCTCCGGCGGCACCGGCCGGCGCGGTCGGCTCGCTGGGAACGTTCCGCGCCGGCCGGCGTTTCTACCATCTCCGCGTGGGGGCATGGGCGCTCGCCCAAGCCGCTGCCCTTGGCGGCATCCTCTTCTCGTTCGCCTTCCTGAAGCTGGTGCGCGACGAGGTGAAACGTCTCGACTCGCTCCCCCCACCCGCTGCGGCAGCGACCGTGCCAGCCGGAGCGCCACCCGCGGTGGCGGCCGAGCCGGGCGCTCCGAGCGCCGCGTCCACACCGTCGTCCCAACGGCCCCGACGGGGAATTCGCGCCGGGCGCGGTCCGGTCGAAACGACCGCCGTGCTGGCTCGCAAACTGCCCCCGTGGGCCTTCCCCCTCGCCACCGTCGTCGAGTCGCTCGTGTTGCTCGGTTTCCTCGCCTCGCTCCCGTTCACCTACGCGATCGTCCGCCTCGACTACGAACTCCGCTGGTACCTCGTCACCGACCGCAGCCTGCGGATCCGACAAGGCATCACGCGACTGCACGAGATGACGATGAGCTTCGCGAACATCCAGCAGGTCGTGGTGCGCCAGAATCCCCTCCAGCGCCTGCTCGGCATCGCCGACCTCCAAGTCCAGTCCGCCGGCGGCGGGGACGCGCAGGAGAAGGGACTCTCCGACTCCTTGCACGCGGGCGTCTTTCACGGGGTCGACAACGCCGTGGAAATCCGCGATCTCATCCT
Organism: Verrucomicrobiota bacterium; assembly: GCA_016871755.1. GTDB lineage: Bacteria > Verrucomicrobiota > Verrucomicrobiia > Opitutales > Opitutaceae > UBA6669. The sequence goes on along the minus strand of VHCJ01000004.1, from coordinate 108,131 downwards.
CGACCGGCTCCGCGCGTTCCGCGAGGTCGGCTTGGGGGACCCGGACGACGCTCCCTCGCCCGCTCCCGGCGATTCCGCCATACGGGATGCCGCCCACGAACTCTTGGAGGAGACCCGCGCCCTGCGCCAGGCGCTCGCGCCCCAGCGTCAATCCTAATCGCGAGACCCTTCCGGGAACTCACGATGTTCGATTTCCCGCCAAGGACGGGACACGGATTTCCATCCGAAACGAGAGTCAGGGGAGTCTTGATTGAAGGGGCATCGGACCGTTGACGGAACCGGTCGATTCATCCGGAAAAGCGATTTTGCCTCACTTTTCCGCGCTTCTTCTCTCCTGACAACCGAAGGGTTTTCGCCTACAAGAAAAGCCAAGCAGACCAATTCCCACATGAATTCCCCTTCGCCCGCCCCCGAACTCCCCGTCCTTTCCGTGAGCCCTCCGCGCGAACGCGGCCTCGCGCTCCGGAATCTCGCCGACTTCCAGACCGAACTCGCCCGCGTGGCCGCCGGCTTTGTCCCCGCTCTGGCTGAGTGGGACCTGCGCTGCGGTCTGCCGCTCCACCTGTTCTCGGACTTCCGCATGGTTCAGGACCTGCGGGTTCGGCAACGGGAACTCGGCGTGATCCCGACGGAGACCCATCTCAGCACATCCGTGCCCGCCCGGAGCCTTCTGGACTGCCTCTGCGAGGCCCCTTCGTCCGCTGATGCCATCGAAGCCGTCTACCTGCAGGTCAAACCGCAGTTGTTGAAGTGGATCGAGGCATTCCTCCAGGCGACCCGCAGCGTGTACGACCTGCCCAGCGCTCCCTTGTTGGAGGCCAACCGGGATTTGCTGCGAGCCCAGATCGCTTGGGCGAGCGAGGCCCGCCCGCGACTCGGGGAGCCGGATGCCCTGTATCAGGCAAAAGTCCTGATGGCCCTCGGTGAATTGGAGTCGGAGTTGGCCATCCTCGAGCGTCGGCGGAGCGAGCCAGTGCGCCTGGCCCGCCGGATCGGTCGGCTGCCGCTTGCGGATGGTGCCTTGCCCCACGGATTCTCCGCCCGGGCGACGCTGCCCAAGGCTCCGACGCCCGATCGGCCGTATGGAGAGCGCGAGCGTTTCTTCGCGATAAACTTCATGATGGAAATGCAGGCCACCGACTCCTGCGCCTCCATCCTCTTCGAGGCACCCGACATGCCGTGGGACTTCTACTTCGACGCCGCGCGGCACATGTGGGACGAGTCACGCCACGCCACCTTCGGTGAACTCAAGCTGAAGTCCCTGGGCATCCCGTTTCACGAGGTCCCGCTCTCCACCACGGCCTACCGACTCCGCCAGACGCTCACCCCCCACGATCGCTACGCGGCCCTCACGACTCAGGAAGCCGACGCTTTCCCAGGGAAGCACCAGGGTCTGAAAGCAGCGCTGGAACACCACGACACCGTGGGAGCCATGACGTGGAGCTACGACATCGCCGACGAGACCCAGCATGTCCGCTTCGGTCAAAAGTGGCTGCCCGGCCTCATCAAGGCCGCCGGGGACCCCCGGAGCCCGGACCAAGTCCGCTCGGATGCGGAAAACTGGCGCGCGAATGTCCTCGCCGTCACCTACCGGCCCGATTCGATCGCGACGTTGTCGGTCGCGTGAACCTCCGTCAGGACTCCTCCTCGCTCTTTCTCGACCAGATCCGGGCCCGGGTCACCGTGGCCGGCATCCAGACGATGCCCGCCGGGTGGAGCCTTCCCCGGCGCACGCTGCCCTGCCACGACATCATCCACGTTCTCGCCGGCACGGGCGTGGCGCGAAGCGGCGCTCGTCGCGCTGCGTTCCGCGCCCCGGCGTGGCTGGTGCTTCCGGCGCGCGAGGCCCACTCGCTCAGCGGCGAGGGTCTCCGACTCGCGGTGGTGCACGTCGCGTGGACGACGCCGGACCAACGCGACGCGCTCAGCCTCCTCGCTCCGGACCTGCCGCTCAGCCCCGCCCTTCCCGCGGAACTCGACCGCCTGTTTGAGCACGCGATCACCGCGTGGTTGCAGCATTCCGCCGCAGGCAGCGCCAGCGCGAATCGCTGGATGGAGCTCTGGCTGACCCGGGCGTTCGGCGACCGCCTCCCGGCCTCCCGTCTGGATCCCCGCCTCGTCGATGCGCTTGCCTGGCTTCACCGGCACCTCGGCACGCCGGTGCGTCTCGACGCCCTCGCCCGCTTCGTCGGACTCAGCGCCGCCCATCTCCGCAGCCTCTTTCTCCGCCAACTCGGGAACTCTCCCAAGCGCGTCCTTCAGGAACTTCGGCTGACTCAAGCGTACGCCCTGCTCGAGGCGGGCGGAACGACCGCCGCCGATGCGGCGGCCCGACTCGGGTGGCGCGACCGGTCGGCGTTCAATAAGAGCTTTCGGCGGCGCTTCGGATGCAGCCCTGGCAGCGTTCGGCGCCGGACGGCGTCGGACCTCGTGGTGTAGAAACTGCCCTGAACATTCACCCGCGAAAGGGGGTTGCCAGTACGGAAAGCCGGACGGCATGCTCGGGGCCGGAACATGCCTCGTTTCCTCACCCGGCAACTCCTCGGCCTGACCCTGGCGCTCGTCGCGCTGCGCGCCTCCGGCGCCGGCGAAGGCCCCAACGCCACGGTCGACTTCGCGCGGGAAATCCAGCCCCTCCTCTCCGATTTCTGCTATCGCTGTCACGGGCCGGACGCCGGATCGCGGAAGTCCGGCCTGCGGTTGGACCAGCGGGAGGCAGCCCTCGCCGGCGGGAAGTCCGGTCTCCCCGCCATTGTGCCGGGGAAGCCGGATCAGAGCGAACTCATCGCCCGGATCTACAGCTCCGATCCGGAAGAGGTCATGCCCTCGGCCGACTCCCACCGCACCCTGTCCGATCTCCAGAAGGAACGTCTCGCCCGCTGGGTCGCGGAGGGAGCGGTCTGGGCCGATCACTGGGCCTTCGTCGCCCCAGTCCGCCCGTCGCTGCCGCCCCGCCCATCCGGCCCATCTCACCCGATCGATGCATTCGTCGACGCGAGCCTCGCCGCCGCCAAGATCGCTCCGTCGCCCGAGGCAGACCGGCGCACCCTGCTCCGCCGCGTCACCTTCGACCTGACCGGACTCCCGCCGACGCCGCAGGAACTTGAGGCCTTCCTCGCCGATTCGCGTCCGGACGCCTACGAACGCGTCGTCGACACCCTCCTTGCGTCGCCGCATCACGGTGAACGCTGGGCGCGACCGTGGCTGGACGTCGCCCGCTATGCCGACTCCAACGGCTACTCGGTCGACGCCCCGCGCCAAATCTGGAAGTACCGCGACTGGGTGGTGACCGCCCTCAACCGTGATCTTCCCTACGACCAGTTCGTCATCGAACAACTGGCGGGCGACCTCCTCCCCGACGCCACGCGTGACCAGCGCGTCGCCACGGGGTTCAACCGGAACACCCAGATCAATCAGGAAGGCGGCATCGATCCGGAGCAGTTCCGCGTCGAGTCGGTCAATGACCGCGTCGGCACCTTCGGCAGCGCGTTCCTCGGACTGACGCTGGCGTGTGCCCAGTGCCACGACCACAAATTCGACCCGGTTACCCAGCGCGAGTACTACCAGCTCTACGCGTTCTTCAACCAGACCGTGGCGGATGGACACGGCAGCAGCAAGCCCGGTGGGATCCTTGAATTCCCCGACGAGGCGCGGACCGACGCGAGCGCTGGTCCCGAGGTCGAGACCGCTCGCTTCGAACTCTACTCCTATCTCGAGAGCCGAGACCCGGCTGCGGTCCCGTGGCGACCCGAGATCACCCCCTCCGTACTCGCCCAGCTCAAGCCCGAGATGCAGCACAACGTGCAGCAACCCTGGGCCCAGTTGACGGCCGGGCAGCGTCGCCAACTCTACGGCTACTTCGTCCGGGACGATGCCGAGTACAACCGCCGCCTCGAGAAACTGACCGCGCTGGAACGCGCGGAGCAGCGGGTGGTGACCACGCTGGTGATGTCGGAGTTGGCGGAGCCGAGGACGACCCACCTCTTCATCAAGGGCGACTTCACCCGCCCGGGGGAGATCGTGTCGCCGGGCACGCCCGCGATCCTGCCGCCTCTGCACGCGAGCGGGCCCCGGGCAACGCGGCTCGACCTCGCGCGTTGGCTCTTCGATCCCGCTCAGCCACTCACCGCGCGGGTGTTCGTCAACCGGGTCTGGCAAGTGTACTTCGGCCGCGGCCTCGTCGAGACGGAGAACGACTTCGGGCTTCAGGGTGCGCGCCCGACCCACCCCGAACTGCTCGACTGGCTTGCGACCGAGTTCTCTCGCCAAGGCTGGAGCATGAAGGCGCTGCACCGGCTGATCGTCACGTCGTCGGCCTATCGGCGTGCCTCGAACGCCCGACCGGACCTCGACGAGAGTGATCCGCTCAATCGCCTGCTCACCCGGCAGAGCCGGCTCCGACTCGACGCCGAGTGGATCCGCGACCTCGGTCTTGCCGTCAGCGGCCTGCTGGTCCCTCGTCTTGGCGGGCCGCCGGTCTTCCCGCCGCAGCCAGACAACGTCATGGGATTGGGACAAGTGAACCGAGCTTGGTTGACCAGCGAAGGCGACGACCGGCACCGGCGTGCCCTTTACACGCATCACTGGCGTGCGACGCCCCATCCGGCGACGGCGGTCTTCGATGCGCCGGACGGCTTCAGCGCCTGCACCCGTCGGCTCCGCTCCAACACGCCGTTGCAGGCCCTCACGCTCCTCAACGACCGCCAGTTCTTCGAGTTCGCGCAAGCGCTCGGCGCGCGCCTGCGCCGCGAGGCGGCCGACGACGACGCACGCCTGCGGTTGGGCTTCCGGCTCTGCGTCGCGCGCGAACCCACCCCCCCCGAGCACGATCGCCTCCGGCGCCTGCTGGTCGACCTGCGCCGGGACCCGAATGCGGATGATGCCGATCCGGAAATCGAGGTCTGGACCACGATCGGACGCGTGCTGCTCAACCTCGACGAAACCCTGAACCGCTCATGAGTGCCTTCGACTCCCTCTCGCCGGAGGCGGCGGCCCGCCTCCACGCGCTGACCCGGCGCCACTTCCTCAGCCGCTGCGCGATCGGACTCGGCGGCGTCGCGCTCGCGGCGCTGCTGGACCAGACGGCCCGCGCCGCGCCTGCGTCGTCGGCGACCGACCCGACCGAGCCGAAGCCGCCACACTTCCCTGCCCGCGCCAAGTCCGTGATCTTTCTGTTCATGGCCGGCGGACCCAGCCAACTCGACCTCTTCGACTACAAACCTAGGCTCAACGAACTCAACGGCCAGCCGGTTCCCGATTCGCTCGTGGCGGGAAAGCGCTTCGCGTTCATGACCACGAGCCATGGCTCGCAGTTGCTTGGGTCGCGACGGACCTTCACCCGCCACGGCCAGAGCGGGGCGTGGGTCTCCGACCTGATGCCGCACACCGCGCGGATCGTGGATGACCTCGCCATCGTGAAGTCCTGCGCCGCCGACCTGTTCAACCACGCTCCGGCAAAGCTCTTCATGAACACGGGCTCCGGGCAGTTCGGCCGGCCCAGCATGGGGTCGTGGATCACCTACGGCCTCGGCACGGAGTCGCGCAACCTGCCGGGTTTCGTCGTGCTGCAGTCCGGTCCCCGCGGTCCCCGCGGCGGCGCCGTGAACTGGGGCACCGGCTTCCTCCCCACCACGTTTCAAGGAGTTCCGTTCCGCGGCCAGGGCGACCCCATCCTCAACCTGACGAATCCCGCCGGCGTTTCGGCCACGCGGCAGCGCCAGACCCTCGACGCGCTCCGCGACCTCAACCTCCAGCAGGCCGTCGCCACCGGCGACGCCGAGATTCACACCCGCATCGCCGCCTACGAAATGGCGAGCCGCATGCAGACCAGTGCTCCCGAATTGGTCGATCTGCGCGGGGAGAGTCCCGCGACGCGCGCCCTCTACGGCATCGAGGACGAGGCACCTTCGTTCGCCCGCAACTGCCTCCTCGCGCGTCGACTCGCCGAGCGCGGCACACGCTTCGTCCAGCTTTATCACACGAACTGGGACAGCCACGGCGGGCCGGGCGAGAACCTGCAGGGCGACTTCGAGGCGCGCTGCCGCGAGGTCGACCGGGCACAGGCGGCCCTCGTGACCGATCTCAAGCAGCGCGGACTGCTCAAGGACACCGTGGTCATCTGGGGCGGCGAGTTTGGACGCACGCCGATGGGTGAGAATCGCGACACCACCGGGCGCAACCATCACATCGACGCCTTCACCATGTGGTTCGCCGGCGGTGGGACGCCTGCAGGGCGGATCATCGGCGAGACGGACGAATTGGGTTTCAACGCCGTCAAGGATCGCGCCCACGTCCACGATCTGCACGCCACCGTCCTCCACCTTCTGGGGCTCGATCACCGACGGCTCACGTTCCGCTTTCAGGGACGCGACTTCCGACTCACCGACGTGCACGGCAATCTCATTCAGCCACTGCTGGCCTGAAGCCCCGCGCGCCCAACCCGATCGGACCGGCTGGCGCCGCGCCCATCAGCCCCTACGCCGTTCGGGGGCAAGGGTCCGGTCCACGCGCGCCGAGGCGGCGGCGCGTCAGGCGAGGATGTCGCGCACGACGTGCCCGTGCACGTCGGTGAGCCGGAAGTTCCGGCCCTGGAACTTGTAGGTCAGGCGTTCATGGTTGATCCCGAGCAGGTGCATGACGGTGGCTTGGAAGTCGTGCACATGGACGCGGCGGTCGATGGCGTTGAAGCCGAACTCGTCGGTCGCCCCGTAGCTCACGCCAGGCTTCACACCCCCACCCGCCATCCAGAGCGAAAACGCATAGGGATGATGATCGCGGCCCCAGTTCTTCACGTCGTCGATCTTCCCCTGGAGGAACGGGGTGCGCCCGAACTCGCCTCCCCAGATGACCAAGGTATCCTCGAGCAACCCGCGTTGCTTGAGGTCGCGAATGAGCGCTGCGGACGGTGCGTCCGTGTCCTCGCACTGAATCTTCAACTGCGAATTCAGGTTCCGGTGCTGGTCCCAGCCGGCGTGCATGACCTGAATGAAGCGGACGCCGCGCTCGGCGAGGCGCCGCGCCATCAGGCAGTTGTAGGCAAAGCTGCCCTGGCGGCGCACATCCGGCCCGTACATGTCCATCACCGCCGCGGGCTCGCGGGAGAAGTCAGTCAACTCCGGCACGCTGGTCTGCATGCGATAGGCCATCTCGTAGGCCGCAATGCGCGTGGTGATCTCTGGATCGCCGAAGTCCTCGCGCTTGATCTCGTTCAGGTGCGCAAGGTCGTCGAGCAGGCCGCGCCTCACCTCGCGACTCATCCCGGGAGGGTTGGAGAGGTAAAGCACCGGATCGCCGCTGCCACGGAACGCCGCGCCCTGGTACTTGGTCGGCAGGAAGCCGCTGCCCCAGTAGAAGTCGTAGAAGATCTGCCCGCAGCTCGCCTCCTTGTCGCGCGAGGTCATGACCACGAACGACGGCAAGTCCTCATTCTCGCTGCCGAGGCCGTAGCTGAGCCACGCGCCCATCGAGGGGCGCCCCGCCATTTCCGAGCCGGTGAGAAAATAGGTAATTCCCGGAGCGTGGTTCACCGACTCCGTGTGCATCGACTTCACGAAGCACAAGTCATCGGCGATCTCCGCCGTCCGGGGCAGGAAGCTGGAGACCCACGCCCCCGACTGTCCATGCTGCGCGAACTGCGTGATTTCACCGAGCACCGGCCGATCCGTCTGGCTGCCCGTCATGGTCGAGAACCGCTTGCCGCCGACGACGGCGTCGGGGATCTGCCGGCCATGCCACTGCTTGAGCGCGGGCTTGTAGTCAAAGAGGTCCACGTGGGACGGCGCTCCGTTCTGGAAGAGGTAGATCACGCGCTTCGCCTTGGGGGCGAAGTGCGGAAGCTCAGGCAGTCCTGGGACTCCACGCCGTGCGGGGGGAGCCGCGAGAAGGCCGTCGCGGCCAAGCAGCGACGAAAGCGCCGCCGTACCGAGTCCGAGGGCGGATCGGCCGAAGAACTGGCGGCGGGTGAAGAGGGCGTGACCTTCGGTCAGGGGATCCATGGGTTCACTCCTTGGAGAGGGTTTCGTCGAGATTGAGCACGAGAGCGCAAACCGCGGTCCACGCCGCGTGCTCCACGGGGTCGAGCTCCGTCGGCCGGGGCGCCTCTCCCGAACGGACGAGCAAGCGCGCCTCCGCCGGGTCGGCGCCGTACTGGGTCCGCAACGTGGCCAGACGCGCGCCCAGGATGCGCAGTTCCTCCGCCCGCGCCGGGCGCGCGAGGGCGAGGCGGTAGATGCGGTCGATCCGGGAGGCATCATCCGGCGGCGCGGTCTGCAGGACGCGTTGCGCCAGGACCCGGGCCGCCTCGACGTAGGCCGGATCGTTCAGGGTGACGAGCGCGTGCATGGGAGTATTCGTCCGCGCCACCTTCACGGTGCAGACCTGACGGGCTCCGGAGTCGAAGAAAGAGGTCGGCCCAACGATCCGGCGCCAGAAGACGTACAAACTCCGTCGGTGCAGGTCATCGCCCTTGCTCTGCACATACTTCTTCACGCCGAACGTGGCTTCCTCCCAGATGCCGGCGGGCTGATAGGGCAAAACGCCAGGTCCGCCCGCGCGATCCACCAGCAAGCCCGCCGCGGACAGGGCCTGATCCCGCAGCATCCACGAGGGCAAGCGATGCCGCACCCCACGCGCCAGCAACCGATTCTCGGGGTCCTTCTCCAGCAGGGACGGAGAAACCCGCGACGACTGCCGGTACACCGCGCTCGTCACGATCAGACGGTGCAGTGCCTTCGTATTCCAGCCGAGGCGCACGTACTCGGTCGCCAGCCAATCCAGCAGTTCCGGATGCGAGGGCGGTTCACTCTGCACGCCAAAGTCCTCCGCCGTCTTGACGAATCCCACGCCGAAGAACGCCTGCCACGCGCGGTTCACCGCCGTCCGTGCTCCGAGGGGATTCGCCGGCGACACCAACCAGCGCGCGAGGTCGAGGCGGTTCATCCGCTTCGTCGGCTCGCCCGGTGAACGGAAGACCTCGGGGATCGCTCCTTCGACCCGCGTGGTCGTCCTCGCCTCATAATTCCCCCGGGCAAGCACCACCGTCTCCCGACGCTCAGACACCTCATCCATGATCATCACCCGCGTCACCTGCCGCAGCGCATCCTCCCGTTCCCGCGCCGCCTTCGCCAGCCGCTCAAGGGCCGCCACGTAGTCGGGGTCGCCGTGAGCCTTGAAATGGGCAATCGCTTCGTTGATCGCCACGACCGAGCGATCCTCCGGCCCCACCGCCGCGAAGCTTTCCGGCAGCTTGCCGGGAAGTGATTGCGCCGCCGATGAGGCCGTCACCGGCTCGCCCGCCGCCCGCGCGAACACCGCTCGCTCCCGCTCCTCCACCTCCCGCCCGATCACGGCGATTCGTTCGCGCGCCCCCTGCACCGCGAGCGACTCCGCCGGCGTCGGCAACTCCAGCAAGGGCGGAACCTGGCCGGAACGGCCGCTCGGCTGCGCCCCCGTTTCGGACATCTGATTGAAGATGTCGAAGAGCGAGAAGTAGTCGGTGTGCTTGATCGGGTCGAACTTGTGGTCGTGGCATCGGGCGCACGCCATCGTCAGCCCCATCCACACGGTCGCCGTCGTCTCCACGCGATCGAAGACGTTCTCCACCCGGGTTTCCTCCGGGATGCGCCCGCCTTCGCCGTTGAACATCGCATTGCGGTGAAACCCGCTGGCCACGCGCTGCGCGACCGTCGCATCGGGCAGGAGGTCGCCCGCCAGTTGCTCGATGCTGAACTGGTCGTAGGGCTGGTGGGCGTTCAGTGCGTCCACCACCCAGTCCCGCCACGGCCACATCGTGCGCTCCGGGTCGCCTTGGAATCCGTTCGTGTCCGCATAGCGCGCAAGGTCCAGCCAATCCCAAGCCCAGCGCTGTCCGTACCGCGGCGATGCGAGCAATCGATCCACCTGCCGTTCGTAGGCGTCCGGAGCCGCATCCGCGAGAAAGGCCTCCACCTCCTCCGGGCTCGGAGGGACGCCGGTGAGATCCAGCGAGACGCGTCGCAGCAGTTCCACCCGGCTCGCCTCAGGCGAGGGCTCCAGATGCTCCGCCGCGAGACGGGAAAACACAAAGGCGTCAATCGGCGTCCGGACGCGCGCGGAGAGTCGGGCATCAGGGATCGCCGGAACCGCGGCCCGCACCGGCGGGCTGAAGGCCCAGTGGGAGGACCACGGCGCTCCCTGTTCAATCCACGCCTTGATGATGGCGATCTCCGCGGGCTTGAGTTGCCGCGCCGACTCCGGCAACGGCATCCGTTCGTCCTCGTGCGGGCTGATCAGGCGCTGGTACAGATCGCTCTCCTCCGACGATCCGGGCACCACCACGGAAAGACCGTCCTTGGTCCGGAAGAGTCCCTCCTTCTGGTCCAGCCGCAGGTCCGCCTTGCGCGTCGCGGCATCGGGACCGTGACAGTGAAAGCACGCGTCGGACAGGATCGGGAGGACCTGTCGATTGAAGTGAATCGGTGCCTCCGCACCACGCCCGGCGTGGGCCCCGGCCCCAAGCAGGACGAGCACGGCCAATCCGGACGAGAGACAGTAATGGCGAAGGCTTCCAACCATGAGCCAAACCGTAGCGTGCCGCGAGACGCACGCAACGTTTCCCGCGCTGAAACGGAGCGCGAAAACTCCAACCGGTCAGAGCCAACCCGGCCGGTACTCCTTCGTCACGAAACGATTCGCCTCCGGCAGATTCGTGACGCGCAGGGCCGCCGCGTCCCACTCGATCCGCCGCCGCGAACGAATCGCGACGTTGGCGAGCAGCACGGACTCCGTGAAGGGACCTGAATATTCAAAGTTGGAGCCGGGAAGCGGCCCGCCCTTGCAGCCCAGGAGCCACTCGGCGAACGGACCGTCCTTGACCCGCGGGATCGTCTTCGGCGGGAGGCTGGGAGCGAGTTCGCGCATCTTGATTTCCGGAATGATGCGCACGGAATCGTAGTAGAAGCTGCACAGCACCGTAGCCTTCGACCCGAATAGGATCGTGCCGGCCTCGGGGTTGAGATCGCGGCCCATTTCGAGATCCGGCGGCAGCACGGGGAGCAGTCCACCATCCGACCACGTGTACTTGACGGCCGGCATCTTCCCGCGCGCCGGGAAGTAGTTGGTCACCACGGAGGCCAGCGGCGAGGCCACGTCCGAGGCGCCCGTCGAAATCGCCTCCACCGCCGTGGGCGCGCCGAGGTTGAGGGCCCAGTAGGCACCGTCCATGATGTGACAGGCGACGTCGCCGAAGGCACCAGTCCCGAAATCCCACCAGCCGCGCCACTTGAAGGGCAGGTACGCGGGATCGTAGTTGCGTTCCGAAGCCACGCCGAGCCACGCATCCCAGTTCAGCGTCGACGGCACCACGGGAAGGAACTTCGAGTGATCGGGCTTCGCAAATGAACCCACCGGCGCGCGCCAAGGCGGATAGAACGGACGGTCCGTCCAACTCACCACCTCGCGCACCTCGCCGAGAACCCCCGCATCGACCCACTCCTTCAGGAGGCGGCAGCCGTCGCCGGCATGACCTTGGTTGCCCATTTGGGTGACCACCTTCTTTTCGCGGGCCAGCCGCGTGAGCTCCCGCGACTCCCAAATGGTGTGCGTCAATGGTTTCTCCACGAACACGTGCTTCCCGAGACGCAGCGCCGCGAGGGCCGCCGGGTAATGCATGTGGTCCGGGGTGGAGATCGTCACCGCATCGATCTGGTTGCCGAGCTTGTCGAACATGCGCCGGAAATCATCGAAGCGTTCCGCCCCCGCCGCCCGCGCGGCCGGCTCCGCGTGGCGCTCGCTGAACCTCTTCAGCGAAGCGTCCGCCCGCTCGGAATCGACGTCGCACAGGGCGACGATGTTCTCGTTGCGCACGCCCTCGACCGCAGCACCGCCGCGGCCTCCCACGCCGATCACCGCAACATTCAGGCGGTTCATCGGCGAGGGCGTGCCCGCCGGCTGCGAGCGCAGCACGGCCGGGAACGACAGGGCCCCCGCGGCAACCGAGGCGGTCTGGAGAAAGGAACGACGACTTAGGGTGAAGTCAGTAGGCATGGGGAGGAAAGAAAGGGTTGAGCAAGCCACCGGGGTCCGCGACGCCCAACGGCACCTCTACGGTGAGCCAATCCCCTCCCCGCGCAAGCCTTCGCCAACAGCCCGGCCTCGCCCCCCTCGCTTCCGGAAGTCCCCGAGGTCGGTCGGTTTGGGATTGCCCGAACTCAACCGCAGTCAAAGCCTCTGCCTGCGATGGAGCTGCACGTCCTGCCCTCGGGTCCGATCCAGACCAACGCCTACCTGCTCATCGACCCCGCGCGGCAGGAGGCCATTCTGATTGATGCGCCGGAGGGCATCTGGGCCAAGATCCAGCCGCTTCTCGCCGTCCACGGCGCCGCCCTGCGGGAACTCTGGATCACGCACGGGCACTGGGACCACACGCAGGGCGGGGCCGAGGTGGTCCGGCACTCCGGAGCCCGGGTGCGCGCCCATCGCGCCGATCAGGCACTGATCGAGACTCCGGAGGTCATGACAGTCTTCCTGCGCGGCGGCATCCGCGTCGATCCGATCCACGTCGATCTTTGGCTCGGCGCCGGCGAGCGCTGGGAGGCGCTTGGCCGGGCGGTCGAGTGCCGACACGTGCCCGGGCATTGCCCAGGGAACGTGCTGTTCTACTTCCCCTCGCTCAGCGCCGCCTTCGTCGGGGACGCCCTCTTCGCCGGGGGAGTCGGCCGCACCGACCTTCCCGGCGGCAGCGCCACCGTCCTCGCTCAGAGCATCCGGTCGCAGATCTACACGTTGCCGGACTACACCGTCGTTCATCCCGGCCATGGCCCCGCGACCCAAGTGGGCGACGAAAAGGTCGGAAACCCCTTCGTGCCGGCATGAACCCAGCCGAGGACGCCGTCCACGAGGGATTCATGCGCCGCGCGCTCGAACTGGCGCGCCGGGGCTGGGGACACACGGCCCCGAATCCTCTCGTCGGCGCCGTCATCGTGGAGGACGGCCGCATCGTCGCCGAGGGATTCCACGCGCAGGACGGCGGTCCGCACGCGGAGCGCGTCGCGCTGGAGGCACTGGGACGGGCGCCCGCGCCCAACGCCACGCTCTACGTGACGCTTGAGCCGTGCTCCACCGTGGGGAGGACCGGGTCGTGCTGCGAGCGGATCCGGGCCGCCGGCGTGCGCCGGGTGGTGATTGGAGCGACCGACCCGCTGCCGAGTCACGCCGGCCGCGGTTTCGCCATCCTGCGGGAGGCGGGGATCGAGGTGGTGTCGGGCGTACTCAAGGACGAGTGCACGGACCTCAACCTGATGTTCAATCACTGGGCCGCCCGCGGCACGCCGTTGCTGGCGGCGAAGGTCGCCACGACGCTGGACGGCAAGATCGCCACGCGGATGGCCGACTCGAAATGGATCACGGGCGAGCGGGCAAGGGCGGACGTGCACCGGTGGCGCCGCCTGTTTCCCGCCATTGCCGTCGGGGCGGGCACGGTCGCCGCTGACAACCCGCGGCTGACCGCGCGACTCGGCGACGAGGAGTGGTGCCCGTGGCGCTTCGTATTCGATGGGCGGCTCCGACTCTGGAGCGAGCGCAGCCTTCCCGGCGTCTTCACCGATCACCACCGCCACCGCACGATCGTCGTCACCACCCAGCACGGCGGCCTCGGCTACGTCCGCAAGCTGCGCGACATCGGCGTGCAGGTTTGGATCGTACCCTCGGCCAGCCAGCGCGTGAATATCGCCGAGTTCCGGCGTCGCTGCGTCGACGAGAAGATCAGCGGCGTCTTCATTGAGGGCGGGTCCCAGTTAATCAGCGAGCTGATCCAGCTGCGGGAACTCGACTACCTCATGGTGTACCGCTCCCCGATGCTCTTCGCCGACGACCGCGCGAAGAGCGCCTTCAGCGGCCTGCGCACCGAACGCCTGGTCAACGCCGTCCGCCTGTGTGACGTCCGCCACGAGACCTTCGGCGAGGACTTCCTCACCCGCGGGCACACCGTGTACCCGGCGAAAATGTCCGTCGATGAGACTGTTTTTAGCCTCGGGTAACGCCCACAAGGTGGCCGAATTTCAGGAGCTCGTCCGCTCCTCCGGCCTGCCGGTCGAGATCGTCTCGGCCCGCGCGGCCGGGGGCATGCCGCCGGTCGAGGAGGACACGGGCACCTTCGCGGGCAACGCGACGAAGAAGGCGCTCGCGCTGCTGGAGCGCGTACCCGCGCCGGCCTGGGTGCTCGCGGACGACAGCGGGCTGTGCGTGGACGCGCTGCACGGCGATCCCGGCGTGGAGTCCGCCTACTACGCCGGTCCCGCCGGTGACCCCGCAGCCAACCTGCGCAAACTGATCGAGCAGATGCGTCCGTTTCCCCCCGCGCAGCGAGGCGCGTCGTTTCACTGCGTGCTCGTCCTCGCCGGAAGCGGATTTCCGCCCCGCCGCTTCACCGGGGTTTGCCGCGGCCACCTCCGCGAAACTCCCGCGGGCGGGTCCGGCTTCGGCTACGATCCGCTCTTCATTCCCGAAGGCGAGAGTCGTACCTTCGCCGAGATGCCGGAGTCGGAGAAGAACCGCATCAGCCATCGCGCCCGGGCGTGGCAGGCGCTCGACCTCCATCTCCGCACCCTGCTCCCGGCGCAGTCGTCGCTCCCGGCCCCATGATCGCGGCCCTCGCCTTCTTCGGCTTGGGCGGGGCGTGGGCGCTGCTCCTCGTGCGCCGACTCATCCCGGGGCTTTCGCTTGCGCCCTAGCTCGGCGCCGCCGGGGCCCTGCTGCTGGCGGTCTCCTGCTGGCTGCCCTTCGCGCTCGCGCGCGTCCTCGGCATGGAGTCCTCCGTCCCCGCGACCTTCGGGGTGCTCGGCCTGCTCTGCGCTGGAGAGGCGGTGGCGTGGTACCGATCCGTGCCGCGACGACGACGCACCCGCAGGATGATCCGACCGATGCTTGCGCGAGCGGTTTCGGTGCCTTCCCTCGGGCTGCTGGCGCTGGGAGTCTTCCATGCGTGGGGGCACGGCTTGCACAGCCTCCACCCCCGCGACGGTGCACTCTGGAGCGCCGGCGCCGGATGGGAGGACCAATCGTTCCATGCCGCACTCGCCACGTCGTTCGCGTACGGCGACAACCTGAATCGGCTGAGCTACCCGCACCTGCCGGAGTGGCCGCTGGGATACCCGTTTCTTCCGGACTTCCAAGCCGGCTGGCTGCACGTCGCCGGGGCCTCGCTCCCGCAGGCCTTCTGGTTCGGCAACCTTCTCGCGTCCGGCGTCTTTCTCGTTGCGGTGGCGGCGCTGTTGCGATCCTGGCTGCGCTCGCGCGCGGCCAGCCTCGTGGCGCTCCTCGTCTGGCATCTCGCCGGCGGATTCGGGCTCGCCGCCATCGCCGTCCTCGGCTCGGACTCGCCTTCGTGGGCGAGCGCCCTGCTCGCCCGCGACTACGCCAACGACTGGGAACTGGGCCTGCACTTTCACAACCTCACCACCGCGATCGTCTGGCCGATGCGCGTCGCGTTCTTCGGCCTCGCCGCCGCCGTCGCCCTCACGCTGCTGCTCCGCACCCTCGTCGTCGGCTCCCGCCCGCGGCTCGCCGGTTTCGTCGTGGCCGGCGCCACCGCCGGCGCTTTTCCATGGGTGAGCGCCCACGCGCTCGTGATCCTCGCCTGCACCGTAATGCCCGTTGCGCTACGTCACCAGCCATGGCGACGCCGGGCCGGATGGATCGCCGCCACGCTGATCGGAGCCGCCGAGGCCCTGCCACAACTCGCTTGGACTCGCCTCCAGCTGACTCAGTCGGAGCCTCCCTTTCTCCGCTGGTCGCCCGGATGGATGGCGGGATTCGGGGGTGAGCGGCCCTGGGCCACCCTCGCCGAGCACTGGGCGTGGAACACCGGGGTCTGGGTCACGCTCGGCGCCGCCGCGACCGTGTTCGCCGGACGGCACTTCCGTCGCGAAACCGCTGGGTGGTGGATCATCCTGCCGCTTGGCTACCTGTGGGCGTTCCAACCCTTTCTCTTCGACAACCTGAAACTCTTTGCGGCGGCAGCTCTGGCCGCCGCTGCTGGCTGCGCCCGGTGGCTCGTCCGGGCCTGGCGGGCCGGTCCCGCCGGCCGCGGCGCCTCCGTCGTACTCGCGATCCTGATCAGCGCCTCCGGGCTCCAGTCGATCGTGTCCGAATGGCGCCGACCGGCCGTGATCGCCAACGCCGTCGAGCAGCAGTTCGCGGCCCTGGTGCGCGCGCGCACGCCTCCCGATGCCCTGCTCCTCACCGGTCCGCAATTGAACCACCCCGCCCTGATTCTCGGGGGCCGTCGGGTGGTCGCGGCAAACCCCTCCGGCCTGACGCTGCACGGGGTGCCCGGCATGCCCGCCCGCGTCGACGCCGTGGCGGCGATCTACCGCGGCGGGCCCGGTGCCCGCGAGGGCCTCGCCGCGAGCCGAGCTGGCTGGATCGTGGTCGGGCCCATGGAACGGGCCGCCTTCCCCGACCTCAACCGCCCCTTCCTCGACGAGGTCTCGACGCTCGTCGCCTCGACCGAGGACTGGGAATTGCGCCGCGTCCGCAGTCCTTGAGTGCAGAGGGCGGAGCATCGAACTCTGAACGATTCCCGCTTTTCCTCTTGCTGCCGTCGCCGCCGCCCCTTTTCCTCACCTTTCCTGTCACGGGATGGGAGAAATGAAGAGATCGGGGCGTAGCTTAGCCTGGTAGAGCGCTACGTTCGGGACGTAGAGGTCGTGAGTTCGAATCTCACCGCCCCGACCATTTCAAGGTAGCGGTGAGGTCTACACCAAAGATTGGGGACTGGGTCTGTAAGAGCCGATCGTAGATCGGCTATCGCGACGTCTCGCGCGCCGCTCGCGGTCCGTGGCCCCAGGCGCGCCATGCGGTCATCGAGCGCGACAGGAGGATCTCGGGTTCACCCTTGATCGCGTAACACTGGAGGCCGATCGGCCCGCGGTAGCCGGCGCGGACCGCACGCTCCACGAGGCCACGCACGTCGACCGTACCTTCGTCCAACGGTCGGATCAGGCGATCCCAGCCGCCCTCGGGATCGGCTCCGTTGACCGACACGAGGAACAGGTGCTCACCGCAGGCCCGCAGCACGTCGTCGAGACGGGAGGCGTGGCCGGCCGCAAGTTCGTGCGCGAGGTTGAAGGTCACTCCGACATTGCTCCGTCCAACCTCCCGGACGACGCGCAGTCCTTCCTCGGCAGTGGCCACAACGAACCCTTTGTGCGGATAGAGGACAATCCGGACCCCGTGCGCCGCCGCCGCGTCCGCCAGGTCGCGCACCGCCCGGACCGCGGTCGCGTCATCCACCGCGCGCCCGCGCAGGGTCAGCCAGACGTCGATCCCGGACTTCCCGAGGAGGGGCAACGCGGCTCGAATCGCCGGGCCGTCGTCGGGACTGCCGTCAAGGACCAGTCCGACGTAGACGCTGTAAATGCGGAGCCCGGCCGCCGCAAACGCCGCCACCCGCGCCTCCAAGTCATTCACGCCGGTGTAACCGATACCCGCATAGCCCCGTTCCTGCAGCACCGCCGCCTGCCGGACCGGCGTCCAGCGCTGCTCGCGGCCGACCCCGTTGTCGAAGGCAAACAGTTCCGGAGAGCCGCGCACCGTGGACAGCATCAAGAGACCGAGCGCGATCCCAACAAGGCCGAGCGGCCGCCAAGCGAGGCAGCGAGGGAAGCGTTTATCTGCCATCGCGCGAGCCTTTGCAGCCTTCGAGGCAGGTCAATCCTCCGCATTGGCTGGAGAGGGTATGCCCCGCGGCGGAGGAGGTCCGCCGCCAGAAGAAGCCAAGGCCAAGCCAGTCAGCCGATTACCGATATAAATAACCTTTAATCAGGGATTAAAGAAAGGATGCGGTAAACTTTACCCAAATACTCATATTGCACTTGCTCAAATCCTATCACTTCAATCTACATTTTAACTGTCTCCAATCAACATGCCCCCGTCCTCCAACCCCGACTCCGCGCCCTCCGACGCCGCTTCCCCGGCGTGGCTGCAGTGGTTGCTGCCGAAGCTGCAGGAGCTTCGCTTCGGCAGCGTGGTCCTTGTGGTGCACGATGGGCGGGTGACCCAGATCGAGTTCACCGAGCGGACCCGGCTCGGTTAAGTCCGCTTCCCCCGACGCCGCCCGTCCCCACCCGCGCCGACCTCCCGTCGCCATGTCGCGCCCGTCCCTCCTCCTCTTCATCGCGGTTGGAATCGCACTCCTCCTCGCCCCCGCCGGAGCGCACGCGAAGCGCATCGAACTGCTCAACGTTTCCTACGATCCGACCCGCGAGGTCTACGTCGCCTTCAACCAGGCCTTCGCCGCCCACTGGCGCGCGAAAACCGGCGACACCGTTTCGATCCGTCAGTCGCACGGCGGGTCCTCCAAGCAGGCCCGGGCCGTCATCGATGGGCTTCGGGCCGACGTGGTTTCCCTCGCACTGGCCTACGACATCGATGCGATTCAACGGAACGGGCGGCTCCTCCCGGCCGACTGGCAAACGCGCCTGCCCCATAACTCGGCGCCCTACTATTCGACCCTCGCGCTCCTCGTCCGGAAGGGAAATCCCAAGGGCATCCGCGACTGGTCCGACCTCGTCCGCGCCGGCGTCTCCGTCATCACTCCCAACCCCAAGACATCCGGGGCGGCGCGCTGGAATTACCTCGCCGCCTACGGCTACGCCCTGCGCGCGAACGGCGGCGAGGCGGAGAAGGCCCGCGCCTTCGTCACCGCCCTCTACCGCAACGTCCCCGTGCTCGACTCCGGGGCGCGCGGCGCGTCCACCACCTTCGTGGAGCGACGCATCGGCGATGTGCTGGTCAACTGGGAGAACGAGTTGCTGCTCACCCGTCAACTGCGCCCGGATGACTTCGAGATCGTTGTCCCATCGGTGAGCATCCTCGCCGAACCGACCGTCGCCTGGGTGGACCGGGTCGTGAAGCGCCGCGGCACCGAGGTCGTCGCCCGCGCCTACCTTGAATTTCTCTACTCGCCGGAAGGTCAGGAAATCTTCGCCCGCCACTTCTACCGGCCCCGCCTGCCCGACGTGCTGTCCCGGTACGCCAAGCAGTTTCCCGAGATCACGCTCTTCACCATCGACGAGGTGTTCGGCGGTTGGCAGCAAGCTCACCAAGACCACTTCGCCGACGGGGCGACGTTCGACCAGATCTACCTGCGTTAGGGAATCAGCCTACACCGCTCGCGCGGGCTGCGTCGGCCCGCGCCGCGTCC
Source organism: Verrucomicrobiota bacterium (assembly GCA_016871755.1). Lineage (GTDB taxonomy): Bacteria > Verrucomicrobiota > Verrucomicrobiia > Opitutales > Opitutaceae > UBA6669. Next base: position 88,951 of record VHCJ01000004.1, on the reverse strand, counting down.
GCCTCCCGGCGCATCCGCCCCACTCCCACCCCCGCCCGTCACTTATCGCCCGTCCGCTCCCACCGTCCCCACCCTCCCCGCTCTACACGCTCTTCCCGGTCTTCCCGGTCTTCACCGCTCTTCACGCCCAGTCGTCACCCTGCGATCTGCCCCCGCATGCGCACGCCCCACCCCGAATCACCTCCACCCCTCCGCACCCGTCGCCATCGGGTACTGCCGGGGTTCGGGCTGACGCTCGGGACGACCCTGCTCTTCCTCAGCCTGATCGTGCTCCTGCCGCTGTCGGCGGCGTTCATCCGGACCGCGGGCCTGACGTGGGATGAGTTTTGGGCGCAGGTGACGTCACCCCGCGTCCTCGCGTCCTATCGGCTGACCTTCGGCGCGGCGCTCGCCGCGGCGGCCGCGAACGCGTTCTTCGGCGTGATCGTTGCCTGGGTGCTCGTACGCTACGAGTTCCCCGGCCGGAAAATCGTCGACGCCCTCGTCGACCTGCCGTTCGCCCTGCCCACCGCCGTGGCCGGAATCGCCCTGACCGCGCTCTACGCGCCGACGGGTTGGATCGGGCGCGCCCTCGATCCGCTTGGCGTCAAGGTGGCGTACACGCCGCTGGGAATCTGGGTCGCGCTGACGTTCATCGGCCTGCCCTTCATCGTCCGCACCGTGCAGCCCGTGCTCGAGGAATTGGAGCCGGAGTTGGAGGAGGCGGCGGCGACGCTCGGTGCCACGCGCCTCCAAACGCTCGCGCGGGTCGTCCTCCCGGCGCTGCTGCCGGCGACCTGCACCGGCTTCACCCTCGCTCTCGCACGCGGCATCGGCGAGTACGGGTCGGTTGTGTTCATCTCCGGCAACATGCCGCTGCGAACCGAGATCACCCCGCTGCTGATCGTGACCAAGCTGGAGCAGTACGACTACGCCGGGGCGACCGCGCTCGCGGTGGTCATGCTCGTCGTTTCGTTCACGCTGCTCTTCGGCGTCCAAGTCCTGCAACGCTGGTTCTTCTCGCCGGAACGCCACGGCCGCTGACCGGCCCCCACCGCCCTCGTCATGTCCGCGACCGCCTCCACCCTCGTCCACGTCGCCGCGCCGCACCGGCGCCGGACCCTCGCGGACCCACCGTGGCTGAAGCGGATCCTGCTGACCATCGCGCTCGGCTTCGTCGGTCTCTTCCTCGTCATTCCGCTCGCCGCGGTCTTCGTCGAGGCGCTGCGCGGCGGCCTGCGGCTCTACGGGGCGGCGCTGACCGAACCCGACGCGCTTTCCGCCGTGTGGCTCACCCTTCTGGCCGCCGGGATCGCCGTGCCCTGCAACGTGATCTTCGGTCTCGCCGCCGCGTGGACCATCGCGAAGTTCGACTTCCGCGGCAAATCGGTCCTGACCACGCTGATCGATCTCCCCTTCGCGGTGTCGCCGGTCATCGCGGGCCTCGTCTACGTGCTAATGTTTGGCGCGCAGGGCTGGATGGGCGAGTGGCTCGCCGATCGGGACCTCCGGATCATCTTCGCCACTCCCGGCATCGTGCTCGCCACGATCTTCGTGACCTTCCCGCTCGTGGCGCGCGAACTGATCCCGCTCATGCAGGCCCAGGGTCGTGATGAGGAACTCGCGGCGCTTACACTGGGCGCCGGTGGGTGGAAGACCTTCTGGCGGGTCACGCTGCCCAACGCCAAGTGGGGCCTCTTCTATGGCGTCGTGCTCTGCAACGCCCGCGCGATGGGTGAATTCGGTGCCGTTTCCGTCGTCTCCGGACACATTCGGGGCGAGACCAACACGATTCCGCTCCACGTGGAGATTCTGTACAACGAGTACCAGACGCAGGCCGCCTTCGCGGTCGCCTCCCTGCTCACGCTCCTCGCCCTGCTCACCATGCTGCTGAAGAGCATAATCGAATGGCGCCACCGCCGCGCCCTGCTCGCCGCTGCCCACGCCGAAACCCGCACCTTCGCCTCATGAGCATCGAAGTCCGCCACGCCTGGAAACGCTTCGGCACGTTCACCGCCCTCGCCGGCGTGAATCTCTCCGTCCCCTCCGGCCGCCTCACCGCCCTACTCGGCCCCTCCGGCTCCGGCAAGACCACACTCCTGCGCATCATCGCTGGACTCGAGTCCCCCGACGCCACGCCCGATCCGGAATCCGGCAAGGTTCTTTTCCACGGCGAGGATGTCTCGAATGTGCCTGCGGGCCGCCGTGGCGTCGGTTTCGTCTTCCAACACTACGCGCTGTTCCGCCACCTGACCGTCTTCGACAACATCGCCTTCGGACTCTCCGTGCGGTCGCGACGCGATCGACCATCGGCCAAGCAGATCGCGGAGCGCGTCAACGAGCTACTCGATCTGATCCAGCTCGCGGGACTCGGGGGTCGCTATCCGGATCAGCTTTCCGGAGGCCAGCGGCAACGCGTCGCCCTCGCGCGGGCGCTCGCGGTGCAACCGCGCGTGCTGCTGCTCGACGAGCCCTTCGGGGCGCTCGACGCCCGCGTCCGCAAGGACCTGCGTCGCTGGCTGCGCTCCCTGCACGAGAAACTCCACGTCACCACGGTGTTCGTCACCCACGACCAGGAGGAAGCCCTCGAACTCGCCGACGAGGTCGTGGTCATGAATCAAGCCAAGGTCGAGCAGGTCGGACCACCCCAGGAGGTGTACGACCGCCCCGCGTCGCCCTTCGTGATCGAATTCCTCGGCAACGTGAACCGCCTTGAGCGCGGCCGCGTCGCGAACAAGAGCGTGCTCTACGTTCGCCCGCACGACATCGACATCCGCCGCGCGTTCGCGGGCGAGCACGCCGTTCCCGCCCGCGTGCTCCATGTGTTCTCCGCCGGCAACACCGGCCGGGTCAGCCTCACCCGCAGCGACACCGGCGACACGATCGAGGCCGAGGTGCCGCGGCAGCAATTGCGTGAGCTGAACCTGCAGGACGGCGACCGCGTGAACCTCGTCTTCCGTCACGTCCGCCTCTTCCCCGTCGAGGGCTTCCGCGAGGAAGACCTCCCCTCGGAGCCCTCCGCCAGCCGCGACGCCGGCAGCGGGATCTAGCCGGGGGCTCGGGACTTGCCACGTCGCGTCGCGTCGCCCGCGCCGCCCGCACGAGGCGAAGAGGTGCCCCACCATTCCTTCTCGGCGGAACGCATTGCCGCGGCCTGTCTCCCCACTCGCACCCGGTCCGCGCGGCCCGGAAACGGCTTGGCTCCCGGTCGGGGGGGGCGTTTGCTGCTCGCCGGTGACCACCGCGCCACACCCTCCGCCGGATGACCGCGCCGTCCTCGACCGCCTCGTCGCGGCGGGATGTCTCGGCCACGGCGTCCGCGTCGAACCGCTCGGGGGCGGGGTGTCGAGCGACGTCCTGCTCGCGCGCGACGACGACGGCAGACACGTGGTCGTCAAGCGGGCCCTCGAGCGCCTCAAGGTCGCCGACGACTGGCGCGCGGATCCGCGCCGCAACGCGTATGAGCAGGCCTGGCTCCAACTCGCGTCCGAGTTGGCACCCGCGAACGTGCCGCGAATCCTGCTCGCCGCTCCCGACGAGGGCTGGTTCGCGATGGAGTACTTCGGCGATGGCTGGGGAACGTGGAAGCAGGCCCTGATGGCCGGCGAGGCCGATCCGCTGCCCGCCCTCGAGGCGGGGGCGACGCTGGGGCACCTGCACCGCGCGACGTGGGGCGCGCCGGCGATCGCGGAGCAATTCGACACGCTCCGTAACTTCACGGAGCTGCGGATCGATCCTTACTTCGTCACCTGCGCGCAGCGCCTGCCCGACCTCGCCCCGTGGCTGAGCGATCTCTGCGTCCGGCTCGCGGCGCAGAAGCAGGCCCTCGTCCACGGCGACTTCAGTCCCAAGAACCTCCTCGTCCGCCCCGGTCGCCTCGTGATCCTCGACGCCGAGGTGGCCTGGTACGGCGATCCGGCCTTCGACGTCGCCTTCCTCGTCCATCACCTGCTCCTCAAGGCTCTCCATCACGCGGGGAAAACCATCGCAGGCGACATCCTCGCCCTGCCGGCGACGTTCGTGCGGGCGTACGCGGACCAATTGCCGGCGAACGCCGCCGCCGCCGTGGAAGGGCGCGCCGTGGAACTCGCGCTCGCCCTCCTCCTCGCCCGGGTGCACGGCAAGTCGCCGTTGGAGTACCTCGGGGCTGCGTCGCGGGACGCCGTGACCGGCTTCGTGAGGACCGTCTCCCCGGCACCGCCCCGCGGGATCGGCGAACTCGTCCGTCGCTGGGAGCCCCTCCTCGCGTGAGAACCGCTTCGCCATGACCACCCTCTCCGGCCTCCGGGCCCTGCAAATCTTCGACAGCCGCGGCAATCCGACGATTGAGGCCGAGGTGACGCTGTCCGGCGGCGCCCGCGGCCGCGGCCTCGTGCCCTCCGGCGCATCCACCGGCCACCACGAGGCCCTGGAACTGCGCGACGGCGATCCCCGCCGATTCCGGGGCCGGTCCGTGCACCGCGCGATCCAGCACATTGAGGGCGAGATCGCGCGCACCGTGATCGGACGCGACGCGCTCGATCAGGCGGGCCTGGACGCCGCCCTCATCGCCCTCGACGGCACGCCGAACAAGTCCCGCCTCGGCGCCAACGCGCTCCTCGCGGTCTCCCTTGCCGTCGCCGCGGCGGCGGCGGCGGCCCGCCGCCAGCCCCTCTTTGTCCATCTCGGCGAGGGCCGCGGTGATCTACTGCCCCTGCCGGAAATCCAGATCTTCGGCGGCGGGAAGCATGCCGGCGGCCGCATCGACGTGCAGGACTTCATGGTGATGGCGATCGGCGCGCGGAGCTACCCGGAGGCGCTGGAGATGACGTTCAACGTCTACCAGGCCGCCGGCGACCTGCTCCGCCGCCGCGGACGGCTGGCCGGCGTGGCGGACGAGGGCGGATTCTGGCCGGAGTTCGATTCCAATGAGGACGCCCTCGCCACGCTGGTCGAGGCGATCAGTGATGCCGGCTACGCGCCCGGCCGCGACGTCGCCCTCTCCCTCGACATCGCGGCGACCGATCTCTTCCGCGACGGAACCTACGACTTTGGATCCGAACGCCGGCGCTTCTCCAGCGAAGCGTTCACCGACCTCATCACCGCGTGGATCGAGAAGTACCCCATCGCCTCCGTCGAAGATCCGTGCGCGGAGGATGACTGGGACGGGTGGCGGCGCATCCGGCAAGCCGTCGCCCACCGCTGCCAGTTGATCGGCGACGACCACTTCACGACGAACCTTGCCCGCATCGAACGCGGCATCGCCGCCCAGACGGCCAACAGCGTCCTCATCAAGCTCAACCAGATCGGGACCGTGACCGAGACGCAGGCCGCGATCCGCCGCACCCAGGCCGCCGGCTGGCTGCCCGTGGTCTCGGCCCGCAGCGGCGAGACCGAGGACGCCTTCATCGCGCATCTGGCCGTGGCCATGAACGCCGGCCAACTCAAGGTGGGCTCATTCACCCGCGGCGAACGGATGGCGAAGTGGAACGAGGTGCTGCGGATCGAGCACGAACTCGGGACGCGCGCCCGCTTCGTCGGCGCCGCCCTGTTTGCCGACGCCGGGATCACCCTGCCCTTCCGCTGAGCGGCCGAACGCTACGAACGCCGGGCCGCCTTGTAGCGCTCCAACTGCGGACGCACGACCTTCAGGCAGGCGCCGATCACACCGGCATCATCCACCAGGCCCAGCCCGGGAATGAAGTCCGGGATCAGGTCTAGCGGCGACAGCAGGTACCCCAGCGCGCCCGCGATCACCGCGATGCTCCCGAGGGGAATCGCCCGATAGCGCCCGCGCGAGTAGTCCGTCAGAAGACCCAGCAGATCGCGCACGTGGCCGAGGAACGGCGCCAGCAGCCCGCGTCCTGCCTTCTCCTCGATTTCCTTGGAGCCCCGGATGACCGCGGAAATTTCCGCGTACCCGACCTTCGCCGCCGCCTCCAACAGCAGCGCCCGGCTGTCGACGTCGGCTCCGACGGCGGGCGACCGAGCGGCCGAGACCGCCTTCGCGACGGGTCGGCGGGTCGCCGGCTTCGCGGCGCGTTGGGCAGGAGCGGGGCGGGCTTTGCGGGTCTTGGGTGTAGCCATGGTCAGCAGAAAGGTTTCCCATCATGCGCGTTTCGCCGCCGTGCGCCAGTCCCGTTCGCCGTTTTGCCCGCCCCCGCCACGTTCCAATCACGGTGGCGGGTGAAGCGTGGCGGGAGGCCCAATCCCCCTTCCGCCATGGAGTGACCGATCCTGGCCGCGGACGTCCCTCGCGCCTCAGCGCCGGTAGGTCACGCTGAAGACCACCTGCCGCCGCGCGGCCGGCACGGCCGGGACCTCCTCGAAGGCGTCGTTCCAGAGGTTCTCGGCCTGCAGGGCGAAGGAGAAATCCCGAAACGCCGGCGGCGTGAAGGAAACAGAACCGGAACTCAGAAAGGCATTCCGGCGCGCCGATCGGCGCAGGAGGTTCGCCTCCTGCCGCCGCACTTCATTGTCGAGTCGCACCTCCCATCCGCGCCCGACGCGGGCCACCACCGCTGCGGTGGCGCGGAGGCGGGGAAAGTTCAAGGCGTAGAAACTGGCGTCGACCGCCGCGCCGCGATAATCGGACCGACGGGCGTACGCCGTGAGGCCGAGCACGAAATCCCATCGGTCGACCGAACGCCGGAACACTGCCTCCGCTCCGGTCGTGCCGAGGTCCACGGCGCTGGCCGTGCGCGCGGTCACACCCCGGCGATAGGTCCAGTCGACAAGCGCATCGTCCCAGCGCTGGAACACCGTGAGATTTCCGATCCAGCCTGCGGCGACTCCCGCCACCCCGGCCTCGAGGGTGCGGGCGGTCTGCCGACCGAGGTTGGGATTGCCGCGGAACAAGCCGGCCCCAGTGGCCGCATTCAGCGCGGTGTAGGTGGCCGTCTGCGTCGAGAAACCGTACCCGAGGTGCAGCCGTTGCGGGCCGGAAACCAAGGCCCCGCGATCCAGCACGACTTCCGCCAACGGAGACCATGCGGAGCCGTCGCGGTTGGTGTCGTCGTAGGTCGCACCCAGCCGCGCCTCCCACGATCCGCCGCCCGGTCGGACTCCGCGCCACTCGGGTGCGAGGGCCAGCGTGCGGTGAAGCCGGTCGCGGTAGCGCCCCGCGGTGAGCGACGAGGAGACGAGGCGGTCCCCGAGAACCACCGCCCGGGCGCGCCACCGCGCTCCGGCCCACGTGTGCCGGACCTCCGCCGCGGCGGCCCGCACCCAGGTGGTGTGCTGGAAGGGATGCACCGGGCCGAGGGGCGCGAACCGATTGAAGGCGTAGTCATCCTTGTTCCGCCGGTAATACGCACCGAACTCGATCCCATCGTCGCCACCCCAGTCCTCCCGATGATTCAGGGCCAGCAAGACCGTCTGGAGGTTCTCCGACTCCGCGGAATTGAAGGGCGTGTACAGATTCGGCCAGCCGAAGAACTTCGCCTGATACCCCGCGAAAAGATCAGTCTGAGCCGATTGCGCGCGACGCTGGACGCGTCCGTGCACCCGGCGAAAGTCGTGGTCGCCGAGAGGAACCGAACCCGCGGAGCGCGACGTAGCGAAGGAGAGATCGGCCCCGAGCGTCGCCCCCCCGCGCGTTGCGGTCGTCCACCCTTCATACCACGACGCCCGCCGGGTGTGATCCTCGCCCGCCGCGACCTGCACGGTGCGGGAACGCCGGATCGGCTTCCAGCCGTACGCCACCGTTCCCGCCCCCGCGTTCCAGCCGGCGAGGGCGTGCGCCACCCCCGTCAGCACCTGCGGGCGCGACAAAACCTCCGGAGGCAAGGGCAACTCCGCGAAGTAATGACCGGTCTGCGGATCAAAGAGCGGCAGCACCCCGATCCGAAAGCCCGTCTGCTCGAAGAGCCCCGCGCGGATCGCCACGTCCGCCTGACCCTCGGCCAGATTGCGCGACTGGACATCCACGAGCGGCTCGAAGCGGAGCGCCGAGACCGGCATCGCGAACGTGCCCACCGGTTCTTCATTCGCCACGCGCATTCCCTGCACGTCCACCCCCGGCAGGGACAGCGGAGCAGGTTGACCCACCAACCCCAGCGCACCCCAACAAAGCCCGATCCACCCTCCGACGCAGACGGGGCGGAAGCGGGACAACAACGCGGTCGCGCAGGCGGTCATCCCGCCACCACACACGGCGGAAACCTCGCCGCCAAGTCTTTTGTTAAGTGAGAATCAAAAACGCTTAACAAGCCCCTTGCCCATCGGAGTTCCGAGCGAAGGGGCGGGACGCGGACATCCCTCGCCACCGGACCGCTCTTTCGAGGCGGGGCCGCGGCGCCGACCGATCCGGCGGCTTACTGATCGCCGTCCGAGCCGATCGCCTCGACCGGGCAGCCCTCGAGGGCTTCCATGCACTGGTCGATCTCTTCCTGCGTCGACGGTTGCTTGAAGACGTAGGAGTGACCGCCGTCGTCGTGGCGCGTGAAGAAGTTCGGCGCCGTCTCGCGGCAGAGATCACAGTCGATGCACTGTTGGTCGACGTAGAACTTGCCCGGCGCGTTGTGGTCGTACTTTTCAGCTTTGTTGGCCATGATTGCCACGAGCGAACAGGATGGGTCCGAGGGGTGTCAAGCCCATGGCTCCCCCGGATCGCTGGCCGGATCCGGCTGATTCCGGCCAGTTTTCGCCACTCACGCTTGATGCACGCCCCCAGTCTGCCAGCGTGGAGGCGAACCCATGCTCTCGGACCGGACTTACCTGCTGGGCCCTTCCCGACGACCCTCGACCTCGGTCCTCGTCTGGCTGTTGTCCGCCCTGATCGCCGGCTTCGTCCTGCAACTGTTCTTCCATTTCATCCTCGGTCCGCGAGCGGGGGCCGCATTTGACCGCTTCCTCGTTCTCAGCCCGGACAGCCTGCAGGCCGGGAGACTATGGACCATCCTGACCTACAGCTTTCTGCACGATACCGGGGGTTTCATCCTCCTGCACCTCCTCCTCAATACACTTTGGTTGTGGTTGCTGGGCAAAGAGTTGCTCACCCTGCTGGGCTCCGGTCGATTCCTTTCCCTGTGGTTCGGCGGGATTGCGCTCGGGGGCCTGACCTTTGTCGGGATTCACTGGCGGGATGGAGGCGAAATCATTGGGGCGTCGGCCGGGGTGATGGCGCTCCTGATGACGTTCACCTGTATCCATCCCAACCATCGCTTCCGCATTCTGCTCTTTTTCGTCCCGGTCACGTTCGTGGCGAAGTACCTGATGCTGGCGCTCGCAGTGCTGGATCTGGCCGGCTTCGTCGCCTTCGAGGTCCTGGGCAGGACGTCCCCGCTGGCATGGGCCCACTCGGCTCACCTCGGAGGCATGGCGGCCGGCTGGATTTACTTCCGCTGGGTGCACCTCCGGGAGTGGCGCACGCCCGACCGACCGCCCGAGCTCGGCTTCCCGCCGTGGCTGCGGCGGAGGCCGGCGCCTCCGCCGGCACCCGCTGCCGCGCCGGTGCCGGAGGTTCCCGCCGGGGTCTTCCGGACGCCCGGCGAGTTGAAGGTCGAGGTCGACCGCATTCTGGACAAGATCAACGCCGACGGCTTTGCCGCCCTTTCCCCGGCCGAGCGTCAGGTCCTCGACCGCGCGCGCTCGCAGCTGGGGAAGTCGGTGTAGGGTCCGGCGGAACTTGCCCGAAACCTCTCCCCCTCTTTCGTTTCCTACTCTCGCGAAGATGATGTCTCCGACTCTCCGGCACCTGCTCTCCTGCGCCCTTCTCGCCGTCGCCCTGCCCCTCGCCCTTCCGGCCGAGACGGCGCCCCGGGACCGCGCCTTCCGCAGTTCCCCGACGCTGACCAAGGAGGTCTCGCAGTTCGTGCGCCTGCTGGAGGAAGTCCATTACAACCGCGATGCGGTGAAGCCGAAGGCGTACGCCGACCTCCTCCCCGATTACATGGCCGAGCTCGACGGTCAGCGGCTCTTCTTCCTGCAATCAGACAAGCGGGAATTCATGGCCGCCACTCCCCCGGACCGGCTGTACTGGAACATCTCCACGCTCGGCCGCGTGGACTACGCCTACGACATCTTCAACCGCTACGACGAGCGCGTCCGCGCCCGCGTCGCCTGGATCTTCGAGGAACTGCAGAAGCCGATCAACCTTGCCTCCGCCGAAGCCTACGCGTTCGACCGGTCGAAGGCGGAGTGGCCCGCCACGCCAGTCGAAGCCGATGAACTGTGGCGGCGCCGCCTGACCTTCGAGATCGTGACGGAGATGCTGGGCAAGAAGGCGTCCTCGGATCCCGCCATCGCCTTGGAGGAAGCCCGCACCCACGTCCGCAAGCGCTACGAGCGCATGCTCAAGAACATCTCGGAAATCGAGTCACTCGATCTCGCCGAGACTTTTCTCAGCACCTTGGCGCGGATCTACGACCCGCACTCGACGTACTTCTCCGCGGATACCTTTGAGGACTTCAACATCCAGATGCGTCTCCAACTGGTCGGGATCGGAGCTATGCTCTCCCTCGAGGACGACGTCTGCATCGTGCGCGAGATCGTGCCGGGAGGGCCCGCCGACCTGAGCAAGCAAATCAAGCCCAACGACCGCATCCACGCCGTCGGCCAGGTCGGCGCCGAACCCATCGAAGTCGTGGGCATGAAGCTGCGGAAGATCGTCGACATGATCCGCGGCGCCAAAGGCACACAGGTCCGCCTGGTCGTGCAACCCGGCGACGCAACCGATTCGTCGTCCCGCAAGGAGGTCGTGCTGACCCGCGACGTCGTCAAGCTCGACAACGCGCGGGCCTTCGGGGCCGTGTTCCAGGTCCCCGACGCCCGCAACCCCGACGTCACCGTGCCGATCGGGGTGATTTCGCTTCCCGCGTTCTACGGGCCGGATGGCTCGACCCCGGAGGGCGAAGGAACCTCGGCCTCGGGCGATGTGGCGCGGCTGATCACGCAACTTCAGGCCGCCGGCATCCGCGGCCTCGTTCTCGACCTGCGCCGCAACGGTGGCGGACTGCTCTCGGAGGCGATCGACCTCACCGGACTCTTCATCCGTCGTGGTCCCGTCGTGCAGGTGCGTTCCTACTACGGCGAGATCAAGGTCGATGAGGACGAGGATGCGCGCATCGCCTACGACGGCCCCCTCGCGGTGCTGGTGTCCCGGTTCAGCGCCTCCGCCTCGGAGATCGTCGCGGGCGCGCTGCAGAATTACGGCCGCGCGATCGTCGTGGGCGACAGTTCCACGCACGGCAAGGGTTCGGTGCAGACCGTGGTCGAGATGCGCAACCTGATCCCCGCGCTCGCGCGCTCCCCGATCAAGACCGGCGCCGCCAAGTTCACCGTGCAGAAGTTCTACCTGCCCAACGGCGCCTCCACCCAGTTGAACGGAGTGGTCCCGGACATCAGCCTGCCGGCCATCGAGGACTTTCTTCCCATCGGGGAGAAGGACCTGCCCCATGCGTTGGTCTGGGACGAAATCCCGACCAGCTTCTTCGACGGTCGTCCGCTGGCCCCCGGACTTCTCGAACCCCTGAGGACCAAGAGCGCAGAGCGCCAGCACTCCCTCGCGGAGTTCGGCCACCTCCGCCGGTCGATCGACTTCTTCCGCGCGAAGCAGGACCAGAAGCTCGCCTCGCTCAACCTTGAGGACCGGCGCCGCCAGAAGGCCGAGGATGACGCGTTCCGCAAGGCGCTCGACGCCGAGAAGGCGAAACTCGCCGCCTCCGACTTCCCCTACCGCGAATTCCTTCTCGCTCCGCCCCCGCCGAAGCGCATCCGCGAGCCGGCAGTCCCGCCGGCGGACCGGGCGACCGCGGACCCGGCTGGCGCCCCTCCTGCGGGCAGCGACGAGATCGAGAGCACTGACGAGGACGACGATGCCCACTTCGCAAAACTCGACGTGCACCTCCGCGAAACCCTCCGGGTCGTCGCCGACGCGCTCGCGCTGGGCGAACAACGCGAACTCTGGGCCGGAGACCGCGCCCCGCTCACCGCGCAACTCGAGCCCAAGAGCTGACCCGCCCCGCGGGCCTGCGTCTCCCGGGATGCTTTGCCCGCACCTCGCCCGGCTCGAGCCTGGGTGATGGTCCGCCCCCCCTCCCTCTTTTCCACCATGCCCCGCGCCCTGCTCCCCCTGCCGGAGGGTTTCGAGGAAATCGAGACGGTTACGCCCATCGATCTGCTCCGGCGCGCCGGAGTGGAGGTCGTCGTCGCCGCCCTCGGCCCGGGCATCCATGTGACGGGCCGAAGCGGCATCACGCTTCACGCGGACCTGCCGCTGGCCGCGCTTGGCGACGGAGAGGCATTTGATGCCCTCATCCTTCCGGGTGGCCCCGGGGTGCGGGTACTCCGTGACGATCCCCGGATCGTCGCACGGGCGCGCGCCTGCGACGCCGAGGGACGCTGGATCGGCGCGATCTGTGCCGCCCCGCTGGTTCTTCACGACGCCGGACTCCTCCCCCCAGGAGCGCGCTACACGTCCCACCCTTCGACGGCGGGAGAGTTGCCCGGTCGCCTTCCTGAGGCGCGTGTCGTGCGCCACGGCCGCATCATCACCTCCCGCGGTGCCGGAACCGCGCTCGACTTCGGACTTGAGTTGATTGAGGTGCTCGTCTCGCCGGAAAAACGAGCGGAGATCGCAGCGGCGATCTGCGCCTGAGTTCGCCATCCGCCCCACCTTTCGCCTCCTCCCTTCGTGGAGGTCGTCTCTTTCCTTCGCTTCGTCACCCTGCGCATGTCTTCTCGCCGAACCCGGTCCTTTGACTTCATCGCCATCGGCGGTGGCTCCGCCGGCTTCAACGCCGCCCGCGTCGCCGCCAGTCTGGGCCGCAAGGTCGCCATCATCGACGCGGGAGCCGCGCTGGGTGGACTTTGCATCCTCCGGGGTTGCATGCCCTCGAAGACGCTGCTGCACAGCACCGATGTACTCCACCGCGCCCGCCATGGCCGGGTCCTCGGACTGCGCATCCCGCAGGCGGAGGTCGACATGAAGGCGTTGCAGGCACGCAAGCGCCGCATCATCGGCGAATTCGCCGACTACCGCGTCCGGCAACTGGAGTCCGGGCGCTACACGCTCTTCCGGGAGCACGCCCGGTTCGTCGACGCCCACACGCTGGAGCTTTCCGGCGGTCGCCGTCTCACCGCGCCCTCGATCCTCATCGCCACGGGCTCCCGCGTCAGCACTCCGCCGATCCCGGGACTCGCCACCACGCCGTTCTGGACCAGCGACGAGGTGCTCGATCTCGACCGCGCTCCGGAGAGCGTGATCGTGCTCGGGGGCGGGATCGTGGCCTGCGAACTTGCCCAGTACCTCGGCCGGGTTGGAGCCCGCGTGACGGTGATCCAGCGCAGCCCGCACGTGCTGCGCGAACACTCGCCGGAGGCCGCCACGGTGGTCGAGGAGGCGTTCCGGGCTGAGGGCATCACCGTCTTCACGGGGACGCAAATCGAGTCCATCCGCGCGATCGCCTCCGGCGTCGAAGTGACGTTCCGGCACGGCGATCGCCGAGTCGTCCGGCGCGCCCGCCATCTCTTCAACGCCCTCGGCCGCGAGCCCGCGACCGCAGGCTTGAACCTCGGGGCCGCCGGTGTCGCCTGCGGACCCGACGGACGCATCCGGGTGAACCGCTGGCAGCAAACCTCATCCCCTTCGATCTACGCCGGCGGCGATGTGTGCGGACCGCACGACATCGTCCATCTCGCCGTCGCCCAGGGCGAGTTGGCCGCCCGGCACGCCGCGGGCGCCCGCGGCCTGCGACCCGTGGCCGCGCTGCCGCTGCTGTCCGTCGTCTTCACCGATCCGCCGGTGGCGGCGATCGGCGCGAGTGAGGCGGGGCTGCGCGCGGCCGGCCGACCCTATCTCGCCGCGAGCTACCCGTTCAACGACCACGGCAAGTCCATTCTCATGGAGGCCAACCGGGGATTCGTCCGCGTCTTCGCCGAGCCCGCCCGCGGCCGCATCCTCGGCGCCGAAATCGTCGGGCCCGAAGCCGGCGAACTGATCCACTGCTTCAGCGGCCCGCTCGCGATGCGGGCAACGGTCTTCGACCTTTTCCGGGCCCCGTGGTACCATCCCACGCTGGCTGAGATCATCACGTACCCGCTTGAGGAAATCGCCGACCAAGTCGGTTGACCGACCCCACTCAGCCCGCCGCGAGGGCGAGGAGATCGCGCAGGTCAACCCGCTTCTCGTAAAGCGCCTTCCCCACGATCACGCCCTCCAGCGTCGGATGGCGCCGGGCCAGCGCGGCCAGCGCCTGGACATCCTCGCGGCGACTGACGCCGCCGCTGGCGATCACGCGGCAGCGCACCGCCGCGAGCATGGCCTCCTGCGCGGCGAGGTTCGGCCCGGTCAGCATGCCGTCCGTGCCAATGTCCGTGTAGATCAATGCCGCGACACCCAGGGCATCCATCCGCTGCGCCAACGTCAGGGCGGCCAGCGGCGTCGTGTCGACCCACCCCTTGACCGCCACCTGTCCGTTCTTGGCGTCGATCCCGACCGCGATCCTGCTGCCATGCGCCTGCACCAACTCGCCCACGAAGGCCTCGCTTTCGGCGGCGCGCGTGCCGATCACGGCCCGCTGGACGCCCAGCGCCAGCACCCGGTCGACGACGGCCCGGTTGCGCAGGCCGCCGCCCAGTTCCACGTTCAACCCCTCCTGCAGGATCGCCTCGACCGCCGCCAGGTTGCGCGGCTCACCTTCGAAGGCTCCATCCAGATCGACCACGTGGATCCAGCGACTGCCGGCCGCCTTGAACTCCGCCGCCACCGCGCGCGGGTCCGTCGCATAGACGGTCTCCTGGTCGGCGCGACCCTGTGTCAGCCGCACGCAGCGGCCACCCTTCAGATCAATGGCGGGAAAAATCGTCATGGCGCGGGAAAGTGAATCCGGGACAGTCTCGATTTCGCGGTGGAACCAAGGCAAACTTCGAATTCACTCCTCCGAAATGAGTAAACCGTACCTCCCGCCCGCCTTCCTCACCGAACTCCTCGCCGCCCGCTCCCCCTCGGGCTACGAGGCCGAGGCTCAAGCCGTGTTCGACCGTCACGTCGAGCCCGCCGCCGACGCCTACGCGAAGGATGCGCTCGGCAACCGGCTCGCCACGCTCAACCCGAAGGGCGACCCGACACTGATGCTGGCCGGCCACATCGACGAACTCGGCCTGATCATCACCTACGTCAACGAGAAGGGCTTCATCTACTTCGAGACGATCGGCGGTCACGACCGGATAATGATCCCGGGCCGCCGCGTCCAGATCCAGACCGCCAGCGGCATCATCAAGGGCGTCACCGGCAAGCGCGCCGTCCACATGATGGACGAGGCCGACCGCAAGAAGGTCCCCGAGATCCACGAGCTGTGGATCGACATCGGGGCCAAGTCGAAGGCCGAGACGCTGGCCCGCGTGGCGATCGGCGATGTGGCCACCTACGATCACGGTTTTGAATTGATCCACGGGAGCATCGGGGCCGCCCGCGCGTTCGATGACAAGGTGGGAGCCTACGTCGTGGGTGAGACCCTCATCCGCCTCGCCAAGTCCCGCCGTAAACTTGCGGCCCGCGTCGTCAGCGTCGCCACCACCCAGGAGGAAATCGGGGTGCGGGGCGCGACCACCGCCGTGTACGCCGTCGATCCGCACATCGCCGTCGCCGTCGATGTCGGCCACGCCACCGACCACCCTGACTGCGATCCGCGCAAGCATGGCGGATCGACGCTCGGTGGCGGGCCGATGATCTGCCGCGGCGCCAACATCAACCCCCGGATATTCGACGCCCTCGTCGCCGCGGCGAAGCGCGCGCAGATTCCCTACCAGATCGAGGCGGACCCGCGCCCGACCGGGACCGACGCCCGCGCCATCCAGGTCGGGCGCGCCGGCGTCGCCACCGGGCTCGTCAGCATCCCGCTGCGCTACATGCACACTCCAAGCGAACTCGTGGACCTCGAGGACGTCGAACGCTGCGTGCTCCTCCTGACCGAGTTCGCGCTGGGCCTGAAGCGCGGCGAGCGCGCCCACTGGTGATCTCCGCCGATCGTCCGCCGCGTCCCGCGCCGCCGCCATTTTACCCACGCGCCATGCTCTCCCACTCGATGCGCACCTCGGTCACCGTCCGCTCCGTTGTCACTGCCCGCGACGGGGCGCGCCGCCGGATGCTTCTCCTCGCCGCCCTGCTGGCCCTGACCTCCGCCCGCGCGCCCGCAGCCGGCGAAGCGGCCCCGGCGGAGTCGGGCCCGCCGCCTGCGACTTCGGCCGCCGCGTCGGCGGCGCCTGCCACCGCCGACGCGGCGGCAGCCGAAGGCCTCGCCTTGATCGAACAGCGTCGCTTTGCCGAAGCTCAGGCTGCGTTCGAACGCATCCTCGCCCGTGAGCCGCAGCACCTCGAGTCCGCCTACCAACTCGGCGTGCTCGCCCTGCGTCGCGGAGAGCCCGAAGCGGCGGTGCCGCTCCTGGAGAAGGCCCTCGCTCTCGCGCCCAACGCCGCCCGCACCCACCACAACCTCGGCCATGCCTATGGGCTTTCCGCGGCTCGAGCCTCGCTCTTCAGCAAGCTGGGCCTCGCGCGCAAATGCCTCGCCAGCTACCAACGGGCGGTCGCCTTGGCTCCCCAGCACGTGGAGTACCGCCTCAGCCTGATCGCCTACTATCAAAGCGCCCCCGGCGTCGCGGGTGGCGGCACCGACAAGGCCCTCGCCGCGGCGGAGGAACTGCGCGGCCTGGATCCGGTCCGGGGTAGCCTCACCGTGATCGGCGTCCACGTGGCCGGCAAGCAATGGACGGCGGCCTTCGCCGAACTCGCCCGCCTGCTCGAGCAGTCCCCCGGTTTGCGCGAGGCGGAGTACCAGTTCGGACGACTCGCGGCGCTCTCGGGCCTGAACGTCGAGGCGGGAATCGCCTCCCTGCGACGTTTTCTCGCCACCCCGCCTTCACCGGGAGACACGCCGAAGGCGCAGGCCTGCTTCCGTCTCGGCAATCTGCTGGAGAAGACCGGCCAGCGGGATGAAGCGAGGGCCGCGTACGGCGACGCCCTGTCGGCCGATCCCAACCACCGGCCCAGCCGCGAGGCAGTCGCCCGCCTCGATGGCAAGGCCCCGGCCGCCTAGCCCCCGGCGGCGCCGCTCTCGATCCCATCATGCGCCCCTCCGTCGCCTTTGACGCTGTCTCGAAACGCTACGGCGACGGCCCAGCCATCCTCGAGCGCATCAGCCTCCGGATCGCGCCCGGGGAATTCGTCAGTTTCATCGGTCCGAGCGGTTGCGGAAAATCGACGCTGCTCAAGCTCGTTGCCGGCCTGAGTCCGGTGACCTCCGGCACGCTCACCGTCGACGACCACGCCCCCGCGCTCGCGACCCCGGAACTGGCGTTCGTGTTTCAAGAGCCGACGCTGCTGCCGTGGCTGAACGTCGAGCGCAATGTCGAGGTGCCCCTGCGACTCCGCGGCGAGAGCAAGGAACGGCGGCGGGAGCGGGCCCGCGCGGCCCTCGCGCTCGTCGGCCTCACCGAGCGCGCCCAGTATTACCCGCGCCAGCTCTCGGGGGGACAGCGCATGCGCGTCTCCATTGCGCGCGCGCTGTCCCTGTCGCCCAAGCTCCTTCTCCTCGACGAACCCTTCGGCGCGCTCGACGAGATGACGCGCGATCGGCTGAACGAGGAACTGCTGGCCATCCGGGCCGAGCACGGCTGGACGGCGCTGTTCGTCACGCACGCCGTCGCGGAAGCAGTCTTCCTGTCGAATCGCATCGTTCTGCTCGCGGCGAACCCGGGGCGGATCCACCGCGAGATTCCCATCGACCTGCCCTATCCCCGGACCGCAGAGACGCGCCTGAATCCGGCGTTCCAATCGCTGGTGGCCTCCGTCTCCCAGGAACTGCGGGCCTTGCCGTCCCCTGCGGCGGACGCCGCCGTGAGGCCATGAACCCTCGCTCGCTGCCCCACCGGCTCCTTCCGGCGTTCACCGGCGTGCTGTTCATCGCGCTCTGGTACGCCGCCCACGCACTCCTCGCGAGCGAGCGCCGTTTCCTGCTCCCCCCGCCGCACGCGGTGCTGCGGGCCTTCCACGATCACGGCCCCGCCCTGTGGAGCGCCGCGCTGAACACGCTCCAGGGCGCCCTGCTCGGCTTCGGGGCCGCCGCGGTCGGGAGTTCGCTCGCGGCGGTGGTGTTGTCGCTCACACCACTCGTCCGGGCCAGCCTGTACCCGTACCTGATGATCCTTCAACTCACTCCCATCATCGTCATCGCCCCGATCCTCGTCCTCTGGGCCGGTGCCGGGATCATCAGTGTCACGATCATCACGTTCCTGATCTGCTTCTTCCCCCTCGTGGTCAACACGACTCAGGGACTGATTTCGACGGACCGGAACCTTGTCGACCTCTTCCGGATGAGCCGCGCCTCGCGCACCCAGGAACTCCTCCTCCTGCGCGCCCCCGGGGCCCTGCCTTACTTCTTCACCGGGCTGCGCATCGCCGCGACCCTCGCGCCGATCGGCGCGATCGTGGGTGATTTCTACGCCGGCAACTCCGCCGGGGGCCAGGGTGGGCTCGGCTTCCTCACCATCATCTACAGCTCGCAATTCAAGATCGCCGCGCTCTTCGCCACGGCCGTCTCAAGTTGCGCCCTCGGTTTCCTCTTCGCCGGCGCCGTCGTGGCGCTGAGCTGGTTCTGCCTGCATCGATGGCACGACTCCTACAGCCGCAGCGATACCTGAACGCCTGGTCGGGCATCGACCTCGGGTGGGCCGCCGTCCGCGCGCTGGCCGGCTGCGCCCCGGGCAGGCCATCACCCGGCGCCATCACCCAGCCACCTGCGGCGGCACGGCAGGCGATCCGTCTGCGGTCGGACGGGTCTCCGCAAGCCGAACACGGCGGTTTCTACCACGCACTCGCCCTCGGGTTCTACCGGCAGGCGGGCCTCGAGGTGGCGGTGTCGTTCGTGATTCAGTCCCGCAGGGCCGTCCCTCAGGGTGACGCCACGACAGCCCCACCGGCGTCGGCCCGTTGATCCGACTGCCCAGCAGACCTCCCCGACCATGATCATCGACTCGCACTTGCACCTTTATCCCAGCGAGGTCGCGCGCGATCCGCGGGGATGGGCCGCCACGCGCGGAGAATTGGGTTGGAGCACCTGCGTAGCCCCGGCCGAGCGGCCGTCGCTGCAGGGATGGGCCACGGTGGACGAACTGCTGCGTCACATGGATGACGCCGGGGTGGACCGGGCCATTCTGCAAGGCTGGTACTGGCAGCACCAGGCCACCGCCGATGAGCAGAACGACTGGTACCACAGGTGGATTCAGGCGCACCCCGACCGCCTTTCCGCCTTCGCCGCCGTGGCCCGGCCCGACGCCCCCGCCCTCGCGGCGACGCGACGCCGACTCGACGCCGGCTTCATCGGTCTCGGGGAACTCTGTCCGCAGGTACACCAAACCGCCTTCGCCTCGCCGGAGTGGGACGCCCTCATGTCCCTCGCGCGCGAGTACCGCGTCCCCGTCACCCTTCACGTCTCTGATCCCGTCATTGCCCCACCCGGACCCGCGGGCAAGATGCCCCCCTTGGACGAATATCGCGCACTCGCCCGGCGCTTTCCAGAGGTCCGGTTCATCCTCGCCCACTGGGGTGGAGGCCTGCCCTTCTACGAACTCAGCACTCGGGTGAGCCGCGACCTGCAGAATGTGCTCTATGACACCGCTGCCTCGGCGCTGCTCTACAACAAGGCGATCTATCGCCGCGTCTGCGATGTCATCGGACCCGAGCGCATCCTGTGGGGTACGGACTACCCGCTGCTCACCCACCCGCGCCGTGCCCGCAAGCCGGGGTTCGCGCTGGACCTCGACGATGTACGCACCGCGGGTCTCTCCGCGCACGAAGAGACGCTGATTCTCGGCGGCAACGCCGCGCGGGTCTTTGGGTGGGCCTGAGCGGCGCGCGCGATCGGTCTCCCGGACCACCTTCGGACGCGGCGCCGGAAGCGGATCCGGAAACACAGGTTGCCGGGCCGCGAGGGCCCGCTATGGTGTCGGAATGCGCCGCCTTCTCCCCCGCCTCGTCGTCCTCAGCGCCTTGCTCGGTCTCGGCATCCTTGCCCCGGCCTGTCGACGCGCGTCCGACGGAGCACCCGCGGCGGACAAGCCGGCGACGACTCCGGCTGCCGCGACGTTGACTCGCGTGACCGTTCAACTCGACTGGATCCCAGAGCCCGAGCACGGCGGGTTCTATCAGGCGCAAGCCCGTGGGTTCTTCCGCGAGGCGGGACTTGAAGTTGTCCTGCTGCCCGGAGGACCCAACGCCTTTGCGCTGCCGAAGATCGCCACCGGGCAGGCGGACATCGCGCAGCAGGACAGCACGAACGTGCTCCTCGCCATCGCCGAGGGCCTGCCGGTGATCCACATTGGGGCCGTGTTCCAGAACGATCCTTCCGTGCTCATGCTGCACGCTGACAATCCCGTCAGCCGGTTCGAAGATCTCAACGGCAAGACACTCATGGCGCGCCCGGAGTGGGCCTTCCTTCCCTTCGTGAAGAAGAAGTACGGCATCGACTTCAAACTGATCCCGCAGAACTTCTCCGTCGCGAACTTCATCGGGAACCGGGACTTCATCCAACAGGGCTACTACATCGCGGAGCCGTTCCACATCGTGCAGGGCGGAGCCCAGCCGCCGAAGTTCCTGTATGCGTGGGACGCGGGGTTCGACGCCTACACCGTGCTCGCCGCGAATCGTCCGTGGGTCGAACGTAATGCCGCGACCGCCCGGGCCTTCCTCGCCGCCTACATCCGGGGCTGGACCGATTACCTCGAAGGCGACCCCACCGCGGCGCACGCGCTGATGCAGCAGGGCAACCCCAACGCCAGCGACGCCTTCCTCACCTACTCGCGGGAGCAGATCATCCGCGAGCGCCTCGTGACCGGCCGCGATCCCGCCCAAGGCGACCTCACCGGCCAGGTCACGGAGGAGCGCTTCCGCAACCAGATCGCCCAACTGGAGTCACTCGGCATCCTGCCCGCCGGGAAGCTCTCGGTTGACCAAGTGGTCCGCACCGATCTTCTTCCGCCGCGCCGCCGCTAGCGAAGTCCGGGGGGGCCGCCGACCCAAGGCAGCCGTCACGCCCTGCCGGACACCTTCGGCCCCGCGCCCTCGCCAAACGCGCGGAGGGTTTCCCCCTCCATGCGGCAGACCCGCCAGTCGGGCAGAACCGCAGCACCGAGGCCGCGATAGAACCGGATCGCCCCCTCGTTCCAGTCGAGCACCGTCCACTCGAAGCGACCGCATCCGCGCTCCACCGCGAGTCGCCCCAGCGCGCGCAGCAGCGCCCCGCCGATGCCTCGGCCCCGAAACGCCGGTTGGACGTACACGTCCTCGAGGTAGAGACCGGGCTGCGCGAGGAAGGTGGAGAAGTTGTGAAAGTAGATGGCGTAGGCCACGACCACCCCGTCGACTTCGGCGACCCAGCACTCCGCCGCGGGCCGGGGTCCGAAGAGATGCCGCCGCAACCGTTCCTCCGTCGCCTCCATCTGCGCGCTGAGATGTTCGAAGGCCGCCAATTCCGCAATGAGCCCGAGAATCGCCGGGACGTCGTCGGGCAAGGCGGCGCGAAGGCCGAAGGCGGGGGAAGGCGGAGAGGAGGTCACGCCCCGAGCAAAGCGCAGCCGGCGGCGGGACGGAAGCGCGGACTCAGCCGTCCATTCCGCCGGCGGCGACGCGGGCCATGTCCTGCCGCATCGTGACGCGGTACGCGTAAAACAGGCTGAGGCCACTGATCAGCAGCAGCACCGACGAGGCACTGAACACGACGTTCAGTCCCAGATCACCCTTGAACCACCCCGCGAGAAACACCCCGATGCCCCCCGCCGCCGTCGCAAGCGTGTTCATGCACCCCATCGCCGTCGCGCGTCCGTGCGGCGGTACGATCTCACACAGGGCGGCCTTCTCGCTCGCCTCGCCAAACCCCCGCAGGAAAGAAAAGGTTGCGATCGTCGCCACCACCAGCGCGAAGCCCGGTCGGGTGAGGAAGAGCAGGAGCACCGGCGAGACGACCAGGTAGCTGCCCGCCAGCAGCAGCATGCGGCGGCGCCCGTCCTCCCGCGCGTAGCGATCCGAGAACCACCCGCCCACCGCGATCCCGGTCACCATCGCGCCCTGCAGCATGAGCGCACCCACCAGTCCCGCCGTACCCAGGCTCATCTGGAAGGTTTCGCGGAAATAGAGCGGGAGCCAGTTCAGGAAGATCCACGTGGTCACGCCGGTGAGCATTTCCGCCAGCAGCAGCAAACGGAACGACGGGATCGCCACCACGCGACGCACGGCAGCGAGCCACGAGCCCGAGGCCGCGGGGTTCGCTGACGGGCGGACCGGCAGCGGCTCCGTCAGCCACCGCCGGCCGAAGAAGGCCCAGATCAGACCGAGCCCGCCAAGGATCACGAATCCCGTCCGCCAACCGTAATGTTCGGCGAGAAACCCCGCAAACCCGCCGCCGAAGATCACCCCGGCATTTAGCCCGATGGAGTGCGCGCTCATCGCCCGCGCCCGCGTCGCCGGAGTGTGGTGCTGCCCGAGCAGGGCCACCGCCGCCGGCAGGTAGGGGCTCTCCAGAACACCCAGAAGGGCCCGGAGCACGCAGAGCATGATCAGCCCGGTGCTGAGGCCGATCAGTCCGGTCACCACGCTCCACAGGGTCAGGGCCCCGAGGATCACCGTGGTCCGGGGCAGGCGGTCCGCCACCACCCCGGCGATCGGCGAGGCCAGCGCGTAACTCCACAGGAAAAGCGACCCCACCAGCCCGAGGGTCACATCCGAGAGTCCCAGTTCCTCCCGGAGCGCCGGGAACACGGCCGAGATGGCGACCCGATCCGCGTAATTGATCGCAGCCGCCACCATCAGGAATCCGGTCACGCGCCAGCGCCGGGCCAGCAATCCACCCTCGCCCCCGCTTGCCGATGCCGCCGCCGCGCTCATTCGGCCGCCTGCTCCTCGCGCCAGTACTCCAGAAAGTCACACCGCAGGCGCTCCAGCATTTCCGGAGGCATCGGGTGGTACGGAGCCCGCGTCGATCCGTCGTCACGCAGCAGTCCCGCCACCGCCCCCTTCGCCTTGCTCAGGACGCCGTAGCGGTAACCCTGCGCCCGGGCCTCGGCCAGATGGACGGTCTCCCAGCGCTGCAGCTTGAGGTGCCACTCGCGCGCCTGCACCATGTCTCCGGCGAGGCACGCGTCGAAGAAGCGCCGGGTCCAGCGCGGCAGCGAGTTGATCCAGTAACTGTAGCAGCCCACCGCCCCCAGCGGCCCCGCGCTGAAGAGGTTGCGCTCGCCGCCGAAGTGCGCGAGGCCCGGCGCGTGCAGGAAGACGTCGGTCAGGTCCGGCAGGTCGTAGGCATTGAGCTTCGTGCCGATCAACTGCTGCGGAAACGCCTGCGCCAGCTTGGCTAGGTCGCGTCCTTTCAGCAGGGGCAGGCAGCTGGGATGCGCGTAATACACCCATCGAGCCTCGGGCACCGCCCGCGCCAGCGCCTCGAAGAACCGCAGCACGTCCGCCATCACCAACGGCATGAAGAACGGCAGCGCCACGTGCACCGTCGTGATCCCCGCGTCCACACTGGCTCTCATCCGGTCGATCACGCCGGCGGTGTTGATCCACGTCACCCCCATCTGCGCATCGCCGCCGAGGTCCGCCATGATCCCGCCGAACCCGCGGGCCAGGCGGGCGAACTCCGGCATCTCCAGCGCATAGAACTCCCCATCGCTGTCGGTCGTGTAGATGCCGTCCGCCCCGACGCGCTGCAGCGTCCGGCAGTTCTCCGCCAACCGGCCGAAGTCAATCGCGCCTCCGCCCACGAAGGGCGTCGGCACCGCCGCCCAGAGGCCCCGCAGCGTCTGCGTATCCAGCGTGCGCATACTGCGGACTACGGAGCAAACGGAGCCTTGAGCTCGATGCCCGCCGCGGCGAGGTCCGCCTGCACCTTGCGCAGGCCGGCGCTCACGCAGCGATAGTCGCTGATCACGTTCAGGAACCGGAAACCCATCCGCCGGTACAGGTCCACCTGCTCCGCCGCGCAGGGGATGCCGGCCGTCTTGCCGTGGCGCGCGCAGGCCGCCACCACCTCCCGGAGGATCGCCTGCACCTCGGGATCCTCGGTGCGCCCAAAGCGCCCCATGCCGAGGGTCAGATCGCTGGGCCCCACGAAGAGAACGTCCACGCCCGGGGTCGCCGCGATGGCGTCGATCTGCGGCACGACGTCCACCTCCTCGATCTGCACCACCAGGAAGGTGTCGCGGTTGGCCTCCGCAATGTACTCCGCCGGCACCATCCGGCCGAATCCCGCCTCGGGCTGCACGCCGTCGTAGCCGCGGCGGCCGACCGGCGGAAACTTCATCATCGAAACCGCCTCCCGCACTTCCTCCACGTCCCGAACCCGCGGGAGCATGATGCCGCGCGCGCCCGTCTCAAGCAGCCACAGGACGTCCGTGTAGTTGGCCGGCTTCACCCGCATGATCGCATCCGTTCCACGCAGGCGGCAGGCCTGGATGAGCGCCGCGACCTGCGCGGGGTCGATCCGTTTGTGCTCCAGGCAGAGCCAGATGCCGTCGAAGCCGAAGGTGCAGAGCATTTCGACGATCTCCGGATGGAGGTAGGAACTCTTTGCGCAGATCACCGGCTCTCCGGCGGTCAGCTTCTGGCGTACTCGGGAGGGAAACATGGGGCGCGCCGATGCAGGCAGCATCGGCGCCCAAACGCAACCCGGCAGACCGCCCGGAGCCGCGGGTGCCGCCGCTTGACGACCGCCGGGAACCCAGCCGACACTTCCCCTCGATGTCCACCCCGCCTCTTCCGCCGACCCTCACCCACGCCGGCACCGCCCGCGTCCGTCGGCATGCCACCCGCACCGCATCCGGCTCCGCCGCCGCCGCAACCGCCGCCGCCCTCATCCGCGCCGCCCTGGCGGCCCGCGGAAGCGCCCGGATCATGGTCGCCACCGGAAACTCCCAACTCGCCTTGATCGACGCTTTGATGGCCGACGACTACATCGCGTGGGACCGGGTCGAGGCCTTCCACATGGACGAATACGTCGGCCTGCCCGCGACGCACTCCGCCAGCTTCCGCCTCTGGCTCAACACCCGCGTGGCAGGACGACGTCCGCTGCGGGCGATGCACCTGATCGCGGGCGACGCACCCTCGCCCGCCGCCGAGATCGCGCGCTACACCGCGTTGCTGTCCGCGGGTCCGATCGACGTCGCCTTCGTGGGCTTCGGCGAGAACGGCCACATCGCCTTCAACGACCCGCCGGTCGCCGATTTCAACGACCCGGCCATGCTCAAGGTCGTGACCCTCGACGAGGCCTGCCGCCGCCAGCAGGTCGGCGAGGGCCACTTTCCCCACCTCGACGCCGTGCCGCGCGAGGCCATCACCGTGACCTGCACCGGCCTGTTCCGCGCCGCCGCGTGGGTCTGTTGCGTGCCGGAAGCCCGCAAGGCGCAGGCCGTCCGGGACGCCCTCGAGGGGCCGATCAGCACCGCGTGCCCGGCCTCCCTCGTGCGCCGGCATCCGCAGGCCACGGTCTTCCTCGATCCCGACTCCGCCGCCCTCCTTCAGCAACCGCCGCCGCTTGAGGCGTGACGGCGAGGCCGCGTCGTCACCGGCGCGCGCCGGGCGAGGCCGTCACCGTGAACCGCACTGCGGTCAGGCGGTAACCAACACACCCCGGCGCGCCCCGACGAGAGTCGACGCTGGAGCGGACTAAAGGCCCTCGCGCAGCGCCGCGAGTTGCGTGCGCAGCCGCTTGATGAAGACCTTCATCTGGTCAGAGACGTGCTCGATGTCCGGGCGGCGTCCAATTTCCTGTTCGATGATCGCCCATGCGGGGTGATCGGCGAACTCGCCGTCCCGCTCGGTCAGACGCGAACCGCTGAAGCCCACGCCGTAGGCCTTGGCGAGGAAGTTGCCCAGCGCCACCAGCGCGACCTCCAGACGGTGGGTCTCGGCGCGGTCCGGCCGGCCGTGATGGGCGATCGCCTGCACGATGATTTCGCCCATGACGTTCTGGCGGGCGAAATTCACGCCCGCCTCGGCATGATCCACCCCGAAACGCGCGACCTCCAGGCTCTCGAGCGGCTCCAGTTCATTCCACGCATCGAGCAGCACCCCGCGATACGCGTCGGGCTGCAGCGTCGAGAGCACGATCTTGCCGGCGTCGTGCAGCAACCCCGCAACGTAGACCGCCGAAGTGCGCTCGCCGCGGATCAATCCCTCAAGACGCTCGCTGATCGCCGCCGTGCCCAGCGCGTGGATCCAGAGGTGCTTCCAGTCGAGCGAGTCGCCCGCGCTGCTCGGAAGGCCGAGGATCGACACGGCGTCCGCCGCCTGCCGCACCCGGTCCACGCCGAGCATCTGCGCCGCCACGTCGAGGCTGTCGATGCGCTGCTCGGAACTGACCTCCGCCGAATTCGCCATGCGGAGGATGCGCACGGAAAGACCCTGATCCTTGGAAATCGACTCCACCACCTCGTCCACGTCGACGTCCGGGCGGGAGACGATCCGCGCAAATCCCTGCGCGAGTGACTTGAGCGCCGGCAGTTCCTTGAGCGCCTTCAGGTCGTTCAGGGTTTGGGCCCGGACATCCTCCGGGGATTGCGGCCGCGCCGCATCCGCCAGCGACTTCACCTTCAACATCTGCCGGATTGCGACCTCCGGCTTGACCGCCTGGTCGTCGTTTTCGGGCCGCTGGGAAGGACGAGGCTTGGATTCAGCCGCCGCAGCCCCGCTGGCAGCGATCGGTGCCGGTTCGGCAGCGGGCTTCTCCGCCGGAGTCGGCGCCGGAGCCTTCGCCGCATCGCTCGCCACGGGTGCCGCCGCGGCTCTCCCCTTGGAGAAGCCGAGCACTGCAAGCAGACGCTGAAGAATGGAGAGGGCCATGTCGGAGAGCGGTTGGTAATGTGTAAAACGACACAGACGGCTAGCGCTTGAGCGACCTCGCCAGAGCGTGCTTAACAATATAACTACCTTCGCCTTTGCGCGCTCCGGTCTCGAATGAGAGTCTTCCGACATTCAGCGGTCCGCGCCGGTGCAAGGCACGCTGAGGTTGCCTCAACGCCGATCGACCTTCTCGGACAATCACCGCACGTTCCGCCCTCCGTCATCCGCCTCCTTCCATGAGTTCGCCGCCGTCCGCAGCCCCACTCCGCCTCCTCCGGAACATCCTGCTGCTCGTCACCCTGCAAACCGTTGGTCTCGGCGCGGCGACCGCGGAGCGGCCCAATGTCCTCTTCATCGTCGTCGACGACCTCCGCACCGATCTGGGCTGCTACGGGAACACCCTCGTCAAGAGTCCGAACATCGACCGCCTCGCCCAGCGCGGAATCACGTTCACGCGCGCCTACTGCCAGCAGGCTGTCTGCTCGCCGTCGCGCTCCAGCGTCATGACCGGCGCCCGCCCCGACACGACCCAGGTCTGGGATCTGGTCACGCACTTCCGCACGGCGATGCCGGACGTCGTGACGCTGGGCCAGCTCTTCCGCCAGCACGGCTACTTCGTGCAGGGCACCGGCAAGATCTATCACGGTGGCTACGACGATGCTCCGACGTGGTCGACGCCTTGGCAAACCCCGAAGGCCCCGCCGTACGCTCGACCGGAGAATCTCGCGCTTCACGAGCGCCAATACCAGACCGCGGACGAGGACAAGGGCTCCAGTCGCAAGTCGAGGCGCAAGGCGGCCGCCGCCAACCGCGAGGAGGGAGCCAATGCGGCGGCGGCCGGAGCCCCCGCTTCCCGACGCAATACGCGCGGCCCGGCATTCGAGGGTGCCGATGTTCCCGATGATACCTTTCAGGACGGCAAAGTCGCCCAGTTCGCCATCGAGCGCCTGCGCGACTTCAAGGGAAAGAGCGAGCCGTTCTTCCTGGCCGTCGGCTTCGTGAAGCCCCACCTGCCCTTCGTCTCCCCGAAGAAGTACTGGGACCTCTACGATCCCGCGAAACTGCCGCGCGCGTCGAATCGTTTCCGTCCCCGCGGCGCGCCCGACTATGCGATTCTGCCCGGCAATGAAATGCGGGCGTACCACGGGATCCCGGAGGGCTCCATTCCCGATGACCTGGCCCGCCAGCTGAAACACGGCTACTACGCCGCGATCAGCTACACCGACGCCCAAATCGGACGCCTGCTGGATGAACTCGATCGGCTGGGCATCGCCGACAACACGATCGTGGTGCTCTGGGGCGACCACGGCTGGAAACTCGGTGAGCACGATGCGTGGTGCAAACACAGCAATTCCGAGAACGACACCAACGCTCCGTTGATCATCGCCGCACCCCACAAGACCGGCAACGGCCGCGCTTCGCGATCCCTCGTCGAGTTCGTCGACATCTACCCGACGCTCGCCGATCTGGCCGGCCTGCCCATTCCCGCCCAGGTCGAGGGCACCAGCCTGCGCCCCCTGCTCTCCCAACCCGACCGCCCGTGGAAGTCCGCCGCCTCCTCCCAGTACCCGCGAAACGGTTCGTCGGAGCGTCTCATGGGCTATTCGATGCGCACGGAGCAGCACCGCCTCACCGTGTGGGTGAATCGGCAGTCGCCCGGGGAGATCAAGGCCATCGAGCTCTACGACCACGCCACCGATCCCCAGGAAAACGAGAATCTCGCCGGACGGCCGGAGGTCCGCGAGTTGCAGGAAACGTTGCTCAGTGCCTGGCGGCGCGGATGGAAGGCCGCCGGGCCCGACCTGAGCAGGTCCTGAGGACTCTCGATCGATGACTCGTCCGCTTCGCTGGTTCACGCAGCTCGTCCCGCGGCGGCGCCATCCTCAGGGTTGCGCCGTCGCCGCGGCGCGCAACGCGGCGCCAAACGCCCGCAGCCGCGCGGCGTCCTTCACGCCGGGAGCGGACTCCACGCCGCTGTTCACGTCCACCCACCTCGCCCCCGTCTGACGCACCGCCGTGGCGATGTTCTCGGGCTTCAGCCCGCCCGCGAGGATCCAATGATGGTCGGGATGCGCCACCCGAAGGCGCGGGAAGGCCGCCCAATCGCCGGTCTGACCCGAACCGCCGAAACCCGCCGCATGAAAGGTGTCGACCACGAAGGTGCGCGCGAGCGGCAACCACGCTGGCTGGGGCTCGCGGCCGGGCGGCAATTTCGGCGCCAGCCAGAGCCGATCGGATCCGACCCGCTCGCTCCAGGCCTCGAGATGCGCGAGGGGGGTCTCCTCGCGAAAATGAATCTGCACGGCCACGAAACCCGCCGCCGCGACAGGAGCCAGTTCCTCGGCGGACGGCTCCACCATCACCGCCACTGGTCGGCGGCCCGGGGGCAGCCGCGCGGCCATCGCCACAAACTGCGCCAGCGTGATGTGTCGGGGCGACTGTGGGTAGAGAATGAACCCGAGGTAATCCGCGCCGACCGCATCCGCCGCCTCCGCGTCGACGAGCGAAGTCAGGCCACAGACCTTGAGACGAATTCCGGCGATCATGGCGCGACCCTACGCCACCTCCGGCGGGAGGGAAAGATCGCTTCGCGCCGCCGCCTCGAGACGGTCCAAGCCCCGCCGGGCCACCGCGTCCTCCCGCGCCTCGACCAGCAAGCGCAGTTTTGGCTCCGTTCCCGAGTAGCGCACCAGCACGCGACCCGCGCCCGCCAATTCCGTCTCGAGCGCCTTGATCTCGGCCGCGAGACGGGCGCATCCGGAAATCGGGCGCCGCTCGATCACCCGCACGTTCCGCGTCACCTGCGGGAACCGGCGGAGTTGCTGACGAAGCTCCGACAGCGGGGCACCGGTTTCGCGCATCACCTCGAGCAACCTCAGCGCGGTCGCCAGCCCGTCGCCGGTCATCGCCAGATCCGCACACACCACGTGCCCGCTGGACTCGCCGCCCAGCGAGGCGCCGGACTCGCGCATCCGTTCCAAGACGTAGCGATCCCCCACGGCAGTGCGGAAGACGGTGCCGCCCGCCGCCCGGATCGCCTCATCGACTCCCAGATTGCTCTGGACCGTGATCACCAGTTCCCGCCCCGCCAGCCGCCCCTTCCGCAAGGCATGCAGCCCGAGGATCGTCAGCACCTCGTCACCGTCGAGGATGACCCCGCGCTCGTCGCACACCACGCAACGGTCTCCGTCGCCATCATGCGCGATGCCCAACCGGGCACCGACCTCCCGCACGCGCGACGCCAACGCGCCGGGATGCTCGCTGCCGACCCCGTCGTTGATGTTGATTCCGTCCGGAGCTGCTCCCAGCAGTTCCAGATCCGCGCCCAGCCGCCGCAGCACCTCCGGGCTCGAGACCACGGTCGCCCCGTTCGCGACGTCGAGGGCGATGCGCCACCCGAGCAGCGCGCCCGCCGGCAGCGACCGCGCCAGCGCCTCGATGTAGGCTTCGCGGGCCGACAGATCCACCGCGAGCGTTGGAGTCGCTCCCTGCCCGGCGTCGTCAGCGATCCGCGCCTCAATCTCCCGCTCCGCGGCATCGTCGAGCTTCGTTCCGCCCGGGCGAAAGAACTTCACGCCATTGTCCGACGCCGGGTTGTGCGAGGCGGTGACCATCACCCCGAGGGCCGCACGCCGATCCCGCACCGCGCGCGCGATCGCCGGGGTGGGCAGGATGCCGAGCGACACCACGCAGAGCCCGGCCGCGGCGATTCCCCGCGCCGTG
Organism: Verrucomicrobiota bacterium; assembly: GCA_016871755.1. Lineage (GTDB taxonomy): Bacteria > Verrucomicrobiota > Verrucomicrobiia > Opitutales > Opitutaceae > UBA6669. Next base: position 58,443 of record VHCJ01000004.1, on the reverse strand, counting down.
GCCGCCTCGATTTCCGGGCCGGAGGCGCGCGTATCGCGACCCAGCAACGCGATGCCGGCACCACCGACCCACGCCCCCGCCGCCGCACCCACTCGCGCCACAAAGTCCGGATTGATCAGCGGGCCGCCCACCGGACCGCGGATGCCGTCCGTGCCAAAGAAGCGTCGCGCGATCTCAGGCGGCATAGAACTCCCGCGTCGCCGCAATCTTGGCCCGCACCGCGCCGCCAAGAAGGCGATCCCGCGCCAGTTCCACGCCCTCCCGCACGGTCGGAACCGTGCGCGTCAGCCAGAGCGCCGTCGCCGCGTTGAAGAGAAGCGTGTCGATCAGCACCGTCGGTGCCCGGCCCTCCAGGATGGCATCCACGATCGCGAGGTTCTCCGCCACGTCGCCGCCGCGCAATCCGTCGAAGGTCCCCAAGCCGAAGCCGTGATCCCGCGGTTGCCACCAACCGTCAATCTCGCGCAGCCGTCCCGCCCCGCGCACGCGATTGGGCGTCGCCGTGGTCAGTTCGTCGATGCCGCGCCCGCCGCCAAGGTCGCCATGCGCGGTCAATCCCGCCTCGACCCCGAGTTCCTGCAGGACGTCCGCCAGCACCGGGACCCAGGCCGCCGAGAACACGCCCATCAGCACGTGCGCCGGACGCCCCGGATTGATCACCGGGCCAAGGATGTTGAAGACGCTGCGCTGCCCGCGCGAGGCGAGCAGCTTCCGCACGGGGGCGATGTGGCGGAACGCCGGATGATACGCCGGCGCGAAGAAGAAGGCGTAGCCCAGCTCCGCCAGCGCGCGGCGCACAACCTCCGGCGTGGCATCCAGCTTCACTCCCAGCGCCGAGAGGAGGTCTGCGCTGCCGCACTTGGACGTGATGCCGCGATTGCCGTGCTTCATCACCACGACCCCCGCACTCGCGAGAATCAGCACCACCACGCTGGAAATATTGAAGCCCCCGGCGTGGTCACCCCCCGTGCCCACGATGTCGATCGCCCGGCCGGACCATTCCCCGACCCCGGGATCGACCGCCCGGGCCCGAAACTCCCGGGCGAAGGCGGCGATCTCGGCCGCCGTCTCTCCCTTGGTCGCGAGAGCCGTCAGGAAGGCCGCCTTTCCTTCCTCGCTCCCCGCCGGGTCCGCCAGCGAAGCCGCCGCGAACGCGACGTCCGCGTCGGCAAGCGCGCGTCCTTCCGCCAAAGTCCGGGTCAAGTCCTCAAGGCCCATAGCCCGCGAGACAGCCCGGAGCGTCCGTCGGCCGCAAATAAATTTGCGCCACCCCGCCAATCCGGCGACGTTCCGGGCGTGCGCGTCCTCGCCCTCGTGATTCTGCTCGCCGGCGTCTGGATCTCCCGTGCGTCAGCGACGACCGGTCCCACACCTCCCCCGGCCGAGCCGCCGCTGCCAATCCACGCGGCCTTCGTCCTCGGCGTCGTCGAGGGCGTGACGGAGTTCCTTCCCATCTCCTCCACCGGACACCTGATCATCGCCGCGGAGCTCCTTGGGCTCGAGGAAGCGACGCCTCGGTACGGGCCGGACGGCAAGCGTGTCTGGCATGAGCTGGGGGGCCACGCCGTGCCGGCGCGGCCCGAGGCCTTGCGCGGCCCGGACGGTGAGGTTCTGTGGCACCGTCGCCCAGGCGGCGCCCACCCGGAGGGCATCCCGCTCACGCGCAAGCGGGCCGTCGACTCTTATCTGGTGGTGATTCAGGCGGGAGCGATCCTCGCCGTCCTCCTCGTCTGCGGCGCCGAGGTGCGGAGCATGCTCCGCGGGCTGATCGGCCAGAGCGCCGCGGGACGGACCCTGCTCCGCAATGTCGCGCTGGCGGTGGCGCCCGTCGTGATCGCCGGCCTGCTGCTCGGCCCGTGGATCGAGGCCCATCTCTTCTCCGCGGGAACGGTCGCCGCCGCCCTCGCGGTGGGGGCGGTGCTCATGCTGGCCGCAGAACGGCGGCGGCGCTCGCATCCCCCCGTCGCTTCCCGCACCGGAGCCGATCTTTCCGCCGGTCAAGCCTTGGGCATCGGTTTCGCCCAGTGCCTCGCCCTCTGGCCCGGGATGAGCCGCGCCATGGTCACGATCGTGGGCGGCTACGCCTGCGGGCTCGCCCCCGCGCGCGCGGCCGAGTTCAGCTTCCTCGTCGGGCTCCCCGTGCTCGCCGGCGCCGCCCTCTACAAGGGCGTGCAAACCGGACCCGCCATGGTCGCGGGGCTCGGCTGGACCCCCGTGCTGGTCGGCGCGATCACCGCCGCCTTTTCCGCCGCCGTCGCCGTCCGCTTCCTCCTGCGTCATCTCTCCCGGCATGGCCTGACCGCCTTCGCGCTCTACCGCCTCGCGCTGGCCGGCGTGATCGCGTGGTGGTTCGCCGCGTGAGCCAACGGGGCGCCACCGCAGAGCCCGGACGCCAACCCTGACGGCCATGGCTTGGGATGTGCAGTACCGCAACGGACTCTGGCTGCCGCAGATCGGCTGGTGGCTGGATGCACACTTCCCGACGCCGAGGTCCTTCGTCTCCCACGCGCACTTCGACCACCTCGCCGCGCACGGAGAGGTCCTCTGCTCCGAGGGCACCGCCCGGCTGATGCAGGCCCGCCTGCCCGCCGCCCGCGCCTACCGCACGGTGTCCTTCGGCGAGACCATCCCCCTCGACCGGGGCGCCACGCTCACGCTGCACCCGGCGGGTCACATCTTCGGGTCGGCCCAATGCCTCATCGCCCATCCGGAGCACGGCCGGCTCCTCTACACCGGCGACTTCAAGCTGCGTCCGGGACTGTCCGCGGAGCCCTGTGCCACGCCTGCGGCCGACCTGTTGATCATGGAGACGACCTATGGCCGCCCGCAGTACGTCTTTCCCCCGACCGCCACCGTGCTGGCCGACATCCGGCGCTTCTGCCGCGAGGCCCTGCAGGAGGGCGAAACGCCCGTGCTCTTCGGTTACAGCCTCGGCAAGAGCCAGGAACTGCTCTCCGTCCTGACGCAGGACGGACTCCCGGTGATGCTGCACCCGCAGACGGCACGCATGACTGCGGTCTACGAGGAACTCGGCGTGCGGTTCCCGGCGTACCGGACCTTCGACGAGGCGGAAGCCCCGGGGCACGTGGTCCTATGCCCCCCGCAATCCCCGCAGTCCGCCTTCCTCCGTCGATTGCCGCGGCGCCGGACGGCCACGATCACCGGCTGGGCGCTCGATCCGTCGATCCGCTTCCGCTCCGGCTGCGATGCAGCGTTCCCGCTCTCGGACCACGCCGATTTCCCGGACCTGCTGCGCATGGTTGAGTGCGTGCAGCCGCGCCGCGTGCTCACCCTGCACGGCTTCGCCGCCGACTTCGCGCGCACCCTGCGCGAACGGGGCTTCGACGCGTGGGCGATCAATGAAGACAACCAGCTGGAGATGGCGCTCCACGAGCCCGCGCCGTCCCCCACTGCCCGACCGCCTTCGTCCGCCCCCGAACGCCCGGCCGCCGCCCCGACCGCCGGGCGGGTCGAGGAGGATACCACCGACTTCGGCCGTTTTGCCGCGACCGCCGAGGCCCTCCGGACTCTCACCGGACGCACCGACAAGGTCGCGCTGCTGGCCGAGTATTTCCGCTCCCTGCCGACCCCGGAGGCCGCGCTCGCCACCCGCTACTTCACGGCCCGCCCGCTGGCGCGCGCCGACGAACGCACCCTGCAGGTCGGCTGGTCGCTGATCCGCCGCGCCGTGCTGGAGGTGGCCGGCGCCACCCCGGACGACTTTCGCCGGGCCTACCTGCGGTTCGGCGACAGCGGGGAGACGGCCGAGGCCCTCCTCGGCGGGAGAGTCGAGCCGCGGCCCCTCGGCCTGCGTGACGTGGGTGAGCTCTTCGATCGCCTCGCCCGCTCCGCGGGTCCAGCCGCCAAGCTGGCGCTCTTGGAGAGTTGTTTCCGCGCGCTGTCGCCGGACCAGACCAAGTACGTGATCAAGATCCTCACCGGCGACCTGCGGATTGGCCTCCGGGAGGGATTGGTCGAGGAGGCGATCGCCGCCTCAACCGCGGTCCCGATCGAGGCTGTCAGGGATGCGGTCATGATCAATGGCGACCTCGGCGAGGTACTGGCGGCGACTCGCGCCGGCACCCTTGGCACCCTCGAGGCCGCGCTGTATCAGCCGATCGGATTCATGCTGGCCAGCCCGGAACCGGATGCAGGCGCGATCATCACGCGGCTCGGCACGCCGGTCTGGATCGAGGAGAAGTACGATGGCATCCGCTGCCAGCTGCACACCGCGCCGGGTCGGGCCGAGCTCTTTTCCCGCGACCTGCGGCGCATCTCGGATCAATTTCCCGAATTGGTCGCCGCCGCCCGCGAGCTCGGCACCACCGCGATCATCGACGGCGAACTCCTCGCCTGGCGCGACGGTCGCGCCCTGCCCTTCGCGGAACTGCAGCGGCGCCTCGGCCGGAAGGGCGACGACCTGTTCCTCGGCGCGGAGATCCCGGTCAGCCTCTCCTGCTACGACCTCCTCCGCGTCGGGGACGAGTCGCTGCTCCGCCTCTCCCTCGCCGAGCGGCGCGCCCGACTCGAAGCCCTGCTCGCGGAACGCGCGGACCGCAGGTCGATCCCGGCGCTGCAGCTCGCCCCGGTCCGCCGCGCGCACTCGGCGGAGGAGATCGAACTCGCCTTCGCCGCCGCGCGGCGTCGCGGCAACGAGGGACTCATGGCCAAGAATCCCACGAGCCCCTACACTCCGGGCCGCCGCGGCCTCGCGTGGCTCAAGCTGAAGAAGGCCGCCGCCACCCTCGATGTCGTCGTCGTGGCGGTCGAGACCGGCCACGGCAAACGGAAGGCCGTCCTCAGCGACTACACGTTCGCGGTCCGGGACGACGACAGCGATCGCCTCCTCACGGTCGGTAAGGCTTACTCCGGCCTTACCGACGCTGAGATTGCCCGCCTGACGGACCACTTTCTGGACCGGACCCTGGAGGTGCAGGGCCGCCGGCGCACCGTGGTCCCGGATCTCGTCCTCGAGGTGGCCTTTGACGCGATCCAGCCGAGCCCGCGGCACGACAGCGGCTTCGCCCTGCGCTTTCCGCGGATCGTGCGCATCCGGGACGACAAGACGGTGGCGGACATCGACCGCCTGTCGACCTGCCGGACGCTCGCGGCGGCGGCGGTCGACTGGAACCGCCCGGCGGATCTCCTTCCCGGGCTGGACGCCGGAGGCGGATCGAGCCAGACTTCCGACTGAATGGAACGCTCCGCTCGCACCCTCCGCCTGCTGCTGGCCGTTTCCCTCGCCCTCATGGCCACGCTTGCCGGAAACGCCGCCCCCTTCACCGCCCTGCGCGACGGCGAGCGCTTCCGCTACCGCACCGGCTGGGGCGTGTTCGGAAACGCCGGGGAGGTCATCATCGAGGCCCATCGCGACACGCTCGACCGTCGGGGAATCGTCCGCGTCACGACTCAGATCTCATCCCGCGGACTGGTGCGCGGACTCTACACCTTCGACAACTGGGGCGAACTCCTGATCGACGAGGCAACCGGGCGAATCATCCGGGCTTCGGAAAGTGGCCAGGCGGGTTCCAAGAAGCAGGGCAGCGTGACCGTCTTCGACTACGCACGCGGCGTGGCCACCCACACCGATGAGGCGCGACCGCACCGTAACCGAGAGTTCGCGCTGCCCAAGGGCGACCCCACCGACCTGATCTCCGCGCTGATCCAGACCCGCGAGTGGCAGGCGGGCGTCGGGGACCGGCAGGAGGCGTTGGTCTACTTCGGGCGCGACCTCTATCCGATCGTCCTGCGGGCGGACGGCCGGGAGACGGTGCGCACACCCAAAGGTCCGGTGCCGACCCTGCGTCTTGTGCCGTCCATGGAGAGCGAGGAGCCGCGCGGCGTCTTCCGCAAAGGAGGCGAGATCAAAGTCTGGGTCTCCGAGCGCGAACCGCGCCTGCCCGTGCAGATGCAGCTCAAGCTGAACTTCGGCACCGCGCTCCTCACCCTCGTCGAGCATCGTCCGCCCACCGCGGCCGCCTCCGGACCGGCGAGCGCCTCGCCGCCGGGGCCGGGTCAATGAGGTCAGTCCTCGTCCTCCGCGGCGGCGCACTGGGTGATTTCCTGCTCACGCTGCCTCTGCTGCGCACGCTCCGCGCCGCGTTCCCGACCGCCCGGATCGAGCTCGTCGGCAACGCGGCCGCCGCGCAACTCGCGGTCGACGCGGGGATCATCGACTCGGTCCATTCCCAGCACGAGGCGCGGTGGGCCGCGCTCTACGGCGACCCTCCGCTGCCGGAGCCGCTCGCGGCGATAGTGACGGACTTCGACCTTGTCATCGTCGGCTGGCCGGATGCGGACGGGGCCGTGATGCGGCACTTCCCGCGACGTGCGGGACAGCGGGCCCTGCGGATCGATCCAGCACCGGGGGCCGGACCCGTGTGGAGGCAGTGGGTGGATGCGGTCGCCGCGATTGCGCCCGCGGATCGTCAGGATCCTGCGGACTTCACGCCCCTCGATCCCGGCCCCGAAGCGACCGAACGCGCACGGAACCAGATCACGCTCCCGTCTCCGTTCATCGCGCTTCATCCCGGCAGCGGCTCGCCGACCAAGAACGCGCCGCCGGAACTCTGGCTCGAGTTGATCGACCGCCTTGATCCCGTTCCCCTCCTCGTCGTACTCGGCGAGGCGGACACCCCGCTCGCGGCGCGTTTTCGGACCCTTGCCTCCTCCCGGATCCAAATCGCCGAGCAGTGGGACCTGCCCCTTCTCGCCGCCGCGCTGGCCCGCGCGTCGGCCTACGCCGGCCACGACACGGGCGTCACCCACCTCGCGGCGGCCGTCGGCACACCGGTGCACGCGCTCTTCGGCCCGACCGACCCGCGGCAATGGGCTCCCCTCGGGCGGACGGTAAGGATTCTCCGATTCGACCCGCAGCGCACCACGTGCGATCCGGCCGCGTTGGCGCGCGCCCTGCGCGCCGGGCGGGCGGAGTCGGCGGAATAGTTCGGGCACATCGCAGACGTCGCGTTCGCGCTGTTCGCCCCGGGCCGCGCAGACGAAAAGCAACCGTAATTTCGCGGCCGACGCGTTTTGCTTCTCTACTCCGACCGGAACGGACACCCTCCTTCACCCGCCGACGTGAAGGTCACCCAGCCGCGCCACCACCGCCAGCAACTCCGAGCCGCTTTCCGCCGCTCCCTCAACCTGTGTACCGCCGAGGGCATGGCCGGGACCCCGCTCGTTGCCATCTCGTTGCCGGTCAACGTTTTTCTATCCGCGCTGTTCACCAAGTCGCTGCACTTGCCGAAGGCGACAATCGGGTTCATCGCCGCACTGCCCTTCCTCTGCAACTTCCTGCAAGTCTTCGTGGCCCCATGGGTGTCGCGCCGCCTCTCCGCCAAGGCACACGTCTACGTCCCCGTGACGGCTCATCTGCTCTCGTGGGCCGCCTTGATCGTCATCTTGGAAGTAATGCCTCGTCACGATCCACTCGCCGTCGGCCGATGGCTCGCGGTGTGGTTCTTCGTGTCCAGCTTCGCGGCGTCCCTCGCCGGTGTGGGCTGGAACGCGTGGATTCAGGAGTGGGTTCCCTCCCGTCTCCGCGGCCGTTACTTCTCTCGGCGCAACCAGTTGCTGTCGCTGGCCACCATGACGTTCCTCGTCGTCACCGGCTGGGCGCTCGAACACTGGAACTACTCCATCCGGGTCTTTCAGGCGATCATCCTCGGAGCCGTGCTCCTGCGGATGCTCTCCGTGGTCTGGATCTGGCAGACCCCCGCGGGCGCCTCGCACGGACACGGCCGCAAGGCTGCTCTGCCGCTTGGTGACCAGATTGCCCTGATCCGCCGTTCGAAGTCGCTCTTGGCATTCGTGGGATTCGGTGCCGTGTGGTCCTTTGCGGCCAACTGCTACGGTCCCTTCTACCACGTCTTCATGTTCGAGGAATTGGAACTCAGCGCATTTCAGGTCGGCACCTTCTCGACGCTCGCCGCCCTCGGCGGGGCGGCTTCCCTGCCGGCGTGGGGGAAGCTGCTCGACCGCTACGGCAACAAGGCGGTCATGGCCGTGTCGCTTCTCCTCTGGCAGTCGGGCAACGTGACGTGGTGCTTCCTCACCCCGGAGAACAGCCTCGTTCTCTACGGGCAGTGGATTTGGAGCGGGATGACCAGCGCGGGCTTCATCCTCGGGCAGTTCACGCTCCTGCTGAAGCTGATCCCGGTCGCCGCCAAGAATCTCGCCATCGGCGTCTACCTTTCCGTGACGTCGGTGGTCGCGGCCGCTGCTCCAGTCCTCGGCGGCACGTCCCTCGACTGGGCCCTGGCGCGGTGGAGCACGGATCCGCTCCTCGTCTACCATCTGTGCTTCATCGTGCAGCCCGTCCTAGCCTGTACGGGTGCCTTCTGGCTCCTCCGCGTCCACGAGCCGTCGGCAAGTTCTTTGACGAGCGTCGTCGGCGCCATGCGCAACATCCGCACCCTGAGTGGCATCTTCGGACTGAGCTTCCTCGTAAACTACGTCTTCTACCGGCCCCAGCGGCGGTAAAACGGAGCGGTGCCCTTTGCGCGCAAGACGACACGACTTGCGCTGGGAAGAATGCAACGGCACCTTTTGCGCACCGGCCGGTCGGATGCGGCGGTCTCCCGCGCGAACGTCGCCCTCGTCAGCGAGGCTCCCGCCCGGGCGCGCGCGGAGTCCCGCCGGTGTTCCCCTACAAACCATGAAAACACGCACCTCTCACGTTCTTCTCGTTCTCGGGGTTGCTCTGCTGGTCTTCCTCGGCTTGCGCGCGTATCGCTGGGTGACGGAGCGTGAGCGCGCTGCCCGTCTCGCCGCGACGGAGCAGGCTGCGGCGTTGGAACGGGAGAACGAAGCCGCTCGCCTCGCGCGGACACAGGCCGAGGCGCATCGCCTCAGTGCCCTCAAGGCCCAGCAGGATGCCGAACGCGCCGAGGCCGAACTCGCCCGCCTGCGGGCCGAACAGGCCGCCGCCGAGGCCGCGCGCCTCGCCGCTGAGCACGCCGCCCGCGAGGCCGCGGAGACGCAGGCCCGACTCGCCCGCGAGCGGGACCTCGCCTCCGGCGAAGCCCGGCGACTCGCCGAACTCCGCGAACGCGAGGCGGCCGAGGCGGCACGCGCCCGCGAAGACGCCCTGCGCCGCCTCGCCGAAACCGAGCGCCTCAGCCGCGAACGCGCCGAACAGGAAGCCGCCCGCCTCGCCCGACTCCGCGCCCAGCGTGAACTCGAGTTGGAGGCCGAACGCGCGCTGCTCACCCGGGGCGTCCTGCCCCCTGATTACAAGCGCCGCCAACACTACTATCAGGCAATCGAGATGCAAAATGCGGCCATCGAGGCGGAGAATGCCCGAACCAAGGAGCGAAACCAAAGCCGGCTCGCCCCCACCCCCTAGCGTTCCCGAAATATCTCCTTGCTAGGCCGCTTCAAAAACCCCTTATTCCGCGGTTTCCTTTTATGAAAGCCACGATCAAGACCCAAGGGCAGCAGTTCGTCGTCACGGAGGGCGATGTCCTGACCGTAAACCGCTTCCCGAACACGGAGAAGGGCGCGACGGTTACCATCACCGACGTTCTGGCCGCCGGGGAAGGCGCTGCCTTTAAGGTCGGCACGCCCCGCCTCGCCGGCGCCTCGGTCACCGCCAAGGTGCTTGAGAACAAGCGCGGCAAGAAGGTCGTCGTCTTCAAGAAGAAGAAGCGGAAGGGCTACGAGCGCAAGCAGGGCCACCGCCAGGAGCTCTCGGTCATCAAGATCGAAACCATCAACGCTTAACCGATCAGGAGAACCTCGTCATGGCTCACAAGAAAGGTCAGGGAACATCCAGCAACGGCCGCGAAAGCCATTCCAAGCGTCGCGGCGTCAAGCGCTTCGGCGGTCAGTCCGTCCTCGCCGGCAACATCCTCGTCCGCCAGTGCGGCTCCCGCCTGCACGCCGGCAAGAATGTCGGCATCGGTCGCGATTGGACGCTCTTCGCGCTCAAGGACGGCGTGGTCGCCTACGACAAGGCCCATCGCCTCGTCTCCGTGGTCTAAGCAGGCTCCCAGCCCCCCTGTCTCAACGCAGCCCGATCGGGCTGCGTTTTTTTGCCCCAAAGGCGGCAACCGCCCGCTCGCCTCGCGGTTCGGGCCGGACCGTGCCAGTGCCCCCATGTCAGTACTCCCGCCCCGAGGGACGGGGGCACGGCGGACCCTCAGGGCGCCACCGCACGCCACGCCCGCCACGTGGCCTCGGTGAAGCGCATGTAGCGCACTCCCGTCTCGAAATCCGTCAGGCGCACCGGCCGATGCTCCCGGATGCTCGCAACGAAATCCGCCTCCACCCGCCACCCTGCATCCGGCAGCGCGGGCACGGCCAGGGACCGTGGGGTCTCCCCGTGCGGGGTCAGGATCAACGCCCCCGCGCCAAGGTCCACCCGCAGGCTGGCGCGACTGCCGTTGAGGTGGATCTCGTTCCGTCCGGAGCCCGCTTCGATCGCACTCAGGTGCATGACCAACCGAGCTCCAGCCGGATAGCGACCCAGCACGGTCAGGGTGTCCGGCGCCTCCACCGGTCGGGGCTGACCCGATTCGGGATCGCGCCGGAACGGAGTGTAGACCGCCGCATCCGCAGCCAAGACCGCCGCGTCCTGATTCAACCAGCGGAGCAGCGTCTCGTAGTAAATGCCCAGACTGAGGGTGTTGCAGCCGCTCCAACCGCGATCCTGCCGCCAGGAACGGGGCGCATCCGCCGAGCTGCACTGTCCCGTCGCGTGCGTCACCGTGACCTCACGCACCTCGCCGAGTGTACCGTCCTGCAGCAACCCGCGTACGAGCGCGTCCATCGTCAGCGTCAGCGGTGCCGGCACGATCTGCGCCACAAGGTGCGGATGCCGCCTCGATTCCGCCAGCATCGCCTCGGCCTGCGCGACATCGGACGCCATCCGGGCCTCCGTGAGCACGTGCTTTCCCGCCCGAAGCGCCGCCTGCGTGATCTCGGCGTGCAGGTACGGCCACGTCCCGATGCACACCGCATCGACGTCCGGCGCCGCCACCACCTCCCGCCAATCCGCCGCCACCCGCCCGATCCCGAATTCCCGCGCCACGCGTTCCGAGGACTCCCGGCTGCGGTTCGCGACGACCGTGAAGGAGACGTCCGGGAGCGAACGGAAGCCCGGGAGGTGCCGGCTGCGGGTATTAGCTCCCGCTCCCACAAATCCGATCCTGAGGCCGGGGTGATCCATGACTTCCGCCCGTCCGTTCAGGCCACCGACGGATAGCTGCCGAGCCACTTCACCATCGGGCAGAACTGCTTCAGCTCCACCAGCGCCTGCTTCATCGCCGGATCGTCGTAGTGACCCGTCACGTCAATGAAGAAGTAGTAATCCCAGGGGCGCTTCTTGCTGGGGCGCGACTCGATCTTCGAGAGGTTGATCCCGCGCTCCGCGAGGGGCATCAGCATCTTGAGCAGGGCGCCGGAGTGCGCCGCCGCCTCGTCGCCCAGCGAAATCAGGAAACTGCTCACGTCGCGGCCGTTGCCGACCGGCCCTGACGGGCGCTTGCCCACCACGAAGAACCGCGTGGTATTGTCGGCCTTGTCCTGAATGCCGTGCGCCAGCACCGGCACGCCGTAGTACTGCGCCGCCAACTCGCTCGCGATTGCGGCGGTTCCCGGGGTTTCCTTCGCGATCTGAACCGCCCGCGAAGTGCTCGGTGCGTCCACCAACTGGGCGTGCGGCACGTGGCGCTGCAGCCAGTGGCGGCACTGCGCCAGCGCCTGGTCCTTGGAGCACACGCGCTCAATCTGCTCGATCGGGCTCGCGGAAATCAGGGCGTGCGTGATCTCGAGATAGATCTGGGCGACGATCTTGAGGTCGCTCTCCACGAAGCAGTCGAGCGCCTCGCGCACGCTGCCCTCGGTCGAATTCTCGATGGGGATCACCGCGTAATCCGACTCCCCCTTCTCCACCGCCGTGAAGAGATCCGCGATGGTCGGCATCGCATGGTACTCCACGCTCGCGCCGAACTTCCGCATCGCCGCCGCATGCGTGTTGGACGCCTCGGGGCCGAGGTACGAAATGAGCAGCGGCTTCTCGAGCGCGATCGCGGCCGACATGATTTCCCGGTAGATCGCCTTCAGGGCATCATCCTTGATCGGCCCGCCGTTCAGCGCGCAGACCTTTCGCAGGACAGCATCCTCGCGCTCCGCGACGTAGATCGGTCCCCCTTGGCTGCGCTTGAGACGGCCGATCTCCGCGGCCAGCGCGAGACGTTCGTTCAGCAGATCGACGATGCGCCGGTCGAGCACATCGATTTGGGAGCGGATCGCGGCGAGGTCCATCAGGCGGGGAGCGGGGTCGCGGTGGGCTCGGACGTCGGCTCATCGGGCCGACCGGGAACATCGGCCGGCGAATCCGCCGGGGGCGGCGCCGACACAACGGACACCGGCTCAAAATTCGGCGAATCACCCTCGCCCTCCTCGAGCGGCAGGCCCATCTCGGCATCGGTGATGGGCTTCGGGTTGATCGCATTCTTCAGCCACTCATCGATCTGGCGCGGCGAGAGCACGTCCGAGGACGGAAGTTCGACGAGAGACTTGACCCCGACGAACTCGAGGAACCTGTCCGTCGTGCCGTACTGCAACGGCCGTCCCGGCAAATCGGCGCGGCCGACGATGTAAATGAGTTCGCGTTCAAGCAGCTTGTTGATGCCGGCTTCCGCCGAGACCCCGCGCACCGTCTCGATCTCGGTGCGGGTGACGGGCTGGCGGTAGGCCACGATCGCCAAGGTCTCGATCGCCGACTGCGTGAGCTTCACCGGCGGCGGCTCGTCCCGCAGGATGCGGATCCAGCGCCCGAACCGCGGGTGGGTCACGAGGCGGAATCCCGTCGGGCCCTCAATGAGGAGCAAGGCATCGTCGCGCGCGCGGAATTCCTCCGCGATCCCCTGCATCGCTTCGCGGATCTGCGTCGCCGTCACCAGCGAGGGCACGTCACCATAAACGTCGTCATCCGCCGGCGCGCTTCCCTCCCCACCCTCGACCACCACCTCGGCCGCTTCATCGACCGCCGGCGCCGGCGCTGCAACCGCTTCCGCCGCCTCCGGCGGCGCACCCGCCGGGCTGGACTCGGTCGCGCCCTCCGCCGCGGTCTCCGCCGGTTCGAGCGGCAGGACCGCTTGATCGTGGAACCGCGTGAACACCGTTTGGATGTCCTTGATCGAGAGCGCCTGGTTCGATGAGAGGAGCAGCGCCTTGAGGACTTTCTGGAGGTTGAACGCCATGCCGGGAGACCCGGGAGTGATGCGAGCCGCGTCCGCTGAAGCAACCTCGAAAGCAGGCCCTTGCGGGAGTCGCCAAAACACCGCTTGCCGCGACCCACCCGCTGTGGTGTCATCTTCCGCCCTTTGCCTCCATGAGTTCCTCCCCTGCCGATCTCCGCCCGTTCTCGTCCATCGTGCTCGACGGTCCCGACCGCGCACCCAATCGCTCGATGCTCCGCGCCGTGGGCTTCACCGACGCGGACTTCAAGAAACCGGTCGTCGGCATCGCCTCCACCTGGAGCATGGTCACGCCGTGCAACATGCACATCGACCAGCTCGCCCGCGAGGCGGAGGCCGGCGCAAACGCCGCCGGCGGCAAGGCCATCATCTTCGGCACCATCACCATCTCCGACGGCATCTCCATGGGCACGCCGGGCATGCGCTACTCGCTGGTGTCCCGCGAGGTCATCGCCGATTCCATCGAGACCGTCGCCGGGGCCGAGGGCTTCGACGCCCTCGTGACCATCGGCGGCTGCGACAAGAACATGCCCGCCTGCGTCATGGCCATGGCGCGGCTGAACCGGCCCAGCGTCTTCGTCTACGGGGGCACCATCCTCCCGGGCATCCACCCGGACTCGAAGAAGGAGTGCGACATTGTCTCCGTCTTCGAGGCCGTCGGCCAGTATGCCGCCAAAAAGCTCGACGAGGCGGGTCTCGCCAAGGTCGAAGCGTGCTCCATCCCGGGTCCGGGTTCGTGCGGGGGCATGTACACCGCCAACACGATGGCTTCCGCCATCGAGGCGCTCGGACTCAGCCTGCCCAACAGTTCCGCCCAACTCGCGATCGGCGCCGAGAAGAAGGAGGATTGTCGTCGCGCCGGCGAGGCCGCTCTGGCCCTCCTTAAGGCCGGCATCCGCCCGCGCGACATTCTCACCCGGAAGGCCTTCGAGAACGCCATCACGGTCATCATTGCGCTCGGTGGCTCGACCAACGCGGTCCTGCATCTGCTGGCCATGGCCCACGAGGCCGGCGTCAAGCTCTCGATCGACGACTTCACCCGCATCGGCAAGCGGGTCCCCGTCCTCGCCGACCTCAAGCCGTCCGGCCGCTACGGCATGGCCCACCTCGTGCGCATCGGGGGACTGCCGCCGCTGATGAAGATGCTGCTCGATGCCGGCCTCATCCATGGCGATGTCCTCACCGTGACCGGCCGCACGGTCGCCGAAAACCTCCGCAACGTCGCCCCTTACCCGGCCGATCAGGACGTCATCCGCCCCCTGTCCAACCCGATCAAGCCCGACAGCCACCTCCGCATTCTCTACGGCAATCTCGCCCCCGAGGGCTCCGTCGCCAAGATCTCCGGCAAGGAGGGCCTGCGGTTCTCCGGCAAGGCCATCGTCTTCGAGTCGGAAGAGACCGCGCTTCGCGGCATCCTCGATGGCAAGGTCAAGGCGGGCCATGTCATCGTCATCCGCAACGAGGGTCCGCGCGGCGGCCCGGGCATGCGGGAAATGCTCTCCCCCACCAGCGCCGTCATGGGCAAGGGCCTCGGGAAGGAGGTCGCCCTCATCACCGACGGCCGCTTCTCCGGCGGGAGCCACGGGTTCGTCGTCGGTCACATCACCCCGGAGGCCGCCAGCGGGGGACCGATCGCCGTCATCCGCAACGGCGACCCGATCACGATCGACGCCGTGAACAACACGCTGTCCCTGGATCTGCCGGCCAAGGACGTGAAAGCCCGCCTCAAGGCATGGAAGCCCGGCAAGCCAAAGGCCAAGCGCGGCGTGCTGGCAAAATACGCGCGCCTCGTCACCTCCGCCTCCGAGGGCGCCGTCACCGACAAGACGCTCTGAGTCCGATCTCAGCACGTCCGCCACGGTCGACGGGGCCCTTCGCGGGCGGTCGCCGCCGGCGCTCCAGCCAGCCGCCCCGGCGCTCTGATCCGCCGCCTCCGCCCCTCCCTCACCTCGCTCCGCCACGCCGCCCTCGGCTGGCCTCCGTCTCCCTCCGCCGTTCCGTCTCCGATGACCTGGGATCGTTTCAAGCAATTCCACCTGCCGTTCCCTTCGCTCGGGCTTTCGCTCGATCTCAGCCGCGCGCCGTTTCCTGACGGTTTTCTCGCTGCGAGGGAGGACGCCATGCAGCGCGCGTTCGCCGAGATGCGGGCCCTCGAGGCAGGCGCCATCGCCAATCCCGACGAGGGTCGGATGGTCGGCCACTACTGGCTGCGGGCACCGCACCTCGCGCCGACCGCCGCCATCGCCACCGAAATCACCGAGACCGTCGCCGCGATCAAGCACTTCGCCGCCCGCGTCCACGCCGGCGAGGTACGGGGTCCGCAGGGACCGTTCACCCGTCTCCTGGTGGTCGGGATCGGGGGCTCCGCCCTCGGCCCGCAACTGGTGCACCACGCCCTCGGTCAGCCCGGGCGCGATCGTCTGCAGGTCGCGTTCCTCGACAACACCGACCCCGACGGCATCGATACGACCCTCGCCTCCCTGCGCGCCACCTTCGCCCGCACGCTCGTCGTCGTGATCTCAAAGTCCGGGGGAACCCCGGAGACGCGCAACGGCCAGCTCGAAACCGCCGCCGCCTTCCGCGCCGCCGGGCTCACCTTCGCCCACCACGCCGTCGCCATCACCGGCGCCGGCTCCAAGCTCGACCAAACCGCAATCCGCGACGGCTGGCTTGCGCGCTTTCCGATGTGGGACTGGGTCGGTGGTCGCACGTCGGAACTCAGCGCCGTGGGCCTCCTCCCCGCCGCCCTGCAGGGAATCGACATCGACGCGCTGCTCGCCGGGGCCGCCGACGCCGACGCCGTGACCCGACACCCGGTCACGCTCGAGAACCCCGCCGCCCTGCTCGCGTTGATGTGGTACCATCTGACCGATGGGCGCGGGGCGAAGGACATGGTCGTGCTGCCGTACAAGGACCGTCTCCTTCTCTTCTCCCGCTACCTGCAGCAACTCGTCATGGAGTCGCTCGGCAAGGAGTTCGACCGCGCGGGCCAGCTCGTGAACCAGGGCATCGCGGTCTACGGAAACAAGGGTTCGACCGACCAGCACGCCTACGTGCAGCAGCTGCGCGAGGGCGTGAACAACTTCTTCGTCACGTTCATCGAGGTGCTCCGCGACCGACCAGGCGCCGGCATTGAGGTCGACCCTGGCATCACCAGCGGCGACTACCTGCACGGGTTCCTCCTCGGGACCCGCGATGCGCTTTCCGAAAAGGACCGGGCCTCCCTCACGCTGACCCTCGACGAGGTCTCGCCACGCACCCTCGGCCTCCTCATCGCGCTCTACGAGCGCGTGGTCGGCCTCTACGCGTCGCTCATCAACATCAACGCCTACCACCAGCCCGGCGTCGAAGCCGGCAAGAAGGCCGCGGGCGGAGTCCAGGCCCTCCAGGCCAAGCTGCTCGCCGCCCTGCGCGCCGAGCCCGGTCACGCCTTCACCGCCGAGGCCCTGAGCGCCGCCGTGGGAAGTCCGGATCAGACGGAGACCGCCTTCAAGGTCCTCCGTCACCTCGCCGCCAATGGCCGGATCCGCGAGACCCCCGCCACCCCGTGGTGGAACACGACCTTCGGCGCGTAGCCGGTTGCGCCGCACGCAAGAAGCTCGCTTGCGCCCCGTCCTTTCCTCCTGCAACCTTCTCTCCATGAAACTGCTCGCGCGCCTCTCCCTCCTCGCCCTCAGCCTGCTCGGAGCGCTCGCCGCGTCGGGTTGCACCAGTCCCCGCGACACGTCCATCCCGTGGAGCCGGCCCGCCAACTGGGAGGGTCAGGTCCCGGGCATGGGCCAGACTCCCGGCAGCGGTCGCTGAGGGTCGTAGAACCGACCCTTCCCGGCTCCGCGCATGAGCGATCCCGGCGCCGAACCGCCCCACGCCGTCCGCGGCGGCCATCTCTACGTCGTCGCCACACCGATCGGAAATCTCGGTGACCTGAGTCCGCGCGCGCTCGCCACCCTGGGCGGCGTCGACCTCATCGCCTGCGAGGATACCCGCACCACCGGAGCAATGCTCGCCCGGCTCGGAGTCCGTCGCGATCTGGTCGCGTACCATGAGCACAATGAGCGTGAGGCTGCCGAATCTCTCGCCGACGACATCGCGGGCGGTCGCTCGGTCGCCGTCGTGAGCGATGCCGGAACTCCCGGTCTGAGCGACCCCGGATTCCGCCTGGTCCGGGCCTGCCGCCGCCGGGGGCTGGCCGTCGTCCCGATTCCCGGGCCGTGCGCGGTCACCGCCGCGCTCAGCGCCGCCGGCCTGCCGACCAACGCCTGGCTTTTCCTCGGCTTTCTCCCTCCGAAGAGCGCCGCGCGGATCAGCGCGCTCAACCGCTACCGGGACTTCGAATTCACCCTCGCGCTCTACGAGAGCTGCCACCGGATCGAGCGCTTCGCCAACGAGATCGTCGAGGTCCTCGGGCCCGAGCGCTGCGTCTGCATCGCCAAGGAAATCACCAAACTCCACGAGACTTTCTTCGTCGGCGCGGCGGGCGAGGTGCGGGACCGGCTCGCCCGGTCCAACCTCAAGGGCGAATTCGTGGTTCTCATCGCCCCCGCCGGGTTCACGCTCTGATCCCCACTTTGCCGCGGCCCTGACGCCCCCTCCCACCATGATGAAGTCCCGAAGGGTCGCCGTGATCGATGTCGGCAGCAACACGGTCAAGCTGCTCGTCGCCGAGCGCGACGCTGACGGCCGACCCGCCGCCGTGCTCCAGCGCACCCTCGAGACCCGGATCAGCGCGGGGCTGAGCGGCAACCCTCCCCGGCTCAGCGCGGCGGGCATGCAAGCGGGCGTCGACGCGATCGTGTCTCTCCTCGCAGACGCGCGTGCACGCGGACCCGACGCGACCGTCCTCGTCGCGACGAGCGCCGTGCGCGACGTCGTCAACGGCGCGGACTTCCGCGAGCAGGTGCTCGCGACGACCGGGCATCCCCTGCGCATCCTGAGCGGCGACGAGGAAGCGACTTTCATCGGCCGCGGCGTGCTCTCCGACCCCGCGCTCGCGGGCCTGACCGAGTTCCAGCTCTTCGATCTCGGTGGCGGCAGTCTGGAATGCCTCACGTTCCGCGACGGGCACGCCACGCAGGCTCTGAGCCTGCCGCTGGGCTGCGTCCGGCTGACCGAGCGCTTCGTCCGTCATCCGGAAGCCCCCTTGAGTCACACCGACCGGAGCGCAATCGAAGCTTGGGTTCGTCAGACCCTCCTCGCCAGCGGTTGCGTACCGGCCCGGCCCGCCGTGCCGCAGGCCGTGTTCGCCGGCGGCACGATGACGACCGCCCGGGCGATCCTTGGGGCGCGCGCCGGTCTGCCGATGGAGCGCTCGTCCCCGCGGCTTGCAGTGGCGGATCTGGCGCGCCTCCTCGACGAGGTGGCCGGCCTTGCGCTCAGCGAACGCCTGAGGATTCCGGGACTCACGGCTGGCCGGGCCGACGTCTTCCCGGCCGCGCTCGCCACCGTGCTGACCGTCGCGGCCGTGGGCGGCTATCCGGCTTTCCAGCACACGTTCCACAACCTGCGCTGGGGGATCGCCGCCGCCGATCTCGACGCCAGCTAACCTCCCGTGGTGCGGCGGCGCGCGGCCGGACGCTTCGGGCGCGCTGCCGGGCGCTTTCGCGGCTCCGCCCGCCGCCGTGGCCGCGCCGCCACGGGTCGCAACGCCGCCAACACGTCCTCAAAATCATCCGGCAAAGGGGCGCGCACCTCGATGGTCTTGCCGGTCACCGGGTGCCGGAAGACGAGGTGCTCGGCGTGCAGCAACACGCGCTTCGGCTGCACGCCCAGCGAGGGATCGGGTTTCCAGCCATAGACGGCGTCACCGAGGATGACGTGACCCGTCGACTTCAAGTGGACGCGGATCTGGTGCGTGCGGCCGGAGTGCAGGGTGCAGCGCAGCAGGGCGGCCCGGGGTGGAAACGCCTCCACGACCTCCCAGTCCGTGTGCGCCGCCCGGCCCCCCGCCCCATCCTCGACGACCGCCATCTTGTGCCGGTGCTGCGGATTGCGGCCAATCGCCTTGCGGATGCTGCCGCTCAGGAGCGAAGGCACGCCCTGGACGAGCGCCAGGTACTCCTTCACCAGGGTGCGCTGCGCGAACTGCTCGCTCAAGCCGCGGTGAGCCGCGTCCGTCTTCGCCACCACCATGGCACCGGACGTTTCCCGGTCGAGCCGATGGACGATGCCCGGACGTTCGACGCCGCCCACGCCGCTCAGCGAGCCACGGCAGTGGGCCAGGAGCGCGTGGACGAGGGTGGTCTCATCCGTGCCGGCACCCGGGTGCACGACCATGCCCGCCGCCTTGTTCACGACCAGCAGGTGGCGATCCTCAAAGAGCACCGTGAGGGGAATCCGGACCGCGCGGAGTTCGGAGGGCTTCACCTCCGGGAAATCCAGTTCCAGGAAGTCTCCCGGGTGCACCGTGTGATCGCGGCTGATCACCGTCCCCGCGAGGCGGACCCGGCCGGCGTCGAAGGCCCGCTGGATCGCCGCCCGACTGTGCTCGGGAAACGCCGCCGCCAACGCCTTGTCGGCCCGCTGCCGCAGCGGCCCGGCAGGCACGGTATGAGTGAGGAGGGACGAAGGCACGAGAGTCAGGAGTCAGCGGGGGTCTGGCCGCGGGCGCAATAGGAGAACCACACTCCTCACACGCGGCCTTGCCTTTGCCGGGCCCCCGGGGCCATTACTCGGTCACGGTGAAAGTCCCTTTTCTCGAGCTGAAACCCGCCTACGACGAACTCCGGGCCGACGTCGACGCGGCGTACCGGCGAGTGATGGACTCGGGCTGGTACATCTTCGGCCAGGAAATCGAGGCGTTTGAGACGGAGTACGCCGCCAGCGTCGGCGTTCCCCACGCCATCGCCGTCGCCAACGGGCTGGAGGCCCTGCAACTCGTTCTCATGGCCGCGCGCATCGGGCCGGGTGATGAAGTCATCGTCCCCTCCCACACCTACATTGCGACCTGGCTGGCGGTCACGCACGTGGGCGCCACGATTGTCCCGTGCGAGCCGGACGAGCGGACGTGGAACATCGACCCGGCGCGGGTCGCGGCGCTGATCACGCCCCGGACGCGGTGCATCCTTGCGGTCCACCTGTATGGTCAGCCCGCGGACGTGGCGGCGCTGCGGGCCCTCGCGGATCCGCGGGGCATCCTCGTTCTCGAAGACGCGGCGCAGAGCCACGGCGCCACCGCCCGAGGCATCGCTTCGGGGGCGCTGGGCCACGCCGCCGGCGTGAGCTTCTATCCCAGCAAGAACCTCGGGGCATTCGGCGACGCCGGCGCTGTGACCACGGCCGATCCCGCGCTGGCCGACAAGGTCCGCACGCTCCGCAACTACGGTTCACGGCAGCGCTACCACCACGAGACCCCGGGCCTCAACTCGCGTCTCTCCGAACTGCAGTGCGCGTTCCTGCGCGCCAAGCTGCCGCACCTCGCCGCGTGGAACGAACGACGGCGGCGGCTGGCCGCGATCTACCGCAAGCGCCTGACGGGCCTCGACGGGCTCACCCTGCCCCACGTGCCCGCATGGGCCGATCCGGTGTGGCACCTCTTCGTCGTGCGGATACCGAGACGCGACGAACTCGCCGCCCATCTCGCGCGCGGCGGCATCGCCTCGCAGATCCATTACCCCATCCCTCCCCACCGCTCCGGTGCCTACGCGCCGCTGGGCTGGGAGCAGGGGTCGTTTCCGCTGGCCGAGAGGCTCGCTGCCGAGGTGCTGAGCCTGCCGATCGGACCCCATCACCGGGACGAGCACGTCCACGCGGTCTGCGACGCCGTGCGGGCCTTCTTGGGAGCCTGACGGGGCGGCGCCGGGGCAAAATGCCCCCTTGCCACGCCCCGGGGCAGCCACAACGATCACCCTCTCATGAAGAGGGCCATCAAGATCTACGACACCACCTTGCGCGATGGTACGCAGGGTGAGGGGATCAGCTTCTCCGTGACCGACAAGCTGCGGATCGCGGAGCGCCTGGACCAGTTCGGGGTCGATTACATTGAGGGCGGATTCCCCGGTTCCAATCCCCGCGATATCACCTTCTTCAACGAGGCCCGACAGCTCCGGCTGAAACACGCCCGTCTCGCCGCCTTCGGTTCAACCCGCCGCGCCGGCGCCAAGGCACCGGAAGATCCGCAGCTGCGCACGCTGCTCGACAGCCAGATGCCCGTGCTCACTCTTGTGGGGAAGACCTGGCTGCTGCACGTCACCGAGATCCTGCGCACCACTCCGGAAGAGAACCTCGCGATGATCGAGGACTCGATCCGCTACCTCGTGGCGCAGGGCCGCGAGGTCATCTACGACGCCGAGCACTTCTTCGATGGCTACCGGGCCAACGCCGACTACGCCCTCCAAACCCTTGCCGCCGCACTGCGTGGTGGGGCGTCGAACCTGACGCTTTGCGACACCAACGGCGGCACCATGGTGCACGACTTCGAGGCGATCGTGGGCCGGGCCGTGCGCGAGTTCGGCGGCGATCGCGTCGGGGTCCACTGTCACAATGACTCGGGCTTGGGCGTCGCCCTCAGCCTCGCCGGCATCCAGAGCGGCGCCGGCCTCGTCCAAGGCACGGTCAACGGCTACGGCGAGCGCACCGGCAACGCCAATCTGGTCACGATCCTGCCCAGCCTCTTCCTCAAGCTGGACACGACCGCCGCCTGCGCGGGCCACCTCGGCCAGCTCCGGGAGCTTTCGCTGTTCTTCGACGAGCTCGCCAATCTGCGCCCGGACACGAAGGCCCCCTACGTCGGAGCCTCGGCCTTCGCCCACAAGGGCGGGCTCCACGCCAACGCCGCCCAGAAGGTGAAGAGCAGCTACGAGCACATCGACCCGGCGCTCGTCGGCAACCGCACCCGCGTCCTCGTCTCCGACATGGCCGGCCGGTCCAGCGTTGTGCTCAAGGCCCGCGAACTCGGCTTCGAACTCGACGAGAAATCTGAAGCGATCAAGCCGCTGATCGAGGAACTGAAGGAACTCGAATTCCGGGGCTACGAATTCGAGGCCGCCGACGCCTCGCTGCAGTTGCTCATCGCCCGCCACCTTGGACGACGCACCGACTTCTTCAGCGTCGAGGGCTACCGCGTGATCATCGAGCGCCACAAGGGCGAACTCTGGGCCGAAGCCACCGTGAAAATCCGCGTCGGCGATCGCAGCTACCACACCGTCTCCGAGGCTGCCGGTCCGATCAGCGCCCTCGACCGAGCCCTCCGCCTCGCGCTCGAGAAGGAGTTCCCGCAGCTCGCCGAGATGCAGCTGCGCGACTACAAGGTCCGCATCCTCGAAAGCAACCAGGGAGCCGGCAGCCGCACCCGCGTGCTGGTTGAAAGCGGCGAGGGACACTCGGTCTGGGGCACCGTGGGCGTGAGCGACAACATCGTCGACGCCAGCTGGGAGGCGCTGCGCGAGGCTGTCGTGTACAAGCTGTTCTCGTCCGCCGCCCGCAGTTCCTAACGCGTGCGGCCCGCGCCGCACCCGGCGCCCTCCCTCTTCGCGCATTTCCCGCCATGGCTCTCTTCATCGGCATCGATTCGGGCACCCAAAGCACCAAGGCCGTCGTCCTCGACCTCGAGGCCCGCCGCGTCATCGCCGACGCCCGCGCGCCCCATGCGCTCATCGAGGGGCTGCCCGTCGGCCACATGGAGCAGCACCCCTCCGATTGGACCGCGGCGCTCGATCAGGTGATCACCGACGTCGTCGCCCGACTCGGTCCCGCCGCCGGCGACGTCGTCGGCATCGGCATTTCCGGCCAGCAGCACGGCTTCGTGCCCCTCGACGCCGGCGGGCAGGTGATCCGCCCCGCCAAGTTGTGGTGCGATACGAGCACGGTCGAGGAATGCGGCCTCATCACCCGTCGCCTCGGTGGGCCGAAGGCCGCCCTGCGGCGCACCGGCAACCTCATCCTGCCGGGCTTCACCGCTCCGAAGATCCTGTGGATGAAGCGGCACGAACCGGCGAACTTTCGCCGCCTGCGCCACGTCCTGCTGCCGCACGACTACCTGAACTTCCACCTCACGGGCCGCTACCACATGGAGTACGGCGATGCCTCGGGCACCGCGCTGCTCGACGTCCGGCGCCGGACCTGGTGCGGCGAGGCCCTCCACTCCATCGATCGTAAACTCGGGGACTGGCTGCCCGCGCTGTCCCCCTCCGACCAAGCCTGCGGGGTGCTGCGCGCCGATCTCGCCGCCCGCTACGGACTGCCCGCCGGTGTCACCGTGTCCGCCGGCGGCGGCGACAACATGATGGGCGCCATCGGCACCGGAAATGTCACCCCCGGCGTCGTCACCGCCAGCTTCGGCACCAGCGGCACCATCTACGCCCGCGCCGGAAAACCCATTATCGATCCGCAGGGCGAGATCGCGGCCTTCTGCTCGTCCGACGGCGGCTGGCTGCCGCTGCTGTGCACGATGAACGTCACCGCCGTCACCGAACAGGCCCGGACGCTCTTCGGGTTTGATCACGACGGAATGGCGCGCGCCGCGGCCTCGGTCCCCGCCGGATCCGAGGGACTGCTCCTCCTCCCCTACCTCGCCGGCGAGCGCACGCCCAACGTACCGGCCGGCTCCGGGGTGCTCCTCGGCCTCACCGCCCGCACGTTCGCCGCCGCGCACGTCGCCCGCGCGTCCCTCGAGGGCGTGACGCTCGGCATGAACTACGGCCTCCGCCGCCTCGCGCAACTCGGCGTCCGGCCCCGCGAGATCCGCGTCACCGGCGGCGGCGCCAAGTCCGCCGTCTGGCGCCAGCTCATGGCCGACATCTTCGGGGTCCCGGTCGTCGCCATGGTCGAGGACGAAAGCGCCGCCCTGGGCGCCGCGCTCCAGGCCGCCTGGACCGTCGGTCGCACCGCGGGCCGTCGCACCAAGCTCGCCGACCTGACCCGCGAGGTCGTGTCGGTCAACGAGTCCAGCCGCTGCGTCCCCGACCGCGACCGAGCCCGTCACTATCTCAAGCTGCAGGCCTTGCAGGACCGCCTCAGCGGCACGCTGCGCGAGGTGTTCCGCGAGCACCGGGCACTGGTCGGTGGCTAGCGATTTCCCGGCGCCCTCCGACCGCGCGGGCGCGCCGCGCCGCGCCGCGCGGCGCCTCGCTTTACGTCCTCCGGGACGATCCCGCTCAGACGAGGCTCGCCGGATCGACGTCCAGCACCTGCACGACATCGTCCGGCCACGCAAAGCGGTCGCGCAGCGCGTTCAGCTCCGCGATCACGCGCGTCACGCTGGGCACAAAATACCAGAGCTGCCACCGGTAGTGATCCTTGATCTTCTCGATCGGTGACGGCGACGGCCCCTTGATCTCAAGCCGCGTCCCGAACGCCTGCTCCACGGTACGCGCCCACTGCTGCGCATAGAACGCGAGCTTCTCCTCATTGGGACCGCGGAACAGGTGGTGAATGAGATGCCGGTACGGAGGATAGCCAAAACGCTCGCGCACGTGCAGTTCGGTCTCCGCAAAGCCTTCAAAGTCGGCGTGACGCGAAAACTGGATCGTCTCCGACTGTGGCGTGAACGTCTGCACGACCACCTCCCCGGCGCGGTCGCCGCGGCCCGCCCGCCCCGCGACCTGCACGAGCAACTGGAACGTGCGCTCGTTCGCCCGGAAGTCCGGCACGTGCATGGAGAGGTCGGCATCGATGAGCCCGACGAGCGTCACGTTCGGGAAATCAAGTCCCTTGCCGATCATCTGGGTGCCGACGAGGACATCGATCCGGCCGGTGCGGAACTCACCGAGAAGTTCGCGGAAGCGGTTCTTCCGCGCCATGGTGTCGGCGTCGATCCGTTCGATCCGAGCCCGCGGCAGGATCCGCCGGACGGCCTCCTCGACGCGCTGGGTGCCAAGTCCCCGCCACCGGATGTCCGGCGCCGCGCAACTCGGGCAGCGCACCGGCGCGGGGCGCGCGTCGCCGCACAGGTGGCAGCGCAGCGTCTCATCCGTCCGATGATACGTCATGCTGATGCTGCAGTGCCGGCACTCCTCGGTGTGGCCGCACTTCGTGCACTGCAGCGACGACGAGTAGCCGCGGCGGTTGATGAAGAGAATGGTCTGCTCCCGGCGCTCAAACCGCCCCTGCATCGCGTCGACCAGCGGCCGGGAGAGCGTGGCCGTGCCCCGCTGCCGCATCACCTCGATCTTCATGTCCACCACCCGGATGTGGGGCAGTCCGCGGCCATCGACGCGCTCCGCCAGCCGCAGCAGCCCGTAGCGGCCGGCCCGGGCGTTCGCCCAGGTCTCCAGCGAGGGCGTCGCCGAGCCGAGCACGCAGTGCGCTCCGCACAGCTTGGCCCGCATCACGGCGACGTCGCGCCCGTGATACCGCGGCGACTCGTCCTGCTTGTAGGCCGGCTCGTGTTCCTCATCGACCACGATGAGGCGCAGGCCGCGCACCGGGGCGAAGACCGCCGAACGCGCGCCGACCACGACCCGGGCCTCGCCCGTCGCCAAGGCCATCCATCCATCCAGGCGCTCTCCCTCGCTGAGGTGACTGTGCCACACCACGCACCGGTGCTCGGGCGCAATCGACTCCAGCCGCGACCGCAGCCGCGCCACCGTCTGCGGCGTGAGCGCCACTTCCGGCACGAGAAAGATCACTCCACCCCCCGCCCGCAGGGTCGCCTCGATTGCCCGCAGATACACCTCCGTCTTGCCCGAACCCGTGACGCCATGCAGGAGCGTCACCCCGAAGGTCCCCGCGGCCAGCGAACGTTCCAAGGCCCCGACCGCCTCACGCTGCTGCGGATTGAGATCCGGGGGCGCCGTCGCGACATGGTCGGCCTCGGCGAACCCATCCGCATACGCCACCCGCTCAACCCGGCGCGCCTCCTCGCGGATCGCCCCCCGACGCACCAGCGCGGCGCACACCGCCGGCGTGACGGCAAGACGCCGCAAGACGACCGACTTCCGCAGCGGTTGCGGCTGCGTCGCGAGGAAGCGGTACAGCTTCGCCTGCTGCGGCGCGCGCCGCGCGAGGGTCTCCACCTCCCCATCCTCCAAGCGTTGCCCCACGACCAGCAGGCGCTCCTGCTTGATCGCCGCGCCCGCCCGCACCGCCGCGGGTAGAAAACCTTCCATGACCGAGTCCAGCGGCGCTGCGTAGTACGCGCCCATCCAGCGCGCCAGCCCAAGGAGATCCGGCGTCAGGGCGGGAAACGGGAACACCGCCTCAACCAACGCCTTGAGCTTCTCGACCGGATAGTCGCTCGGCGGCCCCACTTCCGCCACGATTCCGACCGTGATGCGGCGCCCCACCGGAATCCGCACCAGACTCCCGACCGCCACCACCCCCTCCAACGCCGTCGGCACACGGTAATGCAGCAGCTTGTCAAAACCTGCCAAGGGATGGACGCCGACCAACATGACTGGCTCAATGAGCGGTCGATCGGCGGGCCGCAATCCTCCATCGTACCCACAAGGGGGCTCGGCCCGGCATTGACATGCCCGGCGCCCGCCAAAACATCGCCGCTGTGAGCAACGAGGCGCCGCGTCAGCAGTTTAAATCCTTCCTGGAGAGGAAGGGGCTGCGCGTCACGAGCCAGCGCCTGGCGATCCTCGATGCCTCCTTCGGCCAGCACGAGCATTTCACGGCGGAACAGTTGCTGGCGCAGGCGCGACGGATTGATGACTCGGTCTCGCGGGCCACGGTGTACCGGACCCTGCCGATCATGACCGAGAGCGGCATCCTGCGGGAGGTCGACATCGGCACGGGCGAGAAATTCTACCGGCGTGCCGCCAACAACCAGAGTCAGATGGCGCAGGTGGTCTGTCTCGACTGCGACCGCATCTTCGAGATCAGCGCGCCCTTCATGGACTGGTACGGGAGCACCGTCTCCGCCAAGCTCGGACTCACGCCCGTGAGCCAGCGACTGCAGGTGAGCGCGCACTGCAACGCCTTCCGCGACACGGGAGCCTGCCGGCACCGCGCCCGCTAACCTGCACCATGGCCAAGACCAGCGAGGCGGATGCGAGATTCGAGACCGCCTTCTACGAATCGATCCTGCGCCACAATCCCTCGGACGCCTGGGTGCTCGAGTTGCTCGGAGGCCTCTACACGCGCCAGGGCAGGATCACGGACGGCCTCCGTGTGGATCGACGGATCGTCCGCCTGCAGCCGCGCAATCCGACGGCGCGCTACAACCTCGCCTGCAGCCTCGCACTCCTGAAGCGCCCGGCCGAGGCCCTGCGCGCGCTGCGGGAGGCGGTGGCGTTGGGCTACCGCGACCTCGAATTCATGGCGGAGGATCCCGACCTTGCCAGCCTGCGGACGCGACCGGAGTTTCGCCGGCTGCTCCGCGGTGCTGCGCAGTCCGCTTAGCCGCGGGAGAAGAGCCGGCGCCAGAGACTGACCTTGCGCGGCTTGACCGCTGCCACCCGCGTCGCGTTGGGCGCGGCGGGAGTCGGGACGCTCTTCAGGTGCGGGGTCAGCAGCGCAGCGACGACCGCCTCGACCGACGGATCGCCGATCGTCATGAGCAGGCGGGTGAGTGAAGTGCCCGCCGACATCTGCCGAATCAAGTCGGACTTCTGCGTGGAGAAGTAGGCCACCAAGCGCGCCACGCGGTCCCGCGTGCCCGGGGAAAGCTCCGCCAGTCGCGCGATCGCCACCGCCCGCTGGTCGGCCGGCATTTCCCGGACAATCTGCGCGATCGATTCGATCAGGTGCAGCCCCTTCGCGCCCGGGCGGAAAGGCAGGTACTTGGCCAGACCCGCCTCGTCCACGTGGGAAAGGGCGTTCAGCAAGCCACGGAAATCGCCGCCCACGATCACCGTGCGCAACAGTCCTTGCGCGAACACCGCGAACTCGCGGAGCGTGCCGAGTTTTTCCAAGCGACAGAACTCCAACGTGTCGGCCTGCCGGAAGGTGAACTCGATCGGGAACTCCTCCGGGATCTGGAGCCGCTCCATGATCTTGAGCACCGGATTGTCGCGCTCGGCGGACGTCGCCGCCTGCTCAACCATGTCCCCAAACGGATTGTCGAACGCCAGCGTCTGTTTGAGGATGTCAACCAGTTGATCGAAACGCTCCAACGGGTGCCCCCGCGACGCCAGCACCTCGTGCACCTCGGCGAAGGTCAGGTCGATGAAAAGACCCGGGGTCTCCTTGCGGTCCGCATCCGGCCACTCCGGGCCTTCAAGGTTCTGCGCGAGGCTGTGCAGAGGCGTGTCCACCATGATGGACATCGCGAACGCAGAGCGGACCTCATCCCATTCCTTGGCAGAGTATCGCATGGCAGGTGTTACCTTCAGCGGGGTGGCGAAGGACGAACCTCCCGCTCATCGGTACATCAGGTGACCTGCTGAAGCAGCTCCTGAGTCATGCGCCGATAGTCATTGACGACGTTATCCTGGGAAGGATCGGCCGCGTCCTGACTGATGAGCACGACCGGTAGGCCCAGCGTCACCGCGCGGCGCACGACCATCGCGTCGCGAATCTGCGTCTGGAAGATCTTGGCGGTTTGCGCCACCCGCTTTACGGCCCGGAACTGATTCAGGCGAAGCTGCATGCGCATCTTCGGAACCTCGATGTCGACGCCCGTCTTGATCGCGTTGAACACCACGCTCTGCACCTGCGCCGGCGGACCCATCGAGGAACGGCGGAAGCTTGCTGACAGGGTGTGGAAGCGATGCAGCTTCTCCACGAGCAGGGTGAACCCGATCAGGCTGAGGGCGTCCGGGTTGGCCGGCACGCAAATTTCGTTCGCGGCAAAGATGCCGCACTGGGAAGCCCGGAGAATGTTCGGCGGGCAATCAAACAGGATGAAATCGTAGTTCGGCTCCACCACCGCCAACTGTTCCTGAACACGAGGAACGGCGAACGCTTGGGGTCCCCGTTGTATTCATTCTCCAGATCCACCAGATTGAAGGCCGTCGGCAGGAGATCCAATCCCGGCATCGGGCACTCGCCACTCTTGCCTTCGATGGCGTCGCGGATGATCAGATCTTTCACCTGAGCCTTGCCCGGTTCGAAGATCGAGTACACCTCACCCTCTCCCGAGGCGTTGATCTTGTTCCAGCGATCAAGCTTCAGCAGCCAGATGCTCGCGTTCGACTGGGTGTCGAAGTCGCAAACGAGCACGCGCTTGCCCGCCTTCACCAGCGCTGCCGCGGTGTTGACGATGAGCGACGTCTTGCCCACGCCGCCCTTATAGTTGATGAACGCAATCTTTCGGGCCATCGAAGGGAAAACCGACCTCCTTATCGGCCATCAGGGGTTTCGCCTTAGCGACAACTGATCCGGCGGGGAAAATCCTTCCCAGCGGGACCGGGTGGTATTCGCTGGCGACTCAGGGAAGCTCGGCAAAGCCTCAAGGTATGTCGGACAAGGCTCGTCTGGTGCAAGCCATCATCGCCGCTCTCGAAGCGGAACTCGCCCTGATCACCCGGGCCGCCCTTTCCGCCCGCGACGAGGCCATCGATGAGGAAAGCCGTCCGGAGAACCCCTACGACATGCACTCCCAAGAGGCGGCCTACCTCGCCGAGGGGCAGGCCCGGATCGCCACCGAAATCCGCGAACACCTCGACCACTACCGCACCCTCGATCCCGCCTCGCTCCGGACTCGCGAACCCATCGCCGTCGGTGCCCTCGTCACCCTCTCCCCCCGCTCCGGTCCCAGCCTCCGCACCTTTCTCGGCCCCCGCGCCGGCGGCCTCGAAATCCCTGATCCAGATGGATCGATCCTACTGATCACCCCCGCTTCACCTCTCGGTCGGCAACTGCTCGGCCGGCACCTCGGCGACGAAATTCAACTCCCTGGCGCCAAATCCGCCAACCGATTGCGTGTATCGCGGATCGACTAAGCGCCCGTGCCGGGCTTGCTCGCACGGTGGCGGACGGCTTTCGTCTCCGGATGCGGCCATGGCTCTTCCTCGTTTTCGTCCTTTTGGGCAGCACCCTGCCGGTGCAGGCCACCTCAATGCCGGACGATCTGCGCGCTGCGCTTGCCGGCTACCGGGCCGAGGGAAGCAGGGGCTGGGCGTTCACCCAGAGCACCCGCGCCGCCGGCAAGAGTCTCGTCGAGCGCTATGATCCGCGACTTCCGGAGTTCCGCCGCTGGACCTTGCTGCAAAAGGACGGCCGTACGCCCACCGAGAAGGAACGCGCGAGCTACGCGGAGCAACAGACCCGGCGCTCCCGCGGCGACACCGCCCCCAACGTCAAGGAACAGATCGACGAGGCCAATGCGCAGTTGGTTCAGGACGATGGAACGCGCGCCCAGTGGCGCTTCCGCCTGCGGACGACCGATGAGGATGATCGCTCGGCGGCCCACATGGCCGTGACCTTCGTACTGCACCGGCCCACGGGAACGATCGAACGCATGGAACTCGCCAGCTTCGAGCCGTTCAAGCCGGTGACCGGAATCGCGATCGAGCAGGCCCGCACCGTGGTCGAATACTCCCTGCCGGATGGCGACCGACCCACCCTCCTCCAGCGCATCACCGTCACCCTGCGCGGGCGGGCCTGGTGGATCAAGTCACTCGATGACGACATGGAGGTCGTCTACTCGGAGTTTGAGTCGGCCCGCCCCTCCCCGCGATAGCTCCCGCGCCCATGCTGCACTCCCGCCACACTGATCCTCGCACCGCTTGGTCGCATCGGACCTGGGAGGACTTCGCCACCACTCCGGCCTCCGCCACCCGGATCGCGATCCTCCCGCTCCATGGCATCGGTGACCACGGACTGGGCCTTCCGCTCCGCCTCGAGGAAGCGATCTCGGAGCCGCTGATCGCCGCCGCCGTCGCCGGGATCGATCCGGCCGAGGTCTGCGTGCTGCCCGCTCTCCAGCAGGTTCTGGGCCCGTACGCGTCGTGCTGCTTCGGCGTCGATCC
Source organism: Verrucomicrobiota bacterium (assembly GCA_016871755.1). Taxonomy (GTDB): domain Bacteria; phylum Verrucomicrobiota; class Verrucomicrobiia; order Opitutales; family Opitutaceae; genus UBA6669. The sequence goes on along the minus strand of VHCJ01000004.1, from coordinate 27,440 downwards.
AGACACCGCGCACGCCCTGCTCCTGGAGGTCGGCGCCGGCGTGCACGCCGCCGGGTTCCGCAAGTTGGTCCTGCTCAACTCGAGCCCATGGAACGTGGAACTCGCCGCCACAGCCGCACTCGATCTCCGCGCTTCGCTGGGACTGCACACGTACGTGATCCACGGCTCCGGCCTCGGACTCGACCTCCATCCTGCCGGACGAGATCGAGCCCGGGTCCAGGCCATCGGCTCCACCTTGCTCGGCGTCCCGCCGGAGGCGCCGTTCCGCGACGGAGACTGCGCCGACGTCGCCCTGCGGCCGGGGTACTGGAACCTGCCCCTTCCCCTCCCGGCCCCCCCGGGGCTGGCGGGGGGCGTAATCGCGATCGAGGCGGCGGCGCGCCTGCGCGGCCTGCTCGGGGAGATCGCCGGCCACCGGACCCCGGGGGGTGAAGCCGCGCTGGCGGACTGGCGGCGACCGGCCGAGGGTTTCCGCGCTGCGCCGCCCCCCGCGGCCTCGCCGCGGAGCCTCGCAGACCTCACCGCCCGACAACTGGCGACACTGACCGCCTCCGGAGGGCCCGCCAACGCGGTGGCGATCGTCGCCACAGGAGCAATCGAGCAGCACGGTCCGCACCTGCCCGTCGGGGTGGACGCCTTTCTCGGGGAAATCTGGTCTTCGGCCTTGTCCGCTCAACTCCCTCCTGAAGCCGCCGTCTGGTTCGCCCCCGCGATGCTTCTGGGGAAGAGCAGCGAGCATCGCGATTTTCCGGGCACGCTCAGCCTCTCCACCCGCACGCTGCGGCACGCGTTACTCGCCCAAGCTCGGCAGTTGCACGCCTGGGGTTTCCGGCGCCTCGCCGTGCTCAACACGCACGGGGGCAACAGCGCCGTGCTCACCTACACGCTGCGCGAGATCCAGACGACACTCGGGCTTCGCACCGCCCTGCTGACCGTGCCGACCGCGGCCGACTTGCCGGCGCAGGAACGTATCCACGGCTTCCACGCCGGCGCATGGGAAACATCGCTCCTGCTCGCCGCCATGCCGGACCTCGTGCGACGCGAGCGCGCCACCTCCGAGTACCCCGCGCGGCTCGACGATCCGGGATCACTCCGCCCCGAAAAGGCACCCGCCACCTTCGCCTGGCTCACGTCAGACCTGTCCCGCAGCGGGGTGATGGGCGATGCCACCGCCGCCTCCGCGGAGTCAGGGAAAGCGTGGCTGGAAGCCGGGGCGAAGCGCCTCGCAGAGAGCATCATCGGGTTCGCTGGCTCGAACGCCCCGGCCTGACGCTCTCCGCGGGAGGGTCGTCAACCCGACGTTCACGCTCCGCCCGAAGCCGGCGTCCACTTGAGCACGGTGGTCGAGAGCGGCGGCAGTGTCAGCACCACGCTCTGCTCGAAACCATCCGCGCCAACCTCCTCGGTCTCCACACCCCCGTGGTTGCCGAGTCCGCTTCCGCCGTAGTACTGGCTGTTCGTATTGAGCACCTCGCGCCAGCGACCGCGGCGCGGCAGACCGAGACGATATCCGGAGCGGATCACCGGGGTGAAGTGCCCGATCACGGCCAGCAGCGACTGCTCCGCCGGATCCGAGCGGAGAAAGGCGATCACGCTGGCCTGCGCATCGTGACAGGCGATCCAGCGGAAGCCCGCCGGATCAAGGTCATTCGAGCCGAGCGACGCTTCGTCACGGTACAGCCGGTTCAGATCGCGCACCAGAACGCGCAGGCCTTCGTGGTCCTGATACTGGGTCAGGTGCCAGTCCAACGATCGGGTGTAAGCCCACTCGGCGCTCTGCCCGAACTCCCCACCCATGAAGAGGAGTTTCTTCCCCGGCCACAGCCACATGTGTCCGTAAAGCGCGCGCAGATTCGCCGCTTTCTCGGTCACATGCCACGCCGACATCTTCATCAGCATTGAGCCTTTCCCGTGCACCACTTCGTCATGCGAGAAGACCGTGATGAAATTCTCCGCGTAATGATAAAGCATCCCGAAAGTCAGGTCGCCGTGGTGCCACTTCCGGTGGATGGGATCGCGCGCGAAGTACCGCAGGGTGTCGTGCATCCACCCCATGTTCCATTTGAAGTCAAAGCCAAGGCCGCCCTCCGCAGTCGGCCGCGAGACTCCGGGGAACGAGGTGCTCTCCTCCGCGATCATCCGTACGCCGGGATGATAGTGGTGCACGAGGTCATTCGTGAGCTTGAGAAACTCGATCGCCTCCAGGTTTTCCCGGCCGCCGTGGCGGTTCGGCACCCACTCCCCGGGCTGGCGCGAGTAATCGAGGTACAACATCGAGGCCACGGCATCCACCCGCAGACCGTCGAGGTGGTAGCGGTCCAGCCATGCGAGGGCGTTTGCCACGAGGAAGCAGCGAACCTCGTTGCGGCCGTAGTTGAAGATCAGCGTGCCCCAATCCATGTGCGCCCCCTGGCGCGGGTCCGCATGCTCGAACAGGTGCGTCCCGTCGAACTCCGCGAGCGCGAAACTGTCGCGCGGGAAGTGCGCCGGCACCCAGTCGAGGATCACCCCGAGGCCGCGCTGATGGAGGTGGTCGACGAACCACGCGAAGTCGTCCGGGGTGCCATGCCGGTGCGTCGGGGCGAAGAACCCCGTGACCTGGTAGCCCCACGATCCGTCAAAGGGGTGCTCCGCGATGGGCATGATCTCGATGTGCGTGAATCCCATCTCGAGCGCGTAATCCGCCAGTGCGGGCGCGAGTTCCCGGTAACTCAACGGCCGGTTCGCGTCCTCGACGCGGCGGCGCCAGGAACCGAGGTGGACCTCGTAGATCGACATCGGCCGGTCCAACCGGGCCGCTTCCTCGCGGCGCCGCGCCATCCATGCGCCGTCGCCCCAGACGTGGCGCCGCGGATCATGCACGATCGCCGCATTGCCGGGCGGGGCTTCGAAGTACGTGCCGAAGGGATCCGTCTTCAGGCGGACCTGCCCCCGCACGTCGAGCAACTCGAACTTGTAGAGCTCCCCCGCGCGCAGTCCGGGCACGAAGAGTTCCCAGACGCCGGAGGCGCCGAGCGGGCGCATCGGATGGTAGCGGCCGTCCCAGCCATTGAAATTCCCCACCACGGAGACCCGCCGCGCATTCGGGGCCCAGACCGCGAACGAGACGCCGGGCACGCCGTCGATCGTCCGGAGGAGGGCCCCCAGTTTGTCGTAAAGGCGGTGTTCCGAGCCCTCGTTGAAAAGATACAGATCCTGCTCCCCAAGGGTCGGGAGAAAGGCATAGGGATCATGCATCTGCCGCGTCTCGCCATTATCCTGGGTCACCCGCAACTGATACGGAAAAACCTCCCGCCGGCGCGGGATGAAGCACTCGTAGAACCCTTCGGGCGCAAGGGTCGTCATCGGCCAAGTCTCCGCCGTCGCCGGATCCACCACCGCGCACGCCACGCTGTGGCGGAGAAACGCCCGCACCACCACCCCGGCCACCCGCCCCCGGCGGTGCGGATGCATCCCGAGTTCATCGTGCGGTCGATGGGCCGTGGCGGTCAGGAAGCGTTCAAGGGAGATGGAGGGCAGGATCACGGGTCGGAACCGCAAGCGTAGGCCAGCGGCCCGGCTCCGTCTAGCCTAGTCTCGGACCGCCGCGACCCGGCAGCGGTGTCTTGCGTCCCGCCCCGCCGCGGGGTTCCCTTCCGGCGTGCGCTTCGTCCTGCTCACGCTCCTCGCCGTCTGCTGCTCGTGCCTCGCCGCCGCTCCCGCTGCGCCGACCGGGTTCGATCTCTCCGCCGACGTGTCCGAGACCGATCTCGCCGCCGGCGAAACCATCCGCCGCGGCAACGCCCGTCTCGTCGACGGCACCACCAGCCTTACCGCCGATGAGATCCGGTACGCCTACCGCACCCAGGTCGCCCGCGCCCGCGGGAACGTGGTCTTCCAGCGCGACGGACGCCGCCTGCTCGCCGACGAATTGGTCTATCGCCGTGCCGACCAGTCATTTGAGGTCTCCCAGCCACGGCTCGGCACCGATCTGGTCTATCTCTCCGGCACCCGGATCCACGGAACCGCGTCCGAGATCATCGTCGAGCAGGCCGTCGCCACGTTCGGCGAGCCAGGCCCGTGGACCCCCACGCTGCGCGCGGACCGGTTGCTCCTGCGCCCGGACGACCGCCTCCAGTTGACCGGTGGGCGCGTGGGCCTCGGCCGGGGTCCGCAACTGCCGCTGCCAAGCTTTCCCCTGCCCGCCGACCGCGCGTTCATCCGCTACGCCACCCTCGCCGCAGGCTACCGCCGCACGGTGGGTGCCTTCGCGGACGTGGGGCTTCAATTCCCCGTCGCGCCCGGACTTGAGGCGGGCGGCTCCCTCGGCCTCTACACCAACCGGGGCCTCCTCGCCGGTCCCCTGGCCACGTATGCGTCCCGGACCTCCTCCGGGGCGATGCAGGGGTCGTTCCAAAGCGGTTTCATTCGCGACAGCGGCAATCGCGAGCGTGACATCCTCGATCGCCCGATCGGCGCCGAGCGCGGGTTCCTGGAGTGGCGCCACCGTCAGCGCGAGGGGGAGAATCTGACCCTCACCGCGCAGGTCGTGCACTGGTCCGACTCGGAAGTCCTGCGGGACTTCCGGCCGGATCGCTTTGAGGGTGCGCAGCATCCCGACTCGTTCCTCGCCGCCACGTACATCGCCCCGACGTTCGGTCTCGAGGCATTCGCGCGCCCGAACTTCAACCGGACGTTCCTCGTCCAAGAGCGACTGCCAGAACTGACCGCCACGCTGCTCCCCCAGTCTCTCGGATCTCCCGCGCTCGGCCTCCAGCAGCGCGGTCACGCGTCCTACGTACGGCTCCGGGAGGCTGATCCCAGGCACCGCCTGCCCACCCTCCGCAGCGACCGCCTCGACGCCTACTATGGCCTGAGCCGGACCACGGTGCCGGCGTCGGGATTTGCGTTCACGCCGGTCGCCGGGGTGCGCCATACGCGGTACGGGGGCATTTCCCCCGCCACCGGACCCTCCTCGATCCAACGAACGCTCACGGAAGTCGGCTTCGACGCCGCCGTCTCGGCGCAGGCCACGTTCCCGTATCGCAACGAGGCTTGGAACGTCGATGGACTGCGTCACCGCGTTACGCCTCGCCTCTCCTACCGCCGCATCGACCGCGCCGGGGGAAACCGCACCGCGCCTCCCGCCATCGACCGCCGCGATTTCTCGACCTACCTGCAGCCGCTGGGACTGGGCGATTCGCGCGCGGTCGACCAACTGGCGCCGCGGGACACCCTGCGCCTCGGTGTCGACAATGTGCTCCAGACGCGCGACCGCACCTACGGGTCCCGCGATCTGGCGTCGCTCGATCTGGCCGCTGATCTGCGCTTCGACAACCCGGCCGGCACGCGGGCGCTCTCCGACCTCCACCTCGGACTCGGGCTGACTCCCTTCGACTGGCTGCGCTTCGACCTGTACCAGCGGCTCACGACGGACCGGGCGGAGCTCGCTGAGCTCAACACGGGTCTGACGCTGACAAACAGCGAGTGGTGGACGCTGCGGGTCGGCACCCACTTCCTGCGCAGCCGGATCGAGGAGTACGTCGTCGACGCGGGCTACCGGCTGAACGAGGTCTATGAAGGCTTCACGAGGCTCCACTACGACACCCGGCAGGCACGCTTCGTCGAGCGGACCTTCGGCATCCGGCAGACCCTTGATCGACTCTGGGTGCTCGGCTACGGGGTCAACTTCTTCGAGGGTCGGAAGCGCGAGGGGTCATTCGGCTTCGTGGTGCAGTTCGAGCGCGCCCGGTTCTGAACCCGTGCTGAACGCCGCATCCCGCATCGCCCGAGGTCAGTCCGAGGTCTTCCGTCAGCTCTGGGTGGAGTTTCACCCGCTGGCGACCTCGGACCGCGCCTTGCCGGCAAAGCTGGAGCAGCGACTTCGGCAGGATCGGCGCTTCGGTTCCCGCGACCGTCGGCTTTACCGGGAACTCGTGTACACCGCGCTGCGCTACCGCAGCTGGCTACCTGATCCCGGCCAAGCCATGGAAGATGCGGCGATTGCCGCGGTCGTCTGGCTGTCCGCCGACCTTCCCGCCACGCGGGAACTCAAGCGCTCGTTGCTGTCCGACTGGCCGCCCGCGGGTTCAAGCATCGAAGAACGCTCCGCGTTCCTCCTCGGCAAGGTTTTGGCCCACGCCGATCGTCCGGTGCTGCCCGACTGGTTTCGCGCCGAATGTCCGGTGGCCTTCACGCCACCGCTGAACGAGGTGCTCGTCCAGCGCGCTCCGCTTTGGATCCGCCTGCAGACCGGCCAACCGGAACGGGTCGAAGCGGAGTTTCGGGCGCAGGGATGGGGCTTCACGCCGTCTCCGGACCTTCCCGGCGCCTGGCGGATGGAGGGCGACGTCGACCTCACCCGCAGCGACGCCTGCGCCGACGGGCGGATCGAGGTGCAGGATCTGGGCTCTCAGTGGATCGTGGCGCAACTCCCGCTCGCCGCCGGGGAGCGCTGGCTCGACGCCTGCGCCGGTGCCGGTGGCAAGACCCTGCACCTCGCGTCGCGGCTCGGCGGGACGGTAAGGGTCTTCGCCCACGACATCCGCGCCGCGGCCCTCGACGAGTTGCGCCTCCGGGCACGCCGCGCCGGACTGCGGTCCATTGAGGTCACGCGCACGCCGGAGACCCAGGCTGGAGGCGGGTTCGACGGCGTCCTCGTCGACGCGCCGTGCACCGGCACCGGTACCTGGCGCCGCGCACCCCACCTCAAGTGGAGCACGCAGCCCGCCGACGTCGCCGCCGCCGCCGTACGGCAGGGCGCGCTGCTCGATCGTTACCGGCTTCTCGTCCGACCGGGCGGGCTCCTTGTCTACGCCACCTGCTCGCTGGCCGCCTCCGAAAACGAGGCCGTGGTCCGCCGCTTCCTCGAGCGTCACCCCGATTTCCGGCCAGAGTCCGCCCCCCTTCGCGTGTTGCCCCGCGCCCGGCCCGCCTCGCCCGGGCACACCTTGCTGCCTTCGCTTTACGATACGGACGGCTTTTACTGCGCCCTGCTTCGCCGGGCGTGAGCCGACCGCGCGTTTTTCGTTGCCGCCTCCGGCGCGCGGCCAACCATCGCCGCGACCGTGGCTCCCGACACCGACTACCGCATCAAGCTGCCCGCGTTCGAGGGTCCCCTCGACTTGCTGCTCTTCCTCATCCGCAAGAGCGAGCTGGACATCTACGACATCCCCATCGAGGCCGTCACGCGCCAGTACATCGACGTGCTACACTCGATGCAGCAACTCGACCTCGAGATCGCTGGCGAGTTCTTCGTCATGGCGGCCTCGCTGATGGAGATCAAGAGCCGCATGCTGCTCCCCAAGGGACAGGCGGCCGTCGCGGACGATGCCGACGACGACGCGATGGACCCCCGCTGGGAGCTTGTCCACCAGCTTCTGCAGTACAAGAAGTTCAAGGAGGCCGCCGGTGGCCTCGCGGCACTGGCGCAGTTCGAGCAGGACAAGCTCCCGCGCCGTGTCGCCGAGCAAGCCGTCTCGGAGCACGACCGTCCGCTCAAGCCGGTCGACCGCATCGAGCTCTGGAACGCCTTTAACATCGTCCTGCGCCGGCTCGCCGAAAAGCTCGTCGTCGGCGAGATCCGGGATGAACAGGTGACCGTGGCGGATCAGATGGAGTCCCTCCTCCTCAAGCTCCAAACGACGAAGTCCTTCGTCTTCTCCTCCCTCTTCCCCGAGCGCACCACGCTGCGGGTGCTGGTCGCGACGTTCCTCGCCGTCCTTGAGCTCACGCGTCTGCGCAAGCTCAACATCCGGCAGGACGAGGCGTTCACGGACATCGTCTGCTCGGCGGCCGAGGTCGATCCCGCCCCCGCCGAGGCATCCGCTTCCGCGCCGGAGAACGCTGCCACGGAAAACCCACTTGAAACCGCAGCGGAAGGAAGCACGGTGATGGCGTGAGCAAGAAGCCCGTCAAGAAGACTCCCTCGTCCGCGAAGCGGCCGGCCGGCAAGGCCGCCCTGCTTGGGCTGGGGCTGGATGGCGATGACGGCCACAAGCGGATCACGCAGGGCGAGCAGTTCCACCTCGTCGGAGGCTCCGAGGAGACGCACGGGAGCATGACCGAGACGGTGATCAAGACCTTCGAGGAATTGAAGCGACGCGACCGGCACCTCGAGACCGTCGATCCCCGCGAACTCGCCGAGATCCTGCACAAGTCGACCCCGCAGTGATCTCCGCATCACTCTCTCCTTTCATGTCCGCCAATACCATCGAACTCAACGCCGCCAGCTTCCCGGCGGCCATCAGCTCATCCACCCCGGTTCTCGTCGACTTCTGGGCCCCTTGGTGCGGGCCCTGCAAGGCCATCGCCCCGGTCCTCGAAGAACTCGGGGCCGAACTCAAAGGCCGCGTGACGATCGCCAAGGTCAACGTCGACGACAACGATCAGCTCGCCGCCCAGTACAATGTCCGCGCGATTCCGACGATGCTCCTCTTCAAGGGCGGCACCCTCGTCGACACGATGGTCGGCATGCTCCCGAAGCCGGACATCAAGCAACGCCTGCTCGCCAAGGTCTAGGCTCCGACGGATCGGACGGGCCGCGTGGCCCGCCTCCCGTTCCCGCCCCCGGCACCGCCTCGTTGCGGTGCCTTTTTCTCGTCCCCCGTCAGCGGTCGAGCACCAAGCCCGCCGCCAGCAACCCGGCATAGAGGGCCACGTAGCGCCCCGCCTCGCCGAGCAACGCGATCAGACGCGCCGGATCCGTCTCCCGGTAGATTCGCTGGGTCTGCGACCAAGCCAGGGGCGTCAGCAGCAGCGGCAGCAGCACCCACGGCGACGCTCCCGCCCGAAACACGAGGAGGGGAACGACGAGCGCGAACAGGTGCGACGCCGCAAACTGGGCCCTCCCAAAGCCGCGGCCAAAACGCACCACCGTGGTGCGCTTCCCCGCCCGGGCATCCGTCTCCGCGTCCCGGAGATTGTTCGTGACGAGGATGTTCGCCGCCAGCAGGCCCACCGCCGCTCCGGCCACCCAGACCTTCCAGCCGGGTAAGCCAGCCTGCACAAAGTAGGTCGCGCCCACGGCGACGAGGCCAAAGAACAGGAAAACGAAGAGATCACCCAGCCCATGGTACCCGAGGGGATACGGGCCGCCGGTGTAGGCGATGCCGCTCAGGATGCTGGCGATGCCGATCACGAGGAGCGGCCAGCCGCCGTACGGCAGGAGGGCGAGGCCCGCGAGGAACGCCGCCACGAAGGTCACGATCATCGCCCGCCGCATCACTGCGGGCATGATCAGGCCGCTCGCCACCGCCCGCCGGGGGCCAACCCGGTCCGCCGTATCCGCCCCCTTGACGAAGTCGTAGTAGTCGTTCGCGAAGTTGGTCGCGATCTGCACCAGCAGCGCAAACGCGAGGCAGGCCAGCGCCGCCGCCGGCACCCACCGGCCCTCATGCCACGCAAAGGCCGTGCCAACGAGGACCGGCGCCACGGCCGCCGGCAGGGTCTTGGGCCGCGTCGCCGCGAGCCACGTGCGGAGGGAACCGGCGGGGGGCATGCGGACCGCCGGCCAAAAGGCCTAGAGGCTGCGGCAAAACCGGGCCAGCCGCTCCACGCCCTTCGCGATGATCGCGTCGCTCGTGGCATAGCTGAGCCGCAGGTACCCCGGCGCACCGAACGCGCTGCCGGGCACCGCCGCAACCTTCTCCTGATCCAGCAGGCGGGCGCAGAATTCCGTGTCTGGGAGACCGAAGCTGGAAATGTTCGGGAAGAGATAGAAGGCACCCTCCGCGAGGAGGCAGGTGACACCCGGGATCGCGTTGAGCGCCGCGTGCAGGTTCCGCCGCCGGCGATCAAACGCCGCCAGCATCACCGCGAGCGCCGCCGCCGTCTTCTCCTTTTCCTGCAGCGCCGCGAGCGCGCCGTACTGCGCGAAGGTGGTCACGTTCGACGTCATCTGGCTCTGCAATTCCGAGATCGCCTTGGCGATCGGCGCCGGAGCCACCGTCGTGCCGAGGCGCCATCCGGTCATCGCATACGTCTTCGAGAAACCCGCCACCACAATGGTCCGCGCCTCCGCCTCCGGACTCAGCGTCGCCACGCAGGTTGGACGGGCGCCGTCGTACACGAGGTGCTCGTACATCTCGTCGGAAAGCAGGTACAGGTTGTGACGCACGGCCACCTCCACCAACGCCGCCAGTTCCTCCCGGCGGTACACCGCCCCGGTCGGGTTCGACGGCGAATTCAGGATCACCATCCGCGTCCGCGGCGTGATCGCCGCTTCCAGCGCCGCCGGGGTGAGCTTGAACCCGGTGCGGTCGTCCGCGAGCACGATCCGGGGCGTGGCCCCGGCCAGCTTCACCATCTCCGGGTAGCTGACCCAAAACGGCGCCGGCACGATCACTTCATCGCCCGGCGAGCAGGTCGCGAGGATGCCCAGGTAGCAGGAGAACTTGCCGCCCGGCGAGACGATCACCTGCGAGGGCGCCACCTTCCACCCATACTCAGCCAGGTAACGGGCCGCGATCGCCGCGCGCAGCGGTTCGATGCCCGGCGTCGGAGCATACTTGGTCTTGCCCGAAGCCAGCGCCGCCGCGCACGCATCCTTGATGTGCTGCGGCGTGTCGAAATCCGGCTCGCCGGCCGCAAATCCGCAGACGTCCTCTCCGGCCGCCTGCAGCGCCTTGGCCTTCGCATCGACCGCCAGCGTCGGAGAAGGGGAGATGTTCCTGGCCCACGTGGAGAGAGGAGCGGGTGAAAGGCTCATGGACATTGCCCCGACGCAACCATCCGGCGTCGGCAAAGGCAAGGCCGCGCTTTGCCGCGACGCGCTCCCGCGACCGCTCCACAGGCACCGTCCCGCGATCGTCCGCACCGGTCTACCCTCGCGGCGAACTCAATGAGGCCGCGTAGCGCCTCGCCACCCGCGCTTTCTCGGGTGGTAGCATCGCCCCGGCCCACCCGCACCGCCCGGGTCAGCGCTTCGACTTCGCCGCGCCCACCGGCAGTCGGTCGATCGCGGAGCGAAGCAACTCACCCGCGCTCGTGCGGTGCAGTCGCGCCTGCCGCTGCAGGGTCCGCTTCACGCCGTCGGGCAGGCGCACCGAGAGCTGCCGGCGCTCCGCCCGCGGCGACGTATGCGCACCGTAGTCGAATTGATCCAGCGCCACCCGGACCACATCGCTCAGCGACCGCAGGCCCCGCCGCGACCGAACCTGCTCCATCTTGCCGATCAGAGCGACCGGGACTTCAAAAGTGACAGGGGTGGCGGCGGCGGACTTCGGGGAGGGCATGACGGGAGGAACGGGGAATAGTAGAAGTTCGTAGAACATCGGCTCCGGAGTCCGCAACGCAAATCGTCACCTTCCCGTTTCCTGCGCCCGTCCGCCGGCTGTTGAGGCTCCTCCGACTCGACCGGCGTGCCTGCGCCAGAGGCTGTCTCTCGCCCCCCGGGGAACGGGGTCAGTCCCGCGAAATGCCCTCGACCGCCGCGCGCACGAGGGTGTAGGCCTCGCGGGGGGTCTCCACGACCCGCCACGCGCGGTCGACGACATCCCCGGGAACCGGTCGGCCGTGGCGGATCAGCACCGTCCGGACGCCGAGCGCGTGCCCGGCCAGCACGTCCACGTCGGCATCGCCGGCGTACACGGTCTCCTCCGGCCGCACTCCCAGTCGCTCCAAGACGGCGCTCAGTCCGGCCGGATCCGGTTTGTGCGAGGGCAGGTCGTCACCGCAGAGGCACGCTTCCACCCATGTCTCCAGACGTTGCTCGCGCAGGATCACTTCGGTCGAGCGCCGATCCCGGCCCGTCCAAAGTCCCGTCCGGCGGTCCGCCGCCCGGAGATCGCGCAACACGTCATGCATCCCATGGAACGACTCAATGAGGTGCCAGTGCCTCGTGGAGTAGTCCATCAGCCGGGCCATCGCGGAGGCGACCTCCGCCGGTCCGGGCAGCATCTCCACGAAGGTGCGCTCGGGCGGCGCCCCGAGGCGCCGAAAAAGCTCGTGCGGCGTCAGCGGCGGCACAAAGGGCTCCAGCGCGTGCGCATAGGCCTTCAGGACCATCGGCATGCTGTCGACAAGGGTGCCGTCGAGGTCGAAGACCACGGCCCTCGCAGGTCGTTCCGGTCGGGAGTTCATGGCGGAATCGGCGTGAGTTCCGGCGGAAGGATCGCCGAAGAGAGTTCCTCGGGGGTGAACAGCGCCTCGGCGAACTCCGCATCCAGCGCCGCACCCACCATCAGCAGGCGGGTCTTGTTGCGCGTCGCGTCATCCCGCACGTCCAGGCTTTTCACCATCCAACGTTCACCCAGTCGCTTCAGGTCGTTCACGTGCACCGAGCGCAGGGCCCGGGCACCTTCGCCCAGATGCTCGACCTGGACGAGGGCCTGAAACTGGGCGTCGATGAAAATCCGCACGGCCAGCAGGTCGGGACGCGCCCGAGCCACGTCGTCCGGAGGATAGAGGAGAAAGGCGTGCGTCGGACGGCCCCGCACCTTCTTCAAGCCCTCGTAGGCGGACTCGCGCCACTCAAGGAAGGGCATTTGGAGGTCAAAGGGCGTGATCTCCGTGCCCGCGAGGGACTCGAACATCGCCGGCCCGGCTAGTCGTTCGGCGGCGGTCACTCCCGGTCGCCAGCGCCAGAGCCCGGGTTCCGCCCCGCCTCGGAGCAACAGGCGCAGCAGCACCGGGGAGTCCGCCGTCTCCCCCTCCCTCAGTTCCACCCGACGCGCCACGCCGTCGCTCCCTGCCTGCTGCCAGAGACGCCCGGCTACGCGGCGCTCCTCGCCGCGCCGTGGCATCACCCGGAGCACGAACTCCAGATGGCAGTCGCCTCCCTGGTCGCTGCGTCGGAATGACTCCAGAATCGTCCGGCCTTCCGCCTGATCCGGTGGAGCCAGTTGCACGTAGTCGGGTGGCGGTCGGACACGCCGAGGTTGCGCCCACACCTCACCGCCCGCAAAAATCCCCAAGGCCGCGACGAGCGTCGCGACCGTCCAGCCCGACGCGGCTCGCGGCCCGCGCCGGAACCTCCGTGGGACGCTCATGGCCGCTCCGAGCGCCTCAGGGCGCCTTGGGCGCCGCCGGGGCCGGGGCCGCCGGCGCAACCGGGGCGGGAGTCGCCGCCGGGACGGAAATGTTCGGCAGGCTGCCCCCGCTCGCGGCGGCCTGCTTGCGCTGGTAAATGTGACCGAGGTAGAGCACGAAGCTCAGGACGAAGAAGCCAATCGAGGCATTGATCGTGGCCCGCGACAGCACGTTGTTGGTCTCGGCGCCAAAGGCCGCCTCCGTTGCCCCACCGCCGAGGGCCGCCCCCACGCCACCATCCTTCGCCTTCTGCGCCAGCACCACCAGCACGATAAAGAGCGAAAGCAGAATGAGAACGAACGTGAGAATGCCGATGACGATGCTCATGTGGAAACGGAGCAGAAAACCGCTCCAACGAGGGATTGTCAATGCCGGCCTGACCACGCGGCTTTCGGGGCCAGCCTCCTGGCCGCCGGGCCCGGGTGCGGGCGGTGACCCCGCCCGACGACCCGCCGCCACGAGAAGGCTTCCGCCGCTAGATCTGATAGTCGTGCCCCGACTCGTCCCGGGGCTTGGATGCAGCCGACTCCCCCTGCCCGCCACGCTTCCGGTCGTAGAAGATCCGGACATCGGCCTTCCCTCCGCCGCTCCGGGCGTCCTCCTGCAGGAGGGCACGCGCCCGGACGAGAGCCCGCTTGGTGCTCATCGTGAGGTTCGCTTCCGCGGGAAAGATGTTCTCGCCCCCGATGCGACGGTGCGCCCCGGAACGGCGCAGGACCTTCTCGACGTCCTCATTGATGCCGCTGATCAAGAGGTGGCGTCCGGTGCGACGCAGGTACTCATGCAACTGGAGCAGCGACAGGACGGTGGTGGCGTCCAGATGCCGCGCGTTCTTCATCCGCAGGATCACGACGCGGATCTGGTCGTCGTCCGCCAGATAACGGACCTGCTCCTGCAAGAGGTCCGCCGCCCCGAAGAATAACTCGCCCTCCACGTGGACGATCGAGATCGCGGCCTCCCGCCGTTTCCGACGGTCCTCGAGCTCCGCCAACTGCCCCTGGTCATTGAAGGCGTATTCCACCAGCGATGGCGCGCTGGCCTTGCGGAGGAAAAGCGCGAGCGACGTGCCGATCCCGACATAGACCGCGGTGTCGAGTTGCAGGAAGAGGGCCGCCGTGAGCGTGACCCAGAACACCACCCCGTCCGAGCGCGTCGCCCGGCGCGTGATGCGGATCTGCTCACGGTTGATCAGGCGCAGCGCCACGAGGATGAGGTAGGCCGCGAGCGACGCGACCGGGATCACGCCCACCGCAGCGGCGGTCACCACCAGCAACGCCAGCACGATCCCGCTCGAGAAGATGGACGCCATCTGCGTCGCCGCCCCCGACTCGTAGCAGACCGCGCTCCGCACGAAGGAACTCGATCCCGGCATCGCACCGAAAGCGGTTGCCGCCAGATTCCCCGCGCCCATGGCCACCAGTTCCTGATTCGGGTTGATCTTCTGGCCGGACCGGGCCGCGAGCGACTTCGAGATCGAAACCGTCTCCAGCATGCCGAGGATCGCCGCCGCAAAGGCCACGCTCGCCAACTGGGGGATCAGCGCGAGTCCGTTCTCGTTGGTCGGAAAACCCACGAAGATCGGCATGTGACCGACGACGTCACCGACGTCGCGCACGAGCGGCACGTGGAACGCCGCGAGGTTGTACCCCAGCGAGAGCGCCCCGCCGATTCCGAGGACGATGAGGCCCTCCGGCCAGCGCGGGCGCACCTTGCGGATCAGGATCATGAGCAGCAGGCTCGCAATCCCCACCCCGGCAGTCATGGGGTTGAGATCGAACCGCACCACGCTGCCCGCCACGTGCGCGACGATGCCCGGCAGGCTCACGTCGCCCGGCCGGCCCAGGCCAAGCAGGTTCCCCACCTGACCGGCCGCGATCAGAATGCCCACGGCGGTCGCGTACGCCACGATCACGGTCCGCGAAATGAAGTTCGTCAGCGTGCCCAGCTTGAAGAAGCCCGCGGCCAGCTGCACGACGCCCATCATGAAGCCCACGACGAGCACCTTCTGCAGGGAGGTCAGCGGCACCGCCGTCACCGTCAGCAACGCGCCCGCCAGGATGATCGAGACCGTGTTGGTGGGACCGAACACCACATGCCGCGACGTCCCGAGGATGGCGCACACCGCGCCTCCAATCACCGCCGTCACCAACACCGCCTGCACCGGAATCCCCACCACCAGCGCAAAGCCGAGAGCCTGCGGGATCGTCACGATCGCCACCATCAACGCGGCGAACGCATCGGCCTTCAACTTGGCCCACGAATACGAGCGCAGTTCCCGCCACACCGGTGGCACCGGATCGTAGCGCAGGTAGTCCGCGACGTCGCTGAGGCCGTCCACGGCCTCATTCAACACCCGCTCTGCACGGGCCTCCGCCTTCCGCGGAAACACCCGCTCACGTACCCTTCGCCACCACATCGTGAGGCCACAGGAAGACCAAAGGCCCCCCCTGCCAAGTTAATTCCCCAAAAAATTGGGGAATTAAAACCCACTATGGCGCTGGGGATAAACGCGCGCCGCGAGCGGCGCGGGGACGCTTCGACGCTCAGCGGGACCTCCCGGCCAGCGTCTAAGCCTCGATGCCAAGCTTCTCGAGAATGCGGTGCAGGTCGTCGTTGCCCGCGTACTCGATCACGATGCGACCGCGCTTGGGCGTATGCTTGACCGACACCCGGGCACCGAGCCGGGACACGAGCTTGCGCTCAATGCTCGCCACCGCTGCCGCCTCCACCGCCGGAGTCTTCTTCCCGGAGGCGGCCGGAGCGCTGACCGGCTCCTTGCGCGCGAGGACGAGCCGTTCGGTCCCCCGCACGCTCAACCCCTCCTCAATGACCCGCCGCACGAGCAACGCCCGCTGGGCGGCGTCGTCCACGCCGAGCAGCACCTTGGCGTGGCCCACCGTCAGCAGCCCTTTCGCGAGGTAGCCCTGGCTTTCGGCGTCGAGGGAAAGGAGTCGCAGTGAATTCGCCACGGACGCCCGGCTGCGACCGACCCGCTCCGCCGCCGCCTCCTGCGTGAGATCGAAATCGCGGATCAGGCTCGCGTATCCGTACGCCTCCTCCACAGGATTGAGCCCTTCGCGCTGGAGGTTCTCGATCAGCCCCAGCGCGGCCGAGGAGGCATCACTCGCCTCCACCACCCGCGCCGGAATCACCTTGATCTTCAGCAACTGGAACGCGCGCCAGCGCCGCTCTCCCGCCACGAGTTGGTACTTGTCGCCGTGCCGCCGCACCACGATCGGTTGCAGCAGGCCTTCGCTCCGGATGCTGTCCGCGAGTTCCTGCAACTGCTCCGGCAGGATCTCCCGCCGCGCCTGAAAGCGGCTGGGCTCCACCGCGGAAACGGGGACGTCGATGAATCCGGGCGAGGCGGGTGCCGATGCACCGGACGCCGCCGACGCCGCGGCCGGCTTGGCCTCGGCGGACTTCGGGGCCGCGGCGGCGATCAGTCCGCCCAGTCCTCGACCTAAACGCGATTTGGGAGCTGCCATGGGGATAAAGTCACTTGCCGCCAGGTATGAAGAGCACCTGTCCGACGAAGATCACGGAGGGATCCGCGAGCTTGTTCGCGTTGATGATGTCCGCCGCCCGGGCTCCCGTGCGCTTGGCGATCAGCGCCACCGTGTCGCCCTTCTGGACAGTGTAGCTGATGCCTTCCTTCGGAAACTCCGGCGAAAAGGTGGGCGGCGTGACGGCGCGCGCCGCTCCGCCCTTCGCCAGCGCCTGGATCGCCGCGTCCGTCTGCTGCGCCATCTGCTCCATCCGGCGCGACACCGTCTCGAGAGTCTCGGTCCGCGAGGCACTCACCGCCGCCTTCAGGACGCGATTCATCTCCGCCACGGCTTCGTTGAGCTGCGCCAGCGTCGCATACGAACGGCCGCCACCGTCGGCCTGCGTCCGCAGTTGCGCAATCTCCCGCTCGAGTTGCTCCACCCGCAACGACAGTTCCCCGACCCGCTGCGACAGCACGCGCACGTCCTCGCGGAGGTTGGCGAAGTCCACCGGGGACTGCCCGCGCACCGTCACCGCCGCACCCAACAGCAGCAACAGAAAGGTGTACCGCATGCGGGACTGTGCAAAAACCGCGCCGAGAAAACAAGCGGAGCTTTTCACGGCCGCACCGGCGGCTCCGGGGGCGAAGGCCGGGAGGGAAAGGGGCGGGAGGCAAGCAGCGGTCGCATGGGGCGGGATGCGAGCACCGCGCCCACGGGCAGCGCGAATCCCCGCAGGAAGTCGCCCGCCGGGAGCATCCGCCCCCCCGCTCGCTGCAGGCGAAGCAGGCGCAGCCCGCCCTCTCCCGTCGCCACATCCACCCCCGCCTCCCCCGCCGCGACGATTGTCCCCGGCGCCGCCGTCCACGGGCCTGCCAGCGCGGACGCGAGACCCACCTTGATGACACCCGCCCCCCAGGGAAAGGCGCAGCCCGGCCACGGATACAACCCGCGGATCCGCGCCGCCAATTCCGCCGCAGGGGCATGGAAATCCAAAGCCGCGTCGTCCTTCGCGAGGCGGCGGCAATAGGTCGTCCGGGAGTCGTCCTGCGCCACAAACGACAGGGTCCCGTCCCGGAGTCGCGCCAGCCCGCGGGTCACGAGCGGCACGCTGGCCGCCGCAAGCCGGGCCTCGATCTCCCCCGCTGTCTCCAGCGGACCGATGGGCACGCGCTCCACGTCCGCCACGGGGCCGGCATCGAGGGCGCGAACGATCCGCATCAGGGTCACCCCGGTCTCCGTCTCCCCCGCCGCGATCGCCGTCTGGATCGGTGAGGCTCCGCGGTAGCGGGGCAGGATCGAGGTGTGCACGTTCAGCGTGCCAAGCCGGGGTGTCGCAATCACGTCGTCGCGCAAGAGGTGCCCGTAGGCCATCACCAACGCGACGTCGGGCCGCAGGGCCGCGAGCGCCTCGCGCGCCGCATCGTCGAATCGTTCAGGCTGCCAAACCGGCAGCCCGCGACCGATCGCCCACGCCTTGATCGCACCGGGCTCCGCCCGCTGGCCGCGCCCCGCCGGTCGGTCCGGCTGCGTGAAGACGCCCACCACCCGGCCGGGCGCCGCGGGGTCCGCCGTCAGCGACTCCAGCAGCGGCAGCGCAATCGCGTCCGAGCCAAGGAACGCGATCCGCAGCGGCTCCGCAGTCTGCAGCGCTCCAGTCACGTTAGAGACTCCGCCGCCACGCCTCCACGCGGCGGGCCAGTTGCTCGAAGGCCGCATCCGAGTCCGGACGCGGCAGGCCCGTCAGGATGGTCCAGTGCTCGACGTGCACCGTCGAACGACCCGGCTCCAGCCGCACCTGCGGCCCAAGGGTCTCCAATTCGATCAATGCGCCGTTGGTGAAGACTTCGAAGGCGCACCCGAGGTCAGGGTAGGTCGCCCCGGCGACGAGTCGGGCGTGCTTCACGAACACGTCCCCATCCAGCCAATATGCCGACCAGCCGGGGTAGGAGGTGATCCCAAGCTTCTGGGGCGCGCGCGCCCGGCGCACGTCGATCCCAATGGAGTCGCGGCGGATCCGCCACACCGGGAGAGAGAGGTCGGTGTACGTCCAGGGTACCAGCGCCCCGCCCGGCAGGAGGTCGCCCGCGGCGTGATCCCCCTTCGGCGGGAGCGGCAGAACGCCGAAGCCTCCGGGCCGCAGCATCGTCAGCGCCCAGGGCGCCGTCTCCACCGCCCACGCGCCGGCATTTTTCAGGGTGTGGGTGACGCGGAGGGTGTCCGGCGCCACCGCTTCGAGAGCGATTCCCTTCTCCAGGCCGGTCACGGGCTCCACCGGCTGCCGCAAGGCGACGCCGCGCGGAAGCGACCGCACGGCCAGGGGCAGGTCATCCGGCTGGTAAGTCCGGGGAATGGCCTCCGGCGCATGCCAGAGGCGGTGCCCGCCGCGCAGCGCCAGTCCGTGCGCGCGGGGCGCGTCCTCGGGGAATTCGATGAACAGATTGCCGCCGCGGCCGCGCGGGGCCCGCAGGGAGACGACCCGGGGCCCGCAGTCGGTCGTGACCACCGCCTCCAACCGGGGCGTGCCAATCCGCAGGGCGGCGCCGCCGCGGTACTCAGTCTTCGAGCGTTTCATGCTGGGGAAGCTTTTCGAGGGGCTTCTGGCGGTTGCGCGGCGCCCGTCGGGGAGCCCGCGCCTCGCCGCGACCGCCCGCGGCCGGCTCCGCGGACCCGCCGCGCGAGCGCTCGCGCTCCTTGCCCACCAAATCGAAGAGCACGGGGCAGCCGTTGAGCCCAAACTCCTCAACGATGCCGGCCTCCAGGTAACGACGATAGCTCTCCGTCAGCTTCTCCTCGCGGTTGCAGAACAGCTTGATCCGGAAGGGACGGTTCCCGGTCTGGGTCGCGTAGTAGATGCGGAAGCGCCGGCCCCCGATCGCCGGCGGCGGGTTGCGGTCCGCCAGCCTTTCCAGCACCGCGTTCAGGCGCGCCGTGGGTAGCTTGCGGTCGAGTTCGCGGTGCAGCCGCACCGCGGCGTTCAGCATGCGGTCCACCTCGTACCCGCTCATCGCCGACACGAAGACCAGCGGCGAGCCGGGCGTGAAGAAGAGCCGGTCAAACACCGCCTGCTCATACTTCGTCCGGTAGTCCCGCTCGCTATCATAACCCTGAATGCCCAGGGGATCCTTGAACGCCTGATGGACCAGGTCCCACTTGTTCACCACCACCACGATCGGCTTGTGCTCCTTCACCGCCTCACCGGCGACCGCCTTGTCCTGCTGCGTGACGCCCTCCAGGGCGTCCAGAACGAGGAACACGACGTCCGTGTTCTTGATCGCATCGAGGGAGCGGAGGCGCGAGAAGTACTCCACCGGCGACGAAAGCTTGGTCTGGGCCCGGATGCCCGCCGTGTCGATCAGCCGGAAGGGGTGCATTCCCCCGTCCCGGCCCTTGAACTCGAAGGGAATCTCCACCGCGTCGCGGGTCGTCCCCGGCACCGGGCTCACGATCAGGCGGTCACTCGCGAGGAGGCGGTTACTCAACGAGGACTTGCCGACGTTGGGGCGGCCGACGAAGCACACGCAAAGCGGATCCGCCGCCGTCCGGGCCGGCGCCTCCCCGCCCTCCGGCGGCCCAAGGCGGCGGAGGATCTCGTCCCGCAGGAGTTCCTCCCCACGCCCGTGCTCCGCCGAGACAAAGAGCGGCTCGCCGAGGCCGAGGCGGTGCGCCTGGCCGACGTCGATCTTCTCCTCCCCGAAGTCCGCCTTGTTGACCACCGTGATGATCGACTTCCCGGTGCGGCGAAGCTGGCCGGCTATCTTCTCGTCGAGGGCCGTGATGCCATCGAGCCCGTCGATCACAAAGAGAACCACGTCGGCGGCGTCGATCGCGAAGGCCACCTGCCGTTCGGAGGCCGCGATCAGCTCGCGCGCGGTCTCGCCGCCCTTCAGCCCGAGTCCGCCGGTGTCGAGGAGCATGTAGTCCCCGTCGGCGATCGGCGCCGAGATGATGTCCCGCGTGACGCCGGGCTGGTCGTGGACGATTGAGATGCGCTTGCGCGCGAGCCGGTTGAAGAGACGGCTCTTGCCGACGTTCGGACGACCGACGATGGCAACGGTGCGCGACATGGATGAAGGGAGACGGAGGGAGGAGCGGCCAGGGCCGGCGAACCGATCGGGCGCGCGGCGGTGCGGTCAGGAACCCCGCGTGGCGAGGAAACGTTCAATGCGGTCGCACGCGACCGCGATCTGCTCGTAGCTCGTGGCGAAGCAGGCACGCACGTGACCGCGGCCGTTCTCGCCGAAGGCCAGCCCCGGCACCACCGCCACCTTGTGGCGCTCCAGCAGGCCGACCGCGAACTCCTTCTCGGTCAGGCCCGACGAACGCACGTCCGGGAACGCATAGAAGGAACCGCGCGGGGAGTGGCACACGAGGCCAAGTTCATTGAAGCGGCGCACGATCAGGTCGCGGCGCCGGTGATACTGCTCGCGCATCCGCACCACACTGTCCCAGCCGCGGGTCAGGGCCTCCAGGGCGCCCTCCTGCGCGATGATCGAGGCGCACATCATCGAGTACTGGTGCACCTTCATCATCGCGTCGATCAGGGCCGCCGGGCCGCAGGCGTAGCCAATGCGCCAGCCGGTCATCGCGAACGCCTTCGAGAATCCGTGCAGGAAGATCGTGCGCTCGGCCATGCCGGGAAGGCTGGCGATGCTGGTGTGCGTGCCCTCGAAGGTGAGTTCGGAGTAGATCTCATCGCTCAGCACCAGCAGATCCTTCTCGCGGCAGAACTCCGCGATCTTCCCCAACTGCTCCAGCGAGCAGGTGCCCCCGGTCGGGTTGCACGGGAGGTTCAGCATGAGGATGCGCGCGCCGGGCTGCCACGCGGCGCGCAGCGCCTCCGCCGTCAGCGCGAAATCGTCCTTCGCGTACGTCGGCACCGCGATCGCCTCGGCATGCACCAACGCAATGCTCGGCGCGTAGGAAACGTAGCAGGGCTGGTGAAACATCACCTTGTCGCCCGGGTTGCAGAAGGCGCGGAAGGCGAGGTCCAGCGCCTCGCTGACGCCGACCGTGACGATCACTTGGTCCTCCGGACGGTAGTGCACGCCGAAATGTTCGCCGACGTAGGTCGAGATCGCGCGACGCAGCTCCAGCAGGCCGAGGTTCGAGGTGTAGTAGGTCTTGCCGCGCTCCAGCGCGAAAATCGCGGCCTCGCGCACATGCCACGGCGTGACGAAGTCCGGCTCGCCCACGCCCAGGGAAATCACGTCATGACCCTTCATCTTCGCCACCAACTCGAAGAAGTCCCGGATGCCGCTCTTCGGCAGCGAGGCAATGTGCCTCGCCACCCAGCGCTTCGCGTCGTCGCTCATCGTCGTCGTCACGGTGGAGGTCTGTCCTTGGCCCGGCCCACTCACGGCGCCACCGTGAGCCGCGTGCTCGACGCCTCCGCTGACTCCACGAGGAAGCCCTGCTCCTTGTAGCAACGCAGCATGAAATGGGTGGACGTGGAGAGCACGCCTTCGATCGTGGAGAGTTTCTCCGAGACGAAGCCGGCGACCTTCTGGAGCGAGGATCCACGTACGAAGACCAGCAGGTCGTAACCGCCGGACATGAGGTACGCCGACTCGACCTCGTCGAAGCGGCTGATGCGCTCCGCAAGGCGGTTGAAGCCGCCGCCGCGCTCGGGGGTGATCTTGACCTCGATCACGGCCCGCACGGCGGACGCCCCCTCGCCCTGCGAGGAGAGATCAAGCACGGGGCGCCAGCCCAGGAGGATGCGCTCGCGCTTCAGGGTCTCCAACTGGCGCTCGACCTCCGCGGAGGCAAGGCCGAGCACCTGCGCCATCTGGTCGGTCGACACGGCGGCGCCTTCGGAAAGAAGCTTCAGGACGGGATTCATGACAGCCGGAGAGAATCGCAGAGAGGGCGAGCGGGAATCCACACAATTCTGCGACGCCGCCCCCCGCCCGCCCGGCTCAATCCCGTGATTGACGGCGGAAGCCGGAAGCGGCGAGACTCCCGCGCCCCTTCTCGATGAGCCACGGTTCCGGCCCCGCCGCCCCACCCGCGTCCGCACCCTCCCCCGCCGCCAGCGGCGTGGGCTCCGCCGTGGCCGCGAGCGCCGCCTCCATCAAGCCCACCGACCTGCGCGGCATCCTGAAGTATGTCCCGCGCTTCCAGGGCCAGATCTTCGTCCTCGCCCTCGATGGCTCCATCGTCGCCGACGACAACTTCGGCAACCTGCTCGTCGACATCGCCGTCCTGCGCTCCCTCGGCATCAAGGTCGTGCTCGTCCACGGCATCGGCCAGCAGATCCAGGAACTCTCCGTCCTGCGCGGCGTCCCCATCACCAACAACGACGGCACCGGCGTCACCGATGCCGCCACCCTCGATCTCGCCGTCCGCGCCTCCGCCCGGGTCTCGCACCTCGTGCTCGAGGGCCTGACGCAGAACGCGCTCAAGGCCGCTCTCACCAACGCCGTGCGCGCCCTGCCGGTCGGCATCATCAAGGGCGTGGATCAGCAGTTCACCGGCAAGGTCGAGCGGGTCGACCGCGACTTCATCACGCACATCCTCGACGAGGGCATCGTCCCGATCATCCAGCCGATCGGGTTCGGCCCGGACGGGAAGTCGCTGCGCATCAACTCCGACCTCCTCGCCGCCGAACTCGCCGAGGCCCTGCTCGCGACGAAGATCATCTACCTCACGCCGGCGCCGGGAATGGAGATCGACGGCGAAATCCGCCGCGAAATCTCGATCGAGATTCTGCGCGACATCCTCCGGACCAAGCCGGAGCGGATCGCCGAGGTCGTCCGGAGCAAGGCGCTCAATGCCGTCCGCGCCATCGAAACGGGCACGCCGCGCGTGCACATCGTCGACGGCCGGCTCCTCGATGGCCTGCTCAACGAGATCTTCTCCAGCGAGGGCGTCGGCTCCCTCGTCTACGGCAACGACTACCAGCAGATCCGGCGCGCCACGCGCCGCGATGTCCGCGCCCTCTACTCGCTCATCCGGGGCGGCGTGAAGCGCGAGGAACTCATCCACCGCACGCAACAGGCGATCGAGAAGAACATCGACCAGTTCTACGTCTTCGAGATCGACGAGAACATCATCGCCTGCGTCACGCTCTACTTCTCCCCCGGCCACCCGACGATGGCGGAACTCGGCACGCTCTACGTGCTGCCGTTCTATCACAACCGCGGCATCGGCCGGAAGATGGTGGAGTACGCCTCCCTTCGCGCGAAGGAGAAGGGCGCGACCACGCTCGTGGCCCTCTCGACGCAGAACTTCGGCTTCTTCACCGGGGTCGCCGGCTTCGAGGAGGCCGACAAGTCGATCCTGCCCGAGGCCCGGCTCAAGACCTACGAGGAAAGCGGCCGCAACCCGCGCGTCCTCGTGAAGAGGCTCGACCCCGCGCCCGCCACCGGCACCGCGTCCGCCTAACCTCACCGGCGGCCGCCTAACCTCAGCGGCGGCCGAGTGCCCGCGGGCTGCTTTCCCCCAAGGTTTCACCCCCATGTCGTTCCACGCCCCCCGCCACCCCGACAAGAAAACGCTCTGGAAAGTCATCCTCGCCTCCTCGGCGGGAACGCTCATCGAATGGTATGACTTCTTCGTCTACGGCGCCTTGGCGACCATCATCGCGGGCCACTTCTTCCCCAAGGGCAACGAGACGGCCGCGCTGCTTCTCACGCTCGCGACCTTCGCCACCGGTTTCATCATCCGCCCGTTCGGCGCGATTGTCTTCGGGCACCTCGGTGACATCGTCGGTCGGAAGTACACGTTCCTGCTCACCCTGCTCCTGATGGGCGGGGCGACGTTCGCGATCGGCCTCCTCCCCGACTACGCGGACATCGGCATCGCGGCGCCCATCATCCTTGTCCTCCTGCGCCTGCTCCAGGGTCTCGCCATCGGCGGCGAATATGGCGGCGCGGCCACCTACGTCGCGGAACACACCCCGCGCGCCCACCGCGGCTTCTACACGAGCTTCATCCAGATCACTGCGACCGGGGGCCTCCTGCTCGCGATCGTCACCATCCTCGCCATCCGCGAGGCGATCGGCGTCGAGAAGTTCAATGAGTGGGGCTGGCGGTTGCCGTTCCTGCTCTCGATCATCCTCGTCGGTCTCTCCTACTACATCCGCATCAGCATGGAGGAGTCGCCGCTGTTCGCCAAGGCCAAGGCCTCCGGCAAACTCGCCCGCAACCCGATCAAGGAGAGCTTCCTCAACCGGGAGAACCGGCGCCTCGTGCTCATCTCTCTCTTCGGCGCCACCGCCGGTCAGGGCGTGGTCTGGTACACCGGCCAGTTCTACGCGATGTACTTCCTCCAGACCGTCCTGAAGATCCCGTACGAGGTGGCTCTCACCCTCATCGCGATCGCCCTCCTCCTCGGCACGCCGGCGTTCGTGCTCTTCGCCAGCATCTCCGACAAGATCGGCCGCAAACCGGTCGTGCTCGGCGGCATGGGCCTCGCCGCGTTGCTCTACGTCCCGATCTTCGCCGGCCTGCAGCACTTCGCAACCCCCCTCAACCCGGTCATGATCGTGGCCCTGCTGTTCACGCTCGTCATCCTCGCCGCCATGACCTACGGGCCGATCGCCGCCTTCCTCGTGGAGATCTTCCCGACGCGCATCCGCTACACGTCAATGTCGCTGCCCTACCACGTGGGCAACGGCATCTTCGGCGGTCTCACCCCGTTCATCGCCACGAGTCTGGTCGCCAAATACGGCAATCCGTACGCCGGCCTCGTCTATCCCATCGCCATCGCCGCCCTCACCACCGTCATCGGCGCAATCTTCCTCAAGGAGAGCCGGCACGCCGAGCTCGACTGACGGCTCGTCTCCGCACCGCTGCCCGGTCCAGCGGCGTGTGATCCGCCGGGCTCCTGACCGAGGCCGCCTCCCGCCCCCGGGCCGAGGGGGTTGGTCGCGGTGCAGTCCGCTTCACTCCCATGTCATCCGCTCCATTCCGGTCCATTCGCCCCCCGATCGCGTGGCTGCTCGTCGCCCTCGCCGCGTCGACGCTCACGGTCCCCGTCGTCCGATCCGCCGCCGCCCCGGGCGTCGAACAACCGGCCGCCGCCGGCTTCTCCGCCGAGCGGCTCACCCGGATCGAACGGGCCATGAACGAGTGGGTGCAGGCGGGCTAGATGCCCGGCTGCGTCGCCCTCGTGATCCGCGATGGCCACGTGGCCTTCCTCCGCTCCGCCGGCTACGCAGACCTTGAGACCCGCACGCCACTGCGCACCGACGCGATCTTCCGCATCGCGTCCCAGACCAAGGCTGTCACCAGCGTCGCCATCATGATGCTGATGGAGGAGGGTCGCCTCCGCCTCGATGATCCCGTGTCCCGGCACCTGCCCGCCTACCGCAACCAGCAGGTGATCGCGTCATTCAACCCGGCCGATGGATCGACCACCACGGTCCCGGCGAGGCGCGACATCACCATCCGGGATCTGCTCACCCATACGTCCGGCCTTGGTTACGCCACGATCGGTTCCCGCGAGGCGGTCGCTCTCTACGCCAAGGCCAAGGTCCGGCTCGGACTGGACGTCCAGGGCGACACTCTCCTCGCCGCGATGAACCGGCTCGCCGCCGTGCCGCTGATGCACCAGCCAGGCGAGCGCTGGACCTACGGTCTCAACACCGACCTGCTCGGCTGCCTCGTCGAGCAGATCTCCGGTCAAACCCTCGATGCCTTCTTCCGCAAAAGGATCTTCGCGCCGCTCGGCATGAACGACACCCATTTCCGGGTGCCGGCGGAGAAAGCCCCGCGGCTCGTGCCGCTGTACCGCGAAACTCCCGAGGGAAAGCTTGAGAAGCATCCTGGACGCGCACTCAACGATCCCGAGACCCGACCAAACTATCCCCTCGAGGAACAGTCCTTCTTCTCCGGCGGAGCGGGGCTGTCCTCCTCGATCGAGGACTACGGCCGTTTCCTGCAGATGCTCCTCAACCATGGCCCCTCCGGGGAAGCCGGATCCTGAGCGCTTCCAGCGTGCGCCTCATGACGACGGTCCAGCCGGGCGGCCAAGGCTTCAATCGGGAGGGTGACGACTTCGGTCTCGGCTTCGGGATCGTCTCGGCACGCAGCGAAAACCGCACACCCTCCACCCGCGGCACCTACTCCTGGGGTGGTGCCTTCGCGACCTCCTACTGGGTCGATCCACAGGAGCGGATGGTGTTTCTCCTCTACCGCCAGATCGCGCCCACCACGCACGGCGAGCCCATCGAGCTCTTCCGCAACCTCGTGTACCAAGCGATCGAGCGTCCTGCGGCTGCGGCCGAGTAGCGCCCGCCCAAACCGGTCGAGGCATCCGGTATCCAAGTCGGGCGCGCGCGGCCGGACGCAACTCGAAACGGGCGCACCGTGGCGGACCCGGGAGCGTGCCATCGCCCGACCAAGACGTTGATCACTGGACCGGCGCGGGGCCGAGAGTCGCACCCGCGACGAAGGAAGGGACGAGCAAGGTCGGCTTTCGCGACATCGAGTGCCCCGCCAACAGCGCCTCCACGACGCGCATCGCCAGCGCCGACTGCCGGAGGTGGACATCGCGGTAGCGCGCGACCTCCGGAAGCGCCGTTTCGAGCATGAGATCCGATTTCCCCAGCACCACCGAGAGGTCGGCGGGAATGCGGCGCCCCGCGGCAAATCCATGATAGATCACGCCGAGCGCATGGGTCACGCGGGTGGTGAATACGGCGGTGGGCGCGTTCGGTGACAGGAGGAGCGCGCGGATGCGTGTTCCCCACAGCATGCGCGAGCCGTCCGCCGGCATCACCCTCACCACGACCTGCACCGAGGCCTGCTGCGCGTAGGCAAGAAACCCGTCCTGCGCCGCCAGATCCCCGGGAAGCGGGCGCGGGGGCTGCAGCATCGTGACCCGGCGGTGCCCCAAGCCAATGATCCTTCCCGCCGCGTGCCATCCGATGGCCCGGAAATCGACGTCGTTCGAGGGCAGCTCGACTCCGGGCGCGCACGAGCCCAGGACCAGCGT
>VHCJ01000003.1 GCA_016871755.1 Verrucomicrobiota bacterium | reverse complement strand
CTCCGGTCAGGCCCGCCGAGCCGGGCCTTCCCTCCGCCAGGGATGGACAACCAGCGTCAGTCGTATCAACCTCAACCCAT
Organism: Verrucomicrobiota bacterium; assembly: GCA_016871755.1. Lineage (GTDB taxonomy): Bacteria > Verrucomicrobiota > Verrucomicrobiia > Opitutales > Opitutaceae > UBA6669. The sequence continues at coordinate 229,863 of VHCJ01000003.1, read as the reverse complement.
CACCCAGACCGAACTTAGGGGTGGCTCGAAAATCCGTACCCCGTCACCGCCAGATTCTCCGGCGGGAGTTGGCCGTACGACGCCTTGCGCCGCAGTTCATCCGCTCCGACAAAGGCCCGGAGTTTATCGCGAAGGATCTCCAGCAGTGGCTGGCCGAGCAAAACATCAGAACGATCTACATCACCCCGGCGAGCCCATGGGAAAGCGGGTTCGTCGAAAGCTTCCACAGTCGCTTCCGCGACGAATGCCTGAACCGCGAGCAACTCTGGACCCTGACGGAGGCGCCCTGACGTCGGCCAGCGAGGCGTGGTTCCCGCAGTGGTTCGCGTGGATGGTCCCGCTCTTCGGCGGCGACGCCGCGGTCCGTCAGTGGCACCACCTGGCGACATGGTTCTTCATCGTGTTCACCATGGTCCACGTGTACCTGGTGTTCCATCATGACTACGTCGAAGGCCACGGCGTGCTGTCATCGATGGCCGGGGGGTGGAAGTTCCTGCCGCGCCGCAGCAACGGGGGCTCGCCCGACTCCGGCGCGAAGGCCGCCCGGCCCGCGCAGGACGCTGGGAGCACCCGACCCATGCCAGCCCGGGCGAGGGACGCGGACGCGAAAGCAACCGCGACCGTCAAGGAAGACCGGAGGCCGGGGTCATGATCGCCACCGACGTCGACCTCGTCGGCGGCGCTCTCCCCTCGAGCGGCCGGCCTTCTCCCGCCGTGGTCGTGATCGGCGTGGGCGCGAGCGTGACGCACCTCGAGTGGATCGAGTCGGTCCGCGGCGACATCGCGGCCTGGGCACTGATCGTCTTTGGCGCGCTCTATGCCGCGTGGGGCGCGTGGCGCCTGCGGCGCGGGGCGGGCGACGGCCACAGCCACGGGCACCTGCTTCGACTGCACTCGGCGGATCACGTGCATAATCCCCGCACCGGCGAGGAGGTCAGCCTGACTCCGTGGATCCTCTTCGCGACTTTCGTGTTCGGGCCCTGCGAACCGCTCATCCCGCTCTTCATTTATCCAGCGGCGACGAGCGGTTGGACCGGGGCGGGACTCGTCTCGCTGGCGTTCTCCGCCGCCACAATCGGCTGCATGGTCATCATCGTGCTCGCGGTGCACCTCGGCCTGGCGCGCCTGCCGGAGGGCCGACTCGCCCGCTACACCCACATCCTCGCCGGCGGCACTATTGCGCTCAGCGGCCTCGCGATCCAGTTCCTTGGCCTGTAGGCGGGCCCGCCTCCCCTCCGCGCCGCCTCAGTGCGGCGCCGGAAAGAGCTCCCCGACGCGCCGGCGGCGGTAGTCGAAGATCGTCGTCAGCTGGCGGCCGATCCACGCAGCGTGGAGCAGGTCGCCGAGCGGGCCCCAGCCCACCTCGTACGTGACCCGGTCAAGCATTGCCACGCCCCGCCCGTCGGACCGGGGCCGGAAGTGGTGCTCGTGGTGCCAGAGCCGATACGGACCGATCCGCTGCTCGTCCACGAAGAACTCCCCCTCCCGCACGTGTGTGATCTCGGTCAGCCAGCGCGTCCGCACGCCCGGCAGCACGCCGATGCGATACTCGATCATCTGCCCGGGAAACATCCGGGGATCCACCTCCCCGAGAATCTGGAACGAGAGCGACGGCGGCGTGAGCGTGTCGAGGTTGTGCGGGGACGCGAAGAATTGCCAGATGGCTGCGGGATCACCCCACACCTCCTGCTCGCGGACGAGACGATGGATCATGCCCTGACGGGATGCAGGACACCGGCGGACGCAAGTGCGCGGACCGGGCGCATCGGCCGAGGGCACGGCCGTTCGGGTCCGGTTCCCCGGGATGCGTCTCAGCGCAGGCGGAGGAAGAGCCAGATGCCCAACCCCAGCATGGCCGCGTTCGGCAGCAGCGCCGCCGCGACCGGGGGAATCACATCCTTCCCGCCCAAGGCGTAGCTCGCCTTCACGAGCGGGAAATACAGGGCGAAGAGCCCGATTGACTTGGAAACCCCGACCGCCGGGTTGACCCGGACCCCCTGCACCGCGAAGGGGATGGCGATCGCGAGGATGATCAGCGGACCCAAGGTATCGAACCACAGCGAGTAGTACCGCGTCGCGTACAGCGGCAGCTTGGGGCTGTCGTCCAGTTCGAAGTGCTGCAGGATCGTCCGCAGTTCGCTGAACGAGAGATCCCCCGGCTTGCGGTCGAAGACCTGCATCAGGTCCGGATCCTCGCGCAGATGGGGCACCGCCTTCTCCGCGAAGAACGCGAGCCGCATCGTCTCGCCGCTCTCGGGATCGAACCAGATTTCCTGCCCCTCCTTGAACACCCAGTAGCCCCGGGCCTCGTCGCGCCACGCCTCCCGGGCGAGCAGCCGCGTCTTCTCCCTCCGCTGCGGGTCGAGTTCGGTGACGCTGACCCCGTAGCCACGACCGGTGTACGGGGAGAAACGGTTCATGAACCAGACCCGGTGCTCGCGCTGGTTGTCGAAGGCGACGCTCTTGACGGCGCCGATGCGGTCGCTCGCACCGGTCCGCCCGTCGCGCTCGTAGCGCAGCCGGTCCCGCAGCGTCCGCGCCTGCTCAAGCGATTGCGGGATGACCGAAGCCGTGAACCACCAGGAGACCCCGCAGAGCAGGAGCGCGCAGACCCAGAGGCTACGCGTGATCCGGAACATCCCCAATCCCGCGGCCCGCATCGCGGTGATCTCGTTGGCGCGGTGCAACTGGCCGAGCGAGAAGAGCAGCGAGACGAGCAGCGCCAGCGGCAGGACGACCGAGAACGAAGCCGGCATGCTGATCAGGTAGTAGTAGGCAATGTCCGAGGCGACCGCCCCCTCCTTGAGCAAATCCTCGAAGTCATCGTAAAGCGACTGCATCAGCAGCAGTCCCAAGGTGGCCCCGAGGACGAGGCTGAAGATCTTCAGCCATTCGCGGAGGATGTGGCGGTCGATGAGGCTCACCCCGAGCAGGGAAGCCGGAGCGTCCGGGGATTGGAACCGAAAAAGCGGCGGCGGCCGCCGAGTCTGAATGTTCACGGCCGGCGTCGACTCACGCACTTTCCTTGGCCAGCGCCGTTTTGGTTGAAACCGGACCGCCCCGCGCCTTTTCTCGCCGGAGTCGAACGCCGCTTCCTCCCTCCACGCCCCGGTTCCCGTCCTCGCATGCGCCGCCTCCTTGCCCTTACCTTCTCCCTCGTCCTGCCCGCCCTCACCCTCCGGGCCGCGGAACCGATCAAGATCGGCGAGTACGCCTCGCTCACCGGCAAGGAGGCCACCTTCGGGCAGTCGTCGCACAAGGGTACGGTCCTGGCCATCGAGGAGATCAACGCCGCCGGCGGCCTGCTCGGCCGTCCCCTGCAGTTGATCGCGGAGGACAACCAGTCCAAGCCGGGCGAGTCCGGCACGATCGCCACCAAGCTCATCACCCGCGAAAAGGTCGTGGCGCTCCTCGGCGAAGTGGCGTCCAGCCGCTCGATCGAGGCCGCCATCGTCGCCCAGCGCTACCGCATCCCGCTCATCTCCCCGTCCTCGACCAACCCCAAGGTCACGGAAATCGGCGACTACATCTTCCGCGTCTGCTTCATCGACCCCTTCCAAGGGACCGCGCTCGCCAAGTTCGCCCGCGGCCACCTGCAGGCGAAGCGCGTCGCGATCGTGACCTCGGTCTCCTCGGCCTACTCGGTCGGGCTGGCCAAGTATTTCCGCGAGCAGTTCCTCGCCGACGGCGGCACGATCGTGCTCGAGCAGAAGTACGCCGAGGGCGACAAGGACTTCAAGGCGCAGCTGACGGCGATCAAGGCCACGGCCCCGGACGCGATCTTCGTGCCGGGCTACTACACGGAGGCGGCGCTGATCTGCAAGCAGGCGCGCGACCTCGGACTCACCGTGCCGCTCTTCGGCGGGGACGGCTGGGAGGCGCCTGAGCTGGTGTCGATCGGCGGCGCGGCGGTGGAAGGCACGTATTACTCCACCCACTACTCACCCGAGTCTCCGGCCCCGGCCGTGCAAGGGTTCATCCAGCGCTTCCGGGCCCGCTGGTCGGGCGAGACGCCCGACGCGATGGCGGCGCTCGGCTACGACAGTGCGCTTGTGCTCGCCGACGCGATCCGCCGCGCGGGTTCGACCGAGCCGGCGAAGGTCCGCGACGCGCTGGCCGCGACGCGGAATCTGGAGGGCGTGAGCGGTCGGACGACGATCGATGCCCAGCGCAACGCGTCGAAGCCGGCCGTGATTGTCGAGGTGCGCAACGGCTCCTTCCGTTTCGTGCAGACGGTCGAGCCCTGACCCGACGCGCTCGGACGGGTGATGACTGAGTTCCTGCAGCAGCTCCTGAACGGCCTCTCGCTGGGGGCGATCTACGCCCTGATCGCGCTCGGCTACACGATGGTGTACGGCGTGCTGCGGTTCATCAACTTCGCGCATTCCGACGTCTTCATGATCGGCGCGTTCGCCGGCTACTACCTCGGGCAGCGCGTACCCGCAGGCACCCTCGCCGGCGGGCTTGCGGTGATGGCGGGTGCAATGGTGATCTGCGCCGTCCTTGGCATGGCCATTGAGCGGCTCGCCTACCGCCCCCTGCGCGGCGCGCCCACCCTGAACGTGCTGATCACGGCGATCGGCGTCTCGCTGTTCCTGCAGTACACGGGCCAGCTCATCTTCGGCGCCACGCCCCGGACCTTTCCCCAGCTCTTTCCGGCCGCGCGGCTGTCGATCGGGCCCCTCTCCGTGTCGAGCAATCAGCTGCTCGTGATCGCGGTGGCGCTCGTGCTGATGATCGCGCTGCAGCTGATCGTCTTCCGCACCCGCATCGGCACGGCGATGCGGGCCGTGTCGCTCAACCCCAACGCGGCGCGACTCGTCGGGGTGAACAACGATGTCGTGATCAGCTTCACCTTCGGTCTCGGCTCCGCCCTCGCGGCGGCCGGGGGCATCCTCTACGCGATGAACTACCCGTCGATCGACCCGCTGATGGGCGTGATGCCGGGCTTGAAGGCCTTCGTTGCCGCGATCCTCGGCGGCATCGGCAACATCCCCGGCGCCGCGCTCGGCGGACTGCTCCTCGGCACGGTCGAGACCTTCGTCGGCGGCAGTGCGTTCTCCACGTACAAGGACGCGATCGCATTCGCGATCCTCATCCTCATCCTCCTCTTGCGGCCCGCCGGTCTGCTCGGGCGCTTCGTCGCCGAGAAGGTCTGATCCCGCATGCCGCGCCCCCTGCTGCTCCTTCTCGCCGCGCTCGCGGTCAGCATCGCAATCTCGGCGGCCTCCGCGCACCTTGATCCGTACTTCCTCGACGTCGCCATGGGCGTCGGCATCGCGATCATCCTCGCCGTCTCGCTCAACCTCGTCAACGGCCACACCGGGCAGTTCTCCCTGGGTCATGCCGGCTTCATGGCCGTCGGGGCCTACCTGTCGTCGGCCGTCACGCTCTTCCTCGGCCCGTCCCTGCTCGGGGCCGACGGCGGCGGTCCGCTGGGCCAGGGCCTGCTCTTCGCCGGCGCCCTCGCCTGCGGCGGCGCCTGCGCGGCCTGCGCCGGGCTGCTGATCGGCCTGCCCTCGCTCCGCCTCAAGGGCGACTACCTCGCACTCGTGACCCTCGGCTTCGGCGAGATCATCCGCGTGATCTTCCAGAACGTCGAGGCCCTCGGCGGGGCCCTCGGGCTCATCGGCATGCCGCCGTACACGACCTTCGGCTGGATCTACGGCTGCGCCGCACTCGCGGTCTACACCGTCGCCTGCCTCGTGAACTCCACCTACGGCCGCGGCTTCCTCGCCACCCGCGACGACGAGATCGCCGCCGAGGCGGTCGGGCTCGACACCACCCGGTACAAGATCGTCGCCTTCGTCACCGGCGCCTTCTTCGCCGGGGTCGCCGGCGGGCTGTTCGCCCATTTCAAGCTCGCCATCGATCCGCGGGGCTTCGACTTCACCCGCTCCATCGAGATCGTGGTCATGGTCATCCTCGGCGGCATGGGCCGCACCGCCGGCGTCATCGCCGCAGCCATCCTGCTCACCCTGCTGCCGGAGATCCTCCGGCCCGTCGCGGAGTACCGCATGATCCTCTACTCGCTGCTGCTGGTCGTGCTCATGCTGCTGCGGCCGCAGGGCCTCTTCCACCGCGGCGCGAAAGGGGTGCGCCCGTGACGTCCGTCCCGGAACCGGGGTCCGCGGCCGGCGAGCCGCTGCTCGAGCTGGAGCAGGTCACGCTGCGCTTCGGCGGCCTGACCGCGGTGAACGCGGTCGACCTCACGCTGCGCCGCGGCGAACTCGTCGGGCTGATCGGCCCCAACGGCGCGGGCAAGACCACCGTCTTCAACCTGATCACCGGCGTCTACCAGCCAAGCGAGGGCCGGGTGCGGTTCGCGGGCGAGGATCTCGCTGGCCGGCGCGTGAACGCGATCGTCGGCCGCGGCATCGCGCGCACGTTCCAGAACATCCGGCTCTTCGGCAGCCTGAGCGTGCGCGACAACGTCCGGGCAGCCTGCAATCGCCAGCGCACCGCCGCCCCCTGGCAGGCGCTGCTGCGGATGGGGCGGTTCCAAGCCGACGAGGCGGCCATCGCCCGCCGCGCCGAGGAATTGCTCGAACTCTTCAACCTCGGGCGGTTCCGCGACGAACCGGCCGGCAGCCTGCCTTACGGCGAACAACGGCGCCTCGAGATCGTCCGCGGCCTCGCCACCCGGCCGCAGTTGCTGCTGCTCGACGAGCCAGCCGCCGGGATGAACCCCGCCGAGAAGCTCGAACTGGTGCGCCTGATCCAGCAGATCCACCGGCAGTTCAACCTCACGATCCTGCTCGTCGAGCATTCGATGAAGGTCGTGATGGGCGTGTGCCAGCGCATCGCGGTGCTCGACTACGGACTCAAGATCGCGGAGGGCACCCCGGCCGAGATCCAGCGGGACCCGAAGGTCATTGAGGCCTACCTCGGCGAGGACCATACCACGCGACGCGCCCACCACTGAGCCCGTCCCGCGCCCCGCCATGCTCACCGTCTCCGATCTTCACGTCTCCTACGGCGCCATCAACGCGCTGTCGGGCGTCTCGTTCACGATTCCGCAGGGGGCCATCGTGACGCTGATCGGCGGCAACGGTGCGGGCAAGACGACCACGCTCCGGACGATCTCCGGCCTCCTCCGGCCGCGCCGCGGGTCGGTCACGTTCCGCGGCGAGGACATCACCGCCCTGCCCGCCCACGCGATCGTCGCGCGCGGCCTCTGCCATGTGCCGGAGGGGCGCATGGTATTCGCCAACCTCTCGGTGGACGAAAATCTGGCGATGGGCGCCTACCTGCTGCGCGACCGCGAGCGGATCGCGCGCAACCGGGAATTCGTCTTCGGCATCTTCCCCCGCCTCAAGGAGCGGCTCCGGCAGACCGCCGGCACCCTCTCCGGCGGGGAGCAGCAGATGCTCGCGATCGGGCGCGCCCTCATGGGCGACCCGGCTTTCCTGATGCTCGACGAGCCATCGCTGGGCATCGCGCCCCGCCTGATCGCCACCATCTTCGAGAAGATCGTGGAGATCAACCGCACCCAGGGTCTCACGATCCTGCTCGTGGAGCAGAACGCCAACCTCGCCCTTGAGGTTTCCGCCGGGGCCTACGTGCTCGAGACCGGCCGGGTGGTCATGCAGGGGCCCAGCGCGCAGCTCCGCGACGATCCCCAGCTCCGCGCGACCTACCTCGGCGGCGGCCCCGTCGGCTGAACCCGACCGCCGCGCCCGCCCGGGGCGAGCGTCGGAATTAACCATTGCCGCGCGCCGGGCCCTGCCTTGTGCTCCGGCCATGGCGCCTGCGCAAGAAGCTTGGTCTTCCCGCCTCGGAGTGATTCTCGCCGTCGCGGGCTCCGCCGTCGGTCTCGGCAACTTTCTCCGCTTCCCCGGCCTTGCCGCCCAGTACGGCGGCGGGGCGTTCATGGTCGCCTACTTCGTGTCACTCCTGATCATCGGCCTGCCGCTCGGGTGGGTCGAGTGGACGCTCGGGCGCGAGGGCGGGCGACGCGGGTTTCACTCCTCGCCCGGCATTTTCCACGCCCTGCTGGACCGCCCGTGGGCCCGCCACCTCGGCGTGATCGGCTTCTTCACCCCGGTGCTGATCTACACGTACTATGTCTACGTGGAGGCGTGGTGCCTCGGCTACGCCGTCAACGCCCTGACCGGTCGACTGAGCGAGCCGGGACTCAACTTCGGCCAGTTCTTCGCCGCCTTCACCGGCGTCGGCGAGGACGGCGTGGCGCTGAAGTTCAGCCTGAACGACGTGGGGCTCTTCCTGATCCTCGTCTTCATCCTCAACTTCGTCTTCATCTATCGCGGCATCTCCAAGGGGATCGAGAAGGTCTGCACCTACGCCATGCCGGCGCTCATCCTGATCGCGCTGGTGATTCTCGTGCGGGTGCTGACGCTCGGAACGCCGGACCCGTCGAAGCCGGAGCAGAGCGTGCTGAACGGCCTTGGTTACCTCTGGAACCCCGGCAACGTGCTGGAGGGCCTGCGCAACCCGGAGCTGTGGCTCGCGGCCGCCGGCCAGATCTTCTTCTCCCTGTCCGTCGGCTTCGGCGTGATCATCACCTACGCCAGCTACCTGCGCCGGCGGGACGACGTCGTCCTGTCGGGCCTGACCGCCTCCGCCGCCAACGAGTTCTGCGAAGTGGGCCTCGGCGGCCTCATCACCGTGCCGGCCGCGTTCGTCTTCCTCGGGGTGGCGGGCATCGCGGGCCAGGGGACGTTCGCCCTCGGCTTCAACGTGCTGCCCGAGGTCTTCGTCCGCATGCCGGGCGGCCAAGTCTTCGCCGCGATCTTCTTCATTCTCCTCTTCCTCGCGGCAATCACGAGTTCACTCTCCATGCTCCAGCCGGGCATCGCCTTTCTCGAGGAGGGCTTCGGTCTCGGACGCAAGGCATCCGTGGCGCTGCTCGGCTTCGCCACCGCCCTCGGCACCCTCTTCGTCTGGTACTTCTCCAAGGACCTGAAGGCGATGGACACGATCGATTTCTGGGTGGGGACGCTGATGCTCTTCGTTCAGGCCACCATCCTCGTGATCATCTTCGGCTGGCGGATCGGAGTGAACGAGGGCTGGCGGCTCATGCACGAGGGCGCGGAGATGCGCGCCCCGGACTTCTATCGCTTCGTGCTGAAGTACATCACGCCCCTCTTCCTCATTGGCATCTTTGTGATGTGGCTGCTCCGCAACGTCGCCGGCTGGAACTTTTCGTTCCGCAACCCAGCCTTCCAGCCCAGCGGCTACATCAACGACTTGATCGGCCCCAACCCAAGCCCCGTCGCCCAGCTCACGATCGGGCTCATCGCCATCTCCACGATCTTCGCCCTTCTTCTCACCCACCTCGCCGGCAATCGCTGGAACGCCGCCCGCGCGGCGCGCCGCCACCGGAACTCCTGAACCATGACCCCCGGCGGCTGGATCAACCTCATCCTCTCGGTCGGCTTCGTCACCGTCCTTTTCGTCTACTGCCTCATCCGCGTCCTCCGTCGTCCGGCCAAGGATCACACCCTCGCCCACGTCGAGCCAATCGAGCGCGACGAAACCGACGCGCGTTGAGCCCTTCAGATCCGGGGCCGTCCCCGACCGTCCCTTCCCCCTTGCCCGCCCCGTGCCGCCGGCGCGTCGGTGTTGCGACGCACGTTCCCGGGCCTCCGCGAAGATCGCGCCCAAGCAGTTCATCCCAAACAGCTTTTCCTCGCGATGCCAATCGATCGCCTTAGCCGGGGTGTACGCGACCGCTTGATTTTTCCCCCGGTCGGCTAAACTAGCGGGCTCCGCCGCACCATCGGCCCCAACCTTTATGTCGCACGCTCCGCAAACCTTCGAATTCCAAGCCGAGATCAAGCAGCTGCTCGATATCGTCATCCACTCGCTCTACACGGAGAAGGAGATCTTCGTCCGCGAGTTGGTTTCCAACGCCTCCGACGCGCTGGAGAAGCTCCGGCACCTGAAGCTGACGGAGAAGGACCTCGCCGACGAGGCGACCGAGCTGGAGATCAGCCTCACCACGGACGAGACCGCAAAGACGCTGACGATCCAGGATTCGGGCATCGGCATGACGCGCTCCGAGCTGATCGAGAACCTCGGCACGATCGCGCACTCGGGCTCCAAGGCCTTCCTGAAGTCGCTCTCCGAGGCGGGCCAGAAGAACGCCAACCTCATCGGTCAGTTCGGCGTCGGCTTCTACTCCGCGTTCATGGTCGCGAAGTCGGTCAAGGTCTACGCCCGCTCCTGGCGCACCGCCGAGCCGGGGCACGTCTGGACCAGCGACGGCAGCGGCAGCTACACGGTCGAGGAGGTGCCGGACCAGCGGCGCGGCGTCCGCATCGTGATCGAGCTGAAGGACGACTGCGGCGACTACTGCCAGGACTGGAAGGTCAAGGAGATCCTCGAGCGCTACAGCGCGTTTGTCTCCTTCCCGATCAACCTCAACGGCAAGCGCATCAACACCGTCCAGGCCCTGTGGCTGCGCAGCAAGGCCGAGATCAAGGACGAGGAATACACCGAGTTCTACAAGTTCCAGGCCCACGCATTCGACGAGCCCCGGCTGCGCCTGCATTTCTCGGCCGACGCGCCGCTGACCATCAACGCGCTGCTCTTCGTCCCGAAGGAGAACGCCGAGAAGCTCGGTTTCTCCCGCACCGAGCCCAGCGTGTCGCTCTACTGCCGCAAGGTGCTGATCGACGCCAAGCCGAAGGACCTGCTGCCCGAGTGGCTTCGCTTCCTCAAGGGCGTCGTCGACAGCGAGGACCTGCCGCTGAACATTTCGCGCGAGACGATGCAGGATCGCGCCCTGATCGAGAAGCTGAACAAGGTCATCACGAAGCGCTTCCTCAAGTTCCTCGAGGAGGAGGCCAAGAACCGCGCCGAGGCCTATCAGGACTTCTACACGCAGTTCGGCATCTTCCTGAAGGAGGGCGCCGCGCTCGACTTCACGCACAAGGATCAACTCGTGAAGCTCCTCCGCTTCGAGTCGTCCCTCACCGAGAAGGGCAAGACGACCTCCCTCGCCGATTACGTCTCGCGGATGTCCGCGGAGCAGAAGGACATCTATTACCTCATCGGACCCAACCGCGAGGCCATCGAGCACGGCCCGTACCTCGAGGGTCTCAAGGCCCGCAATCTCGAGGTGCTGTTCTGCTACGAGCCCGTGGACGAGTACGTGATGAACAACGTCCGCGAGTTCGACGGCAAGAAGCTGCAGGCCGCGGACCGCGGCGACCTGAAGCTCTCCGACCTGCCGAAGCCGCCGGGAGAGGAGACGCTCACCGAGGAGCAGACGAAGGCGCTGACCGAGTGGCTGAAGACCACGCTCGGCGACCGCGTCGAGGAGGTGAAGTCCAGCGAACGTCTCGTGGGTTCCCCCGCCCTCGCGACCAACGCCGACGCGTTCATGTCGCCGCAGATGCGGCGCATGATGCGCGCCATGAACCGCGAGGGCGCCGACGCGCCGCTCAAGGTGAATCTCGAGATCAACCCGCGCCACGCGGTCGTCCGCCGCCTCCACGCCCTGCGCGAGTCGGCCCCCGACCGCGCCGCCCTCGTCGGCGAGCAGTTGCTCGACAACGCGCTCATCGCCGCCGGCCTGCTCGAGGATCCGACGCGCATGGTCGCCCGCCTCTACAAGCTGCTGGAAACCGCCTGAGCACCCGCGGCGGGCCGCCCGGCGCCGGGACGCGCGGGCGGCTGGTTCGGTGACAAATCCGTGACGCGGCCGGTTCCCGCTCGTTCCGTCCGCGTCCCGCTCTAGCGTTCGCGCGTCCCCGCCCTCTCTCCCATGTGCGCCTCCTCCCGGAAACGCCGCCCGCCGCCCGTCGAACAGGTCACCGAGCCCGCGGTGCACACCGCCCCGGTGGAGCCGTCGCTCCGGCCGGCCAAGGCCGCGTACTTCAACCGGGAACTGTCCTGGCTGGCCTTCAACCGCCGCGTGCTGGAGCAGGCCGAGAACCCGCGCCACCCGCTCCTCGAGCGGGTCCGTTTCCTCGCGATCGTCTCGTCCAACCTCGATGAGTTCTTCGAGATCCGCGTCGCCGGCCTGATCCAGCAGGTGGAGTCCGGCGTGACCGAGGCGAGCATCGACGGCCAACCGCCCCGCGAGCAACTGCGCCGCATCCACTCGGTCGTCGCCTCCCTCGTCGAGGACCAGTACCGCTGCTGGCGCGAGTCCCTGCTCCCGGCCCTCGCCAGCGAAGGCATTGAGGTCAAGTCCGCGAAGACACTCACGCCGGAGGAGCGCTCCTGGGTCGAGACCTACTTTCGCGAGCAGGTCATGCCCGTGCTCACCCCCCTCGGGCTGGACCAGTCCCACCCGTTTCCCCAGCTCGGCAACAAGACGCTGAACGTCGTCGTCTCCCTCGATCATCCGGAGATCCCGGAGGTTGACCACATGGTCGCGATCCTGCCGGTGCCGCGCATCCTGCCGCGTCTCGTCCGGCTGGGATCGACGAAGCCGGCCGGCGAGCGGTATCTCTTCCTGACGGAGATCATCAAGCTCTGCGCGGGCGAGTTCTTCCCCGGCTACCGCCTGCACGGAGCCTGGGCCTTCCGCGTCACGCGCAACAGCGACCTCTACATCGACGAGGAGGAGGCTGAGAACCTGCTCAAGAAGATCGAGGAGGAGCTGCGCAACCTGCGCCGCGGCTCCGCCGTGCGCTTGGAAATCGAGGAGGGCGTGGAGGACCCGATCTTCAACACGCTCTGCAACCATCTCGGTCTTTCGCATGAGTACGTCTTCCGCCTCGCGGGGCCGTTGAACCTGCTGCGGCTGAACAGTCTGACCGAGATCAACCGGCCGGACCTGAAGTTCCCGCCGTTCGCCCCGGTCAACGTCTCACCCCTGCAGCGCCCCGAACGCATCTTCGAGTCGCTGCGCGCCCAGGATGTGCTCCTGCACCACCCGTATGACTCCTTCCAGCCGGTGGTGGACTTCATCGAGCAGGCGGCGCACGACCCGGCGGTGTTCGCGATCAAGCAGACGCTTTACCGGACCAGCGGCGACTCCCCGATTGTCCGCGCGCTGATGGAGGCCTCGCGCAACGGCAAGCAGGTGACCGCGCTGGTGGAGCTGAAGGCGCGGTTCGACGAGGCGAACAACATCCAGTGGGCGCGCCAGTTGGAGGACGCCGGCGTGCACGTGGTCTACGGGCTTGTCGGCCACAAGACGCACTGCAAGTGCTCGCTGGTCGTGCGCCACGAGGGCGAGGCGATGCGCCGCTATGTCCACCTCGGCACGGGGAACTACAACCCGCGCACCGCGCGCCTGTACACCGACCTGAGCTTCTTCACGGCCAGTCCGGAGATCACTGCGGACGTCGCGAATCTCTTCAATGCGCTGACCGGGTTCGGCCGGGCGCCGGAATTCCAGCACCTGCTGGTCGCGCCGTTCAATCTCCACGGGCGGATCAACGACCTGATTCGGAGCGAGACCGCGAACGCCGCCGCCGGACGCCCGGCGCGGATCATCGCGCAGATGAACTCGCTCGTCGACAAGACGACGATCGACAACCTCTACGACGCGTCGCGCGCGGGTGTGCAGATCGACCTGATCGTCCGCGGCATCTGCTGCCTCGTGCCCGGCGTACGGGGTCTGAGCGAGACCATCCGCGTCCGCAGCATCGTGGGCCGCTTCCTCGAACACGCCCGCGCGTTCTACTTCGAGAACGCGGGCGGCGAGCCGCTGATCTACGCCGGGAGCGCCGACTGGATGTCGCGCAACTTCTTCCGCCGCGTCGAGGCACTCTTCCCGATCCACGACCCCGCGCTCCGCCACTGGGTGCGGGAGGAACTCTTCGGCATGGCGCTGGGCGACTCGGTGCAGGCGCGGCAACTCCACGCCCACGGTGGCTACCTGCCGGTCCCGCCCGCGCCCGGCCGGGAGCCCTTCTCCTCCCAAGTCTACTTCATGGCCGCCGCCAACGCCCGCGCCAGCAGCGTCGGAACCGGAACTCCTCCGGACACCGCGCGCCGCGCCTCCAGCACCCTCCTTTCGACCTGATCCGCGGAGAGCCGACCTGCCGCCTCAGGGTCCGACCACCACGGTCGAGGTCACGTCCTGGCCATTGCGCTCCAGCCGGCCCGCCACCGTCTTCGCCGGCAGGGAGACGCCATGCGCGTTCGTGCCCGCCCCCATCCGCACCGCCGTCGCCGTGCCAAACTCAATCGCGCGGCCGTTCGTCTGCAGGAGGTCGCCACCCGCGATCCGGATATCGCCCGGGAAACCCGTCAGCCCCGCCACCGTGCCGGTCAGGAACTTGGGCGAGGCGGTGCCCGACGCATCGATGTCGCCGATCACAATCGGACCCGTGAAGTTCACGCCCGTCGCCACGAGGCCGACGTTGCCGGAAGAGCCGGAGAGCAGGGCGTTGCCGATCCGCACACCGCCGAACTGGCCGTTCGCGCTCGAGATCGTGATCAACGCCACATTTGCTAAACCATCGTAGGTCACCCCCGACTTCAGCACCGCCGGGTTGCCCGTGACCAAGCCGACGCTGAAGATGCCGAGGTTCGAGGTCTGGTCCGCCCCCGCGATGGTGATCGTCGGCGTGCCCTTCATGTAGCTCACCGTCGCCTGATTGTAGTTCACCGCCACCGCCGGACCCGTCGCATTGGCCAGCTGAAGGGTCAGGGTGCCGGAGCCGGAATACTCGACCTGCACGATGTCGTCGTTGGCGTCGATGAACGAGATGCGCGCCACCTGCCCGGGATCCGCCGTGATCACGGTCGCGGTGCCGGTGAGCAGGAACTGGTCGTAGATGTTGCCGTTGGGGTGCTGGATGTCCGAGGCGAACAGCACGGAATCCCCGACCAGGCGCGTCGTGGCGTTCAGCTCCAGCAAGGCCGCCTTACTCTGGAGCGTGGTGGTGCCAGCCGTCACCGCCACCGTGTACGCACTGACCTGCGCCGCCTGCGCGGAGGGAATGCTGTAGGTCGCCGCGTTGGCCCCGGAGATCGCCACGCCGTTGCGGCTCCACTGGTACGAAAGCGTCTGCGCCGAGGGATTGTTGACCGCGACGGTGAAGGACACCGCCACCCCGGGGTTCACCTTCTGCGATGTCGGCTGGGTGCCGATCGTCTCGGGTACGCTCGATCCGCCTGTGGTGATCGCCGACTCCGTCACGGGCAACGTCGTGAATGTCAGCGACCCCGTCTGCAGCGTCGGCGTTACCGCCGCAGCCGTGACCGTGATGTCCGCCATTGTGTAACCGGCGTCCACCGCCGTGATGCCCAGATTCGTCGTCGCCGCAGTCACGCTCGGCAGCAGGTTGCTGTCCACGCTCGACGAGAAGTCGTCGCGGAACGTCACGACCTCCAGCGCCCCATCACTGATGCGGAAAAACGGGGCTGCCACCGCGTCGCTGTCGAAATCCGGGGCCGTCAACCCGCCCGACATCGCATTCGTATGGCGCCGCCACCGCAGGTTGCTGAAGTCACCGTCCGCGAGACCGACGTGCACCGGGCCGCCGTCCGCGCTGCCCCCGGCGACGTTGCCCGACACCGTCGTGATCCAGATGCGGTTGCCCTCGATCCCCGGCAGGGTCGCGTTGCGCGCCGCGAAGGAGAGCCCGACCTGCGACTCCACCGCGCCGGCTGACGTAAGGAGGGCCAGCGCCGAGGCCTCCGGCGCGAACTGCATGTCCATGACCGAGCCGGACAGGAGCACGCGCCCGTTGGTCAATTCACCCGCCGGCGAGAGAAACGCCCCCGAGAGGCGGCGGGACCAGACGAGCGCGCCGGCCGACGTCAGCTTCGAGACGGTGCCGGTCGCCCCGCCCATCATCGAAATCTCCGTGCCGCCGAGATAGATGCTCTGGCTCGGGGAGTCGGCGTACACCGTGAAGGTCGCGTCGCCGACGACCCGGCCCGTAGAGCTTCCGCCACTCCTACAAGGCCCACGCGGGGATCCCGAGTTCCTTGGCCACGGTCTTCACCGTGCGATCCCCGTGCAGCGTCAGCTCCACGGCATGGCGTTTATACGTTTCGTCGAACTTGCGCCGGGGCGTGGCCCCGGACCCATTCCGGTCTTTCTGGTTCATGTTTTTCCTTCTGGCGCCCGAACCAGCCGACTCCGTGTCCTCCGCTGTTTGGTCGCTTCCTGCGGCAAGCTCTTCGGCTCCTGTCCTCGGAAGCGACCAAACAGCTACCCGTCAACGCGGATGTCTGTGTCCACTAAATCGAGGCAATCTCACAAGGGGCCACGCAAAGGAATGGTCTCTGGTAATCCGTTGGGCAAAAACCCGGAAGACGTGTGGACCATTCCCAACGTCAAAAGCAACCATCCAGAGAAGACAGGCAGCGCGCCGAGGCCGCGATCAGCGAGCGGCTGCGCGGAAGCCCCAACGACCCCGTGCTCACGTGGGAACTCGCCTGCACCCTCGCTTGGCTCGGCCGCGACGCCGAGGCCGACGCACTGTTCGCCCCGCTCGAGGGCGCGTGGCGCGAGGAGCCGTCCGCCCAGCGGGCCCTGCGCGCCGCGCACTACGCCGCCGCCCGGGGCGATGCGGTCAAGACCGCCGCGTACCTCGGCTCCTCCATCAACACGTCCGTCGACTTCAGCTCCCACGTGATCGCGCTCGACCCATGGTTCGACAAGGTGCGCGACCATCCCGACGTCAAGCGCGTGCTCCTTGCCCACCGGCTGCCCGCCGCCACGCCGTGACCGGACCGCGCCCCGGCCGCGGAGCCGGGGACGTCGCGTTCACGGCCGGACCAAGCAGGGACGCTTCGGGTCGAAGGTCCACCCCGGGATCAACGCCTGCATCGCCACGCGGTCATCGCGGCCCGCGTCCTTGAGCGCGGCGTGGCAGCGGTTCGCGGCCTCGACCTGCGCCCAGTCCAACTCAACGCCCAGCCCCGGTCGCTCGGGCACGGCGATCGCCCCGCCCTCGATGCGCAGCGGATCGCGGGTCAGGCGGGAATCGCCCTCCTGCCAGATCCAGTGCGTGTCGAGCGCGGTGATCCGCCCCGGCGCCGCGGCCCCAACATGCGTGAACATCGCCAGCGAGACGTCGAAGTGGTTGTTCGAGTGCGACCCCCACGTCAGGTCCCACGCCGCACAGACCCGCGCCACCTCAACGGAGCCCTGCAGGGTCCAGAAATGGGGATCGGCGAGCGGGATGTCGACCGCTCCGGCCGCGAGCGCGCGGGCGAGCCCCGGCCAGTCGGTCGCGATCATGTTCGTCGCCACCGGCAGGCCGGTGGCGCGGCGGAACTCCGCCAGCGTTTCCCATCCCGCGCGCCCGTCCTCCGCCCCGCAGGGATCCTCCGCGTAGGCCAGCACGTCCCGCGCCCCCGAGCACAGGCTCACCGCCTCCGCGAGCGACCACGCTCCATTTGGGTCGAGGGTGATCCGCGCCCCCGGAAAACGCTGCGCGAGGGCCCGCACCACCGCCATCTCCTCGGTGCCCGGCAGCACCCCGCCCTTCAGCTTGAAGTCCGAAAACCCGTACCGCGCCTGCGCCGCCTCCGCCTGCCGGACGATGGCCTCGGGTCCCAGCGCCGGCTCATCCCGCACCGCAAACCAGGCGTCCCCCGCCGTGCCACCGGCCCCGATTGCCCCCCCCGCCCCGGTCGCCGCGCCAGACGCCCCGCCAGACCGGTAGTCCAAGGGCGAGCCCCGGCGGTCGCCGACGAAGAACAGGTAGCCGAGGACGGGCACGCGGGGGCGCGCGACGCCCTCGCCGAGGAGCGCGGCGACGGGCACGCCGAGGGTCTGGCCCAGCAGGTCGAGGAACGCGGACTCCAGACCGGCGAGGACGTGCACGGTGGTGCGTCCGTCGAAGGTCTGCAGGCCGCGCCCGCCGGCGTCCGCCGCCGCGAAGCGCGCGCGCACGTCCCGCAGCACGTCGCGGTAGCGCCCCACCTCCGCGCCCACCACCCGCTCGCGACTGGCCTCGAGGGTGGCGGCGATGGCGGCGCCGCCGGGCACCTCCCCGATTCCCTCGCGCCCCGCGCTGTCACGCAGCACGACGAGGTTCCGCGTGAACCACGTTGCGTGGGCGCCGCTGAGGTTGAGCAGCATGGCGTCGCGGCCCGCGACCGGGATGACGCGCAGCTCGCGCACCCGCGGCGTGCCGCCGACCGCGCCGCCCGCCGCGAGGGCGCCCGAAGCCGACCCACCCCGGGCCGTCCCGCCGGCGGCCGTGTCGACCCCGGCCCCATTGCCTGCGGCCGTCTCGCCCGCGCCGCTCATCATTCGTCGAGCTCGACGTTCCAGTACGCGAGATCGAGGAAGTCCTTCCAGCGCTCGCGCTCTTGGTTGCCGAGCACGAGTGAAATCACCGGCCGCCACTTCGGGCGCACCGGCTTGCGGATCAGACGCATGTTCGCCTCGTGCGGCAGCCGGTTCGCCTTGCGCGAATTGCACCGGATGCACGAGCAGACGATGTTCTCCCAGGTGGTCTTCCCGCCCTGGTCACGAGGGATCACGTGGTCGAGGTTGAGCTCCTCGCGCGGGAAGGTGCGGCCGCAGTACTGGCAGTGGTTGCCATCGCGCTCGAAGACGTTGTTGCGCGTGAGCTTCAGCTCCTTCGCCGGCAGCCGGTCAAAGTAGGTCAGCAGGATCACCCGCGGCAGGCGGATCGTTGTCCGCGGGGTGCGGACGGTGTCCAACTCGGCGATCGGCGGGTTGCTCTGCGAGAAGTCCATCCAGTCCATCAGTGAGAACACCCGGAAGTCGTCCTCGTGATGGTGCACGACGCTGGCGTGGCTGCGGGCGAGCAGGGCGAAGGCGCGGCGGGCGGCGATCACGTTCACCGCCTGCCAGAGGCGGTTGAGCACGAGCACGGGCTGGTCGAGCACGACGTCCATTTCGGGCCCTTGCGGTAACGGTCGCCCGCGGGCCTGTCAAGCGGCCGGTCGCAACACTCCGGTCACGGCTCTCCCCGCCGGACGTTCAGCACGCGCCCCACCACCCTGGACCGCGCGGTCTGGCTGCGGTTTGCCCGGCCAACGGTGGTCTCAGGCCCACCCGCCGCCTCCCCGCCCTCAAGCCCGGCGCCTCGCCCGGCGTTGACGCCCCCGCCGGCGCCTAACGGGCCGGGCGACGAAGCTGCGCCTCGTACGATTCGATCCCCGCCACGATGCCGGCGGCGATGTCCGCCCGGTAGGCGGGCGTGGCGATGCGGCGGGCTTCGGCTTCGTTGGAGAGGTAGCCCGACTCGACGAGCACGCCGGGGCAGTTGACCAAGGTCAGGACCTTGAAGCGGCCGAACTTCAGTCCGCGGTCCGCAGTGTTCAGCCGACCCACCAACTGGCGGTGAATGGCATGCCCCAGCACGGCGTTCCAAGGGTCGGCGCGATGCCCGGGAAGTCCAACCTGGTCAGAGCTCTCGCGCTTGGCCGCACCGGTCGATCGCTGGCCGCGGCGGGTCAGGATGTACGTTTCCGTGCCCGTAACTCCCGGTTGGGGAAAGGCATTGAAGTGGATGGAGACGAAGAGATCCGCCTTGGCCCGGTTGGCGAACGCCGCCCGGTCCTCCAATTCCACGAAGCGGTCGTCGGACCGGGTCATGACCACCCGGTAGCCCTTGGCTTCGAGGAGCCGGCGGACGCGCTGGGCGACGTCGAGGGTGAGCGCCTTTTCGTCGAGCTTGAGCCGACGGTTCTGGGTGCCGGTGTCGGTGCCCCCGTGGCCGGCGTCGAGGCAGATGACCCGGAGCGCCGGCGGGGAGCCGGGAATGGACGCGGGGCGGATGATGGCGCCGAGCAGCGTGGCGGCGTCGACGGTGCCGAGCCAGAGCTGGCCCCCGGACTCGACGATCGGCTCGCCGAGAAAGACCCGCAGGTCGTCGAGTTCAACCTCGCGCCGATCGGCCTCGAGGATGATGCGGGTGGTCTGGTTGAAGAGCTGCAACCGGCGCCCGCGTTCCAGCCACGAGACCTTGAGACCGAAGCGGGCCGCCCACGCCGTGGCCTCGACGTAAGTCGCCCCGAGGAAGGTCCGGACGCCGGCGGTCGGAGCCGCGGCGGGCGCGGGGGCGGAGACCCGCGGCGGCGACGGACGGGAAGGCGACGAGCCCTGCGCGGACAAGGGCGCGACGCCGACGCAAGAAAGGAACACCGCCGCCGCGAAGCCGAGGAGAACGGCGCGGCGAACGCAGGCTGCACCGACGGAGCGGGTCAAGGCCCGACCAAGCCCGGCGACAACCGAAGGCCTGGCGCCCGCCGCCGGAGACTCAGTCCTCATCGTCCGATCCGGAGCCCTTGTCATCGATGGGCTCCTCGTCGGGACGGATGGTGTACTTGCGCTTCCGCTTGTTCGGCGGGTTGGGCGTGAGCATCACGTTGATCTGCTTGCCGAGGAGCTTCGGCTCGCTGTCCCGGTGGCCCATGCCGCTGAGTTCCGCGAGGGCGTCGGAGATGACCTTGAACCCGATCTCGGTGTGGGCCATCTCGCGGCCGCGGAACTTCAGGCGGAGTTTCACCTTGTTGCCCTTGTCGAGGAATTCCTCGGCATGGCGGATCTTCGTGTGAAAGTCGTTCTCGGCGATGCGCGCGGAGAATTCGATCTCCTTGAGCTTGCTCGCGGTGGCCTTGACGTGGCTTGCCTTCTTCTGCTCCTCGTAGACGTACTTGCCGAAATCCATGATGCGGCACACCGGCGGAACCGCGTTCGGAGCGACCTCGACCAAGTCGAGGTCGAACTGCTGGGCCAGCTGAAACGCCTTGTCGGTCTGCATGATCCCGAGCTGCGTGCCCTCGGGGGAGATAACGCGAATCTGCGGGACCTTGATCCGCAGGTTGCGACGAATGCTGGCGAAGGGGTCGTTGTTGCGACGTTGCTGGTAACCAGAGCGGTTGCCGCCCGAAGGGGAGGATAAGGCCATCAAGGAGGAGGTTCGAAGGGTTGGGTCAGAGGGAATTTCGTTCGGGCCGCCCCGGAAGACAAATCTATTTCAGCCGATTGGCCGGAAGCCCGCCGCCCCAAGCAGGGCCTCCTCTTCGCCGGATCGCGAGGCACCGAATCGCGGGAGCCCCCGATTACGAGAGTCCCGGTTCACCGGGGCGGCAGGGCGGGGACTTCGAACGGGAGCTGGAGCCGGCATCCCCGCCGGGCGGGCGCGGGAGAGGGCCCCGCACGCGGGGCGGCCGCGCGGTCTTCGCGCCGCTCGGCTCAGACGCTGAAGCTTTCCCCGCAGGAGCAGCTGGCCTTGGCGTTGGGGTTCGAGAACTTGAACCCGCCGCCGACCAATTGATGCGAGTAGTCGAGCACGGTGCCGCGCAGGTACAGGGCGGTCTTGGGATCGACGAGTACGGCGACGCCGGCGGTGCGGACGACGATGTCGCCGCGCTTGGACTCCGGCACGAAGCGCAGACGGTAGCTAAGGCCGTTGCAGCCGCCCCCGCTGATCGCGATCCGCAGCCACGAGCCCTGACGCTCGCGGGCGATCAGGGCCTCCACCTTGCGGCCCGCCGACTCCGTCAGGCGCACCAAGGTCTCATTGCCTTCCCGCACGCCTTCCGGCAACGGCGCCCCCGGGGAGCCGACAGAAGGAGTGAGAACGGAGGACTCGGACGACATGACGTGAGGCAACTCAGGCTTGGCCGGGGCGCAAGCCTCGAGGGCGAGGGATCCCCGGCGCGACGCCCGAAACCACTCGGGGGCGTCCTCCGCCGTCGCCCTTACCGCGCCTGCAGCACGCGGAGGAGTTCGACGCTGCGCTGCGGGTGGATGAGGCGGACCCGGCCGCCGGGCAGGGTGTCCGCGCCGACCTTGATCAGCGACACCAGTTGGTCCGTGGTGAGCGCCGGGTTCAACGCCAGCAGCTTCCCGGCGAGGTTCGCCACGTTGGGCGCGGCCATTGAGGTGCCGGAATACTTCATGCGCTCACCACCCGGGAGGAAACTCTCCACCTCGAAGCCGTTTGCGAACACATCCACGTTGGGCCCGAAGCTCGTGAAGGACGTTTCCTCGCCCGCCTGGTCAACCGCTCCGACCGTGAGGATGTTGGGCAGGTCGATGCCCGAGGGCACGAATTCGGCGAACGCCGCATCGTTGTCGCTGTTGCCGGCCGCCGCGACGAAGAGGATCTCCGGCGCCGACGCCATCGCCTCGGTCATCGCCTGACGGAAGATCTGGAAGTACTCCCGGGC
Source organism: Verrucomicrobiota bacterium (assembly GCA_016871755.1). Lineage (GTDB taxonomy): Bacteria > Verrucomicrobiota > Verrucomicrobiia > Opitutales > Opitutaceae > UBA6669. Next base: position 207,816 of record VHCJ01000003.1, on the reverse strand, counting down.
CGTGCGCCGCCGCTCCTCCGGCGTGCCGCCGGCCCCGTTGGCCTCCAGCGCCGCCTCGATGTCTCGCGGCGAGCCACCCCAGCTCATGTTGACCACGCGCACGCCGTGCTGACGGAAGTAGGCAATCGCGTCCCTCGCCGCCCGCGCATCGCGCTCCGAACGCTCCCGTGTCGGCAGATCCGGGATCATCCGGTGGTCGAAGGTGATGCGCGCCGCCATCAGACGCACCGCCGGATTCCCGGCCGCGGCGATGCCCGCCACGTGCGTGCCATGGGTGAAGTTGCCGAAGAAGTTCAACGATTCAATGAAAGGCCCCGCCTGCTCGGGCTTGAGGGCGGCCAGTTCCTGCTTGAGCGCCTGACTCTCCCGCGAATCGATGCTGGCCTGCAGATCAAGGATGCCCTTCGTCTTGTCGCGCATCCGCGGATACGCCTCCCGCTGCGCGGCATCCAAGGGCGCGAGGATTTCCGGAACGCGCTGCGAATCGAGGTCGAAGGCGATGCCGTGCACGTCGTCGATGAAACCGTTGCGATCATCGTCCACGCCGTTGCCCGGGATTTCCGCCGTGTTCACCCAGCGCTGATTGGAGAAGGGAGCCATGTCGACGCCGCTGTCCCACACCGCCATCACCACCGGTGGAAGCGCCGCCCCACCGGTGCCGAGACTCGCCCCGCGCGCCGCCCAGATGTCCTGCTTCACCCGCGCATTCGCCGCAATGTACGCGCTGAGCGCCGCCGCGCGCTCCGCCTTCAGCGGCAGGTAGTGCGCCAGCGACGTGCGCTGCGCCACGAGGCTCCATGCGACGTCGCCACTCACCGCGCCGGTCTTGTCCACGCCCGGTTGGAGGGAGCTCTCGACGGACCCCAGCAAGAGCGCCTCCGTGGCGATCTCGGCGCTGCCCTTCGCCGCGCGGACGTTGTCCGCCACGACGTCCCAGGGCAGGGCCGCGACGCGGCGGGCATAGGCCTGCTGGAAGGCCGACCGGAAGGCCGCCTCCGAGGCGTGCTCGCCCGACCGCCGGGTATCCATGTAGACTTCCGCCAACATCCCCGTCATCAGCTTCGCCGCCGGCTTTTCCTCGAGTTCACGGAGTTGCGCGATGCGCTGCTTCGCCGACTCATAGCGGCCCGCATGCACGTCGAGGCTGACGAGCGTCCCAATCACTTCGCGGAGGGTCGCGCGGTCCGCGATCTCATAATCGGCGAGGAGCTTCTCCAGGTCCTTTCGGACGGCCTCCGCGAGCGGCGCATACGCGGCATCACTGGTCAGCACCGCCGTCACCTTGCCCGTGAAGGGATAGCTGTAGCGGGGGAGTTGGTCCTGCGAGGTGATCCGGGGCTTCTCAGCAGCCTGGGCGAAGGGGACCTGGCCGAGCGCGAGCGCAAGGCAGGCGACGACGGAGACGATTCGGAGGGAGCGTGGGACTTTCATAGGAGATTGGGGTACATGACCCGGCGGGGAGCAGAAAGTTGCGGCTGGCGGCGTTCGGAGGCTAGGCGCGGGCCGCGCCGGACCGCCACGCCACGAGGCGACGCGCCACCTCCACCGCCTGCGCGAAGCTGCGGGGGCTGGCCTTTCCCTGTCCGGCGATGCCGAACGCCGTGCCATGATCGGGACTGGTCCGTACGTGCGCGAGGCCGAGGGTCACGTTCACCGCCTCGTCAAATTCCAGGGTCTTCAGCGGCGCGAGGCCTTGATCGTGGTAAAGGGCCACCACCACGTCGAACTCGCCCCGCAGCGCCCGCCCAAAGGCCGTGTCGCCCGCGACGCACCGCGACAGGCCGGGAAACCGGGCCCGCAGGCGGTCCAGAACCGGATCGATCTGGTCCCGCTCCTCCGTACCGAGCAACCCGCCCTCGCCGGCATGGGGATTGAGGCCGCAGACCGCGATCCGCGGCGCGGTCACGCCGTCCGATCGCGCCAGTTCGTCCGCCGCCCGCACCGCCCGTTCCAAGGCAGGCGGGGTGAGGTGCATGGGGACCTCCCGCAGCGGGATATGCCACGTCAGCAGCGCCACCCGCAGGCGGCCGCCGCAGAAGGCCATCGTCGGCTCCCCGGACCACCGCGAGGCGAAGAACTCGGTCTGCCCCGGGTGGGGAAAACCGACCCGCGCCAACTCCGCCTTCGCCACGGGTCCGGTCACGACACCCGAGAATTCGCCCGACGCGCAGCCGGCCGCGGCGCGCTCCATCGCCGCCCAGGCCAGCCGTGCACCGTCCGGATCCGGGCGCCCCGGCACGGCTTCGTAGCCGGGCTCGCCGACCGCGATCCGCTGTTCCGGCCGCAGGGGCAGGGTCGCCAGCCATGACGCCGACCCGATCACCGCTACAGCGGCCGCAGCCGGACCCGCCGCACGCAGCCACGCCGCCACGACCTCGGGCCCGATGCCGGCTGGATCGCCGCAGGTGAAGGCAAGGGGTTTCATCGTGACAGGATGCGCCGCGGAATCGTCCCGCGCCGCCGGCTCACTCGGACGCAGGCTCCACCGCCGCGCCGCGCCGCGGGCGGACAAAGCCGCGCTTGCCGCCGGCAAAGAACTCCAGGAAGCACCGGGTCTCCGGCTCGGGCTGGGCGAGATCCGCCAGCGCCTGCGCCGCGATCACCCGGATGTTCCCCGGGGTGAAGTAGACCCGGCGGAACGCCTCCTTCAACTGCGCGATCGCCGCCCGCGAGACGCCCCGCCGCTTGAGGCCCACAAGGTTCAGGCCAATCACTTCGTCGCGCTCCGCCACCATCGTGAAAGGAGCCACATCCTCCGTGATCCGCGCCAGGCCCGCGACCATCGCGCCTTCGCCGATGCGGCAGAACTGATGCACCGCCGCGCCGCCGCCCATGAAGGTCCGGTCCCCCACCGCCACATGGCCGGCGAGGAGTACGTTGTTCGCGAGGATCACCGCCTCGCCGAGCCGGACGTCGTGCGCCAGATGCACGCCCGCCATCAGGAAACATCCCACCCCGACCGTCGTCGAGGTGCCGGCCCGCGTCGCCCGGTTGATCGTGACGAACTCGCGGATCGTGGTCCCCTCGCCCACCACGACCCCACTCGCGGTCGCGGGGTCGAACCGCAGGTCCTGCGGCTCGCCGCCGATCACCGCATACGAATGCACCACGACGCGCGCCCCGAGCACGGTTCCTCCCCGGATGATCGCGCCCGCCCGGAGGATGACGTCGTCTCCCAGAGTCGCGCCGCTCTCCACGATCGCCGTCGCATGCACATCGGTTGCCATGAGCGCGCAGGGTCGGCCGGATCAGCGCCGGGGTTCAAGGTCCATCTGGGCATCCTTGAGCAGATCGTAGTTCTTCAGGATGCGGATCACCTGCAGCGTGTCGCTCTTCCGGTAATTGCGGTTCGCCTCCACCTTCTGAATCAGGTCCTGCAGCACCGCGCGGAACGAAATGATCGCATCCACGCCTCGTTCCTTGAGCAGCGCAACGCTCTGCGAGCGGAACGGCTCCACGGTCGGCAGGCCGGGAATGACCAGCACCTTGGTGAAGTCCTCGTCCTCCCCTTCCCGATCCTCCGCCGGGAACCACTTCGCGGCGTGCTCCAGCACCGTCGACTCCAGGAACCGAAAGATCTCCGGCGAACTCTTCAGCGTCGCGGGCGAGAAGACGTCCGTATGCCACGGCTTGATCGCAATCACCGCCCGCCGCAGGTAGGGCAGTTCGTTGACGAAGAGAAAAAAGTCCGGCTTGCGCTCACCGCGCTGCCACCGCGGGTTGTACACGAGCAAGTCGATCTCCTCGTCGTCGGTCTTCTTCCGGGACATGACTTGGTACTTCCGGAGCTGACGGACGAGGAAGCCGTTTTGCTCGAAGTATTCGCGGACCAAGCCTTCATCGATGGCGGACATGGGAGGAGGCGACGGGTGGGGAAGCTAGAGAAACGATGAACAAGGATTTGCGGTCTGTCGATCCCCTCCCCGGCACCGCCGCGGCCGGACGCGCGGCTAGCCGAGGGCCGCCCCCACGCTGGCAAAGGCCGCTGCGACCAAGGCAGGATCAAGGTCGTCGCGCGTCACCGCGCGACCGATCGCCTCAAGGACGACGAAGCGGAGTCTCCCGGCGCGCACCTTCTTGTCGCGCGACATCGCCGCCAGCAACTCCGACCAGGGAAGCGGCTCGGCCAGCGCGACCGGCAGACCATGGGCCGCGACCACCGCGCGGATCCGCCCGGCTTCGTCCGGCGTGATCAGCCCGAGATCGGTCGAGAGGCGGGCCGCCGCCACGAGGCCGATCGCGACCGCCTCGCCGTGGAGGTAGCGGCGATAGGCGGTCACCTGCTCGATCGCGTGACCGAACGTATGCCCCAAATTCAGGAGCGCGCGGCCGCCATCCTTCGCCCGCTCAAACTCGTCGGCCTCCACGATGCGCGCCTTCGCCGCGCAGCAACGCCGGATGATCGCGGCCAGACCCGTACTCCGCACCGACACCGGCGAGCGCTCGAGGTCCTCGAACAGCGCCGCATCCCCGAGCAGACCGCATTTGATGACCTCCGCCATGCCGGCCGCGAACTCGCGCGGCGGCAGCGTCTCGAGCACCTCGGTCCCAATCATCACCCGGGAGGGTTGATGAAACGATCCCACCAAGTTCTTGCCGGCCCGGAGATTGATCCCCGTCTTGCCGCCGACCGAGCTGTCCACCATCGCCAGCAGGGTCGTCGGCACCTGCCAGAAGGCGATTCCGCGCAGGTAAACCGCCGCCGCGAAGCCCGCCAGGTCGCCGATCACGCCTCCGCCGACCGCCACGAGGATGGAGCCGCGGTCCAGACGGTGCTCGGCCATGAAATCGAGGACCCGCCCCAGCGAGTCCAACGACTTGGTCGCCTCGCCGGGCTCCAAGGCCACCCGGGGCGCATCCCCCAGCATCGCACGCAGCAGGTCCGCCTGGCACTCCTCGACCCGGCGATCCGTGACCACCGCCACCTTCCGGCCTTCCCGGAGGGCAACGTCCACGTCGCTCCGCACGGCGGTGCGCAACGACTGCCCGAAGCAAATCGGATAGCTGCGGGGTCCGAGGGAAACGATGAGAGGGTCCACGGGAGCGAAAAGCCAAGCACCGGGGGAGCCCCGGGGTCAATCGCCGACACCGCCCCGCGCCGCCCGAAACACCGGCCGGAGCTTGCCAGGAAGGGGCCTCCCGTACTCTCTGGCACCATGAAGAAGCTCCTGACCCTCGCTTTTGTGCCCCGCTGCACCGACCTCGCCCTGCTCGTTCTCCGCCTCTCCCTCGGTCTCGGCATGCTCTGGCTCCACGGTCTGGGCAAGCTCACGGGTTTTGCGCAGATGAGCGGCCAGTTCCCGAGCGTGTTCGGCCTCGGCTCGTCGACCAGCCTCGTCCTCGCCATCGTCGGCGAGCTCGTGTTCCCGGCCTTGGTCATCCTCGGGCTCTTCACCCGCTTCGCCGCCCTCGGGACCGCGATCACCATGGCGGTCGCGTTCTTCCTCATCCACGGCGGCGCGCTCAGCGGCCAGAACAGCGGCGAGATGGCCTTCCTGTACATGGTCGGTTTCGCCTCCCTCGTCTTCAGCGGTGCGGGAAGGCACTCCCTCGACACCAAGCTCGGCAACGGCTGAGCCGTTGTTGCAGCGGCGCTGCCTCCGGCGCCCCAACCGCTACGGGTAGGTCACGCGCGCCGGACCCGCGCCACCGCCGACTTGCCGCACCCCGGCTTTCGCGCCCACTGTTGCCCTACGGTCGCTCCACCCCGCCGCCACTCCTCACCCAGACCATGGTCAACCAGCAGGACATCGCCCGGGAACTCGGACTCTCCCAGACCGCGGTGTCGCTGGCCCTGCGGAACCATCCGTCGATTCCGGAGACAACCGTGCGGAGCGTACGGGCAACCGCCCGCCGCCTCGGTTACCGACCCGATCCCCTCGTCTCCGCCCTGATGGCGCAACGCCGCCGGCGCCCCGCCGCCGCGCTCCGCGCCAAGATCGCCTTCCTCACCCCGTTTCCCGTGAAGGGTCGCTGGCCGAGCAACTACGCCTCCGGCGCGTTCGCCGGAGCCAGGACCGCGGTCACCGAACGCGGCTACCTCTGCGAAGCCTTCTGGCTCGGCGACCCGGCGGTGGACCAGCGGCGGCTGAGCCAGATCCTTTGGACCCAGAACGTGCAAGGGCTGATCCTCGCCCCCCCATGCCGGTCAACAGTCCGTCGATGGCGCTCCAGTGGGAACGCTTCGCCAGCGTCAGCCTCGACTACTCGCTCGCCAACCCGAAGCACCACCGCGTGGTGGACGATCACGCCTTCGCCATGGAGCGGGTCCTCGAGGAGGTCGCGCGCCGCGGCTACCGCCGCCCCGGCCTCGTCCTCCGCGAATCCCAGGACGTCCGCACCCACCACAGCCGGCTCGGCGTCTTCCTCGTGCGCCGACGCCTGTACCCGGACTGGAGCGACGTTCCGCCCCTCATCCTGCCGGAGGACCGTTGGGACGCCGACCTGTTCAAGGCCTGGCTGCAGCGCGAGAAACCCGACGTCATCCTCACCGAGGAGGACGAACTGCCGGACGAGGTCCGGCAACTCCGGCTGACCGTGCCGCGGGATGTCGGTATCGCCTTCTTCTACAAGGAACACCCCCAGCGTTCGCTCTCGGGGCTGCTCATCGATTCCCGCCGGATCGGCAGCATGGCCGCGTCGATCCTCATGCGCATGATCGAAACGAACGAGCGCGGCACCCCGCGCGTGCCCACCACCACGCTCGTCGAGTCGTTCACGTGGCATCAGGGCCGGACCCTGCGAAGCCCGCCCGTCGATGCCGCGAACACGGCTCCGGCCGCCGCTCCGGCCGCGCTGCGCCGGAGGTGATCATGCCGGACCGGAGCCGTCCCGCCACCCGCGATCCCGACGCCCCGGGATCCCGGACCGGGGAAGCGCCCATCACCCGGACCTTGCTCAGCGGGGGCCGCGGCCGCAAGCTGCCGTCCGCATGACCCCCGCTGCTTCCGCTCCCTCCCTGCGCGTCGCCGCCATCACCGGTGCTGGCTCCGGCATCGGCCGCGCCGTCGCCCTGCAACTGGCCCGCGAGGGTTGGACCGTCGCCTTGCTCGGACGCCGACCCGAGGCGCTGGCGGAAACCCAGGCCCTCGCCGGGCCGCACGCCGCGGCGCTGCGGGCGTTTCCCTGCGACCTCGCCGACGCCGACGCCGTCGAGGCGGTCGGCCGCGAGATCGTGTCCGCCCTCGGCCCGGTCGAGGCCCTGGTGAACGCCGCCGGCACGAACGTGCCGCAGCGCTCCCTCGAGGTCGTCTCCCGCCAGGACTTCGAGGACATCGTCGCGACCAACCTCCACGGTGCCTATGCCGCCGTGCAGGCTTTCCTGCCCGGCATGCGGGCGCGGGGCGGCGGCACCATCGTGAACATCAACTCTGAAGCCGGCCTGCGCGCCAGCGCGAAGGCCGGGGCCGCCTACGTCGTCTCCAAGTTCGGCCTCGCCGGCCTGACGCAGTCGATCAACGCCGAGGAGCGCCACCGCGGCATCCGCGCCTGCTCGATCTACCCCGGGGACGTGAACACGGCTCTGCTCGACCGCCGGCCGCAGCCCCCGCCCCACGAGGCTCGCGCGGCCATGCTCCAGCCGGAAGACGTGGCCGCCTGCGTCCTCCTCGCCCTCTCGCTCCCGCCCCGCGCCGTCCTCGAGGACCTCGTCATCCGTCCCCGCTGACCCAAACGGCCCGTGGCTCGGCGCCGCCGACGGCGCCGGCCGGACGCCTCCGCGGGTCGCTTGCCCGCCACCGCCTTCGTAAAGCCGCCCCCCACCGTGTCTGACGCCACCGCCCGCCGCGCCTACTGGACCGAGCAACTCGAGGCCGCCCGGGACTTCATGCTCCGCGCCGCGCTGCAGCCGGTCGCCGAGTGCGGTGAACCGATGGTCGACCTGCCGGAAGCGGCCCGGGATGCCGGGGTGCGGGTCACCTTCTCCCACCGCCCCCACGTCCTCGGGCTGCCCCGCGTCCACCGGCTCCGCGCCGGCCTCGTTCCCGGTTTCCTCGCCGCCGCCGCCGCCATGAACCGCCGCGGCTGGATCCTGCACGTCGAGGACGGCTACCGCACGCGCGAGATGCAGCGGCACCTCGCCCGGCACCCGGCGGTCTTCGACGCGATCCTCCGCACCCTCCGCTGGGAACTCGGCGGCGGGCGGCCGACGCCCGAGTTCGTCCTGCGCCGCAGCATGGCTCTGGTCGCCCTTCGGCCCAAGGTGGGGACTCACACGTCAGCCAGCGCGATCGACCTCTCCGTCTTCCGCGCCGACGACGGCCGCGAAGTCGACCGCGGCGCGCCCTACCTGGAAATGTCGGAGCTCACCCCGATGGATTCGCCCTTCGTGCCACCCGAGGCGCGCCGGAACCGCCGCGAGATCACGGCGCTGATGCGGGAGCACGGATTCTTCGAGTACCCGTATGAGTTCTGGCACTACAACGCCGGCGACGTCTACGAGGCCGTCCTGCGCGGTTCGCGCGCGCCCGCGCGCTACGCCGCGGTCGACTGGGATCCGGCCGGCAATCGCATTTCCCCGATCGCGGATCCGGACGAACCGCTCAACTCCGCCGCCGATCTGGGCGCGGAGATCGAGCGGGCCCTGCAGCGGCTGCCGAAGTAGCCCATCGGCTGCCGGCGCCGGCAGGACTTGGACCCGCCCACCAGGCCGACCGCATCGGTCCGCCGCGCGGCGGCGTCACCGCGCCCAGAGCTTGCTTCGACCGTCCCCCGCGGCCATAAACGGAGACGTCCCCTCCCTCCCCTTGCCATGGAATTTCTCGTCTCCCGACACCCCGATGGCCTCGTGATCGAGCAAGGCGGCTCCGCCCGTCTCGCTTCCGCTGACTGGACCCTCGATCATCTCTTCGCGTCCGACGCGCCGGTGACGCAGGTCGCGGAGGTCTTCGCGCGTTCGCGGGACATCGCGCCCCGCTCCGCCGCCCCGCTCGCCCCGGTCGGCCAGCAGGAAATCTGGGCGGCAGGCGTGACCTACCTGCGCAGCCGCACCGCCCGCATGGAGGAATCAAAGGACGCCGGCGGCGGGTCGTTCTACGACAAGGTCTACCACGCGCCGCGCCCGGAGCTCTTCTTCAAGGCCACGCCCTCGCGAGTCGCGGCGCCCGGTACGCCGGTCCGCATTCGCCGCGATTCGCGCTGGAATGTGCCGGAGCCGGAGTTGACCCTCGCGCTGAATCACCGCAGGGCGATCTTCGGCTACACGATCGGCAACGACATGAGTTCGCGCGACATCGAGGGCGAGAATCCCCTCTACCTCCCGCAGGCCAAGGTCTACGACCGGTCCGCCGCCCTCGGGCCGCGGCTCCTCGTCCGCGACACGCCGCTGCCCTCGACGACCGAGATCGCACTCGAGATCCGCCGCGGCGGCGCGACCGCGTTCACCGGGCGCACCGCGATCAGCCAGATCAAGCGCCGCTTCGACGAACTCGCGGAGTACCTCTTCCGCGACAATGTCTTTCCCCACGGCTGTTACCTCATGACCGGCACCGGCATCGTCCCGCCGGACGCCTTCACGCTGCAGGGCGGCGACGAGATCCGCATCACGATCGAACCCATCGGCACGCTGGTCAATCCGGTCGGCTGAGCCGGCACCGGTTCTCCGCTCCCTCCGGCCGTCTCCCTTCTCCCCGCCATGGCTCTCTCCGGACTCCACCGCATCGCCGGTCAGGCGCGCGCCGCCGCCGCAACGACGTTTCACGGCGTCGACGCAGCCACGCAGGCACCCCTCGAACCGGGCTACCCTGAGGCGACGCCGGAGGAAATCCACGCCGCCGTGCGCGAGGCCACCTGCGCCTTCGAGGTGCTCGCGGCTTCCAGCGGGGAGACCCGCGCGGCGCTGCTGGAGGCGATCGCGCGCGAGATCGAAGTACTGGGCGATGCCCTCCTCGCCCGCGCCCACGCCGAGACCGGGCTGCCGCTGGCCCGCCTGACAGGCGAACGCGGCCGCACCTGCGCCCAGCTCCGCCTCTTCGCGCAGGTCGCGCGCGAGGGTTCGTGGGTCGATGCCCGCATCGATCCGGCGCTGCCGCAGCGCCAACCGCTGCCCCGCCCCGACCTGCGCCGGATGCTGCAGCCGATCGGTCCGGTCGCGGTCTTCGGCGCGAGCAACTTCCCCCTCGCCTTCTCCGTGGCCGGCGGCGACACCGCGTCCGCCCTCGCCACCGGCAACCCGGTGGTCGTCAAGGCCCACCCCGCCCACCCCGGCACCTCGGAGCTGGTCGCCGACGCCGTCGTGCGCGCCGTCGCGTCCGTCGGCTTGCCGGCCGGGACGTTCGCGCTCCTGCACGGGCGCGAACCGCGCACGGGCCTCGCGCTCGTCCGTCATCCTGACATCTGCGCCGTCGGCTTCACCGGCTCCCACGGCGCGGGCCGCGCGTTGTTCGACGCCGCGGCCGCGCGGCCCCGGCCCATCCCCGTCTTCGCCGAGATGAGCAGCCTCAACCCGGTCTTCGTGCTCGACGGCGCGCTCGGCGCCCGGAGCCAGGCGATCGCCGAGGGGCTCAAGCAGTCCTTCACGCTCGGCGTCGGACAGTTCTGCACCAAGCCGGGCCTCGTCATCGGCGTCGCCTCTCCCGCCTGGGATGCCTTCGCGGCGCGGCTCGGCGAACTCGCCCGCGCCGTGCCCGCCGGCGTCATGCTCCACGCCGGGATCGCCCGCGCGTTCGCGGAGGCCACCGCCGACCTGCGCGACGTCGAATGGCTGTCGAAGGGGCCGGCCGCCGTGGCCCGCGTCTCGGCCGCCCGCTTCCTCGACGACCCGGCGCTCCACCGGGAAATCTTCGGGCCGTTCACGCTGCTCGTCACGGTGCCGGACGCGGCCGGGCTCGAGCGCTTCGCCCGCGCCCTCGACGGCCAGCTCACCGCCACGGTGCATGGCGACCCGGGCGACCTTGGCGGGCCGGCCACCGCCGGCCTCTTCCACGTCCTCGCGCAGCGCGCGGGACGCATCGTCCTCAACGGCTTTCCCACCGGGGTCGAGGTCGCCCCCGCAATGCAGCATGGTGGGCCGTACCCGTCCACCACGGACAGCCGCTTCACCTCGGTCGGCACGGCCGCCCTCGCGCGCTTCGTCCGGCCCGTCAGTTACCAGGATTTCCCGGATGGGCTGCGCCCCGCCGCGCTGCAGGACGCGAACCCGCTCGGGCTGATGCGCCTCGTCAACGGCGCGCCGACCCGGGCCGCGGTCGGCGCCGCCTGACGACGGCACCGGCTTTCTCCGCCGACGACCTCCCCCGCCGCGTCGCTCCGCCCTCTCCCCCACCGCGCTTCCGGACCCCGCCGTCACCGTCGCTTACGCAGCCGATCGCGAACGCCTTCGGCGCGTGGTTCCGCACCGCGCTCCCGAATCCCTCCCACCCTCCGTCCCGCCAACCTCACCGCCGCTTCACGAACCTTTCTCCGATGCCCTCCGACCCCCTGCTCGATTCCCCCAACGAGGCGATCTACGTGCTCCGCACCTCGGGCCCCGGCCCGACCGGGCGTCTGCCGCTGGACGGGGCGCAACTGAAGGCGATGGCCAGCGGCGATCTCTTTGGCTGGACCCAAAACGCGGGCATGGGCTGGAACCCGGCCAAGCTGCTCGGGAAGGAATTCCTCATCCTGAGCACGCAGGGCGGCATCCGCGCCCCGGACGGCATCCCGGTCGCGCTGGGCTTCCACACCGGACACTGGGAAATCGGCCTGCTCATGGAGGAGGCCGCGCGCACGTTCTCCGCCGCCGGCGCGATCCCGTTCGCCGCGTATTGCAGCGACCCTTGTGACGGTCGCACGAACGGGACGGCGGGGATGCTCGACAGCCTGCCCTACCGCAACGATGCGGCGCAGTTGTTCCGGCGGCTGATCCGCTCCCTGCCGAACCGCCGCGGCGTGCTCGGCATTGCGACCTGCGACAAGGGACTTCCGGCGATGATGATGGCGCTCGCCGGCACCCCGGATCTCGCGACCATCCTCGTGCCCGGCGGCGTCACCCTGCTCGCGGAGGAGGCGGAGGACGCCGGCAAGGTCCAGACCCTGCCGACCCGCTTCGCTCAGGGCGAAGTGTCCCTGGAGTACGCCGCGGAAATGGGCTGCAAAGCCTGCGGCTCACCCGGCGGGGGCTGCCAGTTCCTCGGCACGGCCGCGACCAGCCAGGTCGTCGGCGAGGCGCTCGGGCTTTCCCTCACCCACGCGGCGCTGAACCCGTCGGGATCGGAAATCTGGCGCGACCTCGCCCGCCGTTCCGCGCGGGCCCTGATCGAACTGGAGCGGGCGGGCACGACCACCCGGCGGATCCTGACCGACGCCGCGATCCACAACGCCATGGTCACACACGCCGCCTTCGGCGGCTCGACGAACCTCATCCTCCACGTGCCCGCGATCGCGCACGCCGCCGGGCTGCGCCGGCCCACCGTGGCCGACTGGACGCGGATCAACCAGCAGGTCCCGCGCCTCGTCGACGTCCTGCCCAACGGTCCCCATCACTACGCGACGTCGCAGGTCTTCCTCGCCGGCGGGGTGCCCGAGGTGATGCTGCACCTGCGCGAGCTGGGGCTCCTGCGCCTCGACGCCCCGACCGTCTCGGGCCGCACCCTCGGGGAAAACCTCGCGTGGTGGGAGCAATCGGAGCGCCGCCAGCGCCTGCGCGCGAAGCTGCGCGAGTTGGATGGCGTCGACCCGGACGCCGTCATCCTCTCCCCCACGCGGGCGCGCGAGCGCGGGCTCACCCCCACGATCACCTTCCTGCGGGGCAACCTCGCCCCCGAGGGCGCGCTGGTGAAAAGCACTGCGATCGCGCCGGAGCGCATCGGTCCCGACGGCGTCTTCCTGCACGAAGGGCCGGCGCGGATCTACACCTCCGAGGCCGCCGCCATTGCCGCGGTCAAGCGCGGCGACCTCCGCGCGGGCGACGTCATGATCCTGATCGGCATCGGCCCTGGGTCCGGCATGCCGGAAACCTACCAGATCACCTCGGCGCTCAAGTACGTGCGCGACGGCTCGCGGATCGCGCTGCTGACCGACGGACGCTTCTCCGGCGTTTCCACCGGGGCCTGCATCGGCCACGTCAGCCCGGAGGCGTGGGCCGGCGGGCCGATCGGCCGCCTGCGCGAGGGCGACCTCGTGCGCCTGCGCATCGACACGCGCAGCCTCGAGGGCTCGGCCGACGTAATCTCCGTCCCCGAGGCGGAATTCCTCGCCCGGCCGATCCATCCGGACCTCAAGCCCGACCCGCGCGTGCCCCCGGATACGCACCTGTGGGCCGCACTGCAGGCGGCCAGCGGCGGGAGCTGGGGCGGCTGCGTGTTCGACGTCGACCGCATCCGGCACCTGCTTGACCTTGGAGCCCGGGCCGAGGAAAACCGCGGGACATGAACGCGCGTCCCCGCATCGTCGTCCTCGACGGCCACACCCTCAATCCCGGCGATCTCTCGTGGAGCGCCCTCGAGGCGCTCGGCGACTGCACTATCCACGCCCACACCCCGGCGTCCGAGATCTTGGCCCGTGCTGCGGGTGCACCGATCGTCCTGACCAACAAGACGCCGCTCTCCGCCGCGACCCTAGCCGCGCTGCCGGACGTGGCGTACATCGGCGTCCTCGCAACCGGCTACAACGTGGTCGATGTCGCCGCCGCCCGCGCCCGCGGCATCCCGGTCGCCAACGTCCCGCTCTACGGCACGGCCTCGGTCGCGCAGCACGTGTTCGCATTGCTGCTGGAGCTGACCCAGCAAGTCGCCCGCCACGCGGCCAGTGTGCGGGCGGGACGCTGGTCGGAGAGCCGCGACTTTTGCTACTGGGAGACCCCGCTGTTGGAATTGTCGGGATTGACCCTCGGGATCGTCGGCACGGGGCGGATCGGCGGCGCGGTGGCGCGGATCGCCGAGGCCTTCGGCATGAAGGTCATCGCCGCGCGGCGTTCCGGCGGACGGGCCGAACTGGAGCAGGTGCTGCGCGCCGCGGACGTGGTCAGCCTGCACTGTCCGCTCACCGAGGAGACCCGTCACCTGATCAACGCCACCACCCTTGGCTGGATGAAACCGAGTGCGCTGTTGATCAACACCTCGCGCGGACCCCTCATCGACGAAGCGGCGCTGGCCGCCGCGCTGCACGCGGGCCGCATCGCCGGCGCCGCCCTCGATGTCCTCAGCATCGAGCCGCCTCCGCCGGGCAACCCGCTCTTCACCGCCCCGAACTGCATCATCACGCCGCACATCGCGTGGGCCACCCGCGCCGCGCGGAGCCGCCTGATGGGCACCGCGATCGCGAACGTTGCGGCCTTCCTCGCCGGGAAGCCGGAGAACGTCGTCAATTGACCGCGCCCGCCCTAGGGGGTCGCGGTGACCGCCGGCGCCGGACCTGAACCGGCGCCCTGCGGCAGGAGCATCTGCACCGCCTTTTCCGCCATCCCGTCCGTCGTGTAGCCGAGGAAGGGGCGCTGGTGGACGTACACCTGGCCGATGAGCGTCTGGTTGCGCGGATGCCGCAGCTGCGCCTCGAGTTCCATCATGTAGGAACGAAAGTCCCAAGTCCAACGGTCCTGGTACACCAGCACGGCATCGACGCCCCGGTCCGGCATCATCGTCAGCGGACCCGCGTCGGCCTCGTAGCCATGTGCGCGCAGCGCCCGGACAAGGCGGTCGCGCACGTTGTGGTTGTCCGCCAGCCGCTGCTCCACCCAGATGCTGCGGATCTTGGTCAGGTCGACCCCCGCCGCCACGTTGCTCGAGGCCGACGCGCAACCCGCGAGCGACCCAACGATGCAGGCGAGCAGGACAGCAAGAAGGGCTTTCATCGGCAACGACCCTCCGAGCGTTGGCGCAATCGGCCGACGGGCAACGCAATTCCGGTGCCGTCGCGCGACCGCCCCGGCGCATGGGGGAGAGGCAACGCATGGGCCGCTCTGCGGCGCCGTCCGATCGCTGAGCGCCGCACCGCGGGCGGGGGGGCTGCGGCAGAGGCGGGCCGCGTGACCGCTTCGCGGACCCGGACTTGCCAAGCGGCGCTTCTCGGACAACGTCCCTTCTCCTAAGCTATGAATTTCAATCACCTCCAAGCCAGTCTCCGTGAACCGCTGCCTCGCGCCGACGAGGATGAGGAGGACGATGAGCCCAAGGTCGAGAAGCGCGCCGAGGCTCCGGTCGGTGCGATGATCGCCCGCAAGTTCCTCGAGCAGCGCAAGATCTTCCTCTGGGGACCGGTCACCGACGCCTCCGCGAAGCATCTCACCGAGTCGCTGCTTTACCTCGAGGCCATCGATCCGGGCGAGGAGATCACCTTCTACATCAACACCCCAGGCGGCTCCATCACCGCCGGCATGGCGGTCTACGACACCATGAAGCTGATCACGTCGCCCATCACGGTGGTGGTGACCGGCATGGCCGCCTCGATGGGATCGATCCTCCTCAGCGGCGCTCCCAAGGGCCGACGCCTGCTCTACCCGCATTCCCGCGTCCTCATCCACCAGCCGCTGATCAGCGGGCGATTCAGCGGTCCCGCGACCGATATCAACATCCAGGCGCAGGAAATGGAGAAGCTGCGCGCCGAGTTGAACCAGATCCTCGCCGACGCCTCCGGGCAGCCCCTTGACCGCATCAATCAGGACACGGATCGCGACTTCTACCTGACCGCCAAGGAAGCGATCGCCTACGGGCTCGCCGACCGCATCGTCGACCGGGTCTAAACCCCGGCGGAGCCTCGCCTAGATCTGGAAGTCCACCCGCCCGGCGGCGTCGTGGAGCCCGCACTCGCGCTTCAGGCCACCGAAGCGCGTCTGCTCCTCGGTCATGCCGGGCTGCAAGGGCGCCGAACTGTGCCAGTCGCCCAAGGAAACGTACCCCTGCTCCCAGAGCGGATGGTAGGGCAGGCCGTGCTCGGTGAGATAGCGGTGTACGCGCCGGTTGTCCCAGTCGAGGATCGGATGCACCTTGACCACTCGCTTCTGCGCCTGGACCACGCGCAGGTTCTCGCGTGAGCCCGATTGCGAGCGGCGCAGTCCGGCCAGCCACGCCCGCGCCCCGAGTTCGCGCACGGCGCGGTCCATGGGCTCGACCTTGTTGATCCGGTTGTAGCGCTCCAGTCCCTCCTGCCCCTGCTCCCAGAGCTTGCCGTGCAGGGCTTCCTGACGCGCCGCCGTCATCGCCGGGGCATAAGTGCGGAGATTCAGCCGCAGGCGCCGGGTCAACTCATCCGCGAACCGGTACGTCTCGGGAAAGAGGTACCCCGTATCGATGAACACCACCGGAATCTCCGGCACGATGCGGGTGACGAGGTGCAGCATGACCGCCGCCTGCACGCCGAAGCTCGTCGTCATCACGAGGCCGTCCCCGTAGGTCGCCCGCGCCCACTCCACCCGGGCCTCCGCAGACGCCGTCTCAAGATGCGCCGGAAACTCCCGCGCAGCGACCTCACCGTTGGTTCCCGGGTTCACGCCCGCCCCGGCAAGCTCGTCCACCCCGCCAGCCCCACTCGCACCCGGTACCCGCAGCACACCCGCAACCCGCCCTGGATCCGCCGCTGGAGTTGTCGGCTCCTCAATCGCCACGCCTTGCATCCCAAGGACCCTAGGAGCCTGGGACTGGATTACGAGTAAATAACTGTTACTTAGTCAACAAACGGACCAATCACGACCCAGTTTGTTGATCATCAGAATTTAAGCCGACTAGAGGGCCGCCAACAGGCGCTCGATTTCGGCTCGCTTCGCCTGCTGGTCGGCGAGTTGGCGCCGGGCACCGTCCAGCACCGCGGGCGGGGCCTTGCTGACGAAGGCTTCGTTCGAGAGCCGGACCTCCGTGCCCGCGATATGCTTGGAGATTTGTTCGAGCTCCTTCTTCAAGCGCGCCTTTTCGGCGGCCGGGTCGACGCGGACGCCGGTGTCGAGGAAGAGCGTGCCCAAGGGGGTGACGACCGCCGGAAACGCCGGCTTGTCGGCGGTCCGCTGGATCGCCGCCGCACCGACGAGGCGCGCGAGCTTGCCCGAGGCGGCATGGAGCACCGCCCACTCCGCCTCGCCCATGAGCGCGAGGAAGGTGACGTCGCGCTTCTGCGCCACGGACTGCTCGGCCTTGAGTTGGCGGGCGAGGCTGGCCACCTGCTTGAGCGTCTCGACGCGGCGGGACGACTCGGCGTCGATGCGCACACCGATCGCACCGAGGCGCTCGACCAGTTCGGTCGTGCGCTCGATCCGCGTGTCCTGCAGGAACGAGCCCTCGGCCCCGTAGCCGAGGAGGTGCCACAGTTCCTCGGTGATGAAGGGAGCAAAGGGCGCGAACAGGAGCAGGAACTCGCGGATGACGAGATCCTGCATCGCGAGGACGTGGGCCTGCGCCGCCGGATCCTGCAGGCGCGCCTTGGCGACCTCGACGTACCAGTCGCAAAAGTCGTTCCAGAAAAATGAATACAGGCGCTGCGTGGCGCCGGCGAATTCGAATTCGTCGAAGCCGCGCTCCACCACCCGCATCGTGTCACCCAGCGCCGCGAGCAGCGCGTGGTCATCGTCGTCGAGCCGCGCCGGCTGGATGCGGGCGAGGATCGCGTCGAGGCCGCGGTTGTCCGCCATCGGTCCGCTCATCTGGCGGAAGCGCGCGGCGTTCCAGACTTTATTGCAGAAGTTCTTGCCGCCTTCGATGCGGTCCTCGTCGAACTTCACGTCCTGCCCGAGCGGCGCGATCTGCAGCAGGCCGAAGCGCAGGCCGTCGGCGCCGTACTTGGCGATCAGGTCGAGCGGATCCGGCGAATTGCCGAGCGTCTTCGACATCTTGCGCCCGGACTTGTCGCGGACGATGCCATTGAAATAAACGTGGCGGAAGGGAATGCGCCGCGCGAGTTCGTCGCGCGACCGGGACGCCCCGGGGGCGGCGGGGCGGCGCGGCGCGGCTCCGGGACCGACGCGGAGGTCGTCGCCCGTGAATTCCAGGCCCGCCATGATCATGCGCGCGACCCAGAAGAAGATGATGTCCGCTCCGGTCGCGAGGGTCGTGGTCGGATAAAAACGATCATAGCCCGCCGCCGTCATCGCGCCGCGCTCCGGCCAGCCGAGCGTGGCGAAGGGCCAGAGCCACGACGACGCCCACGTGTCGAGCACGTCCTCCTCCTGCTCCCAGTTTTGCGGATCAGAGGGGCCGTCGAGCGAGACGTGCACCTTCGTGGGATCGGCAAGGTCGGCCTCGGTCAGGCGTTCGCGATCAATGCCCTTGCGGTACCAAACGGGAATGCGGTGCCCCCACCAGAGCTGCCGGCTGATGCACCAGTCCTGGATGTTCTCGAGCCAGTTCAGGTACACCTTGCTCCAACGCTCCGGGTGAAACTGGATCAATCCGTCGCGGACGACCTGCTTGGCCTCCTCGACGCGCGGGTAACGCAGCCACCACTGCTGCGTGAGGCGCGGCTCGATCGGCACGCCGGCGCGCTGGGAGAAGCCGACGTTGTTCTCGTACCGTTTCTCCTCGATGAGGGCGCCGCTCTCGCGCAGCAACTCGGCGGCGCGCTTGCGGCCGGCGAAGCGCTCGAGTCCGGCCAGACCGGGGCCGGCCTCGGCACTGAGGACGCCGTCGGCCTGCAGCACATCGATGACCGGGAGGCCATGGCGCTGGCCAATCTCGAAGTCGACCTTGTCGTGCGCCGGGGTGACCTTGAGCACGCCGGCCGCGAACACCGGATCCACCGCGGCATCGGCCACGATGGGCAACGCCTCGCGCTGGCCCAGCGGACGCCAGACGGTGCGACCGATCAAGGCGCGGTAACGCTCGTCGTCCGGATGCACCGCGAGCGCGACGTCCGCCGGAATCGTCTCCGGACGCGTCGTTTCGACCGTGAGGTGGGTCACCTCACCGACCGGCTCGACCAACTCGTAGCGCAGCTTGTAGATGAAACCCTTGGTTGGCCGCATCTCGACTTCCTCGTCGGAGAGGGCGGTGAGCGACGCCGGGCACCAATTCACCATCCGCTTGCCGCGGTAGATGTGGCCCTTGGCGAAGAGGTGGACGAACGACGTCAGCACCGCCCGGCTGTAGCCCGGGTCCATCGTGAAATGCGTGCGATCCCAGTCGCAGGAGCAGCCGAGCTGGCGCAACTGGCGGAGGATCATGTCGCCCTTCTCCCCGCGCCAGTCCCAGACACGCTTGAGGAAGGCCTCACGGCCAAGATCGCGGCGCGTCTTTCCCTCCTCCTTCTTGAGATGCTTTTCGACCATCGTCTGGGTCGCGATGCCGGCGTGGTCGGTTCCGGGGATCCAGCAGGCCGACTTGCCGTCGAGCCGGGCGCGACGGATCAGCGCGTCCTGCAACGTGTTATTGAGCACGTGGCCCATGTGCAGGATGCCGGTGACGTTGGGTGGCGGGATGACGATCGTGTACGGCTCCCGGTCGGCGCGGGGCTGGCCGGCGAAGCACTTGGCCTGCAGCCAGGCGGCGTACCAACGCTCCTCTACCTCGCGTGCTTCGTAGCTCTTGGTGATCTCGGGCATGGGCTTGGACGGGTGAACCCGCAAGAGAACCGCGCGGACGCGGGTGAGGCAAGCGACAAGCGGGGGGACGAACTTGGGCGTTGAAGGCGGTCGGGACGCCGCCCGATGATCTCCCTCGTCCCTCCCGGGACGCCCCATGATCGGCCGCATCCACAAGCACGCCCGCGAGCGCCTGAACTTCGTCGGCGACGTGCCCGTCGCCCAGCGCCTCGCGGCGTGCAAGGCATTCCTGCGGCTGGAGGGAGCGATGATCCGGATGCGGCACGACGCCGGGGAATCCGGCCTGTCGACCGCCCGCGCCCGCGCCGCGATGGTCGACCTGATGCTCGCGCACCTGTTCGACTATGCGGTGGCCTCCTACGAGCGCGCGCACGGGCCGCTGCCCCTCCCCGTGGCGCTCATCGCCCAAGGCGGCTACGGGCGATCCGAACTCAGCCCGCTGAGCGACATCGACGTGCTCTTCCTCTTTCCGTCCAAGGCCAAGCCCGCGGTGGTGAAACCGGTCCAGGAACACCTCAGCAACGAAATCCTCTACATCCTCTGGGACTGCGGCCTGAAGATCGGCCATGCGATGCGGACGGTTGACGAGACCTTCGCGGAGGCGCGCAAGGACATGCAGACCAAGACCGCGCTGCTCGAGTCGCGGCTCGTGGCCGGAGCCAGCGCGCTCTACGACGCGTTTGCCACCGCCTACCGCGCCTTCTATTCGGAGGAGGATCCGAAGGGCTACATCGCGGTGCGCCTGCAGGATCAGGCGGCGCGACGGGCGAAGTACGGCGACACCGTCTTTCTCCAGGAACCCGAGATCAAGAACGGCGTCGGCGGACTCCGCGACTTCCAGAACGCGCTCTGGATGGCCCGGGTGAAACTCGGGATCACCGCGATCGACGAACTCGCGGCGCAGTCCTACCTGCAGCGCAACGAGGCGCGGGACTTCCAGCGCGCCTACGACTTCCTGCTCCGCGTCCGCAACGAGCTGCACTTCCAGAGCAAGCGCCCGACGGATGTCCTGACGCTCGACATCCAGCCCCGCATCGCGCTCGGGCTTGGCTACACGCACCATGACATGCTCGGGCGGGTCGAGCAGTTCATGCGCGACTACTACCGCGCCGCGCAGACGATCCACCGGGTCGCCAAGCTGATCGAGAACCGCCTCGCGCTCACGCTGGAGACGCCGGACAAGAACCGCATCTCGTTCCGCGACCTCATCCGCGCGCGCAAGCTGGAGCGCACGAAGCGCATCGACGGCTTCATCCTCCGCGGCAGCGAGCTGGCGCCGGAGACGAACGACGTCTTCCGCAGCGATCCGGCCCGCCTCATCCGCGTCTTCCGGCACTGCCAGCAACTCAACGCCCAGCCCGACTTCGCCCTCCAAGGCCTGATCCGCGAATCCCTCCCGCTGCTGACGCGGCAGGTCCAGCGCTCGCCCGATGCGTGCGTCTCGTTCCGCGCCATTCTCGAGGAGGCCGGGGCGGTGTTTCCCTCCCTCTCACTGATGCACGAGCTCGGCGTGCTCGGGCGCTTCATCCCGGAATTCGACGAGCTCACCTGCCTCGTGCAGCACGAGTTCTATCACCGCTACACCGCCGACATCCATACGCTCCACGCCATCCGCGAGCTCGACCAGATCCTCACCGAAGCCTCGCCGTTGAGCCAGAAGTACCGGGCCACACTGCACGAGACCGGCTCGCCCATGCTGCTCTACCTCATCCTACTGCTGCACGACATCGGCAAGGCGCGCGGCATCAAGGGCCACGCCGAGAGTGGCGTGGCGATCGCCGCGCCCATCCTGGAACGCCTTGGCATCGACCCATCGAGCCGCGAGGTCGTCAGCTTCATCATCCGCCAGCACCTCCTGATGACGCGCTTCTGGCAGAAGCGCGACGTCGACGATCCCGCCACCGCCGCCGCGTTCGCCGAGGCGGTGATCGACGCCGAGCGCCTGCGCTACCTCTACGTCCACACCTTCTGCGACGCGCGCGGCACCGCCGCCGGTCTCTGGAGCAGCTACAAGGACACGCTCCACACGCAGCTCTACCAGGTGACGCTCGAGTACTTCGTCCACGGCGCCGCGCTCGCCACGCGTCAGTCGAAGCGGCGCCAGCGCACGCTCGACGAACTCCTCGCCCGTGGCATCCCCGACGTCGGCGCCGCCGGGATCCGCGCCCACTTCGAACGCCTGCCCGAGCGTTACTTCCTGCACACGGACGCGGCCGACATCAGCCTCCATATCCGCATGGTCCACCGCCTGCTGCACGCCGCCTTGGATGAAGGCGCCGCCTGCTCACTGCAGCCCGTGATCGACTGGAAGGATGACCTCAACCGCTCCCTCACGATCGTCAACGTCGTGACCTGGGACCGGCCCGGCCTGTTCTACAAGCTCGCCGGCGCCCTGAGTGTCGCTGGTCTGTCCATCCTCAGCGCCAAGGTCCACTCCCGCAGCGACCACGTGGCGATCGACACGTTCCACGTCGTCGAACCCGGCCGCGGCGTGGTCCAGAGCGCGTCGGCCCTCGAGGCGTTCGCCCGCAGCTGCGACGCCGCGCTGGTCCGGAACACGGATCTCCACCCGGAAATGGTGGCCCACGCCCGGAAGCTCGCCGCCGCCTCGCGGTTCAGCGCGGCCGCCAAGACCGGCGAAACGCTCCACGCGTCCTTCCCGTCGACGGTCGACGTGTACCACGACGCCACCATGGCCCGGACGATCGTCGAGGTGCAGGCGCGCGACGAGATCGGGCTGCTCTTCCGGCTCGCCAAGGTGATCAGCGATCAGGGCCTGGATATTTCCTTCGCCCGCATCGGCACGGAGCGCGGCGTGGCCATCGACACGTTCTACATCGAGGACGACCAGCATCAGGCGGTGGCCGACGCCGACCGACTCCAGACGCTCCGTACCGCCCTGCTCCAAGCCATCACTCCGCTCGATGCGCCGGGAAGCGGCCCGGAGGGCGGCTCCGCCAGCACGGCTTCCGCCAGCGCCTCGCCCACTGCGGCGACGGCCGCCCCGGCGGCACCCGCCGCCGCGGGTCGCTAATCATGCCGTCCGTCGGGCCGCCGGGCCCGACGGCAATCACGACGACGTCGCGGGCGCCGCCGGAACGGGGCGACCGAACTCCTTCAGGATCGCGTCGATCTTCGCGACCTTGTCGGCCAGCGGACCCGCCGGATGCAGCCCGGCATGGCGCACGGTGCCGTCCGGAGCGATGATCGCGACGTAGGGAATGCCGGAGATGCCGTAGTCCGGGTTGAAGACCTCCTCCTTGCTGAACGCGACCGTCCAGCTCATCTGCTTCGCCTTCATGAAGTCAGGCATCAGCGCCATCTCCTTCTCCGGATTCCCCTTCGTGTCGACGCGGCCGCCTTCGAGCCCGGCCACGAAGCCTTGGAGGCTGGTGACGCCGATGACCACGACGTCCGATCCGCGATAGTGATGGACCAGCGCGCGGACGTTCGGGAACGAGGCAATGCACGGACCGCACCACGTGGCCCAGAAGTCGAGAACGACGACCTTGCCGCGGAGGGCGGACAGGGTCTGGGGGCCTTGATCGCTGCGCCAGGTGAAGTTCAGTTCCGGGGCGGAGCGGCCAACCAGCCCGGCCTGCGTGGCCTTGGCCTGCGCCGCCCGCTCCATTTGCGCGATCAGGCGCTCGCCGTTCGTTGCCGCCTTCGTGCCGGGATAGCCCGCCACGAGATCCTGCAGGAGCTTCACCGCGCCCGCCTCGTCGTCGAGGACCTGCGCGAAGAAGGCGCCCTTCATGAAGAGGATCTGCGCCACCTCCTCCGACTTGTTACCCGCGTACTTGGCGAGCAGCGCATCGAATTCGGCGATCTCGCTGGCGAGCTCCGCCGCGCTCTTCTGGCCAGCCCGGACCTTGGTCATGATCCGCGAGCGCAGATCGTTCAGTTCGGAAGCCGGGGTGACTGCCGCCGGGGCCGACGCCGACGCGGCGGGGGCCGCCGTCTGGGCGGCAAGCGGCAGCGCGGAAACGAGGCCGCACAGGAAGACACAGGCAAGACGGAGCGAGGGTTTCATGGGGGAATTCGGCGAGGCTGCCGGGCGAACCGCGGCAGCGCAAGCCGCGGTCGTGGCAACCGCCGAGGCCGCCGCCACCCTTTAAACTGGCGGCGCGACCCGATCCCGGCTGACCTCGGACCGGCCACCGGATCGGCCGAAGCTCCGCGACCATGCTCCCTCCCGTTCCCGATGCTTGGCGGTCCCTGCTCTCCGGCGCGGTGCATTCACCGTCCTTCCGCGAACTCGAACGCTTCCTCGCGGCCGAGGAGGCCGCGGGTCAGGTCGTTCTCCCCGCGGCAACCGATCGCTTCCGCGCCCTCGCCCTGACGCCGCCGCAAGCGGTCCGCGTCGTCCTCCTGGGTCAGGACCCTTACCCGACCCCGGGGGACGCCCACGGGCTCTGCTTTTCCGTTCCCCCCGACCGACGCGTGCCGCGCTCGCTTCGCAACGTGTACCGCGAACTCGCCGCCGATCTCCCGGGGTTCGCGGCACCGGAGCACGGCCACCTTGAAGCATGGGCCCGGCGCGGCCTCCTCATGCTGAACACGGTCCTCACCGTCCGGGCGCACGCCGCGAATTCACACCGGGGCCAGGGCTGGGAGGAGTTCACCGACCACGTCATCCGGGCGCTGAACGAGCGCCCCGAGCCGATCGTCTTCCTCCTCTGGGGCAACGCCGCCCACGCGAAGGCGGAGCTCGTCACGGCGGATCGCCACGCGCTCGTCCGAACCGCCCATCCCTCGCCGCTGTCCGCCCGACGCTTCTTCGGATGTCGCTGCTTCTCGGCCGTCAACCACCATCTCGAACGGTGGGGCCAGCCGCCCTTTGACTGGAGCCTTCCCGGCACCCCCGCTCGGCCGACCGCGTAGCCGAGGCCGAGGCGGCTCAGCGTTCGTTGACCCGCAGCTCCACCCAAACGATCTGCTGCGATCCCGCTGCATCGGTCTGGCGCACGGTCGCGACGTTCTCACCCGGCAGCAGCGTCTGCGGATCGATCGCGAACCGGAGCGCCCGCTGTACTCCCCCCAGACCGGTCAGGTCGCGCAGTTCCTCCGGGGCGCCGAGACGGCGCCCGTTCAGGGACGCCTCCAGCACCGCCGCCTCCACGCCCTCGCGGGCGGCCAGCCCCACCACCCACGCGGCGCGCGTGACGTCGGACGCGCCCCCGCTGCGGATCCGGAACGAGGCACCTCCAGCCGCTTCAACGGGCAACTGCGCGCCGTTCGGGAAACCCGCCGGCACCGTGTCCCGGAAGGTCAACGGATGGCGGCGCGGTTGCCCTGCGATCGCGCGCGCCGAGAGCCCGAAGTGGATCAGGCGGGCGTACTCCTGCTCGCTGACCGGACGCGTCTGGCTGTCCATCCAGTTGAACAGGTAAACATTGGCGGCCCCGCGTTCACGGGCCGCGGCGGCGAACCCGCGCAGGGTGGCGAGGTCGTTGGCCACCGTCTTTCCGGTCGGCCACGCGCGGACGTTGTGTTCGATCCCAGGGATCACGAGGACGCGCGCCGCGTCCACCCCCAAGCGCTCCCGCCAGAGGTCCACCGGGATGTCGAAATCGGACGTGGACCAGAAGGGACACGGGATGAGCCAGTCCACCAGCCCTTCGCGGGCCCAGGCCAGCGCATCCATGCCGAGTCCGGCGGCCGCATCGGGATGCGAGGGAACGCGCGCCGCGATCAGGATCGGACGCCCCCGCTTCTCCGACCACTGCCGCCGCAGGGCGTCCACCTCGCGCATGAACGCCGTCAGAATCTCTTTCTCCTCCGCCTCACGTCCGGGCGTGAGATGGTAGCCGAAGCGCATCCAATCGATCTCGAAGCCATCCGGATCGTAACGCTCAAAGAGCTCACGCAGGAACCCCAGTTGGTGCTCCCGCACTTCCGGATGCACGTAATTGAGCGCCTGATTCGTCCACGGCATGGCCGGACCGTCGGGCATCCGCCGCAAGTGACGGTGCGTCCGCCAGAACTCCGAATGCAGGTAGCTCTTCGGATCATCGGCCGCGTGCACATCGTTCATTCGCATCGAAATCCACGGGGAAATGCCGTGCCGACGCGCCCGGGCGATCCAGAGCGCGTACGGGTCGATTCCAGCCTGGTCGAGGCGCAACGCATTCCGCGGCCAGAGCCCCTGAGGGACGACGCCGTCTACGGGCTCCCAGATCGCATCCCGCGTGCGGCTGCGCACGCTCGAGCGCATCGAGTTCGGATTGAGGAACAAATGAGTCACCGCCCCTCCGGCATACGCGTCGACCAGTGCCTCCACTCCCGCCCGCGTCATGTCCGATTCGGGACGCGAACCGAAGAAGTGGCTGTTGTCCTCGTTGACGATCAGCAGGTCCCTCGGTTGGACCGGACCGCCAGCCGCCACCACCGGCGACGGCGAGACAATCAGGGTCAGCAGGGCGAAACACGCGAAGAGCAGGGCCGGCATGGTCGGGAAGAGACCTTCAACGTCACCGGAGGAAGCATGCATGGCAACCGGAAGAATCCCGAAGCGGAAGACCGTCCGTCGACAAATGACCTCGGGTTGCATCAGAGCGGGCAAATATTCAGAGGAGGGTTGACCCGACGGACGGACCGAGAATTCTCCCATGGTCGCCCGGCCCGTCCCCAAATCCCCGGCCAGCGACCTTTTCTCAGTTTCATGCCCATGAACCACCCTGCCCGAGCAACAGGGTCTGACTCCATGGAAGCGCGACCCCTCGCCATGACGGGGCGCCTGCTGGCGGCTGCGGCGACGCTGCTGATCGCGCTGGCGGCGACACTCAGCGATTCGGGCGAAGTTCCGTCCCAGGCGCCCGAGGCCGTGATCGCCCAAGTCGAGGCGGCGCCGGGCCGGACGGTAACCGAGACCCTGCCGTTTCATCGCGAGCGCTGGCTTTCGCCCGCCGGCTACACGCGGTCGGCGCACTGCAGCATGGTCTCGCTGCTGCCCGGCGGGGATCTGATCGCGGCGTGGTACGGCGGACAGCGCGAGGGATCGGGCGACGTCGCGGTCTTCACCGCGCGCTGGGCTCCGGGCGACGAGGCGTGGTCGGAGCCCCAGCGGGTGATCGACCGGGAGCAGGCGGAGTTGGAACTCGACCGGCCGGTGAAGAAGCTGGGCAACACGGTGGTCTTCCCTGATCGACACGGGACCCTCTGGATGGTGTACGTCAGCGTGATGGTTGGCGGTTGGTCCGGTTGTTCGCTGAACGTGAAAGCCTCGCGGGACAACGGCCGGACCTGGGGCGACAGCCGGCGCCTCTCGCTCAATCCGTACATGAACCTGAGCAGCCTCGTGCGGAGCCGCCCGGTCTATGCCAGTGACGGACGCATCGGCCTGCCGATCTACCATGAGATGGCGCTGAAGTACCCGCAGGTGCTGTGGCTCGACCCGGAGCCCGGTGGGCAACTGCGGGATTACGAACTACGCAGCCTCCCCTCGGAATCTGAGTTGCTCCAACCCGTCCTCGTTCCGCTCGGGCAGGACCGCGTCCTCATGCTCCTGCGCGACGGGCGGCCGGAGCGGACGCTGCGCGCGGCGTTCTCCCGGGACAACGGGTGGACGTGGTCGCCGACCGCCCAGACCTCGCTGCCGAACCCCGATGCGGCGGTCGACGCCGTGCGGCTCCGCGACGGGCGCATCCTTCTCGCCTACAACGACGCCGCCGCCGGACGCGATTCACTCCGGCTCGCGGTGTCCACCGACGCCGGGTCGACGTGGCAGCCCGGACCGGTGCTGGAGCATGAGCCGAAGCGGGAATTCTCCTACCCCTCCATCGTGGAGGACGCCCGCGGGCGTATCCACGTGACGTATACGTGGAGGCGGGAACGCATTAAGCACGTCGAGTTCAACGCGGCGTGGCTGGATCAAGCCACCCGCACGCCGGCGCTCGTCCAGCGATGAGCATCCTGCCCACGACGCTCCTGCATCCCCTCGCGCTCGCGGGCGCGCTGTGGGTGCTGCTGCTCTGGATCGCGGGCAAGGGGCTGGGCCGACCGGCGCCCCGGCGCTGGCAGGCCGGACTGGGCGCGCTCGCCATCGCCCTGCTCTTCGTGCCCGTTGGGCCGGTCTCGCTCGGGCGCTGGGTCGAAAGCTTTTATCCTAACCCAAGCCTACCCGGCATCGCCTTCGTCCTTGCCCTGCTCTGGCGCAGCCTCCTTCAGCGCGACCTCCGGCGCCCGGCGGACCTTCGCGCCCTGCTGGCCTTCACCGCCGTCGCCGGCTCGCTCCTCTACCTAAACCCGCTGTGGGGTCGCGCCGTGGATTTCTACTACTTCGGCTGGCGGAGCGGTCCCGCGATCTGGACCATCACGGCGGTCGCCCTCTTCCTCCTCGCGGTCGGCAACCGGGCCGGGTTGGTGCTGACGGCGGCGCTGGGCGCGTTCGCCCTGAGCGCCCTCGAGTCGGACAATGCCTGGGACTACGTCGTCGACCCCGCCATCTGGCTCGTGTCGCTGGGGACGCTCGGCTTCCGCGCACTGGCGGCCGTACGAGGACGCTGGGCGGAACGGTCCGCGCGGGCCGCCGCTCTGGTCCCGGGAGCCGAACGCGACACGACCCCAGTCGGGAGCGTGCCGCGTTCCGCGCCCGCCGATCTGTAGCGCAAGCGCGGGCCGGGCGATCGACTCAGATCAGATCGCGGCGATGGCTGCGGGCGCAGGTTGACCCGGATGCGTCGGGATCGATTGGAGACCCGCTCAGCGTACGGCGGCCGCCGCGGAAACAAGTTCAAGGAAACTGCGGGCCTCCAGGCTCGCGCCGCCGATCAAGCCGCCGTCGATGTCGCGCTGCGCAAGCAGTTCCGGCGCATTCGCCGGCTTCATCGAACCGCCGTAGAGGATCCGGACCTTCTCCGCCGCGCCTTCGCCGTAGGCCTTGGCCAGCAGGCTGCGGATGAACGCATGCACCTGCTGGGCCTGCTCGGTCGTGGCGACCTTGCCCGTGCCGATGGCCCACACGGGCTCGTACGCGACGACCACGCTGGAAATCTGGTCCTTGGCCACGCCCTCCAGTCCCGCCTCCAACTGCGTCTGCACCACGCGGAGCGTCTCACCGGCCTCGCGCTGCCCGAGGGTTTCCCCGACGCAGAGGATCGGCTTGAGCTGTCCCTTCAGGGAGGCGAGCACCTTGTGATTGATGAAGCTGTCGGACTCCTCGAAGTATGACCGGCGCTCGCTGTGACCGAGGATGACGTAGCTCGCGAACAGGGCGCGCAGCATCGCCACCGAAATCTCGCCGGTGTAGGCACCGCTCGCCTCCGGGTGCACGTTCTGGGCGCCCAGCCGGACACCGGAGCCCTCGAGGGCGCGGCCGACGGACTCCAGCGCCGTGAACGGCGGGCACACCACCACGTCCACGTCGGTCTGTTTGCCCGCGACGGAGACGATCTCCTGGACCAAGGCCACGCCGTCGGCCGAGGACTTGTTCATCTTCCAGTTGCCAGCGATGAGTTTCTTGCGGAGCGGGGACATGGTGGGAGGGAAACGAAGGGAGGAATCAGGACTCGAGGAACTGGACGCCAGGCAGCACCTTGCCCTCGAGGAACTCAAGGCTGGCGCCACCGCCGGTGGAGCAGTGGCTGACCTTGTCGGCGACCTTGAACTTCTTGGCGGCGGTGGCGGTGTCGCCGCCACCCACGACCGTGACGGCCCCCAGCGCGGTCGCCTCGGCGATCGCCGCGGCCATCGCCTTCGTCGCGCCCGCGAAGGCGTCAAACTCGAAGACCCCGGCCGGCCCATTCCAGACGATCGTGCGGGAGCGGAGAATGGCCTCGCGGTAGAGCGCGATCGACTTCGGGCCCGCATCGAGCCCCATCCACCCGGCCGGGATCCCGGTCTCGTCGCTCGCAGGGCGCGTGGCGGCATCGGGCGCAAGGCGGTCGGCCGCGACGTAATCCACCGGGAACGTGAGCCGAACCCCGCGCTCCTTGGCCTTCGCCACGAGTTCGGGCACGAGCTTGGCGCCTTCCTCGTCGAAGAGGCTGGTGCCAATTTCCATGCCGTGCATGACCTTCTTGAACGTGTAAGCCATGCCGCCGCCGATGATCACTTCGTCGGCCTTCTCCAGCAGGTTCTTGATCAGCGGAATCTTGTCCGCGATCTTGGCCCCGCCGAGGATCGCGAGCAGCGGACGCTGCGGGTGCTCGAGGACGGCCGCAAACGCCTTCACCTCCGCTTCCATGAGGAAGCCAGCCGCCTTCTGCGGGAGATTGACGCCCACGATCGATGAGTGGGCGCGGTGCGCGGTGCCGAAGGCATCGTTCACGTACACGTCACCGAGACGCGAGAGGCTGGTGCGGAACGCCTCGACCGCGGCCTTGTCGGCCTTGAGCGACGTTCCATCCTCGAGCTTCACCTTGCCCTCTTCCTCGATGTGCAAGCGCAGGTTCTCCAGCAGGAGGACCTCGCCGGGACGCAGCGCCGCCGCGGCCTGCTCCGCGACCGGGCCCACGCAATCCGCCGCGAAGGCGACCGGACGTCCGAGGAGCGACTGGAGTTCGGCCGCGATCGGGCGGAGGGAGAACTTGGCGATCGCCTTCCCATCGGGCCGGCCCAGATGGCTGGCCAGCACCACCGCAGCCCCCTGATCGAGCGCGTAGCGGAGGGTCGGAAGGGCCGCCACGATCCGCTGGTTGTTGGTGATCGCGCCCGTCGTCTTGTCTTGTGGGACGTTGAAATCGACGCGCAGGAAGACACGCTTCCCGGCGAGCTGAAGGTCGCGGATGGTCTTGAAATGAGGCATGGCGGAACGTTCGACGCGGTCCGGGCAGGGGCCACCCGACGCGCCGGTGACGCGAGGACCCGTGCCTCGCGCCACCGCCACGCGCCTCGGGCGCAGCGGACTCAGAGCTTCGCGGCAATCTTGCGGCTGAGATCGACGACGCGGTTGCTGTAGCCCCACTCGTTGTCGTACCAGCTCACCAGCTTGAAGAAGTTCTTGTTCAGCTCGATCGAACTGCCGGCATCGAAGATCGACGAACGCGTGTCGCGGATGAAGTCGGTCGAAACCACCTCCTCGTCCGTGTAGCCGAGGATGCCCTTGAGGTAGGTCTCGGAGGCGCGCTTGAGGGCCGCCTTGATCTCGTCGATGGACGTGTCCTTGGCCGTCCGCACGGTGAGGTCCACCACGGAGACGGTCGGCACCGGCACGCGGAAGGACATACCCGTCAGCTTGCCCTTCACCTCCGGGAGCACGAGACCCAACGCCTTGGCGGCGCCGGTCGTGGTCGGGATGATGTTCTGGGCCGCGGTGCGGCCGCCCTTCCAGTCCTTCTTCGACGGACCGTCCACCGTCTTCTGGGTCGCCGTGTACGCGTGCACCGTCGTCATCAGTCCCTCCACGATGCCGAAGCCTTCCTTGAGGAGAACATGCGCCACCGGGGCGAGGCAGTTCGTCGTGCAGGAGGCGTTGGAGATGATGCTGTGCTGGGAGACGTCGAGCTTGTCGTCGTTCACGCCGAGGACGACGGTGATGTCCTCACCCTTCGCCGGCGCCGAGATGATGACCTTCTTGGCGCCCGCGGCGAGGTGCCCCCGGGCCTTCTCCGCGTCGGTGAAGAGGCCGGTCGACTCGATCACCAGTTGCACGCCCAGCTTGCCCCATGGCAGTTCGGCGGGGGTCTTCGCGGACACGACGAGGATGTCGTGCCCGTTCACGACGAGGACATCGTCCTCCGCCTTGTCGGGCGACGACTTCTTCGAGGAGACGGTGCCGTTGAACTTACCCTGCGAGGAATCGTACTTGAGCAGGTAGGCCAGGTTGTCGGCGGGGACGATGTCGCCGACGGCGACGACGTTGAACGTCGAGCCAAGCAGGCCCTGCTCGACGAGCGCGCGGAAGACGAGTCGGCCGATGCGGCCGAAACCATTGATTGCGACGTTCACTGCCATGGGAGACTCCAGGTTCTAAGGACGGATTTACGGTTTCAGGTGAGGCCGCGCCACGGGGACGCGGAGACCTTCACCCAAAACGCCGGGTTACCGGAAGGCAAGGGTATTGGCGGAGCCGCTCACGACTCCGCCACCCACAGTGCGCAACTCAGCGGCGGTAGGTAGAGCACATCGGAGACCAGCGGCCGGATACCCGTCACTCCGGCGCAAAAGAACTGCTCGGCATCCGCCAGCACCCGCCACGACCATCCGACCACGGCCGCGTTCGGGATCGGCAGATGGACCTCGTCCAAGGTGGGATTCAACGCAAACAGAAGGCGACTCGTTCCCGCCGAGCCATCGGCGTTGTACAATGCCGCGAGCGCCGTCGACTCCGGGAGAGTGAAGAACCGGAAGAAGCCCTCCGAGACGCGGGAGTAGTGACGGAGGAGGTGTCCGAGCGGTCCGCGGCGGAAGGCCACCCAGGCGGCGAAGTAGGCGTGACTCGCCGGGTACCGCAGGAGTCGGTGGTAATCCAACGCGTTGAGTTCCCCTCGGCGGTAGGTGTTTGTCACGCCGTGCTTGGAGCGCAGGAAGTCCTGCCCGCCCGACAGCATCGGGATGCCCACCGACATCATCAGGAGCGCCGCCATGAGGTGGGTGCGCCGACGGTCGTTCGCCGTCGGCACCCGGCCGTCGTGGTGGTGATTTTCGGTGATCATGTCGATCCACGTCCGGTCGTCGTGCGACTCGGTGTAGTTCACGGTCTGCGCCGGCCACTTCGCGAAGTGCCACGGGGAGCCCTTGAGGAAGTACTCGCAGCTCGCCGCCGAACTGCCGCCGCGGAGGTAGTCGCGCACAAAGTCACGGTATCCGTCGTTCCACGACGCCCACCCGGTCTCGCGCAGGGCCCGGGCGGCATGCCCGCGGTAGCTCCAGGGCTCGGCGATCAAGATGACGTCGGGCTTCACGCGTTTCAGCGCCGCCTCGATCTCCGCGAGCACTTCCGCGCCGAGAAGCTCCGCCAGGTCGAAGCGGAAGCCGTCCACGCCGTAGGTGCGCAGGAGGTGGGTGCAGCTGTCGATGATCAGGCGACGGCTCATCGCCGCCGAGGCCCGGAGATCGTTGCCGCAGCCGCTCCAGTTCGTCAGCGCACCCAAGGCGTCCTGCTCGAAATAGTACAGGCGGTCCACGAACATGAGGTGCGCCGGTTCGCCGACGTGGTTGAACACGACGTCGAGGACGACCGCGATGCCCCGCGAGTGGAACGCCACGACCAGGTCCTGCAATTCATGCACGCCCGAGGCCTGCGCCGGCTCCAGCGCGTAGGCGCTCGCCGGGGCAAAGAAGTTCGTCGTCATGTACCCCCAGTGATACTCGTCCGGGGTGCGGGCATCGAATTCCTGCACGGGCTGAAGCTCCACGCAGTTCACTCCCAGCGAGTGAAGGTAAAAGTCCGGGCTCCTCACCCACTGCGCCAGCCCGGCAAAGCCCCGGCGCTCCCGCGGGCCGGCCACGATCGGCGCCCGGTGTACGAGGTCGCGCACATGCGCCTCGACAATGACAAGGTCGTGCCACGACGGGGTCTGGAAGCCGTCCCGCACCACACCCATCCAGTCGTCGCGAAGGATGATGCCCGGACCCTCCGGTCCGACCGCGGCGCGGGCGTACGGGTCCAGGACGGGACGCGCCGGATCGGGCAATCCGAAGCCGTCCCGCGATCCATCGATGTGGTACCAATAGTACCAGCCGTGCAGGTCCTGATCGAGCGCCAGTTCCCACGCTCCGTCACCGCGACGCCGCAGGGGATGGCGCACCGGTCGTCCATCCGGTCCGGCCACTTCGGTCACCACCAACTCCACGCTCCGCGCCCGCGGGGCGAAGAGCCGGAAGATCGTGGTCACCCCCCGCACCTCCGCGCCGAGCGGGGCCTCGCTGCGGAGCGCGAAGAAGAACCGCCCCGGCAGCAGCGGCACCGCGCCCGCCTCCGCTCCCGCGTCGGCCCAGCCGATCCGCCACGCCGCCGCCGGGTCCAGCGGAGCCGGAAGCTCAAAAACGAAGCGGTGCCACCCCGTCCGGTCCGGGTCGATCGTGCGGTTGCGGTTGCCCGCATCGTCCACCGCCGCATTCGGGGCATCCGCCGGCACGTCGAGCCAGCGGCCGGACCCCGTCACGAACTTGAACCGCATCCAGGGATGCGCAAGGAACCCATCCGCCCGCCACGATCGGCGCAGCACGGGCACTCCGGCCAGCGTGCCGGGATAAAGCTCCCACTCGGGTCGCCCCATCGGATCCCACCCATTGAAATCTCCGGCAAGGAAGAGCCGGCCCGAGGTCCATTCGTCCTTCCCCTCCGCCACCTCCTCACCTCGCACCACGAAGGTGATGTCCCCGGCTGCATCGATCGAGTAGCCACTCGCGAGCGCGAAGGACTCCTCCGGCTCGCGCCGGACATCCTCGAGCCGCCACGTCTCGGGTCCCACCAGCTGCAGCGGTGGAAGCCCCCGCGCCCGCCAGTCATGCGCCAGCTCCACCACGCCGTGCGTGGGCGATTCAAGGCGGGCGTGGACGATCCTCCGGGCGCGGGCGGACATGGGCGGCGGCTGCAGCATCCGGGACCGGGCCGCCGGGACAAGCGCGCAATTGCGGCCCCGGAATCAAAAGGTGGCGCGGTAGCTCGCCGACAAGGTCCGGCCGCTTCCCGCCCGCGCCACCCGCGCGAGGAGGTCGAGGTCCGCCGCGTTGCGCACCGCCAAGCCGACCGTGTGCCGCGTCGTCTTGCTCGGCTCCCACGAGTAATTCAGCGCCGTGCCAAAGAGGGTGTAGGAGGGATACTCCAAGAAGGCGCGGTTCCGCTCCGCGTGGCTCGCCACAAATCCGCCCACATGCGTGAGCGTCCACGAGGCCACCAGCCCCTTCCAGCGCCCTCGGGCCACCGTGTGACGCGCCCCGAGGGCCACGGTCTCGGCCGGAAGCCGGGTCAGCGGCCGCCCCACTTCGTCCGGGAGATCCGACGACGCCGTCGTGATCGCACGGGTGTGCGTCGCGCGGCCAGTCAGGGTCCACGCCGGACTCACCACGCAGCGGAGGTCCATCGTCGCCCCGGAGAAGCGCTCGCCGCCGGCCGCGACCAACTGCGGCTGCGTCTGGTTGGCGTCGGCGATCGGATCATCAAACAGCGGGTTCCGCCGGGAGATGTTCTCGTTCAGGTACCAGAAGCCGAGCACCGTGGCCGTCAGGCGCTTGCCCCACGTCAGGGTCTTGACCCCGCCCTCCACGCCCCGCGTCGTCTCATTTCCTTGAATCCGGTTCGTCCGCGCATCCACGCGGGTCGAGGGCTCGAACGCCGTGCTGGCGTTGGCGAACAGGAGCACCCGGCCGGGCTTGAGCTGGTAATTGGCGCCCGCCAGCCAGGTCACCTCACCCGTACCGTCAGAGATCCGGTCGCGGGCCACTCCCGGCCGGCGGTCCTCCACGTCCAAATCGACCGAGTCCCGGCGCAGGCCGGCCGTCAGCACCGTCCGGCCCTGCGCCAGCGCCATGCGTTCGGTGATCGCCAGCGCCGTGTAGGTGGCGAGTTCGGAGCGGTCCGCGATGAGGCGGCGGTAGGTTCCCGGACCAAAGGAGGGCCGGAAGTAATCCGGCGCCTCGGGATCGAAACGGCGCACCGTCTCGGGCAGGGCGGCGCGCTCGGCCGCGTCGAGGCCTCGCTGCACGCGCGCGCTGTCCGCGCGCGAAGCCTGCAGCGAGACGAGAAGCTTGTGATCCGCCCGGCCGCTGCTGAAGCGCGTCGTCACTTCCACGCCACCGTTCAGCGCCTCCCAGGGCTGCTCCGTGTGCTGCGGCTCCCGCACGCCCGCGAACACACGTTCATCGAGCAGGAATTCACCCTTGGTGAAGCGGTCCTCCACGAGCGAGCGCCAGAACCACTGCGCGCCCGCCCGGACACTCACGCTCCGGCTCACCTGCGCATCCCACTGCGCACTGGCGCTCGCGACCTGCTTGCGGATTCGTCCATCGGGTCCGTTGACGTGCAGGTAGGCCAGCGGCAGGTACGGACCCAACACGGGCGCGCCGCGGCTCTCCCGGTACTCCGGGATGCCGGAACCGGGATTCGCGTCGGTATTCGTGTAATCAAACTGCAGCAACGTGCTCATTGCCGGCGAGTGCTTCAGGATGACGGCGCCACTGAAGAGTTGCTGGCGGTTCACCGCGAACGCCTCGGGACCGGAGCGCTGGCGCGCGCCGACCATCCAGCGTTGCCAAGACTTCCCGGCCACCAGCGGGGCGTTGTGTTCCACGGTCGCCATCCGATCCCGCGCGCTCGTCGCGGTCACCAGCACCCGGGTCTGCCGCCGGGCCCGCGGCCGCTCGGTCACGAAGTTCTCAATCCCACCCGGGGCTGCCTTGCCCAGCACGGGCGTCAGGGAACCTTGGATGCGTTCCCCGCTCTCGGCGTTCAGGACCTCAGGCACCCCGAGTTGAATGAACCCATTGCGCAATCGTGGGGTGGGAAAACCACGGAGGTTGAGCCGCGTCAGGCCGGCGACCAGATCGGCGGGGGAAGGCGCGGCAATCCGGCTGAGCTCAAGATTCAGGTCTCTCACCGCTTCCGACTCCTCCAGCGCCGCCGTCAAGAGGTCGTTCGAAAAGGGTGGATCCGACAACTCCGCCTCCCGCGAGCCCATTCCGGTCTCGTCCTGATCGGCAAGGTCGCGCCGTGCGTCCACCCGCAGGACTTCGAGGTTGATCGGATCATCGGGCCGGGCGACCTGACTGGTCAGGCGCTGAAGGCCCACCCAGAGCGCCGACACGGTGAGGAGCAGTCGAACGATTCGCTGGGCAACCCTCATGGCTGCGATTCAAGCCAGGGCCGCGCCCTTGCCCAGCAGATTCTTCGGCCCAAGCCCTGGCGTCGGGGGGCTCGGCGAACCCGCCGCCGGCGCTCGAGAGGCGCGGGACCTTGGACTTCCCCGGCGGACCTCCGGGACGAAAATCCCTGTTGACGCCCCGCAGGGCCGCCGCTTCTCCTTCCCCTCCGTTTTTTGGCAAGATAGCTCAGTTGGTAGAGCAGAGGACTGAAAATCCTCGTGTCCCCGGTTCGATTCCGGGTCTTGCCACCACTTTCCCCGGGCCCTCGTCGGCGCCCGATTTGGAATTGGCGATCCGGATGCCTGAATCCAGTCTTCACCCGACGCCCCCCTCCTTCTAGCGTCGCCGCATGCGAATCCTCATCACCGGCGCCGCGGGTTTCGTCGGCACCTCCCTCGCCCACGCGCTGCGTGCCACGATCGCGGGCGTTGATCTGATCGGGATCGACAATCTCAGCCGTGCCGGCAGCGAGACCAACCGCTCAACGTTGCGGGCACTCGGGGTCCGCCTCGTCCACGGCGACCTTCGCCTCGCCAGCGACGTCGAGGCGCTCCCGGCGGCCGATTGGGTCATCGACGCCGCCGCCAACCCGAGCGTGCTCGCGGGCATCGACGGTCGGTCCAGCCCGAGGCAGCTGGTCGAACACAACCTCGGCGGCACGCTCAACCTGCTCGAATACTGCCGCCAGCACCGCGCCGGCCTCATCCTGCTGAGCACCAGCCGCGTTTATTCGATTCCCGCCCTTGCCGCGCTTCCGGTCTCCCCTCAGGACGGAGCATTCCGCTGGAACGCCAACACCCCCGCGGCATCCGTCGTCGGCGCATCCGAGCATGGGATCCGCGAGGAGTTCTCCACGGCGGCCCCGATTTCCCTGTACGGGGCCACGAAGCTCGCCAGCGAGGCGGTGGCCCTCGAGTACAGTCACGCCTTCGGATTCCCGGTCTGGATCAATCGCTGCGGCGTCCTCGCCGGCGCCGGCCAGTTCGGCCGGGCCGACCAAGGCATCTTCGCCTACTGGATCAACCGTCACCTTCGCCGGCGCCCCCTGCGCTACCTCGGCTTCAGCGGTCAGGGATTCCAGGTCCGCGACTGCCTCCACCCCGTCGATCTGGCCCGCCTCATTCACCTGCAGGTCAACGCGCCCGCGCCCGCGGCCGCCGCCGGCGAAACCCGCCGCGTCTTCAACGTCGGCGGGGGCATCGGGTCAGCCCGCTCGCTCCGACAATTGACCGCATGGTGCGACGACCGGTTCGGAACCCACCCGATCACGGAAGACGCCACCCCCCGCCCCTACGACCTGCCCTGGATGGTGCTCGACGCCCGGCGGGCCGAGTCGCAGTGGCGATGGCGCCCCACCCTCGCCCCAGATCAGATCTTCGCCGAAATCGCGGAACACGCCGAACGTCATCCCGGGTGGCTTGACCTGTCCGAGGGCTGATCGACGCCAAACACTGGCGTCTGGCACTCAGAGACAGCAAGCCCCAGTGAATATACAATTTTTTCGCAAGGCGAGTTCGAGGCTCGACCGCCCGCCCGGCCCTGACTCATTATTAAAAGGCAGCGGAGGGTTGCGGGTCAGCGACACGGAAACTTTACCTTCCGTTCGCCCTCGCAACTCGACACTCGCCCCGCCCGTACATTTTATTGGGGCGCTTGGACTTTTTCTCCAGGCTCCCTTCCTTCGAAGCTCTCCTCCTCACCATGAAACCCACCCACGCTCTCCGCACGGCCAAGGCCGGCTGGTTTGCCCTGCTCGGCCTTGCTGCGGCATTCCTCGCCGCTCCCGGCTTGATCGCCCAAGGTGTTACGACCGCCGGCATCGGCGGCTTCGTCACCGACAAAGCCAATAACCCGGTCTCGGGAGCCTCCGTGACCGTGACGCACCAGCCGTCCGGAACGGTGGCGACGACGCTGACCCGCGCGAACGGGCAGTACTCCGTCTCCGGTCTCCGCGTCGGCGGTCCCTACAGCGTAAAGGTGGCGTCGACGACGATCTCGGCGTCGGAGAAGAGCGACATCTTCCTTGAGCTCGGTGCGAACGCCGACGTTTCTTTCGTCGTCGC
Organism: Verrucomicrobiota bacterium; assembly: GCA_016871755.1. Classification (GTDB taxonomy): domain Bacteria; phylum Verrucomicrobiota; class Verrucomicrobiia; order Opitutales; family Opitutaceae; genus UBA6669. The sequence continues at coordinate 169,575 of VHCJ01000003.1, read as the reverse complement.
GGCCGACGTCGTCGTGCTCGAGGCGGTCAGCGTGCTGGCCGATCGCGACACGACCTTCGGCACCGGCAAGATGGGCACGGGTTCGAGCTTCGACGAGGACGCGATCTCGAACACCGCGACGGTCCGCAACAGCGTGCAGGACGTGGCCCGCCTCGACTCCCGCATGTTCCTCGGTTCGCTCGACCAAGGCGGCCAGCTCAGCGCCCAAGGCCAGAACTTCCGCTACAACTCGTTCCTCATCGACGGCGTGCAGGCTGGCGACCCGTTCGGCCTCAACTCCAACGGCTTCTCCTCGCTCGCCAGCCCGGTGCCGCTCGACGCGCTGGAGACCCTGAGCATCCAGCTCTCCCCCTACGACGTCCGCTACGCCGGCTTCACCGGCGCCGTCATCAACGCCGTCATCCGTTCCGGCACCAACAAATACCGGGGCAGCGTCTACTACCGGATGAGCAACGAAAACCTCCGCGCGAAGAACCCGCTCACGGGAGTGAAGGAAGCCTTCGATGAGAAGAACTTCGGCACGACGTTCAGCGGCCCGATCATCAAGAACACACTCTTCTTCTCGTTCTCCTACGACAAGCTCGAGCGGGAAACCGTCCCACCGCAGGCGACGTTTGTTCCGGACGCCGCCGGCCTGGCTGCGATCGACTCGATCATCGCCCGCGTGAAGTCCCAGAACTACGACCCGGGTACCCTCTCCGGCCCGAGCACCAACCTCTCCGAGCAGGAAACCTACATCGCCAAGATCGACTGGAACATCTCCCGCGACCACCGCCTCGCCGTCACCTACCGCCGCAACTACGGCCAAAATACGAGCTTTGCGAACTACAGCAGCTCCACGGCGACGTCGCTCAGCAATCACTGGTTCGACCAGCCGCGCAACACCGACAGCTACACCGCGCAACTCAACAGCCAGTGGACCTCCGACTTCCGTACGGAGGCCACGGTTTCGGTGACCGACTATGATGGCACACCCGCCAACCGCGGCACGCCGTTCCCGATGGTCCGCGTGGAAGGCCTCAGCGGCCGCCGCCTCGATACGGGCGCCACGATCACCAGCGGCGCGATCATCTTCGGTACCGAAAACAGCCGCCAGCTGAACCGCCTGACGAGCAAGGAAAAGCAGTTCAAGCTCTCCGGCGACTACACCTTCGGCGACCACACCCTGACGTTCGGCGGCGAGCAGATCACGACCGATTACTCGAATGCCTTCGTGCAAAACACGATGGGCAATTACACGTTCGCCTCCGCAGCGACCTTCCTCGCCGGCACTCCGCCGACGAACTTCATCCTCCAGAAGCCCTACCCCGGGTTCTCGATCAAGGATGCGATCGCCAACTGGAGCTACACCGCTCTGGCGGGCTTCGTCCAGGATACCTGGCGTCCGAATCCCCAGTTGACGCTCATGGCTGGCATGCGTTTCGACCTGCCCGTGGTCGACGAGGCCCCGCCGGTCGCCCCCGGCTTCGCCACGGCGGGCTTTGTGGATGCCAAGGGCATCCCGATCACCCGCAACAACACGACGAACGACGGCAACCCCACGTGGGCCCCCCGTGTGGGCTTCACCTACGAGGTCGAAAGCCAGCGCAAGACCCAGGTCCGCGGCGGCTTCGGCCTCTTCCAAGGTCGCAACCCGGCCGTGTGGCTGTCGAACGCGTTCTCGAACGCCGGTGCCGTGTACAACTACACCGCCGCCGTCGCCGAGCGCCCGCTGATCACCTTCAACCCGAACGCCGCCACGCAGTCCGTCCCCGGCACCGCCAATCCGCCGCCCAACGTCAACATCACCGATCCGAGCTTCCGCCAGCCCGCGCTGTGGAAGAGCAACATCGCGATCGACCACCAACTGCCGTGGCTGGATACGACCTTCACGGTTGAGTACTACTACCACGACGTGGATGTCGGCCTGAACACCGAGTTCCTGAATTACCGCCAGGCCAACGACGGCGACGGCACCGGACGGGCCCCCGATGGCCGCCTCCGCTTCGGCTCGGCCGCCAGCATCGTCAGCGGCACCAGCGGCAACATTGCCGGCCGCCGCCGCGTGTCCAACTTCGCGGATGTCCTCTACCTGACGAACACCGACAAGGGCGAGGCCAGCGGTGTCACCGTCAGCCTGAACCGCCCGATGAAGAACAACTGGGCGTGGTCCGCCTCGTGGACCAACGGCAAGGCCACGGAGGTCAGCCCGATGACGTCGTCGGTTGCGCTCTCCAACTACCAGAATCGCGCCTCGTTCAACCCGAACGAGAACAAGGACTCGATCTCGAACACCAACATCAAGGACACGGTCGTCCTGTCGGTCACCCGCCGCTTCGAATTCGTCAAGAACGCCCCCACCACGGTCAACCTCAGCTACATCGGGCGCACCGGCCGCCCGTACTCGTGGGTGTTCTACGGTGACGCCAACGGCGACGGTTTCACGTTCAACGACCTGCTCTACGTGCCGACCGGTCCGGATGACACCCGCGTGGCCTGGGCCGACACCGCGCAGCGCGACGCCTTCTTCCGCTTCGTCGAGAGCTCCTCACTCAAGGACTTCAAGGGTACCAACCCGCCGCGCAACTCGGAGACGTCCCCGTGGCTGCAGACGGTCGACCTGAAGCTCACCCAGCAGATCCCGCTCTTCAAGTCGGTCCGCGCCGAGGTGTTCGCCAACATCCTCAACTTCGCGAACCTCTTCGACAGCGACTGGGGCATTCAGGAGGAGGTTCCGTTCTCCTACCGCCGCGCCGTCGCCGGGGCGACCCTCAACCCGACCGCCAACGCCGGCAAGGGCCAGTGGAACTACGTCTTCAACACCACCACGCTCAACGGCGTGCCGGTGACGGTCGACGAGACGCCGGTGTCGCGCTGGCAGGCCCAGATCGGCATGCGGATCAAGTTCTGATCCGGTCCCGCGCTTCGCTTCCCAAGGCGGCCGCAAGTCATCCTGCGGCCGCCTTTTTTGTGCCCGCCTGCCGGGCGGCGCCCCGGTCCTGCGTTCCCCTGTCTTCCACACCGGTCCTCCCGCCCGCGCCGTTCTCGCGGATTGCTTCCCGCTCCATCCGCTGTTTACTTTCGTTTCGTCGTCCGCCGCGCATGAACTCCCGTCTCTACGAGTGCCACGTCATGCACGCCCGCTTCTCCCCCCGGCGGCACGCCTTCCGGTACCGGATCTTCCTCTTCGCCATCGACTTGGATGAACTCGGCGAGCTCGACCGTCGGCTTAGCCTGTTCTCCCACGAAGGCCACGCCCCCTATTCGTTCCGCGACGCTGATTTTCTCCCGACGAACGAGCCGGCCGGAGCGCCGCTCAAGGCCCGGGTGGAAGCCCTGCTCCACCGCCACGGCGTGGACCTCGCCGGCGGCCGCGTCCTCCTCATCACGCTGCCCCGCGTCGCCGGTTTCCTCTTCAATCCGGTGTCGTTCTATTTCTGCTTCGACCGCACCGGCCAACCCATCGCCGCGATCCCGGAGGTCACCAACACCTTCCGCGAGATGAAGCCGTTCTTCCTCGGACCCGAGACCCGCGACGCGGCGGGGCGCTTCCATCTCCGGCTTCCCAAGCACTTCTACGTCTCGCCCTTCTCCGACGTCGATGTCGCCTTCGACTTCCTCCTGCCCGTGCCCGGCACCGAGATGGCAATCCAGATCGACGACTACATCGGGGAGGAGCGTACGCTGACCAGCCGTCTGACCGGCTCCGCCAAGCCCCTGACCGATGCGCGTCTGGCGTGGTACACGGTGCTCTACCCGCTGATCACGCTCCGCATCCTCTTGCTGATCCACTGGCACGCCCTCCGGCTGTTCCTGAAGTCGGTCCCGTGGTTCCCGAAAGCCGCCCGCGCCGCGGACCAGCGGGGACTGCTGCGCCCGCATCCCTCGATCCTGCCGCCCCAGACCTCCGACGCATGAGCGCCACCTCCCGCTTGTTTCCCGGCCAGGGAGGCTCCGAAAGCCGGCGCTACCGACGGCGCGGCTCTCCCCCGCCCGTCCCGTCCCATCCGGTTGTTTCCGGCACGGGCGACGAAACTCCGTCCGCCGGAAGCGGTCGGGAGGAATCTCACCCGTTTTCCACCCTACTTTCACGTCTCGTTCACGGAGGATCGGCTAATCTGGCGGCCTACCGTGCACGTCGGCTCCGACCGGCGGTGCGGTGTTCCCGCCCCCTCAACCGCCTGCGCATTCCTCCCCGCCGCCCTGCCTCCCTTCCTCGCCTCCCCCGCCCGTCAGACGCATGAGTGACTCCTCTCCCTTCTCCTCCAGTCCGACCGATGCCTCGGACTTCAGCACGCCGGCCGCCCCGTCGTTTCACCGCCGCCTCGTGCTCGGCGCCTTCGGCGCGATGCCGCGCGGGCGCCTGCGGATCGAACTCCCGGAAGGCGGCCACGTCGACTGCGGCGAGGCCGGTGAAGTCATCGCGCCGGACCTTCCCCTCGGGCTCTCCGCCGTCACCAGCCTCCGGGTGCGCCGCGAGACGTTCTTCCGCCGCTGCGTCCTCGCGGGGGACATCGGCTTCGCGGAATCGTTCATCGACGGCGACTGGGACACACCCGACCTCCCGTCGGTGCTCGGCTGGTTCATGCTCAACGTCGAGCATGCCCCCACGCTGTCCGGCTCCACTGCCGGCCGCGCCCGCACCTGGGGTCTCAACCTGCTCCGCTTCGCGCACCGGATCGAGCACCTGCTCCAGCCAAATTCCCGCCGTCTCGCCCGCCGCAACATCGCGCGCCACTACGACCTCTCCAACGACTTCTTCGCCCTGTTCCTCGACAACTCGATGATGTACTCGGCGGCCAAGTACACCGCCGACGCCGCGTCCCTCGCCGAGGCGCAACGCGAGAAGAACGAAGCACTCTGCCGCAGCCTGCGGCTCAGCCCGTCCGACCACGTCCTCGAGATCGGCACCGGTTGGGGCGGCTGGGCCCTCCACGCCGCCGCGAACCACGGCTGCCGTGTCACCACGCTCACCCTCTCCCAGCAGCAGCACGATCTCGCCCTCCGCCGCATCGCCGCCGCCGGCCTCGAATCACGCATCGAGGTGCGCCTGCAGGACTATCGCGACGTGCAGGGCCAGTACGACAAGATCGTCTCGATCGAGATGATGGAGGCGATCGGCCACGCGTACCTCCCCGACTTCTGCCGCACGCTCGACGCCCGGCTCCGCCCGGGCGGCCTCGTCGCGCTCCAGTTCATCACCTGCCCGGACACCCGGTATCCCGAGATGCGCCGCGGGGTGGACTTCATCCAGAAACACATCTTCCCGGGCTCCCTCCTGCTTTCGTTGAACCGCGTCAACGACCTGATGAGCCGCCACGGCAACTTCGTCCTGCACCACCTCGACGACCTCGCCCACGACTACGCGCGCACGCTCCGCGCCTGGCGCGACTCTTTCCACGCCCGCCTCGACGATGTTCGCCGCCTCGGTTTCGACGACCGCTTCATCCGCAAGTGGCACTACTACCTGTGCTACTGCGAGGCCGCCTTCGCCATGCGCAACATCTCCGTCGTGCAGACGCTCCACACGCGCCCGAACAACCTCGCGCTGCGCTGAGCCACAGCTCGCCCCGTCAATCCGGCGCCTCGCGCCCCGGTCCTTTCCCGCCATGATCATCCTCCTCCGCGTCTTCTTCCTCGTCGTTCTCGCCTCCATGCTCTGGGTCACCAGCTGGGCCTCCCTCGGTCAGGCCCTCTGGGACTTCATCGAGTCGCCCGCCGCACGCGACCGCTGGTTCATCGCCACGCTGTTCGACGCCTACTGGGGCTTCCTCACGTTCTACATCTGGGTGGCGTACAAGGAGACGGGCCTCGTGGCGCGCGCCCTCTGGCTGATCGCCATCCTCCTGCTCGGAAACATCGCGATGGCCGTGTACTGCCTGCGCGAGCTGTTCCGGGTCCCGGCGGGCGCGCCGCTCTCCTCGATCCTCCTGCGTCGCACCCCGTGATCCCGGCCGCGCCCGCATCCGCCGCCCCGAACGGCGCAGCCCCCGCTCCGGCGGCACCCCCGCGCGGCTTCTGGCGCCGGCGCATCGGAGATCCGGTGATCTCCCTGCTCACCCAGGGGATCACCGCAGACAAGGTCAGCTACACCCTCGCACTCGGCACCGGCCTTTCGCTCTTTCCGTTCCTCGGCTTCACCAGCCTGCTCAACCTAGTCGCCGGCCTCGCCCTGCGTCTCAACCAGCCGCTTCTCCAGACGATCAACCAGCTCCTTGGGCCGATCCAGTTGCTGATGATTGTGGTCTACATCCGCGTCGGTGAATGGATCTGGGGGGCCGAGCGGCTGCCCTTCTCAATCGAGTTGCTGATCCAAGTCTTCCGCGACGCCAGTTTCACCGAGTTCCTGAGCCGCTTCGGCATGGCGGGCGTGCACGCCTTCACGGCGTGGCTGGTCACCCTTCCCGTCCTCGTCTTCAGCCTCAACCGCCTCCTGCGTCCGATCATCCGGCGCGTCGCCCGCCAGCTTCCGTCCGCCTCCGCCCCCACCCCTTCTCCCACCCCCGCCCCATGAGTGTCTGGCTCCTTCTCCTCCTTTCGCTCGCCGGCTGCTGCGTTGCGATGGCCCTGGTCTTCGCCTTTGCGCGGCGGATCGACAACTACAGCATCGTTGATGTCGCGTGGGCCTATGCGTCCGCGCCGATCGCCGCCGGCTACGCCGCCTTCGCCGGCGGCTGGCCGATGCGACGGGTCCTCCTCGCCGCCCTCGCCGTGCTGTGGAGCGTGCGGCTCGGCAGCCATCTCCTGCGCCGGGTCGCCGGGCATCATCCCGAGGAGGACGGTCGCTACCTCGAAATGCGCACGCGCTGGAAGGCGAACTTCGCCTGGGAGATGTTCAAGTTCTACCAGATCCAAGCGCTCTCCCTCGTCATCCTGAGCGTGCCGTTCCTGATCCCGAGCCTCAACACCCGTCCGGAACTTCACCCTCTGGAGGTCGCGGGCGCCGTGCTGTGGTTCATCGCGCTCTGCGGCGAGACGATTGCAGATGCCCAGCTCGCCGCCTTCAAGAAGAACCCCGCCCACCGCGGCGCGGTCTGCGACCGGGGGCTCTGGCGGTACAGCCGGCACCCGAACTACTTCTTCGAGTGGCTGGTCTGGGTCGCCTTCTTCCTCTTCGCCTGCGGCTCGCCCTGGGGCTGGATCTCCGTGATCTGCCCGGCCGCCATGCTCCACCTCCTGCTGCGCGTCACTGGAATCCCTCTCACCGAACAGCAATCGCTGCGCTCGCGCGGCGAGGCGTACCGCCGCTACCAGCAGACCACGTCCGCGTTCTTCCCGTGGTTCCCCCGTCGGCCCAAGGCGTAGGCCCGCCCGCCCTGCCCCCTTTTCCATGATCGATTCCCTTCTCGAGAAAAACCTGCTGCCGGACTGGCTCATCCGCATCGGCATCCGCCGCCTCCTCGCCCAGCGCATCCGCGAGGAGAGTGCCCACTACGATCGCGCCGCCTACGTCGCCGACCTCAAGACCCGGCCGATCGCCGAGGAGACTCGCGCCGCGAACGAGCAGCACTACGAGGTGCCCACCGACTTTTACCGCCTCTGCCTCGGGCGCCGGCTGAAGTACTCCGGCTGCTTCTACCAGACCGGCTCCGAGTCGCTCAACGAGGCGGAGGAGGCCATGCTCGCCCTCTACGTGGAGCGGGGCCGCCTGGAGGACGGACAATCCGTCCTCGAACTCGGCTGCGGCTGGGGATCGCTCTCGCTCTACCTCGCGGAACGGTTCCCGCACTCCCGCATCACGGGCGTCTCGAACTCCCGCACCCAGAAGGAATACATCGACGCCGAGGCGGCCCGCCGCGGCCTCGGGAACCTGCAGATCATCACCTGCGACATGAATGCCTTCGACCTGCCCGGCGCGCAGTTCGATCGCGTCGTCTCCGTCGAGATGTTCGAGCACATGAAGAACTATCAGCGGCTTCTGGCCAACGTCGCGCGCTGGCTGAAACCCGACGGACTGCTCTTCGTCCACATCTTCACCCACCACCGGCTGAGCTACCACTTCATCCCACGCGACGCCACCGACTGGATGGCCCGGTACTTCTTCACCGGCGGCCAGATGCCCGCCCACGATCTGCTGCCGGCCTTCGACGACACGCTTCAGCTCGTGCAGGACTGGAAGGTCAACGGTCGCCACTACCAGCAGACCGCCGAGCACTGGCTGCAGAACATGGACCGTCACCGCTCCGAAGTCCTGCCGCTGTTCGCGCAGACCTACGGGAAGGATGCCGCGACCCGCTGGTGGGTCTACTGGCGGGTCTTCTACATGGCGTGCGCCGAACTGTGGGGCTACCGCAACGGCGAGGAGTGGCTGGTCAGCCACTACCTGTTCCAACGCCGCGCCTGAACTCGATCCACCGGGTCGCCAACTCCGTCCCTGCTCTCCATGCACCCTTTTCCCCCTGAACGTCCAGCCCACGGCATGCTCGGCGCTCTCGCCTGCGCGTTCGCCCTCGCCCTCGGCACGGTCGTCCCCGCCCGCGCCGAGACCACGCCGTCCGTCGACGCGCTCATCCGGCAGGGACAGGAGGCCGAGCGGCGCATGGATCCGGTCGCCGCCCTGCCCCTCTACCTCGCCGCCGACGCCGCCCGGCCGCAGGACGCATTCATCCTCCAGAAAATCTCCCGGCAGTACTCGGACCAGTCCTTCCTGACGTCCGATCCCGCCGAAAAGCGGCGGTTCGCCGAGACCGCCCTCACCTACGCGGAACGCGCCTACGCGATCAATCCCAAGAGCGCCGAGGTGGCCCTGTCGGTGGCCATCTGCCACGGCAACCTGGGGTTGTACGGCGACACGGAAGCCAAGGTGCGTCACTCCCGCCAAATCCACCAATACGCCGAGGAGGCGCTGCGCCTGGATCCCAACTACGACTGGGCTCACCATGTGCTCGGACGCTGGCACTACGAGGTGGCCAAGCTGGGCATGACCCGGCGCTTCTTCGTGCAACTGTTCTTCGGTGGACTGCCCAAGGCCTCCGTTGCCGAGGCGGTCAGCCATCTCGAACGCGCGGCCGCCCTCGCGCCGGACTCGGTCGGCCACCAGGTCGAACTGGCCTTCGTCTACCGCTCGACGGGACGCCTCCAGGAGGCGCGTGCCGCCTTCACCCGCGGCCTCGCCCTACCCGAACGCGAGGTGCACGACGCCCTCTCGAAGCGTCGCGCGGCCGAGGCGCTGGCCGCCCTTCCGGCCGCGCCCACCCGCTGAGCCTTCAGAGCGCGAACGTCGCGGGGAAGCCAAAGCCCGTCAGAGTCCGCCGAAATCCACCGGAGGGAACGCGCCCACGGCGACGCTCCCTCCCGTGAGGATCAGCGCAGAAACGCCTCGTGCAGGCCGCCGTCCACCGGAATGATCTGTCCCGTGGTCTTCGAAAGCCGGTTCGTCACGAGCAGCAGGTAGGCCTCCGCCTGGTCCGCCGGGGTGATCGGCGACTTGGTCAGCGTGCGGTCCGCGTAGAACTGCGCCAGCTTCTGCACGAGCGAATCCGTCGACTCGTCCTCCGCAAAGGCGATGCTGTACTTCGCCAGCGAGCTGATCACGCGCTCCCGCGGGAACATCGTCGATCCCTTCACCACCGTCGCCGGAGCCACGCCGTTCACGCGGATCAGCGGGGCGAGTTCGATCGCGAGCTCGCGGACGACGTGGTTGGCCGCGGCCTTGGAGGCATCATACGCCACCGACCCGCGCTTCGCCACGACGGCGTTGGCCGAGGTCGTAAGCACGAGGTTGCCGCTGAGGCCCTGCTCGCGCCACGTGTTCGCCGCCTCGTCGCCGACGAGGTAGCTGCCCGTAACGTTGATCGCAAAGGTCGCCGCCCACTTGTCGTCGGGGATGTGACCCGTGCGGTCGGACGGGAAGAAGATCCCCGCCGTGACGCAGATCGAGTCGAAGCCGCCGTAGGCGAGCGCAACCTGGTCCAGCATCCGCCGGATGCTCGCGCGGTCGGTGATGTTCGCGGCAAGGCCCAGCGCCGGGCCGCAGCCGGAGACGCCGCTGCCCGCAACGCCGATGCCGAGGCCGAGGCGGTCCGTGACCTCCTTCGCGGTCGCCTGCGCCGCCGCTTCGTTGAGGTCTACCGTCACGAGGTGCGCGCCCTCGCGAGAGAGCCGCAGCGCGGTCTCGCGGCCGATGCCGGAGCCGGCGCCGACCACGATCACGACCTGCCGGGCAAGTTCCTTCTCGGCCGGCATGCGCTTCAGTTTCGCCTCCTCCAGGAGCCAGTACTCGATGTCGAACGCCTCCTGCTGCGGCAGGGCAATGTAGCGGTCAACCGCCTCCGCCCCGCGCATCACCTCCACCGCGCAGTTGTAGAATTCAGCCGTGACCCGCGACTCCGACTTGTCCTTGCCCCACGCGATCATGCCGAGGCCCGGGATCAGCACCACCGTCGGATTCGGATCGCGCATCGCCGGGGAGTTCGGACGCCGGCACGCCTCGTAGTAGGCCGCGTAGTCCCGGCGGTACTGGGCGATCCCCGCCGCCAGCTTCGTCTTGAGCGCGGCGAGGTCCTCGGCCTGCGGGTTCCAGTCCACGTAGAGCGGCTTGATCTTCGTGCGCAGGAAGTGATCCGGGCAGGACGTACCGAGCGCGGCGAGGCGCGCGGCATCCTGCGAGTTCACGAAGCGAAGGATGCGTTCGTCATCCTGGATCGTGCCAATGAAGCGGCGCTGGGCCGACACCTGGCCACGCAGCCAGGGGAGTATCGCCGCGAAGGCCGCCCGGCGCGGCTCCTCCGCGAGCGTGCGGTACTTCTCCCCGCCGAACACGGTCGCATCGCCGCCCTTTGCCTGGTACTTAGCCTCAATGTACGCCGCCGCCTGTTCGATGAGGTCAAGGGTGCGCGTGTAGCAGACCTTCTCGTCGTCATCCCACGAGATGAAGCCGTGCTGCCCCATCATGATCGCCTTGATCGCCGGCTGCGCCCGCGCGATCTCCTGCATCGCCAAGCCCAGTTCGAAGCCCGGACGCATCCACGGCACGTAGGCCATCGCACCGCCAAAGATTTCCTTCGTCAGCTCCTCGCAACGCGCCGCGGCCGCGATCGCGATGATCGCATTCGGATGCATGTGATCCACATGCCGCCCCGGCAGGAAGGAATGCAGCGGCGTGTCGATCGACGAGGCCCGCGGGTTCAGGTTGAACGTCGTGTGCGCGTACATCGCCACCATGTCGTCCTCCGCCGGCGACTTCAGGCCCTTGTCCGCCCGCGCCGCATACAGGGACTGCATCGCGATCAGCTTGTCCTGATAAAGCGACGAGAAGTTCTCCCGCGTGCTCGTCCGCAAATCCCCACCGGATCCCTTCACCCACAGCACATCCACCGCCTGACCCGTCAGCGGATCCTCCTCCCGCAGCTTCGAGGAGGTATTGCCGCCGCCCGTGTTCGTGATGCGCTGGTCGCTGCCCAGCAGATTCGAACGGTAGATCAGGCGACCGACCGGATCGAGGGACGCCGCCTTCGCGTCGTCCCAGAGATAGTTGACGTAGGAGTAGTTCTTCATCGGAAAGGGCCACAGCGTCGGCGTGCTTGCTTTCACCGCGGTTCGAAGAGACTAAATGGGAGAATTTGAGAGGATCCGATCATATTCTATCAAATCGCTGCTAGTTGCTTGAATTTAGATGTTTAAGTGACATGGGACGACCCCCAGTCAACGTGCGTTGGCGCGGCCGCGCGCGGACCCGTCGCTCTCTCCCGCCGCACCGGCGCGGGCGTGGTTCCGGTTCCGCTTCAGTTTCAGGATCTGGTTCCGAGTCCGGGTCGGGTTGGGTCGGGCGGAACCCCAGCCCTCGTCGCGCGGATGCTACGGCGCGCGCGGGTTGGACCATCGGACGCTCGACGCCGGGTCTTCAGCGCGGCCGCGGGACGAGCAACCCGAGTCCACGCATCGTGGCATCCGTGACCGGCCGATAACGCCAGCGCCCGGGCCAGTCGCGGTGCATGAGGCGGTCCAGGCGGTCCGCGCCGCCCGACACCGCCACCGAACGCAGCAACGGGGTCCCGGTGGCCTGCAGCAGGGGCAGTCGCTCCGCACTCGCCTGGGTCAGGCCTTCGATGATCGCTGACAGCAGGTCCGTCCGCGTGGTTGCCAGCGTCAAGCCCGTGAACGCGCCCTGCCGCTGCTCGATGCGGGTCCGCTCGCCGGCCATGTAGGGTTCAAACCGGACCGTGCTCCCGGGCCGGGGACCGCGGCGGCTCAGCACCCGCAGTTCGCGCTGAAAGTCCTCCAGCGGCATCTCGGGAAAGAATTGCTCCCGCGCCCAGTAAATCGACGAGGCCATCGCGGCGAGGGTGCTGACCTGCAGCCACGCTCGACCCACGCCCAGCGCCCGGGTCAGAAGGAGGGGATGGGGCCGGGGGCGGTCCGTGCACAGGGCGAGGACGTCCGTCGAGCCGACCACGTTGAAGAGCTGGCCAACCTTCGCGCCCGCGAGGAGCATGCCGGCGCTGCCGTCCATCAGGCCAGTCAGCATCGGCAAACCGGCCGGCAGACCAAGCCGCCGCGCAGCCTCCCGCGTAAGCACCCCGCCAATCACGTCCGCCTCCACCACGTCGGGTAGTTGCTGGGTGGAGACACCGAGATTGGCGCAGAGTTCGTCGCTCCAACCGTCGAGGGTGAGGGTCCGGTAGAGTCCGGTGAACGAGGCGTTCGAGGGATCCGTCACCCGCGCCCCGGTCAGGCGCCGGTGCAGGAAGGTGTTGAGATGCCCGACGAGATCCGCCCGCCGCAGGGCCCCGGGCTGGTGCTGCCGGAACCACGCCCACGTCGTGGAGCTGATTCCGCCCGGGATGGGACGGCAGCCGCAGAGCGCAAGGTGGCGATCAGCACCCATCCTCTCCTCCAACACCCGCGCCTCCGCCACGCTCCGCCGGTCCTGGTGCGTCACGATCGGCGTCAGCGCCGCGCCCGTTCGGTCGAGCGCGACCCACGCCGGGCACATCGTTGCCAGCGCGATCGCGTCCACCCGCCGCGCCCGATCGCCGAGGCCGCGGATCGCCTTCGCCACCGCGGCCAGCAGAACCTCGGGATCAACCTCCGCCCGCGCGCCTTCGTGCCGGGTGCGGAAGAAGGCCCGAGGCGACTCCGCGAGGACCCGGCGTCCGTCGAGGAGCCCGGCGATCACGGAGGAGGATCCAATATCGAGTCCGAGGACGGCGCCCATGCGGCGACTCTGACGCCAGCCCGTGCGCTGGCAATCCCTCCGGCTGGCGCAGGCCGACGCTGCCGGTCCACCGGCCCGTGATGCGCCGCTCCCGGCCCCCCGCGAGGCCCGAGCGCGGCCGCGTCAGAGGTCGCCCGCCTGGGGTCGCAGCACGATTTCCTCGACCACCGTCCGCCGCGTCAGGCGGTAGACGTCCAGGAAGGCCCGCGCCACGTCCTCAGCCGGCATCAGCCGCTCGTCCGGGACGCCGCTGCCCTCCCACGCGGGCGAGAGCGTGGCGCCCGGATAGACGGTGCACACGCGCACGCCGTGGTCGCGGAACTCCGCGCGCATGACCTTGGACAGGCCTGTGACACCGAATTTCGCCGCGCAGTACCCAGCGCTCGTCGGATACGGCCCGAGTCCGGCGATCGAGCTCATGTTGAAGATGTCGCCGGCGCCGTGCTGCACCATCGCGGGCGCAAACGCTCGCGTGAGCAGGAAGACGCTGCGGAGATTCGCCGCGACCAGCGCATCGAACGCCTCCACCGAGGTCTCGAGCAGTCGGCCGGGCCGGAAGCTGCCGGCGTTGTTCACCAGCACGTCCACGCGACGCCAGAGCGCGTGCACCTCCGCCGCCACCCGCGCGACATCGGCCTCGATGCTCACGTCGCCGACGAAGGCCCGGGCCTCGGCCCCGAGCGCGGTGCACTCCCGGGCGACCGCGACCAGCTTCGCGCCCTGACGTGCGACGAGCGCCAGACGGACGCCGGGGATCGCCTGCGCGAAGGTGCGCGCGATCGCCGCCCCGATTCCCTGGGAGGCTCCCGTGACCAGCACGACCGGGCCCGGTGAGGCCGCGTTGCCGACGGCCCGGCTTGGCGCCGCCTTCGCGGGCCGCGACCGGCGCACCTTGCGGTGCTTCGGGGTCGGCGCCCACGAATCGATTTCGACGACGGACAGGGGAGGGCGGGACGGGCGCTTCGGCATGCGGAGAGAGGAACGGAGACGCACGGCCGGCCGCTCAGCAGACCAGCGAACCGAAGTCGGTGAAGTCCGCCCGGAAGCCTCCGGGCACGCCCTTGCAGATCACGCTCACCGCGTCGTGCGAATGCAGCGACTCAAGGTGCGAGCATGCAACCTGGAAGTCCGCGATCCGGCGATCGCCGTCCAACTCGGCGAAGAGCAGGCGGGCTGCGTCCTCGACGAACTTGATGTGCGCCCCGTTGAGCTCGGCGAAGGCCTGTTCGTCCTCGCGCTTCACCATCACCTGCGTCTCCGTCTTCAGCGCGTTCAAGCAGTGCGCCTGCAGGTCCTCCACGCGCAGCTTCGCCCCCTCGGCGACCTCCACCTTGAGGCGGGCCTTGGAACGTTGGTTGTGGGGAATGGCGTAGGCGCCGCGCACGTCGCGCGCATGCTCCGAGAGCTCGGCGCTGCACGGGCAGGAACTGGAGTAGACGAAGTCGAATTCGATGAAGCGGCGGAAGTGGCCGGCACCATCGATCGTGCCCTCGAAGACCACGTGGTAGTACTGGTAGCCCTCGAGGCCGCTGCGCAGCGACGGCTGCACCATCGGGTACGAGAACGCGAGGCGCAGGCGCGCCGCGAGCGACTCCACCTGATGCTGGAACTTGCGCAGCACCTGGCGCAGCTTCTCGGGTGAGAACACCTCGTCGCGGTGCTCGTAGAACGCCCGGACAATGCGGCTCATGTTGATGCCCTTCAGCGTCGCCTCGAGCGACACCGTGCCCGTGATCGCCGTCTCGAGCGTCAGGGTCTCCCCCGCCTTCGTGCGGTAGCGGAGCGGCAAATGGAAGTTGGAGACGCCCACCTGCTGGATCGGCACGGCCGCGCCTTGGATCGCTCCCTGCGCCTCCATCATGTCGGGCAGCTCGCGCTGGTAGTCGGGCGTGACGCGGAATCCGGCGTCATAGCGGCGCGCGATCACGGGCGACGTGCCGCCGGGGCCGTGATGCAGGTACATCCGTTTCGCTTTCGGTGAGGACTTGGTCTTCATGTCGTTTTTGTCGGTTGGGCTGGCCGCGGCACGGTTGGGGACGATAACAACCGTGACCGCCTGGGCGTGCGCCCGGGAGAATCAGCGCGGATCGGGTCCGCGGTACTCGGCGTAGTTGCGGGGGGTCTCGTAAAGCCGGATTGCGTGCAGGCGACCCGGACGGATCCGGGGCTCCAACTCGCGCCAGAAGGCAATGACGAGGTTTTCGGTCGAAGGGATGATCCCGCGCAGGAACGGCACCTGCGTGTTGAGGTTGCGGTGGTCGCAGGCGCGGACGATCACCTTCTCCACGATCCGCTTCAGGCGACCGAGGTCGATGACGTAGCCCGTCTCGGGATCCGGCGCGCCGGAGACCGTGACCTCGAGCACGTAGTTGTGGCCGTGGCCGTCGATGTTGTTGCAGGGACCAAAGGCGAGCTCGTTCCAGCGGCGGCTCCGGGCGGGATTGTTCAGCCGGTGGGCCGCGTTGAAGTGCACCTGACGCGTCACGAACACCGTGTCCCGCGCAACGGGCGCGGAGGACGGCGGGGTGGCGGAACGTGACGGCTTTCGCGGCATGGAGGGAGCACGATGCCCGGAATCCGGCCGGGGTCAACCCCAGCGGGCCGCCGGTTCCGGCTTGCGGGCGCGGTGACGTGAACCCGAACATCCGCGCATGGCGATGCGCATCCGGATCCTCGGCAGCGGCAGTTCGGGCAACTGTGCCCTGCTGCAGACCGAGCAGGCGCGCGTCCTGATCGACGTCGGCTTCTCCCCGCGCCGGACCAAGGAGTTGCTGGCCGAGGAGAATCTCCGCCCGGAGGAGATCGACGCGGTGTTTCTCACGCACGAGCACGGTGACCACGCGGCCGGCATCGCCAGCTTCGCCCGCGCCCCCCAGGTCGCCCTCTTCGCCAACGCCAGCACCGCCCGCGCGGTGCAGGAGCGCGTGGAACACCCTCTGGCGTGGAAGCTCTTCGAGACCGGCTCCCGGTTCCGCTTCCGCGACCTCGAGATCGACGCCTTCTCCGTGCCGCACGACGCGCACGACCCGGTGGGGTTCCGCTTCAGCACGGGATTCGACGGGGACCTCCTCTCCCCGCGCCGCTCGCTCGCGTGGCTGACCGATCTCGGCCACGTGCCGCAGCACGTCCGCGAACGCCTGCGCGACTGCGACGCCGTGGTCGTGGAATCCAACCACTGCCCCACCCTCCTCCAGGCCGACCATCGGCGCCCATGGTCGACGAAGCAGCGCATCAGCGGGCGGCACGGCCACCTCTCCAACGAGGCCGCCCGCGAATTGCTCGCCTCGATCGCCAGCCCGCGCTGGCGCCGGATCGTGCTCACCCACCTGTCCCGGGACTGCAACAGCCTCGACGCCGTGGAGCGGATGCTCGCCACCCTGCGCCCCCAACTCGCCTGCGAGTTCACAGTGGTCTCCCCCGGCGGGAACACCCCGTTCTGGGAACTGGCGTAAGACGACCGCCCGAACGCCTACCCGCAGGCGTGGTCGCGTAGCAGCACCAGCGGCACCCGCTCCAGGGTGCGCGGGTGCGTCGCGGCGAGGACCACCGGAGCGGACACCCCCGCCTCCACCGCATCCCGCCAGCGCGAGGCGCGGCTGACCGATAACCGAGAGGAAACGGGGTCGGCGGCACACCCGCTCCGCCGGAAGGTCGCGGAAACGTCACGCCATCGACCCCGAGTCGCCACGGCGCGCGAACACACTAATTTGATGCACTCCTCACTCCGCGTCTTCCGGACCCTTCTCTCGCTGCTGGCAGTGGGAGCGACCCTTCCGCTTTCCGCGCAACCGGTCTCCACCGCCCGCGTCGGATCCTCCCTCTTCGTCAATCATGGTTTGGTCGGGGTGGGACGCATCCCAGCCTCCGCCCGCGACCGCTTCGGCGAGACGTTCGGATCGTTCTCGGCCTTCGCCTTCCAACCGGGGTCGTGGACGCGCCAGCCGGACGGGTGGTACACCGGCACCCTGTTCGCGCAGCCCGATCGAGGCTACAACGTGAACGCCACGCTCAACTACACGCCGCGCGTCTACCGCCTGAACCTCGTCTTCCGTCCCGCACCCGCTGGCGCCGCGTCCCAAGACCAAGTCGGCCTCACGCTCATCGACACCATCAAGTACACGGAGGCCGACGGGACGCCTCTCACGTCGTTTGACCCCGGCAGCAACACCTCCGCGTCGCGGACTGGCTTCCCCGTCCTGCCGGCCGCCTTCAACAATCGCATCTCCCTCGACGCCGAGGGCATCGTCGTGAATGCCGACGGTTCACTCTGGGTCAGCGATGAATACGGGCCCTACATCTGGCGGTTTGGCGCCGATGGCAAGCTGCTCTCCGCGATCCGGCCGCCCGAGGCCTTGGTCGGCAAACGCAACGGGGCCGACTCGTTTTCGTCCAACAACAGCCCGGCGGGCCAGCCGGCGCCGTCACCAGCGAATCCGGTCACCGGACGTCAAAACAACCAGGGGCTGGAGGGGCTCAGCGTGAGTCCGGACGGCCGCACGCTGTTCGCGCTCCTCCAGTCAGCCGCGCGACAGGACGGCGGCACCGGAGGCACCAGCGCCACCCGCTTCAACACCCGCCTGCTCGCCTACGACATCTCCGGCCCGTCGCCGGTGCTCCGCGGCCACTACGTGGTTCAACTCCCGACCTTCACCTCGGGAACCTCCACGCTCGTCGCCGCGCAAAGCGAAATGCTCGCTCTTAACAACACCCAATTCCTCGTCCTCGCTCGCGACAGCGGCAACGGCCGCGGCCTGAACCCCACGTCACGCTACCGCAACGTCCTCGTCTACGACGTGGCCGCGGCGACGAATCTGGTGGGAACGGAGTTCGAAACCGCCGGTCGCCCGGTCGCGCCCAACGGCGTTCTCGACGCCGGAATCCGACCGGCCGCCCGCTCGGAGTTCGTGAACCTCAACGTCTCCTCGGATCTCGCCCGCTTCGGGCTGAAGAATGGTCCGACCGATGATGCCAACAACCTTTCGGAGAAGTGGGAGGCCCTCGCCCTCATGCCTGCGCTCGATCCGTTCGCGCCCGACGACTACTTCCTGTTCATCGGCAACGATAATGATTTCCAGACCACCGACGGCTTCCATGACGGCGCGTCGTACAACGCCGGCGTCGACAACGACAGCATGGTCCTCGTGTATCGGGTCTCTCTCCCGGGACGCCTGCTCAACGTGTCGAGCCGCGGCCGGCTGGGAGCGGGAGCCGACGCGCACATCGTGGGTTTCGTGGTCTCGGGAGCGCGTCCGAAGACGGTGCTGGTGCGGGGCGTCGGCCCGGCGCTGGGTGCATTCGGCGTGACTGGCGCCGCCTTCGATCCGTCGATTCAGGTGTTCTCCTCCACCGGCTCCCTCGTCGCAGCCAACGACAACTGGGGCGATCTCTCCTCCCTGGCCGACGCTTCCCAGCGCGCCGGGGCATTCCCGCTCGCGCTCGGCAGTCGCGATGCCGCCCTGCTGCTAAACCTCGGGCCCGGGAACTACACGGTCGTCGCTTCGGCGACGGGTCCGAGCGGCATCGGTCTCGTCGAGGTCTACG
Source organism: Verrucomicrobiota bacterium (assembly GCA_016871755.1). GTDB lineage: Bacteria > Verrucomicrobiota > Verrucomicrobiia > Opitutales > Opitutaceae > UBA6669. The sequence continues at coordinate 150,899 of VHCJ01000003.1, read as the reverse complement.
AACTGCCTTAAGTGATTCCGCTCGCGATCACGCCTACCCGCAGGCGTGGTCGCGGAGCAATCCCAGCGGCACCCGCTCCAGGGTGCGCTGGTGCGTCGCGGCGAGGACCACCGGAGCGGACACCCCCGCCTCCACCGCATCCCGCCAGCGCGAGGCGCACACGCACCAGCGGTCCCCCGGGCGCAGTCCCGGGAAGTCGTACTCAGGGCGCGGCGTGCTCAGGTCGTTGCCCGCCTCGGCCTGCCAGGCGAGGAACGCTTCGCTCACCTCCACGCACACGGTGTGGCAACCGTGGTCCTCGGCACAGGTCTGGCAGTGTCCGTCTCGGAAAAAGCCCGTCAGCGGCCGGGTGCCGCACACCCGGAGTTCTCCTCCGAAGACGTTGATCGCGGCTTCCGGCTCCATGCCCCGACCCTAGGCGCCGCCCCGGCACGACGCAATCCCGCCCCGCTTCCGCCGCGTTTTCGCGCTTCCGTCCCGCCGTCTCCGGTCCCAGCCTCACCGTTTCATGGAGCTGACCAAGCACTGGGCCTTCACTCTCGACGATTACGTGATCGATCTCGCGTGGTCCCACGATGGCCGGCAGCTCGCCGCCGCCTCCTCCGCAGGCCCCGTCGCCCTGCGCGCCGCCGACGATGGCGCGGCCCTGCACACCTTGGCCGGACATGAGGACGGGACGAATGTCCTCGCCTGGCATCCGCGGCAGCACGGTCTCGCCACCGGGGGACAGGACGGCGCGGTGAAGTTCTGGGACACCGATGCCGGCCAGCACACCGCCACCGCTGAACTCGGCGGCGCGTGGGTCGATCATCTCGCGTGGCGTCCGGCCCCCGCCGCCGACTCGGGCGGGACGCTCTGGCTCGCCGCCGCTGCGGGCCGCCGCGTCAGCGCCGTCCTCGCCGACGGCACGGTGCCGCACCGCTTTGCCGACGCCGCCAAGACCGTCAGCGCCCTCGCCTGGCACCCGCAGGGCACGCTCCTGGCCGCCGCTTCATTCGGTGGCGTTCAGCTCTGGAAGGGGGACGACTTCAGCACTCACCGCACGTACGCCTACGCCAATGGCATCCACGCCCTGACGTGGTCCCCCGACGGCCGGTGGCTGGTGTCCGGCAACCAGGACCCGAGCGTGCACCTCTGGCTCCCCGCCGAGGACGACGAGCTCCACATGAGCGGCTACGAGGGCAAGGTCCGTGAGCTCTCCTTCGACCGCAGCAGTCGCTGGCTGGCCACCGGGGGCGGACACGATGCGTGCGTCTGGGACTGCTCGGGCAAGGGTCCGGAGGGGCGCGAGCCGGCCATGCTGCCCCACGACGCCAAGGTCTGCGCCGTCGCTTTCCAACATGGTCACGAGTTGCTCGCCACCGCCGCCGATGATGGGGGTCTCCTGCTCTGGAGCCCGGAACGCGCGCAGCCGCTTCGCGCAACCGTGCGCCTGCCGTCCGCCGCCACCCGGCTGGCGTGGTCGCCCGACGACCGTCTGCTCGCCGTGGGCACGGCCAAGGGGCCGGTCTACGTCCTGAGGTGCGGCACCTGAGCCGGGGCGGCGCGGATGCATCGTTTCGTGCCCGATGGCCCGTCCCCGGTTGATCCGTCGCCGACCGCGGCGGAGGAGGCCGCGGCACTGAAACGCTGGACGCGTCGCGCACTCCAACTCGGCCCCGAAACCGTGGTATCCGTCCACACCACGCACTGCGTAGATGCCGGCTGCCCGGTTTCCGAGACCACGATCGTCGTCCAAACCCCCGGCGCTCCCGCACGGGGCTGGCGCTTCCAACGCCCCCGCGTCGCATTGAGCCGCGTCGTCGTCGCACAGGTGCTCGCGACGCCGGGCTTCGTCATCGCTCCGCGGGAGTCTCCTCCGGCCACGGAAACAGCAGCCGCGTCCGGTGCGCCCGGGCCTCCGCCTCCGAGCGGTAGGTGAGATCGTGGAAGGGCGTGAGCACCGCGCCGGTACGCCGACACCGGAAGCGGCCGCGCCCCTCCGCCGCGAAGTCCAGCGCCTGCGGCAGGCGCTCCGGTGCCTCCGCTCCCACCGCTTCAAGCCCAAGGACGAGAGGACCGAGGGCGAACCGGCGGTGTCCGCGGACCCGGGATCCGGGTGCCGGTGCCTCGGCGGAAACGTGGAGCGCGAACGCCAGTTCCAGCCGTGCTCCCTCGGTCAGCACGACCTCCGCCCCGACAAAGCCCGACCTCGCGGGATGCAGGGCGAGTTCCCGGCCATCCTGCCGCAGATGCATCGTCTCCGCTGCGACGCCGGGCGGGACGAAGCAGGTCCACGCGACCCCGGCGGCCAGCGTGCTCTCGAGCACCGTCCACTCCACGCGTCCCGCCAACGGGTACTCGCTGCGGCAGCGTACGCGCGCCGTGCCATCCGCGAAGCGCAGGATCGCCTCACCCTCGAAGTAGAACGGCAGCGCCACCGCCCTTGCCACCGGGTCGGTCGCCGCCAGCGCGCGCGCCGCCACCGCCAGCCCCTCGGCACCGCGCATCGTGCAGCACCACGGGGCTTCGAAGATTTCCGGATGCGGTGAAAGCTCCATCCGCCCATCGGCGCCGACACACTGGTCGCAGCCGAACCCGCCGTTCGGTCGCTGCGCATAGCTGAGCGCGTTGAAGTAGACGCGATGCGCCGCCGCAAGGTACTCCGGCTCCCCGGTCACGCGCCACAACTCCGCCGCCAGCAGGAACGAATCCACCACCGCGCACGCCTCGGTCCAGAGCGGGCGGTCGAACCAGTTGTAGTTCGCGAAGTGCTCCGTCTCCGCCACTGCCCGGTAAAGAGCGTACCGGTCGCGCACGAGCGCAAGGTACTCCGGCCGGGGATCCACCTCCTCCCACCAGCGGAGGATGCCGCGGAGAGTACTCAGCGTCGCATGGGTCTGCGCACTCATCGCCCGGACGTCCAACTGGGCGTACCGGGCGATCATCGCGGCGATGAGCCCGTGCAACGCGGGCGACGGGCTGAGCGCGTACGCCTGCGTGAGCCCGTCCAGCGTGAAGAAGACGACGCCGATGTCCGTGGACAACCCCACCCACGCACCCTCATTGCGCACCGTCAGGCCGATCGGCACGCCGTCCGCCAGTTTCTCCAACTTGCGATCCGGGTACTGTGGCAGCAGGGGCGCCACCGGAAGCATCAACTCGCGCAACGCACCCTCGAGGACGGCCCGCGCCCGGGGATCGTCCTTCCAGAGCAGATACTCCGACAGCCCGCGCAACAGGGCGTTGTGACCCGCAACTTGATTTTCATCCACCCGCCCAGGCGGCAGGACCTCCCCGAGGTAGCCGCGGGGGTTCAGCGCCCCCGGCAACCCCGCCACGATCTCTTCCACGCTGTCCGGCGTGACCCGCAGGACCTGCGAGAGCAGGGTCAGTCCCAGCAGCCCGCGCCCCACCCAGTCCCCCGGAGCCTCCCGGGCCGTCGAGGCTTCGATCATCGCGCCGAAGCGGAAGGGCGGGTCCTGCAGGCGCTGGAGGCTGAGCGCGCAACGCCGCCGGAGATCGCCGGCGGGAAGGGTGTCCCCGAGTGGAAGCCACTGCATCATGACGCTATCTCCTGCCTCCGCAGAACCGGTCGCCACGTGAAAATCCCCCGCCGGGCTTCGCTTTTCGCGCGCATCACCCGGCCTCCGCCACCATCGCGACATCGAGCGCCGCCCTCAGGGCCGCTTCGTCCATGTCCGCTCCGATGAACACCAACTCCTGGCGGCGGTCGCCGTGGGGCTCCGCCCACAGCGCCCGGATCAGCTCCGGTCGATCCTCGAGCCGCGCCCGCCCATGCTCGATCAGCGCCGCCCACCAGTAGTTCAGGGTTTCGAGACGCACCTCGTCGCCCGCGACCGACAGGAAGAGCATTTCGTCGGGCTGCTCCGCCAGCCACACGAAGCCTTTCGCCCGCACGAGCCCGGGACGCGCGGTATCCAAAGCCGCGAGCAGGCGGTCGCGGCGAAAGGGGCACCGGGCTTGCAAGACGAAGCTGCGCAGTCCGTAGCGTCGTTCGTGTCTCGGCACCGCCGCAGCGACCGGTCGCGCGAGCACGGCCCCGGGCGGCAGGGACGCCGTCGCGGGCCGCGGCGCCAACGCGTTCAGCGCCCGAATCCATGCCGCCCCACCCAGCGTCTCCCGCTCCGAGAAGCGAATCCGGTCCAGCACCACTTCGCGCGGCACCTGGCCGTGCTCGGCCGCCACGAGGTCCGCCCGCGGATTCAATCCCGCGATCGCCTCCTCCAGAGTGCCGCGCTCCTCGGCGGTCACGCGGTCGCACTTGTTCAGCACCACGAGGTCCGTTGTCTCCAGTTGTTCGATGAGCAGTTCGACGAGCGGCCGCGTCCCGCCCCCCGACCCGGCGCGCTCCGCCGCCCGCGGCCCCGGGCGCAACGGGCCGCTCTCCCGCCAAAGGCGCAGGAAGTGCCCGGCGTCGACCACCGTCACCAGCGCCGCGAGCCGCGCCACGTCCGCGAGGGAACGACCGAAGGGGTTGCGCTGCGTGAAAAGGTGCGCGATCGCCTTCGGTTCGGCGACGCCGGTGGTCTCCACCACGATGCGGTCAAAGGGCCGTCCCTCTGGTCCGCCGGGCCGGCCGGTCAGCGCGAGGCGCACGATCGACTCGGCGAGGTCATCGCGACTCGAGCAGCACACGCAGCCGTTGCCCAACTCGATGACCGGCGGCGACTCCGCTCCCGACCCCGCCACCTCCTCCGCCCGCACCGCCACTTGCCGGGCATCGATGTTCACGGCAGCGACATCATTGACGACCAGCGCCCAACGCTCCCCTTCCGTCTGCCCGAGCAGGTAATTTAACAGGGTGGTCTTCCCGGCACCGAGGAATCCGCAGAGCACCGTGACCGGGGGCCGGGGATCGGGAGCCGTACTCATGGAGTCTCGCTGCTGCCCGCGCCCGGGAGCTAGCCCCCCGCCCGCACCGGGCGGAAGCCCGCCGCCTCCAGAATCTCGATCACTGCGTCGCGCTGGTCCCCCTGAATCTCGATGCGCCCTTCCTTGACCGTCCCGCCGGTGCCACAGCGCCTCTGCATGCGGCGCGCAAGTTCCTCCTTCTCGGGCAATCCGATGCCCACAAAGCCCTGCACGATCGTCACGGTCTTGCCTCCGCGCCCGGCCGTGCTGCGGCGAACATCGACCCGCCCTCGGTTCCGCACCGGCTCAGCCCGTGAAACCGGTGCCGGAGCCGCCGGCACTCCCGCCGCCTTGGCCCCGGTCGCCGACGCCGCGCCCACCGCCGCAGCCGGAGCCGCCAGCTTATCGAAGGGGCTTTGCGACAACGACGCGCCGCCGTCCGTGGGCTGCCGTGCTTTGGTCATGACGCCGTCGGTCGCCGCGGGGCGCAGGAGCCGGTCGGGACCGCCGGATCCCCTCCCAGCCAAGCCAAGGCTTTGGCGTAGCTGCGACCCTCCAGATAGTGAACAAGTTGCGGATGTAGCCCGGGTCTTCCCTGCGCCAGCTGGTGATCCAGTCTCTCCAAACCCGCGAGAATCGCGTTGGCATCAGAGCGCTTAATGCCGTCAAGCAAGTGAATTAGATTATCTTTGATCTGGGCCTCCATGGGCGAGCGGGGACGATCTAATGACCAACTCTAATGAGTGTAAGCGAGCTTTCAATCGAAGGGCAAGGTCCGGGAGCGACTTGCCACCTGCCCGGGACGGGGCAGCGTCTGCGGGGTCCATGTCTCGACACCGGGAGGTCTCTGACCGCCCGCACTGGTGAGCGCGGAATCCAACCTTCACCTTCCCGTCCATGAATTCCTTTTCCCTGCCCACCCGGGCCAATGCCGACGTCATCGACGCGGCCTATGCCGCCTGGCTGCAGGATCCCCAGTCCGTCGATGCCACGTGGAATGCGTTCTTCCACGGCTTTTCCCTCGCCGCCGAGGCGCCTCGTCCCGCCGGGGCGAAGGGGGGCTCCGCCGCCGGGCGCGAATCCGCCGGCGTGATTGCGCCGGACGAGGCCCGGAAGCAATCCCAAGTCGACAGCCTGATCTACCACTACCGCTCGATCGGCCACGTCGACGCCCATCTGGACCCGCTTTCGGCTCCCCCGGAGCCCTCGCCGCGACTGGCCCTGAAGGAGTTTGGGCTGCGGGAGACCGACCTCGACCGTAGCTTCGACGCCGGCCACTACCTCGACGGCAGCCGCATCACCCTGCGGGAACTGGTCGCCAATCTGCGCCAGACCTACTGCGGGCGGATCGGGGTCGAGTACACGCACATCCAGGACACGGAGGTGCGGCGCTGGCTGCAGGACCGGATGGAGCCGACGCGGAACCAACCGTCGTTTTCCAAGGATCAGAAGACGCGCATCCTGCGGCGACTCCACAAGGCGGAGCTGTTTGAGCGCTTCCTGCATACGAAGTACGTCGGCCAGAAGCGCTTCTCGCTGGAGGGCGGCGAGACGTTCATCGCGGCGCTCGACGCGATCGTCGAGGGTTCGCCCGGCGTGGGCGTGGAGGAGATCGTCATGGGCATGGCCCACCGCGGCCGCCTCAACGTGCTGACCTCGATCCTGCGCAAGCCGTTCGAGGTGCTGTTCGAACAGTTCTCGGAGAACTACATTCCCGAGACGGTCGCCGGCGACGGCGACGTGAAGTACCACCTTGGCTACGAGTCGGTGCTCGACACCGCCTCCGGCGCCAAGGTGGAGGTCCGGCTCGCGTCCAACCCGTCCCACCTCGAAATCGTCAACCCGGTGGTCGAGGGCAAGGCCCGCGCCCGCCAGCGGCTTCGCGGCGACACCGAGCGCCGGCGGGTGCTTCCGCTCCTCGTCCACGGCGACGCCGCCTTTGCGGGTCAGGGCGTGGTCGCGGAAACACTCAACTTCTCGCAGCTTCCGGGCTACGGCACCGGCGGCACGCTGCACATCGTCATCAACAACCAGATCGGCTTCACCACGCTGCCAAGCGACGCGCGCTCCACGCGCTACTGCACCGACGTGGCGAAGATGATCGAGGCGCCGATCTTCCACGTGAACGGCGATGATCCCGAGGCCGTCTGCATGGTCGCCCTCCTCGCGCTCGAATTCCGGGTGAAGTTCCGCCGCGACGTCGTGATCGACATGGTGTGCTTCCGCCGCCACGGGCACAACGAGGCCGACGAACCGGCGTTCACGCAGCCGGTCCTCTACCACAAGATCGCCTCCCACCCGCTGGTCTCGACGCTCTACACGGAGCGGCTGATCCGCGAGGGCAGTCTGACCCCGGCGGAGTGCGACGCGATCAAGGCCGAGTACCTCGCCGCCCTTGAGGCCCATCTCGAGAAGGCCAAGAAGCGCGAGGCCGAGAAGAGCGCCCGCCGCAAGGCCAAGGCGGCCGATCCCCAGGCCCGGTTCGCCGGATCCAACGCCATCTTCCAGCCCGCCTACTCCCACGCGCAGGTCCCCACCGGGGTCCCGCTCGAACTGGTCACCAAGGCGATCAAGGGCCTCGCCACCCTGCCCGAGGGGTTCAAGGTGAACCCGAAGATCCGCCGCCTGCTCGACGGACGCCTGCAGGCGCTGCGCGACGGCGGGCCGGTCGACTGGTCCCTCGGCGAGGCCCTCGCCCATGCGACGCTGCTGCTCGAGGGCACGCCCGTGCGCCTCAGCGGCCAGGACTGCGAACGCGGTACGTTCAGCCATCGCCACGCCGTGCTGCACGATTACGAGACGCGCGAGCGCTACACGCCGCTGAACCACCTCGATCCGGCCAAGCAGGCCCGCTTCTGCGTCTACAATTCGCTTCTCTCCGAGGCCGCCGTGCTCGGCTTCGACTACGGCTACTCGCTCGATTACCCGCAGATGCTGATCATGTGGGAGGCGCAGTTCGGCGACTTCGCCAACGGCGCCCAGGTCGTCATCGACCAGTTCCTCGTCAGCGCCGAATCAAAGTGGCAGCGCGGCTCCGGCATCGTCCTCCTGCTGCCGCACGGCTACGAGGGCCAGGGACCGGAGCACTCCTCCGCCCGGCTTGAGCGATTCCTCCAGCTCTGCGCGGAGGACAACATCCAGGTCGCCAACGTCACGACGCCGGCGAACTTCTTCCACCTGCTCCGGCGCCAGATGAAGCGCGACTTCCGCAAGCCGCTCGTCGTGATGTCGCCGAAGTCGCTCCTGCGCCATCCCGCCGCCGTCTCGCGGATCGATGAGTTCACGTCCGGCTCCTTCCAGGAAGTCCTTGAGGATCCCTCCGCACCGCGCGAGGCGAGGCGCCTGCTGCTGTGTTCGGGCAAGGTCTACTACGACCTGATCGATTACCGGGAGAAGCAGGGCATCACCGACACGGCGATCATCCGCCTCGAGCAGCTCTACCCGCTGCACGCCGAGCGGCTCCAGACCATCGCGAGCCGCCACGCCAAGAGCCGCGTGGTGTGGGTGCAGGAGGAACCGCAGAATATGGGCGCCTGGTCCCATCTCGCCCCGCAACTCGAGGCGCTCTTCGGCCGCAAGCCAGCCTACGCGGGCCGCGACGCCGCCGCCTCCCCGGCCGTCGGCGCCCTCGCCCTGCACCGCCTCGAGCTCGCCGACCTGCTCAAGTCCGCCTTCACCGTTTGATCGTCCGCGCCCGCACCCATCCCCTCTTCCCCGTCATGGCCCTCATCGAAGTCAAGATCCCGCCGCTGGGCGAATCCATCAGCTCCGGCATCCTCGCCAAGTGGCACGTCGCCGACGGCGACACGGTCCGCAAGGATCAGCCGCTCTTCGAACTGGAAACGGACAAGATCACGTCCGAAGGCACCGCCGAGGTCGCCGGCCGCATCTCGCTCCGGGTCGCTCCGGGCACCGAGGTGAAGATCGGTCAGGTCGTGGCCACCCTCAACACCGCCGTCGCCACCGCCGCTCCGGCCGGGGGCGCCGCGCCCGCCTCCGTTCCGGCTGCGGGCAGCACCGCCGCCCCCAAGACCCCGGTCGCACCGCTCTCCCCTGCCGCCCGTCGGGTGGCCGAAGAGACGGGCGTCGATCCGGCCTCCATCCCGGGCTCCGGCAAAGGCGGTCGTGTCACCAAGGGAGACCTGCTCGCCGCCGCCGCGGTCGCAGCCGCACCCGCCAGCGTCAGCGCTCCGGTCAGCGCCCCCGCGGCGGCCACTCCGACCGCGGTGCCGGCGGCGGCACCCGCCGCCGCGCCTACCGTGACGGCCGCGTCAGCCAGCCCCGCCGCCCCGGGCGCCCGCCAGTCGCGGCGCCGTCTCTCCCCGCTGCGCAAGCGCATCGCCGAGCGGCTGGTGCAGGCCCAGCACGAGGCCGCCATGCTCACCACGTTCAACGAGGTCGACATGTCCGCCGTGATGGCCCTCCGCGCCCGCTACCAGGATGAATTCGTCAAGCGTCATGGTCTCAAGCTGGGCTTCATGTCCTTCTTCACGAAGGCCGTCGTGCATGCTCTGCGTGAGGTGCCGACGATCAACGCGCAGTTCGCGGGCGATGAAGTCGTCCAGAACCACTTCTTCGATGTCGGCGTCGCCGTCTCCACCGAGAAGGGGCTGATGGTCCCGGTCATCCGCAACGCCGACCAGCTCAGCATGGCCGGCATCGAGCAGGCCATCGCCGATGCGGCGAAGAAGGCCCGCGACGGCAAGATCGCCCTTTCCGATCTCGAGGGCGGTGTCTTCACCATCACCAACGGGGGCATCTTCGGCTCCATGCTGTCGACGCCGATCCTGAACTCGCCGCAGAGCGGCATCCTCGGGCTGCACGCGATCAATGAACGCCCGGTCGCCGTCGCGGGGCAGGTCGTCATCCGTCCGATGATGTACCTCGCCCTCAGCTACGACCACCGTCTCGTCGATGGCCGCGAGGCCGTCACGTTCCTCGTGAAGGTGAAGCAGGCGATCGAGGATCCTTCCCGCTTGCTCCTCGCGCTGTAAACCCCCGGCTGCCAGCGCCCGGCGTGGCGGCCTCCTTCGTCCGCACTCCCGCTTCCTACCCTTCATGGAATCCTCGTTCGACGTCCTCATCATCGGTGCCGGCCCCGGCGGCTACGTGTGCGCGTTCCGCGCCGCCCAGCTCGGCCTGCGGGTCGCGCTGGTGGAGAAGCGCGCCACGCTCGGCGGCACGTGCCTCAATGTGGGGTGCATCCCGAGCAAGGCGCTGCTGCACTCGACCGAGCACCTCGTCTTCGCGCGCAGCCACGCGGCCGAGCACGGCATCCGTCTCGGAGCCGTCGAGGTCGATCTCGCCGCGATGCTGAAGCGCAAGGACGGCGTGGTCACCAAGCTGACCGGCGGCGTCGCGCAGCTCGCCAAGGCGCGCAAGATCACCGTGCTCACCGGCACCGCCGCGTTCGTCGATGGCCGCACGGTCGAAATCACGCCGCCCGGGGGCGGCGCGGCAACGCGGGTGCAGGCCGCCCAGTTCGTCATCGCCACCGGCTCCGTGCCGGTCGAGTTGCCTTTCCTCCGCTTCAACGGCGAAACCGTCGTCTCCAGCGACGAGGCCATCCGCTTCCCCTCGGTGCCCAAGCGGCTCGTGGTCGTCGGCGGCGGGGCGATCGGTCTGGAGTTGGGCTCCGTCTGGTCGCGCCTCGGGAGCGAGGTCACCGTCGTGGAATTCCTGCCGAAGGTCATCGCGACCTTCGACGACGACATCGTCCGGGCGTTCACGCGGATCCTGCAGAAGCAGGGCCTGCGACTCGAGACGGGGGCCAAGGTCACGGGTTTCGCGAACGGCGTGCTGACCGCCGAGCGCGGCGGCGAGAAGCTGGAGTTTCCCGCCGACCGGGTGCTGGTGGCGGTCGGACGCAAGCCGGGCACCGCAGGTCTGGGCCTCGACCGCGCCGGCGTGGCGCTTGACGAGAAGGGTCGCATCCGCGTCGACGGACACCTCCGCACGAACGTCCCCGGCATCTGGGCGATCGGCGACGTGGTCGCCGGGCCGATGCTCGCGCACAAGGCGGAGGAGGACGGCGTGGCCGTGGCGGAGTGGATCGCGCAGCGGGCCGGACACGTCGACTGGGATCTTGTGCCGGCGGTGGTCTACACGTCGCCGGAGGTCGCTTCCGTGGGGCTGGGCGAGGATGCCGCGAAGGCCGCCGGCCGCGCCGTGAGTGTCGGCAAATTCAATCTCGCGGCGAACGGCCGGGCGCTGTCCGCGGCGAGCGCGGAGGGATTCGTGAAGATCATCGCGGACGCGAAGACGGACCGGATCCTCGGCGCGCAGATCCTCGCGGCCAACGCAGGCGAGCTCATCAGCGAGGTCGTCACGCACATGACCTACGGCGGCAGCGCCGAGGACCTCGGGCGCACGATCCACGCGCACCCAACGGTGAGCGAGGCGGTGCGCGAGGCGGGCCTCGCCGTCAGCCGCAGCGCCCTGCACGCGCTCTGAGCGTTTGTCCGTCCGGGCGGCGCGCGCCCGCCGCTCGCAGCACCAGGAAGGCGGAACGCTTCCCGCGCGAAGCAGGCGGTGGGCGGTCAGCGCTCCTGGGTCACGCGATCAAGGAAGGCCCGAACCGGACCGCGCAGGTCAAACCCGATCGGTCGATCGTTCCACGTGTCCAGATCGAAGGTGTGGCCGACGCCCGGAATCAGGATGAGTTCGTGACGCACTCCCGCCCGGGCGAGTGTCGCCGCCAGTTCGGAGGACTGCCCATGAAACACGGTGGCGTCAGCGAGGCCGTGGACGATGAGTACCGGCGGAAGCCCCGGAACGACGTGGGTGACAGGAGACGAATCAACCAACGCCTCGCGGTTTTCCGGATCTCCGCCGGCAAAGACGGCGACGGCGTTGCCCATGTGCGGAATCGACGTGCCGCTGCCGTCCTGATTCGCCTTCACCCGGCTGAGGTGATTCGTGGGACCGTAGAAGTCGATGATCGCGATCACGGCGCTCGAGACGCCCGGGTACGGGATCTCCGGCTCCCACGATCGGTCGGCGGTAAAGCCGGCCAGCAGGGCCAGATGGCCACCCGCTGACCCTCCCGCGACCACGATCCGCCCACCGTCGATGCCATACCCCGCGCCCTCGGAGCGTAGGAAGCGTACCGCGTTCTTGACGTCATGCAGGTTCCGCGGCCACGCACCGTCGCCCAGGGTGTAGCTAATGCTCGCCACCGCATACCCCCAACTGGCGAGTGTGGTCCCGATGTTGCGCTCCCGCGCCTGCGCGCGGCCGCCCTTGGTCCATCCGCCGCCGTGGATCCAGACCACGCCGGGCACCAAACCCGCGCGCTGCCCCGGCAGGTAAAGGTCCAGTCGCTCCGCACGATCGCTGCCGAGGTACGCGATGTCGCGCCGAATCTCGACGGCGGCATCCGCGACTGGCGCCGCCGAAGCGGCCCGCGCAGCGAGAAGAAACCCCACAAGCAGGCATCTCAAGAGGAGTGCGGGCAAGGTCATGACCGGGCGAATTCGAACGACTGAGGCGACGGGGGGCGAGCCCGGAGCGGGCGTGAAGGGGACCCGGCGTCAGCGCCCGATGTCGCCGAGAAACTCGTCGAGGGTCGCGTAGTCCTCCAACACGCGACGCGCCGCCGCGCAGCGATCCGCCGGCGCCAGTCCGGTCGTCTCCGCGAGGAAGATGAGGTAGGAGGCCACGTTGCGGGCGTAGTTCAGGCGGCCCTCCGCGCTGATCGCGTAGAAACGGGCCCGCTGCGCATAGCCCGCCGGCGAGTGGTCGCCCAGCGCCGCCTTGTCCGCCCGGCCACCGGCCGCGAGGACGAAGAGGAAGTTGTACTCGAACCAGAACATGTGCTCGGGGCTGGGCGCCAACGCTTCGAGCGCACCCCGGGCCGCCTCCCGCGTGGCGAAGGGCGCCTGATCCGCCGCCCCCTCCAGCCGCAGGGCTTCGGTGATGAAGGTCCGGGCCATCCGGCGCTCCGTCTCATCGGCGCTGAAGGCACCCTGCAACGCCAGTTCCCGCGTGAAGCGGTACCAGTCACGCCACAGGGCCTGATCCCCGGCATCGCGCGAGGACGCGAGGGCGCGTCCCATCTCGTAGGTGTAACGGCCGCTGGTCTTGATCTCCAGGCAGCCTCCGGTGACCTGCCCCATCACGCGGTAGTTCTCCGCCGATTTGCCCGACCCGGAGTGAAACCCGATGCTGGCCCCAAACGCCCGGCAAACCACCCACTGGCGCTCAATCAGGGTCCGGAGCGCCGCGTTGTCCGGATAGGGCATGTTCTTCTGGAAACCGAACGCCGGCGCCACGAAGTGAATCCGCATCTGCAGGGCTTCGCAGAGCGCGAGCATCACGGCCGTCGTCTCCGGCGTGGTCAGGCCCGGCAGCTCATCGATCGAGAGTTCCCGCAGGTAGGTCCGTCCCGCCGGCACGCGGAACCGCCGGGCCCGGGCCGCGGCATACTTCTCGTCCCGGCGCTTCATCTTCCGCATCGGTATCCATACTTTGGCGACGAGCTCGGTGAAGGCCGGCTCGGCGATCGTCAGTCCCGCCGCCGCGATCCGCGCGCGCACCTGGGCCACGATCGTGGGATCGATCTCGGAGGGCGCGGCGGGCCGGTTCAGCGCCAGCTCGGGCGAGAGGTCGAAGGTGATGTAGCTGGCGAGCACGCATCCCTCGACGAGCGCATCCTCGCGGACGTCGAACTTGCCGCCGATGGGCTGATGGTCGGCGTTGAAGCTCCACGCGATGCCAAGGTGGTGAAAGCCGTGCCGCAGTTTCGCGAGCACGCTGCCGTGGCTCATGCCCTCCACGCTCTGGCCTTGGTGACCTTCCGGAACGTCCGTGCCGATGAAGGGGAACGGCACGCGGTCCAGCCGGCCCGCGAGCATCGCGTCCACGTCGTAGACCAACTCCCGCGGGATCGAATTCTGGTTCGCCGTCACGCCGATGCCCAACGCGGCCATCGCCCACTCGACCGCCGGCCAGTGCAGGGTCGTGAAGCGCGCCCCGACGCCCAGCGTGCGGCGTCCGAGGGTCTCGGTCGCAGCGGGAAACACCGTGGAGCCGGGGGCATGCGCGAGGACGAGATCCTTGAGCCGCAGGAGGTTCTCCCACGTGGCCGGGAAGACCCGCGCCGCGCCCAGCGACACCCCGTCCGCCAGACCGTCGGCGGCACCCGCGGTCTCTGGCCAGGCCTCCAGCCACCACGCACAGTCGCCGGTCTCACGATCCTCAATCAGCGTCCACGCCCCCTCCGCCGTCCGAAAGCCGCTCCGGGGCCACGGCTGCACCGCGGCATGACCCGCCGCCAGTCGCGCGACCAGCCCCGGCCAGTCGAGGCAGTAGTCCGGGCTGATGCAGGGGTTGCCCGCGATCCGGAGGCCGTGATCGAGGAGGAAGCGATTGATCGGACGCATGACGCCGTAGCCTGACGCCCGGGGTCGTCGACGGCGAGTCCCGACCGACTGAGCGTTAACGCCTCGACCGCCGGTCGGTCACCGGCGCGCCAGCCGCCGCGATGGTCCGCGGGCGGCACGCCGCCGTGGTCGCCGAAGGATCCAGGGTGCGGGTGCGTCCCGGATCGGACAACGGTCGCGCGCACGCTTTGACAGCGCGCGGCCGTCCGTATCGGCTGACGGTGACGGGGTGGGCTGACTGCGGCTCCCTCGACCCCTGATGAATTCCTCACCCAACCTTCTCCTCCTCTGGGACATTGACGGTACGCTGCTCACCTCGGGCGGAGCCGGCATGCGTGCGTTGCAAACCGCTCTGGCGGCGCGTTTCGGCATCAAGGGCTCGCTGGAGGACATCGACTTCGGCGGCCGGACGGATCCGTGGATCATGCGCCGCATTTTCGCGAAGTTCTCCCTCCCGGATACGCCCGAGACGATGGAGGCGTACACCGCCGCGTACCTCGACGCCCTCCCCGACGCGCTCGAGCGGGCCACCTCGCGGGTGCTGCCGGGCGTGCCGGAGCGTCTCGCCGAAGCCGCGGCCCGACCTCACGTGGCGCAGGGGCTGCTGACCGGAAACCGGCGGCGCGGCGCCGAGATCAAGCTCGCGCGCCACGGCCTCTGGGAGACGTTCGCCTTCGGGGCGTTCGCCGATGATCACGAACTCCGCAACGAACTCGGCCCCTTCGCCCTGCGCCGCGCACGCGAGCACCACGGCGTGTCGTTTGCGCCCGAGCGGACTTGGATCATCGGGGACACGCCCCACGACATCGCCTGCGGCCGCGCGATCGGCGCGCGCACCCTCGCCGTCGCCACCGGCCACTCGGATCCCGCGGCCTTGCGGGCGCACGGGCCGGATGCGTTCTTGACCGACCTCCGCGACGCCGCCGGGTTCTGGGAAGCCCTCGACCGGTGAGACCGCAGGCGTTTGGCCCGTAGGCGTCAGGGCCGCGGGCCCGCAGGTGTTAGGACCGCGGGAGCGCGACCTCGACCGACGTCACGCGGCCGTCGCGCAGTCGCACCCGCACCGCCGCCCCAGCCGCCTCGGGCCAGGCGGCCCGGCCCGCCGGGAAAGTCCACCACTCCGCGCCCGCCGCCTCGCGCACGATCCCGGACGGATCGCCCAGCGCGGCACGGACCTGATCGACCGTCGCACCCGGCGGGATCACGCCGAGGGCGACCTCGCGCCAGCCCGGCGCGGCCGACCCGTCCGCCGCCGAGCGCACCCGGACCGGCGACGCACACCCCGCCAGCCCGACCAGCAGGCCAGTCACCGCGAGCCAGCGCGGCGCGCGCCGCAACCGCAGGAACCTCCGGGGAACATGGGTCGGACCGGGGGCGGGACTGGACAGTCGGAATGACATCTCGTTTTCGCTTTGCGCGACCGTGTGCCAGCCGCGAGCATCACGGTCGACCCGTCACCCGGCGGACTCAACCGCATTTCCTCCCTTTTCCGCGCCCCGCATGAGCACGCCCCAGACGTTCACGATCGCGATCGGCTCCGACCACGCCGGCTTCCGCTACAAGGAAGCCATCAAGGCGATGCTTCTCGCCGAGGGGCATACGGTCCGGGATTTCGGCACGTATTCCGATGTGAGCTGCGACTACCCGGACTTCATCCGCCCCGTGGCGCAGGCCGTGGCCCGCGGCGAGTACGAACGCGGCATCGTGCTCGGCGGATCGGGCAACGGCGAGGCGATCGTGGCGAACCGCGTTCCCGGCGTGCGCTGCGGCCTGTGCTGGAACGAGCAGGTCGCGATCTGGAACCGCTCCCACAACGACGCCAATTGCCTTTCACTCGGCGAACGCACCATCACCGAGGAGGAGGCCCTCAAGATCGTCCGGGTCTGGCTCACCACCGCGTTCGAGGGCGGCCGACACCTCCCGCGCGTGCGGAAGATCGACGCCTGAGGCACTCCCGCCATGGCCTCCGCATCCTCCGTCCCCCCACCCGCGCCCGCCACCCCGCCCGCGCGGCCGCGCGCGTGGCTGGCGCTCGTCGGCCTGCTCCTCGCGTCGTTCACCGCCAGCGCGATCGGGGGCTTCGCCACGGCGGCCAACGTGCGGTCCTGGTACCCGACGCTGGTGAAGCCGGAGTGGAATCCGCCGAGCTGGGTGTTCGGGCCAGTCTGGACCGTCCTCTACATCCTGATGGCCGTCGCCGCGTGGCGCATCTGGCGCCGCCGGGAGGCTCCCGGCGCCCGCGCCGCGCTCCTCGGCCACGGCGCGCAACTCGTGCTCAACGCCGGCTGGTCCCTGCTCTTCTTCGGGCTCCGCAATCCGGGTGCCGCCCTCGTCGAGATCCTCGTGCTCTGGACCCTCCTCGCCTGGCTCTTCCAGCGCTTCCGGCGCATCGATCCGGTCGCCGGCTGGCTCTGGCTCCCCTACCTGCTCTGGGTCTCCTTCGCGACCGTGCTCAACGCCACGATTTGGCACTTAAACTCAGGCGGCGCGCCGTGACCTTCGCGGCTCCGGCCAAGATCTGCACAGCGTCCGGCAAGGGCTGCGTTTTTCAAACGCGCCGGTGTCGCTCGGGTCAACCACCGGACGTTCCGTCCGACCGTGTTCGTGACCTTTCCCACGCTCACTGCGGACGAAGCGGCCGCCCTCATCTCCGAGCAGGACATCGTCGGTTTCAGCGGGTTCACGCCCGCCGGCGCCGCCAAGGCCGTCCCGGAGGCCCTCGCCCGCCGGGCCCGGGCGGAGCACGCCGCGGGCCGCCCCTTCCGCGTGGGCGTCATCACTGGGGCATCCTCGGGTCCGTCCCTCGACGGCGAACTGGCCCGGGCCGATGCCGTGCTTTTCCGAACGCCGTACCAGTCGGACCCCGACCTCCGGCGCAAGATCAACGCCGGCGAGGTGCAGTTCTTCGACATGCATCTCTCGATGCTGCCGCAGGCGGTGCGCTACGGCTTCCTCGGCCGCCTGCGCTGGGCCGTGGTCGAAGCGTGCGACGTGCGTCCGGACGGCGAGATCGTGCTCACCACGTCCGTCGGCGCCACTCCGACGTTCTGCCACCAGGCCGACCGCGTCATCATCGAGCTCAACCGCGCCCACTCCCCGCAGTTGCGCGGCATTCACGACATCTATGAACCGCTCGACCCGCCGCATCGCCGCGAGATCCCGCTGTTCAACGTCCGCGGCCGGATCGGCGAGCCCGTCGTGCGCATCCACCCCTCGAAAATCGCCGGCATCGTCGAGATCCACCGCCCCGACGAGTGCGGCACCTTCGCGGCCCCGAGCGAGGCCCACCGGCGGATCGGACGCAACGTCGCCGAGTTCCTCGCGGCGGAGCGCCGCCGCGGGACCATTCCCTCCCCGTTCCTCCCGATCCAGTCCGGCGTCGGCGACATCGCCAACGGCGTCCTCGGCGCCATGGGCGAGCACCCGGACATCCCGCCGTTCGAGATGTACTCGGAGGTCCTGCAGGACGCCGTCTTCCCTCTCCTGCGCTCGGGCAAGCTGACCTTCGCCAGCACCACCGCCATCGCCGTCAGCCCGGCCATGAACGCGGCCTTCAGCAGCGACCTCGACTTCTACCGCTCCCGCATCGTGCTCCGGCCGCAGGAGATTTCCAACCATCCCGAAATCGTCCGTCGGCTCGGGATCATCTCCATCAACGCCGCCCTCGAGGCCGACCTGTTCGGCAACGTGAACTCCACCCACGTGCTCGGCCGCAGCCTGATGAGCGGGATCGGCGGCTCCGGCGACTTCACCCGTAACGCCTTCATCTCCATCTTCGTCTGCCCGGCCCTGCAGAAGGGCGGCTGCATCTCCACGATCGTGCCGCTCGTGTCGCACGCCGACCACAGCGAGCACTCCGTGCAGGTCATCATCACCGATCAGGGGGTCGCCGACCTCCGTGGAAAGTCGCCCCACCAGCGCGCCACCCTCATCGCCGACCGCTGCGCCCACCCCGACTTCCGCGACGCACTCCATGCGTACGTCGAACGCACGCGGGAGGGCCAGACGGCCCAGACGCTGGCAGAGGCGTTCACCTTCCATCAGCGCTTCCTCGACACCGGAGACATGCGCGGGGTCACGTTCGGACGGCGCGCCTGACCACGCAGGCGGCACGGCCTCGCCAGGCGGTCGCCACCTCCTCGTCACGTGGCCGGCACGTCGGCCGCCCGCGCTTTCCCCGGAGCACCTGACCCGACGGTAAGCCCTGCGGTTTCGGCAGTTGCCAGGGGGAAAAAGTCCTCGCTGGAACGTAGCCGTTCCCCCACGCGCTCCCATGTCGTCCCCCGCCCACACCTGGACCTTCCGCCGCCTCGGCGGTCTCGATCAAGCCACCCTCACCACCGCCGCGGATTTGCAGCACCTGAAGGACCTCGACCCGAAGCTCTGGGTCGCCCTGAGTTGCCCCACCCGTGGGCTGGAATTGCCTGAAGCCACCCTCTCGTTGCTCGATGCGGACGGCGACGGCCGGATCCGCGTCGCCGACCTCCTCGCCGCGATCGAGTGGACCCAGCGGCGGGTCACGGACGTGGGCCTGCTGCTGTCGGGCCGGGACACGCTTCCGCTCGACGCGCTCCGTCAGGACACGGAGGAGGGACGCGCCTTGCTCGCCGCCGCCGTGTCGCTGCTCGCGGCGCTTGGACGCAGTTCCGCCTCGTCCCTCTCCCTCGAGGAGGCGGAACGTTCCGCGGAGGTGCTCCGCTCCTCAGCCTTCAACGGCGACGGCATCATCGTCCCGGCCAGCACCGACGACCCGACCCTCCGCTCCGCGATCGCGGACGCCGTGGCCTGCCTCGGAGGAACGCCGGACCGTTCGGGCCAGCTGGGGGTAGACGCGGCGTTGATCGATGCCTTTTTCGCCGACTTCGCGGCGCTGCCCGAGGCCGGCCGGCTCCTCCGGCTGACCCGTGACTTCGGCACCCTGCTGCGGAACTTCGTCAACTTCGAGGATTTCTACGCGCCCGACCGGCCTGCGATCTTCCAGGCGGGCACTCTCTACCTCGACACTCGCAGCACGCAGTTCTGCATCTACGTGGAAGGCGCCACTCCGCTCGCCGCCATGAGCAAGGCCTACATCGCCTACTGCGACCTCCGCCGCGCCGGTTCCCCGCCAGCGAAGATCGCCGCCTGCTTCACGCAGGGCGACAGCGACTACCTCTTCGTCGGCCGCAACGGCGTGTTCATCGATCGGCAGGGACGGGACTGGGACGCGACGATCACGAGCATCGTCGACAATCCGATCAGCATCCGGCAGGCCTTTTCCGCCCCTTACAAGAAGCTGGTGCGCCTGATCGAGGAGCAGGTCGCGCGCCGCGCGGCCGCCGCCGACGCCGCCTCCCAGAACCGCCTCGCCGGCGCGGCCGAGGCCACCGCGAACCTCGACAAGCAGCGCGCCCCCGAGGCGCCGCGCAAGGTCGATGCGGGCGCTGTCGCCGCCATCGGCGTCGCCGTCACCGGCGCCGTCAGCGTCATCACCCTCATCCTCGGCTACCTCTTCGGCATGAAGCCGTGGCAGTACCCATTGGTTCTGGCGGGGTTGATCGCCGCGATCTCCGGCCCGTCGATGCTCATCGCGTGGCTGAAGATCCGCCAGCGCACCCTGGGACCGATCCTCGAGGGCAACGGCTGGGCAATCAACGGGCGCGTCCGGATCAACCTGCCCCTCGGGAGTCGTCTCACCCAGCGCGCCAGCCTGCCCCCCGGCACGGTGCGGCGCTTGGACGATCCGTACGTCGACCGCGCCGCCGCCGCCCGCCGCCGCACGTTCATCCTCGTCGTCTTCGTGCTCCTCGTCGCCGCCGTCCTCATCCGGGTCGACCAGATGCGCCGGGTCACTACTTCTGGCAGGAAGCTCCGCCGACCGCGCCCGCCGCGACACCCGACGGCGCGGAACCGTCTCCCGCGCCTCCCCGCGTCTCACTGCGCATTGCCGCGGTCCGCCCCCGCACTCCCAACGGCGCCGGTCGGCCCCGGCCGCCGCAGCCGGGATCGAGGAGAGACGGAACCACTCGGCCGTGCGCCGACCAACACGGCGCGGCCGGTGCCAGATCGCGCGGCGCGGCGACCTACGCCCGCCGCACCTGCCGGATGGGCCACTGGGTGACGGTGATCCCCTTCGCGCCGCGCTGGCCGATCGTCAGGTCCGCGCAGTCGAACACGAATTCCTTCACCCGCGCCGAACAGCGGCCGCTGAGCAAGATCGTGACCTTGCGCGTGGTCGTCTCCGCGCTCTTCGCGACGTCGAGGAACACCACCCGCGATCCCTCGCTCGGCACCAGCGGATAGAGCTTATCGCGGGTCACGCCGCCCAGCTGGAACTTCTTCGCGAACGCCTTCCCGCTCTCCTTGTCCTGGTAGATCATCGTGTAGAAGGCGCCGTCGCCCTCCTTCGGCACCACCGCGACATGGAGAATTTCGCGGCCCATGAAGACCTTGTCCGCCACGCGCGCGACCTTCATCGTGCCGTCCGCCATGAAGCAGACGACATCATCGAGGATGGTGCACTCGGTGAGGAATTCATGCTGGCGCCAGTTGAGTCCGATGAAGCCCTCCTCGCGGTTGACGTAAAGGCGCTGGTTCGCGGACACGACCTCCGCGGCCTTGATCTGCTCGATCTCGTCGTAGGTGGTCCGCCGCTTCTGCCCCTTCCCGTACTTTTCCTGCAGCCGCTCGAACCACGCGATCGCGTACGGCGTGAGGTGCTTGAGGTGATGCTTCGTCTCCTTGATCTCCGCCTCGATCTTCCTGATCGCCTCATCCGCCTTGAAGCGGTTGTAGGCCGAGATGCGTTTGATCCGGATCTCGGTCAGGCGGGTGATGTCGTCGGCCGTGACCTCGCGGCGCAGCTGCTTGAGGAACGGCTTCAGGCCGTCGCGGATCTCCGCGAGCACGCTGTCCCAGGTCTGCGACTTCTCGATCCGGCGGTAAATGCGCTCCTCGATGAAGATGCGCTCCAGCGAGTCCCAGTGCCACTGCTGCTCCAGTTCCTCAAGCCGGATCTCCAGCTCGCGCTTGAGCAGTTGGACGGTCTTGTCCACCGAGCGCCGGAGGATTTCGGAGACGTTGAGGAAGAGCGGCTTGTCCTGGTCGACGACGCAGGCGGCGGGCGAGAGGGAGACCTCGCAATCGGAGAACACGTAGAGCTGGCGGATCACCTGGTCCGCATCCGCGCCCTGCGGGAGGTGGACGAGGATCTCGACGTTCTCGGACGTGTTGTCGTCGACGTGCTTGATCTTGAGTTTGCCCTTCGCGTTGGCAGCGAGAATGGACTCGATCAGCGCCTCGGTGGTGCGTCCGTAGGGCAGTTCGGTGATCGCGAGCAGGTACTTGGAGCGCACCTCGATCTTGGCGCGGACCTTCACCTTGCCGCCGCGCTCGCCGTCGTTGTACTCCGAGAAGTCGGCGATGCCGGCCGTCGGGAAATCCGGGAAGATCCGAAAGCGCTTTCCCTGCAGATGATTGATCGCCGCGCGGCAGAGATCGTTGAAGTTGTGCGGCAGGATGCGGGTCGAGAGACCGACCGCGATGCCCTCGGCGCCGTCGAGGAGGACGAGCGGGAACTTCGCGGGCAGCGTGACCGGCTCCATGGCGCGCCCGTCGTAGCTGAGCTGCCACGTGGTGGTCTTGGGATTGAACACCACCTCGCGGGCGAAGGCGGTCAGGCGCGCCTCGATGTAGCGCGGCGCCGCCGCCTCGTCGCCGGTGAGGACGTTGCCGAAGTTGCCCTGCGGCTCGACCAAGAAGCCGCGCTGGCCCATGCCGACGAGCGCGGCGCCGATGGAGGCGTCGCCGTGCGGGTGGAAGCGCATGCAGGCCCCGACGATGTTGGCGACCTTGTGGAAGCGCCCGTCGTCCTGTTCCCAGAAGGTGTGAAGGATGCGCCGCTGCACCGGCTTGAGGCCGTCGTCGATGTGCGGCACCGCGCGGTCGAGGATGACATAGCTGGCGTATTCGAGGAACCACTCGCGGTAGCTGCGGGCGAGCGGGGCCTCGGGCCCGGGGCCGCCCGCACCGGAGGCGGTCGCGGGTGGCTCCGGAGGGGCGGGAGGAGAGGGAGGGGCGGGAGGGGCGGCGCCGGTCGACGCGGTCGACGCCGGGGCGCTGGCGGGCGCGGCCGGTTCGAGGGCGAGAGGGAGTTCCGGTTGAACGTCCTTGGAGGTCTTGCGCGAGGGCATGCCGGGTAGCGGAAAAGGTCGCGAAACGGGAGCGGCGTGAACGGCGGGCGGAGGTCGGCGGATGGGCTTCGGGCGATGCCGCTCAGACCTCGACGAGGTCCTTCTCCACCTTGAGGTTCTCGATGATGAAGTCCTGTCGCTCCGGCGTGTTCTTCCCCATGAAGAACGTGAGCAGCTGGTTGCTGTTGTGCAGGTGGGCGAGGCTGACGGGCTCCGCCCGCATGCCCTCGCCGATGAAGTCCTTGAACTCGGAGGGCGACACTTCGCCGAGACCCTTGAAGCGGGTGATCTCCGCGGATTGACCGAGCCGGTGCAGGGCGGACTGCTTCTCGGCCTCCGAGTAGCAGTACCGCGTCTCCTTCTTCGTCCGGACGCGGAACAACGGCGTCGAGAGGATGAACAAGTGTCCCTGCGTGATGAGCTCGGGGAAGAACTGGAGGAAGAACGACAGCAGCAGCAGGCGGATGTGCATGCCGTCGACGTCGGCATCGGTCGCGATGACCACGCGGTTGTAGCGCAGGTTGTCGAGGCTCTCCTCGATGTTCAGCGCGCAGTGCAGCAGGTGGAATTCCTCGTTCTCGTAGATGACCTTCTTGGTCAGGCCGAAGGTATTGAGCGGCTTGCCCTTCAGGGCGAAGACCGCCTGGGTCTGCACGTCGCGGCAGGCGGTGAGCGAGCCGGCGGCGCTGTCGCCCTCGACGATGAACAGCGTGCTCTCCTCCGCGCGCTTGTCCTTGGAGTCGAGGTGCACGCGGCAGTCGCGCAGCTTGCGATTGTGGAGCGACGCCTTCTTGGCGCGCTCGCGGGCGAGGTTGCGGATGCCGGAGAGTTCCTTCCGCTCGCGCTCACTGTCCTCAATCTTGCGCTTCAGCGCTTCGGCCGCCTCCGGGTTGCGGTGCAGCCAGTTGTCGAGCTGCTGCTGGAGGAAGTTGCCAATGAACTGGCGGATCGAGGGTCCCTTCGGACCGATGTCGTTCGAGCCGAGCTTGGTCTTCGTCTGGGACTCGAACACCGGCTCGATCACGCGCACGCTCACCGCGGCGACGATCGACTGCCGGATGTCCGCCGCGTCGTAGTCGCGCTTGAAGAAGTTGCGTACCGTCTGGACCAAGCCCTCGCGGAAGGCCGCCAGATGCGTGCCGCCCATCGTGGTGTGCTGGCCGTTCACGAACGAATAGTACTCCTCGCCATAGTGCGCGCCGTGCGTCATCGCCACCTCGATGTCATCCGCCTCGATGTGCACGATCGGGTACAGGGTCTCCCCGGTCAGCTTGCGCACGAGCAGGTCCTTCAGGCCGTTCTCCGAACGGAAGGCCTTGCCGTTGAGCGTGAGCGTGAGGCCGCGGTTGAGGAACGCGTAGTTCCAGAGCATCTCCTCGATGAACTCCGGGCGGAACTTGAAATCCTTGCCGAACAGCGCCTCGTCCGGCGTGAAGTCCACGATCGTGCCGTTGCGCTCGTCGGTGCGCGCGACCTTGTGGTCCTTCTTCAAGCGCCCCTGCTGGAATTCCACGACCTTCGTCTCGCCTTCGCGCACGGCCTGCGCGCGATACGAACTGGAAAGCGCATTCACGGCCTTCTGGCCGACGCCGTTCAGGCCGACCGCCTTCTGAAAGGTCTCGCTGTCGTACTTGGCACCCGTGTTGATGATCGAGACGCAGTCGATCAGCTTGCCGAGCGGGATGCCGCGACCGTAGTCGCGCACGCGGAGGCTCCGTTCCTGCAATTCGATTTCGATCTTCTTGCCGAAGCCCATCGTGAACTCGTCGATCGAGTTATCAATGGTCTCCTTGAGCAGGACGTAGATGCCGTCCTCGGCATGCGCTCCGCTGCCCAGGCGACCGATGTACATGCCCGGGCGCAGGCGGATGTGCTCCAGCGGGGAAAGGGTCTTGATGCTCGCTTCGGTGTACGCGTTGGCCATGGAGGGGATCGAACCGTCGCGCTACCCTTTGCCCCGTCGCGTTGGGCGCAAGCCGCATTTTTACGATCTAGGCCAAACCCCGGATTCCGGGGAGATCCGGGCGAAAGGGGTCAGAAAACCCGGTTGACACCCCGTCCGCGCCGGGTTTTGCTGACCCTTCTGTTTCCATGAGCACCACCGAACCGACCCAGCGCAGCCTAACCCCCTCGGAGATCCCGTTCACGACTCCGCAGGCGATGGTCCGCTACGTCACCGATACGGGCAAGATCCTCCCGCGCAAGTACACCGGCCTCTCGGCCAAGCACCAGCGCGCGGTCACCCGCACGATCAAGCACTCGCGCAACAACCTGCTCGCGCAGTAAGCGGTCGGTCGCCGGCAGCCCCGGCGTCCTCCCCTCTTTTCACGCCGCCCCTTCCCGGAGCGGCGTTTTTTTGCGCCCCACGCCTGCGGATTGCGTCCGGGCCACGCCTGCCTTCTGCTCGCCTCACCCTCCCCACCGGAGTCCTACCCACCCGAGCCAGCCCATGTCCGCGTCACCGTCACCCGACCCCGGCTCCGACCTCCCCGCCAGCCCGGCCCCCGCCGCTTCCGCCGATCCGGCCATCGTCCGCCGTCTGCTGCGGCAGTCCCGGACGATCGCCGTGGTCGGCCTGTCCGGCGACCCCGAGAAGCCGAGTTGGCAGGTCGCCCGCTACCTGCAGGACCAGGGCTACCGCATCATCCCGGTCAACCCGCGCCTCACCGAGGTCCTCGGCGAGAAGGCCTACCCGAATCTCCGCTCAGTGCCCGAGCCTATCGACCTGATTGACGTGTTCCGTCCGGCCGCCGACTGCCCGGCGATCGCCGAACAAGCCGTCGCCATCCGCGCCCGCGGGTTGTGGCTGCAGGCGGGTATCGTGAGCGACGAGGCCGCCGCGATCGCCCGACGCGCCGGACTCCCCGTCGTGATGGACCGCTGCACGCTGGTCGAACACCGGCACCTCGCCGCTTCCGCCCCGGAGATCGGCTCCGCGCCGACTGGCTAACGCTCGGCCGTCCCCGTTCCCCCCTCCGCGTTCACCGCCTCCTCTTTTCCCGCACCACCGCTCCGCCGATGCAACCGCTGCCCCCTCACCGCCCCGCCACCGATCTCGCGCAGGCCCTCGGTTTCGGCGATCCCACTTCGGGCGGTCTCGTGCCGCCGATCCAGCCTTCGACGACGTACGAACGGCGGCCGGATAATCAGCTCGTCGCCGGGCGACTCTACTCGCGCCCCGACAACCCGGGCTACGATGTCGTCGAGGCCCTCCTGACGCGCCTCGAGGGCGGGGCCGCGTCCGCCGTCTTCAGTTCCGGCATGACCGCCGCCACCACGGTGTTTCAGGCCCTGAAGCCGGGCGATCACGTGATCGTGCCCCAGCAGCTTTACTGGGCGCTGCGCAATTGGCTCCTCGGCTGGGCCTCCGACTGGGGTCTGCGGATCGAAGCCGTCGATCAGACCCGACCGGAGTGCGTCGCCGCAGCCCTCCGCCCCGGCGAAACGGCGCTCGTCTGGACCGAGACGCCGGCGAATCCGACGCTCGCGGTCACCGACCTCGCCGCCGTCGCCGAACTCGCCCGGAAGGCCGGAGCCCGGTTCGCGGTCGACTCCACGTTCGCCACGCCGCTCCTCAGCCAGCCGCTCGCGCTCGGCGCCGACCTCGTGATGCATTCGGCGACCAAGTACCTGAACGGACACTCCGATGTCATCGCGGGCACGCTCACCACGCGGTCCAACGACGCCTTCTGGCAACGCATCCTGCGCATCCGCTCCCAGGGCGGCGCCGTGCTCGGTCCCTTCGAAGCGTGGCTGCTCGCGCGCGGACTGCGCACCCTGCACGTGCGCGTCGCGGCCCAGTGCCGCACCGCGCTCGCGCTGGCGCGCCACTTCGAGGCGCATCCCCGCATCGTTGCCGTCCTCTACCCCGGCCTTGAAGGCTTTCCGGGCCATGCAGTCGCCGCCCGGCAGATGTCCGGCGGCTTCGGCGGCATGCTCGCCCTCCGCGTCGCCGGCGGCGCCGAGGGCGCGCTGCGCACCCTCTCCCGCTTGCGCCTCTGGAAACGCGCGACATCGCTCGGCGGCGTGGAAAGCCTGATCGAACACCGCGCCAGCCTCGAGGGCCCCACCAGCCCGACGCCACCCGACCTGCTCCGGCTGTCCACCGGCCTCGAGGACGCCGGCGATTTGATCGCCGATCTCGAAGCTGCCCTGGCCGACTGAGCGAGTCCGCGCGACGATCCGAGTTCGGATCAGCGCCCAAGGCTGCGGCACCTCACTCCGCGTCGGCGCGCGGCTGCCGTGAGCCGCCATCTCGCGCGTGCGGTTCAAATCCCGCACTGAATGCGTGGGCGGACCGCATCCCCTCGCGGCCCCCCCGCGCCCGGTCTCAGGCGTCGAGCCGGGCCTTGATCGCGCGGGCTTCGCCGAGCGCCGCTTCCAGCGTGGGACCCACGACCGTGAAGTGACCCATCTTGCGGCCAATGCGCGCGCTGGCCTTGCCGTAAAGGTGCAGCTTCGCCCGCGGTTCGCGCAGGATTACGGACCAGTCCGGCGCCTGCGGAGCCGGACCCGCGGGATCGCGCCAGACGTCGCCGAGGAGATTCACCATCACCGACGGTTCCCGCACGCCGGGGTCGCCGAGGGGCAGGCCACAGACCGCGCGCACGTGCTGCTCAAATTGGCTCGTACGCGCTCCATCGATCGACCAGTGGCCGCTGTTGTGCGGACGCGGCGCAAGCTCATTGACCTGCAGCTGACCCTGCCGTCCGAGGAAAAGCTCCACCGCGAGCAAGCCAACCAACCCCAGCCGCTCCGCGATCGCCGTCGCCAGCGTCACGGCTTCTCGCGCCACCGCCTCGGTGACTCGCGCCGGGACGAGGCTGAGGTCGAGGATGTGCCGGGTGTGGATGTTCTCCGCGACCGGGAACGCGCGAGTCTCACCCGTCGCGGAACGCGCAACGATCACCGAGAGTTCACACGAAAAGTCCACGTAGCGCTCCACCACCGCCCGCGCCCCGGCGAACGCCCGCACCGCCGCCGCCAGCGTCGTCTCGTCCGTCACCTTCTGCTGACCCTTGCCATCGTAGCCGAAGTCCGCCGTCTTCACCACGCACGGCATGCCGACCAAGCGAGTGGCGGCGGCCAGATCGCCAGCGGCCTCGACCTCCGCAAACGGCACATGCGGAAAGCCCTCGCGCTTGAGCCAGCGCTTCTCGCGCAGGCGGTTTTGGCAGATTTCGAGGACCTCCGGACGCGGGTGGAGCTGGGTCAGCCCGGCGATCGCCTGCAGCGGGGCGACGGGAATGTTCTCGAACTCGTAGGTGACCACCGCACAGCTGCGCGCAAACGCGGCCAATTGCTCCGCATCCTCGTAGGGCGCGGTGAAGGTGCGGTTCGCCACCGCGCTCGCCGGACAGTCCGCCGCCGGTTCGTAGACGTGGACGCGGTACCCGAGGGACTGCGCCGCCTGACCGAACATGCGGCCCAATTGACCGCCTCCCAACACGCCCAAAGTACTGCCCGGAAGAATCATGAAGCCGCGAGTCCAGCCATCCGCCGCGTGCCGGGCAAGCCCGGCCTGCAGGGCCCGATGTCAGGCCCGGACGGTCGCGCGATCGCCGCCCCCGCCGCCACCGCTGCCATGGCGTCGCCATTCGGGCGACATCACCCTCCGTAGCCCCGCCACTCCCGACGCTACAGCAATCCCGCCAGCGTGGCGTCGCGGGTCAGGACAAAAGCCTCCCGCACCTGGGCAAACGCCTCCAGCAATTCGCGGGGGGATCCCGCCCGCGGGAACTCCACCGCCAAGGTCGCCCCGGAGCAGCGCACCACCGCCTCCACCCCGGGCACCGAGAGCACGCACTCGCGGCAGTCCGACGGGTATGTCACCCGCAACGCCACGTCCTCCGGCAATCCTTCGATGGCATCAATCACCGCCTCCACGGCGACCCCGCGGGACAACGTGAACACCAGCGCAGTGAACCAGCCGGAAAACAACCCGTTGACCTCCGGCTGATCGATGAGCGCGGCATCCCGCAGGCTGTGCAGGGTTCGCTCCATGGCGTAGCGCGACGGGTCGGACTCCAGCAACGTGTAGGTGAATTCGACGGTGAAATCGCGCACCGTGAGGACGGCGCTGCCGGCGCCCAGATCGAGCGCGAGATCCTTCCGCTTGTACGCCAGCGCGTCCCGGGTCTTTTGGAACAGCGCCTCCGCCTCCTCGCGCAACTCCTCGTCGCACAGCTTGCCGAGGAACGCCTGTGTCGTGGCGTTGGCGGCATCCGGCACATGGTGGCGATCCTTGCGAAATCCCCGCAGCGCCTTGACCGCACCCTCCGAGCGTCCGGAGAGGCTGACGCTGGCGAGAGTGGTTCCCGGGATGTGCATGCGGCAAGAAGGAGCCCGGAGATAGGCGCAGGCACTGGCCCGCGGCAAGCCCCGCCTCCGACCGGGCTCGGGCGCGGAGTCGGCTGCGTCGCGGAGCGTGCGACGCCGGCGCGCGCACGCCGATCGATCGACGTCGCCCGCCGCGCGGGCGGCGCACGCCCGGACCGAGCCCCGCGGCGGCTCGGCCCGCACCGGCGATCAGCGCCGATCGATGGCTCCGGCCGGGCTCGGGCTTGCCGCGGGGGGCGGAGTGCTGGCATCACTCCCGCGTGCCCTCGTCTCCGCCCTCGCCCGCTCCGCTCGACGTCGTCTGCGCCCTGATCGAGCGCGACGGCTGCGTGCTGATCGCGCAGCGCCCGGCGCACAAGCACCTCGGACTGCTCTGGGAATTTCCCGGCGGAAAGATCGAAGCAGGCGAGCCGGCGGGTGACGCGCTCCGGCGGGAGATCCGCGAGGAACTTCGCTGCGACATCGTCCTCGGCGACGCCCTGCCCCCGGCGCTCCACGCCTATCCGAAGATCACGGTCCGGCTCCACGGCTTCGTCGCCATGCTCGCCCCCGGCAGCCCCGAGCCCATCGCCGTCGAGCACGCCGCGCTCGCCTGGGTCCGGCCGGAGGCGCTCGACGCCTACGCCCTCGCGCCCGCCGACTACCCCGTGCTCGCCGCGTACCGCGGCCGAAGCCAACGCTGAGACCTGAGGCGCCTCGCCCGGCCATCAGGCGTGGCGGCACGTCTGACGCCTGACGCCGGACGCCTGATGCCGCGCTGCAAGCCCGGCGGCTTGCCGGACCATCGTGGCGTACCCGCCGGCACCACGCTTGCAAATCCAGCGGGGCGGCGTACCGTCATCGTCTTGTTCCTTGATCCGCTTGCACAACGGTAGCGGCTTCGGTCCCGAAAGGGTGCCGGAGCCACCGCGGACCATCCCAAGGATTTCACTTTGGGGGTGTTCTGGATTCTACCCTTGATTGGAGCGAACCGTTGCCTGGTGAGAGTCGTGGGTCTCTCAATAATCCCCCTGCGAAAACAACAAACGGCAACACCGAAGAAATGCCCCTGGCTGCCTAATTGTGCAGCCTCGTACGCCCGGCGACTCCTGCTGGCCGGAACGTACGTCGACAGCAGGAATAGTCCGCGTGGCCGACTTTGACGCGCGGGCCGTATCTTCATCCAGAGCCTAGCCGGTGGTGAGCGCGTGCTGCCACATGTCGCCGGCGAATTTCAAGCGGCACTATCCAGGTAGATGCGGTCCGTGAAGGCCAGGGGCACCCGGGTTCAACTCCCGGCACCTCCACCATTTTCCGTCCCCGCCGGCTCGCCCGCCGCGGCGGCCCCTGCGCGCGAGGCGGTCGACTAAGTCGTCCCCGGCCCCTCGCGCAGAGAGTCCCAAGGTGCGCCTCGCGGAAGGCACAGACCCCCTAAAGCTGCTTCGTGCACTTGCGGGTGGCATCGTGTACTACGACCCCGGCATAAAGGTCGAGAGGGCCTCAAGTGGATCACCCGCGGTGAAAAGACGAAGTCAGTTCAGAGTGAAATCCAAGGACATAGCAGCCCTCTACGAGTCCGTGAACACCGTCACCGTCTGAAGGCTGTGGCGGACGTATTCTCAAAGCGAAAGAGATCTTCCGTGATGGCCGCGATCCGATCGCGCGGCAATGAAAGCACGGAGATCCGCTTTGCCCGCCTTCTGCGAGCCTTGGGACTGACGGGATGGAGGCGGAATCAGCCGCTTTTCGGACGGCCTGACTTCGTGTTTCGAGCGCACCGAGTCGCGGTCTTCGTTGATGGCTGTTTTTGGCACGGATGTCCTCTCCATGGAACCGTACCCGAGCAGAATGCACGGTTCTGGCGGAACAAACTTCGCGCCAACAAGGAACGCGACCGACTTGTCGACAAGACCCTGCGCCTTGGCGACTGGGTGGTGCTGCGCGTGTGGGAACACGAACTACGCAAGAGCGGAACGGGTAAGCTCGCGCGGCGACTCACGCTCGCGTTGCGCAAGCGCAAACCCGTTCACCGCCTGAGGCGTTAGGGAAATCCACCGGCGTCCGCCTTCAGCCACCCTGCCGCCCGCGAGCGCCCGACCCGCGCGCACCTCGAGGGTAGACCCCGGCGCGCACGCTGCCAAGGCCCGCCCCTACCGCGCCGCCAGCCACCCGCGGGTCACCTCGGCGTCCTGGCGGAACCAGGCAACGCCGCGGGCGCGGTCGGCGAAGGGCACGGCTTCGTGCTTCGGGTACTCCACGTGAATGCAGACCGGGAGGCTGTCCCGGCCGGCCAGCGCGAGCTTCACCATGTCCGGGCCGACGATGCCTTCGGCCAGGGGCGTCTCGATGGTGCGGTCACGCTCCCAGCGGAAGCTCTTCACGTACAGTGATCCGATTCGCGGCGCGATCATCCGGATCGCCGCCGGCCACGCGCGACCGAGTTCAACGCGGAGGTGCCGCAGGTCCAGCGCCACCGCCACCTGCGCCGGCGCAATGTCGTCCAACATCAGATCGAGATCCCACAGGGCACCGCCAACATGATCCGCACCGGCGTGATTCTGGTACAGAGCCTGCATCCCGAGTTCCCGGTTCAGCGCCGCGATGTCGCGCAGCTGCGCCCGGAAATCCGCCAGCTGCACCTTCGGGGAAACCCCCGCCCGGTAACGGAAACCACGGTGCCGGTAGAGCGTGATGCCCAGCGCCCGCGCCGCGCGCAGGGAGCGCTCGATGTGCGGCTCATCCGCCCGCGTGAACGACGACGCGAGCACGAGGATGCGCCGCTTCCGCGCCGCGATCGCCGCCGCGAGCACCGGAAGTTCATCCACGGCCCGCTCGGGCTTGATGTGCCCCTCCGGCCGCAGCGTGAGTTCGAGGTCGAGACCAATCTCATCCCACACCTGCGCAGTCTGCTCGGGCGTGTACTTCTCAAAGAAATGCTTCTCGAAACCGGCGATCGGAAAGGCCGCCAGCGAGGCGCTCCCGGCCCCGGCTGCCGGCCCTTTGGCGTCGGCCGCAGGCACCCCTCCCGTCGCCGCGCGGAGCAGTCCGCCCGTCGCCGCCACCGACGCCAAACCCGCCGAGCGCCGGAGAAAGGTCCGCCGCGTGCCCGCCGCCGAAAACGAAGACCGGAATTCCATGGGGCGACCCAAACGCATCCGTAGTCGGCCGGCAATGCCGCAGTGGCCGCCGTGCCGCCGGCCGCGGAACGCGGGCTGAGCCTCGACCACCGTTTGCCCTTGCCCAGCCGCCCGCGGGCGTTGGACTCACCCGCTTTCGCATGTCGGAAACGTCGTCGTCCGCCTCCCTGCCCTCCCCCGAGTCCGCCGCGGTCCCCTCCGCCCCCGCCAGCCGCGCCCCCAATCCCGAGCACGTGCTGCGGGTCGCCGAGGAACTCGGCATCAAGGTCTTCCAGGTCGCCGCCACCGCGGCGCTGTTCGCCGAGGGCGCCACCGTGCCGTTCATCGCGCGCTACCGCAAGGAGGCCACCGGCGAGCTCGACGAGGTGCAGATCACCGCGATCCGTGACCGCCTCGAGCAGATGGCGCAGATCGACGACCGTCGCGCCGTCATCCTTGCGTCCCTCAAGGAGCGCAACCTGCTCACGCCCGATCTGGAGAAGGCAATCCGCGCCGCGACGACCCTGACCGCCCTCGAGGACATCTACCTGCCGTTCCGCCCGAAGAAGCGCACGCGGGCCACGATCGCCAAGGAGAAGGGTCTTGAGCCGCTCGCCGATCTCATCTTCGCCCAGGAACCGGGCACCGACCTGCCCGCCGCCGCGGCCGCCTACGTTGGTCGCGAGTACACGCCCGACGACGGCAAGAACACCGCCGCCAAGATCGCGAGCGCCGAGGAGGCCCTCGCCGGCGCCCGCGACATCCTCGCCGAGCGGATCAGCGACGACCCGCGCGCCCGCGCCAAGCTGCGCGCCCTCTTCCAGCGCGACGCCGTGCTTTCCTCCAAGGTGCTGCCCGGCAAGGAGTCCTCCCCGGAGGCCGCCAAGTACAAGGACTACTTCGACTGGTCCGAGCCGCTCGCCAAGGCCCCGAGCCATCGCGTGCTGGCCATGCGCCGAGGCGAAAAGGAGTTGTTCCTGATGATGCGGATCACGCTGCCCGACGACACCGCCGCCCTCGCGGAAATCGAACCGCTCTTCGTCCGCCCCGGCTCCGCCGCCGAGCCCGCCACCGCCAGGGGCACCGCGCCCGCATCGTGCACGCTGCAGGTCCGACTCGCCGTCGCCGACGCCACCAAGCGGCTCCTCGGCCCCGCCATGGAAACCGAGAGGCGGCTCGATTCCAAGAAGCGCGCCGACGAGGCCGCCATCCGCGTCTTCGCCGACAATCTCCGCGAGCTGCTACTCGCCGCCCGCTCGGTCAAAAGGCGGTCCTGGCCATCGACCCGGGTTTCCGCACCGGCTGCAAGGTCGCGCTGCTCGATCGCCAGGGCAAGCTGCTGCACCACGATGTGGTGTATCCCGACCGCCATGCCGTCGAGGCGTCGGAGAAGATCAAGGGCTTCATCGACTTCTTCAAGGTCGAGGCCATCGCGGTCGGCAACGGCACCGGCGGGCGCGAGACCGAGGCGTTCGTCCGCGGACTGGGCCTGCCGGCGTCCATCGCGATCGTCATGGTCAACGAGTCCGGCGCGTCCATCTACTCCGCGAGCGAGGTTGCCCGCGAGGAATTTCCCGACTTGGACCTCACCGTCCGGGGCGCGGTCTCGATCGGGCGACGCCTGATGGACCCGCTGGCCGAGCTCGTGAAGCTCGACCCGAAGTCCATCGGCGTCGGCCAGTACCAGCACGATGTTGAACAAAACGCGCTGCGCCGCTCGCTCGACGACACGGTCGTGAGCTCGGTGAACGGCGTGGGGGTGGAACTCAATACCGCGTCCAACCAGTTGCTCAGCTACGTCTCCGGCCTGAACGCGTCGGTCGCGGCTGCGATCGTCACGCGGCGCAACGAGCTCGGGCCGTTCAAGGCGCGCGCCGACCTGCTCGGCGTGCCACGGCTCGGGCCCAAGGCCTTCGAACAGGCCGCCGGCTTCCTGCGGATCCGCGATGCCGCCAATCCGCTCGATGCGAGCGCAGTGCACCCCGAGCGCTATGCCGTCGTCGAACGCATGGCCGCCGACCTCGGTTGCTCGGTCGCCGACCTGATCCGCGACCCGAAGCTGCGCGCGAAGGTGAAGCTCGAGGCGTACGTGACGCCGGACGTGGGCCTGCCGACGCTCACCGACATCATGGCCGAACTCGCGAAGCCGGGTCGCGACCCGCGCCAGAAGTTCGAGGTCTTCGCCTTTGATGCCGGCGTGCACAGGCCCGAGGACCTGCGTCCGGGCATGCGCTTGCCGGGCATCGTGACGAACGTCACCGCCTTCGGCGCCTTCGTGGACATTGGAGTCCACCAAGACGGCTTGGTGCACGTGAGCCAGCTTGCGGATACGTTCGTCAAGGATCCAGCCGCGGTCGTGAAACCGCAGCAGAAGGTCAACGTGACCGTGCTGGAGGTCGACCTCCCGCGGAACCGCATCGCGCTCTCGCTGCGCAGCAACCCGCAGATTGGTCCGCGTTCCGGCCCCGGTCCGTCGTCCGGCGGTCCGCGCGGCGGCGGTCCGGGGAGCGGTCCGCGCGCGGGCGGCCCCGCCGGCGGACCCCGGGGCAGCGGGCCGGGTGGCAGCGCGGGCGCGGGGGGCGGCGCCCCCGGATCGGCGCGGCCCGGCACCTCGCTGAACGGCGACTGGTTCAGCGCGGCGCTGAACAAGCGCAAGTAGGCCCGGGCCGACGCGGCCGCTCAGATCGCGGCCGTCAGCCCCCCATCGACGGCCAGCATCTGGCCGTTGACGTAGTCGCTGGCCGAGGACGCGAGGAAGATGGCGGCGCCGATCAACTCCTCCGGCCGCCCCCAGCGGCCGGCCGGGGTGCGCCCGCAGATCCACTGGTTGAATTCGGGATTGGCTGCGAGGGTCGCGGTCATCTCGGTGAGCAGGTAGCCCGGGGCGATCGCGTTGGCCTGGATGCCGCGCTTGGCCCACTCCACCGCCATCGAGCGGGTGAGCATCTTCAATCCACCCTTGGCGGCGGTGTAGTTCCCGACGGTGGGCCGCGCCAGCTCCGACATGACGGAGCAGATGTTGATGATCTTGCCGCGCCCGCGGGCCAGCATGGTGGGGACCACGGCGCGGGCGACGAGGAAGGCACCGGTCAGGTTGAGGTCGATCACCGCCCGCCAATCCGCCTCCGACATGTCGGCCAAGGGCGCGCGTCGGTGGATGCCGGCATTGTTCGCGAGGATGTCCACCGGGCCCTGCTCGTCCTCGATCCGCGCCACCGCCGCAGCCACAGCGGCGGAATCCGTGACGTCGAACACCGCGGTGGCGATCGAGCAACCCTCGCCGCGCAGCGCCTCCGCCGCCCGCTCCAGCTTGTCGGGATCGCGCCCGTTCAGCACGACCCACGCACCTGCCTCGGCGAGACCCCGCGCGAGCGCGAAGCCGAGGCCCTGCGAGGAGCCGGTCACCAAGGCGACCCGACCAGAGAGATCAAACAGGGCGGAGTTCCGGGGCATGGGAGGAAAAATCGGGGCTCGGCGGACGCCGTCCGCTACGCACATGCCTACGCCGGAGGCTCCGCTGCGTCGACCCATTTCCGGACACCCCTCGCGGCCGGCGACCCCAGGCACCCGCGCTCCCCAGCCGCCCCGCGCTGCGTCCCAAAATCGCGCCTTCTTCGATACGCGTGGACTCGCGTTCCCGGGCCGGATGGATAGAGTTTTAGTGATGAGCAACCCCTCCATTGATCCGGCCCACTTGAACGACAAACTCGTGCTCCGTGGCATTCACGTCACGCTGACCGACGCGCTCCGCTCCAGCGTGCAGCAAAAGGTGGAACGCCTTTTCCGCCACGAGCCGCACATCGTGCGGGTGCGGGTGGACATCGAGCACGACAAGACGAAGGCCATCGGGCACAACTTCATCGCCAAGGGCCACATTGAGATCAGCGGCCCGGACCTGATCGCGTCGGTCTCCTCGGAGGACGCCTACAAGTCGATCGACCTGCTGGTGGACAAACTCAACGAAATGCTCCGCCGCCGGGCGGACACGTTCCATTCCGACAAGCGCCACGGCTCCCGCGCGGGGCGCGATGCCGGCGCGGCGGACGCCTGAGCGGGCGTCTCCTCGCCTCCGTTTCCGGCCGAGGGAGAATTCCCTCGGCAGGCCGTCCCGTTTCTTCCTAGCGTGACGGCCCGTGTTTTCCCGGAAGATCCTTTTTGTCGCGCCCGAGGTTGATCCGTTCGTCAAGGTCGGCGGCCTCGCGGACATGGTCGGCGCCCTGCCCAAGGCGCTTGCCGAACTCGGTCATGACGTGCGGATCGTCTGCCCGCTGTACCGATCGGTCCGCCGCCTGGGCTTCTGGCGCCCGCGGGCGGAGCCCCTTGGCATCGACGTCGGCCCGTCCGCGCTCTGGGCGCGGACGTGGGAGACCAGCCTGCCGGGCGCGGCGGTGCCCTGCTACTTCATCGAGAACGACGCCCTCTACGGCCGGGCCGGAGTCTACGGCGAGGGCAACACCTCCTATCCCGACAACGACCGGCGCTTCATCGCGCTCTCGCGGGCGGCGCTCACGCTGTGCCTGCAGTTGGACTGGATCCCCGACGTGGTGCACGCGCACGACTGGACGACGGGATGGGTCCCGGTGCTCCTGAACACGGTGCTCCGCGACTCGCCGCTGGGTGGCGCCGCATCGGTGTTCACCGTCCACAACCTCGAGCATCAAGGCTACGCGGCCCGCGAGGCGGTGGATTACGCCCGCATTCCGCCGTCGGAGTTCCACCCCCGCAGCCTCGAAGCGCTCGGGGCCGCGAACCCGATGAAGGGCGGACTCTACCACGCAACCAAGATCACCACGGTCAGCCCGACCTACGCCCAGGAAATCCGCCGGCCCGAGAGCGGCTGCGGGTTGGACGACGTCCTGCGCTTCCGGGGCGCGGACCTCATTGGGATCCTGAACGGCATCGATCCCGACGCCTGGAACCCGGCGACCGATGCGACCCTTCCCGCGCGTTACGGGCCCGGCGACCTCGCGGGCAAGGCGGTGTGCAAGGACGCCCTGCAACGCCAGCTTGGCCTCGCCGCGGCGCCCGAGGCGCCGCTCTTCGGCGTCGTCGCCCGGCTCGTGCACCAGAAAGGCCTCGACCTGCTCGCGGAGGCACTGCCGGCGCTGCTGGCCACGCACCCCCTGCAGATCGCGCTGCTCGGCTCGGGGGATCCCGCGCTGGAGGACGCCTTCCGCCGCCTCGCCACCGCGAACCCGGGGCGGGTCGGTGTGCGCATCGGCTTTGACGCCGCCCTGGCCCGCCTGGTCCAAGCGGGAAGCGACGCGTTCATCATGCCCAGCCGCAGCGAGCCGTGCGGCCTGACCCAGCTTTACGCGATGCGTTACGGCACGCCGCCGGTGGTGCGGGCGACGGGCGGGCTGATCGACACCGTGACCCCGTACGACGAAGCCACGGGAGGCGGGTTGGGCTTTCGCTTCCACGAAGCGACGGCGGCGGCCCTCGCCGGAGCGGTTGGCTCGGCCTGCGCGACGTACCGCGACCGCCCCGCGCACTTCGCCGCCTTGCGGGAGCGAGGACTCCGGGGCGACTTCGGCTGGGGGCCTTCCGCCGCGGCCTACGCGCAGGTGTACGACTGGGCGGTGCACGCCCGCCGGGGCGGCGACCTCGCCGCCTCCGCCTGACCCGCTTCTTTTCCTGCAGCAATCCTGCCGGAGCCTCGGTTCCCCGGCGACGGTGGCGCCCTACGCGGCTCCCGACAGGACCCCACGGATCGCGACCGTGAGGATGTCGTCCACGACCGGATCGCAGAAGGCGACGCTGACCTCGTATCCGCCCTTGGGATACTCG
Source organism: Verrucomicrobiota bacterium (assembly GCA_016871755.1). Classification (GTDB taxonomy): domain Bacteria; phylum Verrucomicrobiota; class Verrucomicrobiia; order Opitutales; family Opitutaceae; genus UBA6669. The sequence goes on along the minus strand of VHCJ01000003.1, from coordinate 113,267 downwards.
GGCCGGGTCGGCAGGTACCACGGCCCCCCGTCGCCGTAGGCTGCGGTCGCGACGAAGCGATCCGGCGACACTCCCTGCGCCAGCAACTGATACTCCACAAACGCCTCGGCCGGCAGGTGCAGCAGCGAAATGTCGTCGAGGTGCAGCGCACTGATGCAGATCGGCAGGCCCGACTCGACGCGGTCGCGCCACGACAGCCGCATGGCGGCGATGGAGCGCTGGACCCGGGTCTGCGACGGATTGGAGAGTTGGGCCCGGAGTTGCTCGGGCGGATAGGCGGGATCCGGAGGCGGCAGGATGTCCCGCGTGCTCCACCGCACCCGCTGGAGCGGCCGGGGACGGAGCGATTCATCCGAACGGACCATCGCTTGGTACATCCGCTCGGTGAGACGGACCTTCGCCTCCGCGGAGCCGTCGTTGTACTTGCCGGCGGCAAGATTGCCGGCCGCGCCAGTGAAGTACAGGCGCAGGCAGCCGGAATCCTCCTGCTGACGCCGGCGACGCGCCAGGCCCACATAGTCGCTGCCCACCCGGCCCTTGCCGTAGTGGCTCATGGGATGGCACGCGTAGTAGTGGCAGGCCGCCACCCGCGTCTCGCCGCTGTAGAAAGCCACGGTTCGGAGTTGCGGATCGATGAGACCCTCGGGCAGGGCGATCAGCTCGGCGTCGCGGCAGGAACTCCCCCGCATCCGTACGACCTTGCCTGAGGCATCGAGCAGGACCCGGCGGTTGCCGGCGACCTGCTCCACCGGCGCCGACCCACGGGCCACGTGGGTCAGGGGGCGTGCGCCCGCGAGGGAGGCGGCGGCGGCGGCGGCGAGCCGGTCGCGCATTTCGGTCACGAACGCACGGTCCGCGACCGCGAAACCGTAGGGCCGGAGCAACTCATCGGCCCGGAAACAGACGAAGGGCGCATCATGTTGGTGGACGCACTGGAGGGCGACCCGATCCGGCGTGGTGCCGACGGCGCGCGCGATCGCCTCGCGCCACGCCAGATGCTCGGCGTTGAGCACACCGGTCCAATCGATCGCGCAGACCACCTGCGGCGCGCCGGCGCCGAGGATGACGAAGCCCATTGCCTCGAGTGGATCGAGGATTTCCGCCGCCGGAGCGATCCAGCCGCCGCAGAGCGGGTGGCCGAGCGGCGGCGTGAGATCGGCGCGGAACGTCGCGATCCGCAGGGCCGGGGCGTCTGCGCCAGCGCCACCGGCCGCTGCCAGCGCGGAGCGCGGAAGGAGCGCGGCGGCTCCGCCGAGGAGGGAGGACTGGAGGAACCGGCGACGGGGGATCGGGGTCATCGGAATGACTGAACGAACGCCGTTCCGGAGCGGACCTCAACGCCGAAAACGCCCGGTGGTTCGGCTTGCGCGAGGCGGGCGGGGGGTTCTGGCTCAGGCTGTGATGCACCCCACCCCGAAGCACCCCCGACGCTGGATCACGCTCGTGCTGGCCACTCTGGCGACGCTGCTCCCGGCGACGGCGGCCGCGGAGTCACGCCCCCGCAATGTGCTCTTCCTGATCGCCGACGACCTGAACACCATGCTCGGCTGCTATGGCGATGCACAGGCGCGGACGCCCCACATCGATCGACTCGCCGCGCGCGGGGTGCGGTTCGAGCGCGCCTACTGCACCTTTCCGCTCTGCGGACCCAGCCGGAACTCAATGCTCACCGGCCTTTACCCGAACAGCACCGGCATCCTCGCCAACGCGGAAATCTTCCGCCAATCGGTGCCCCAGCAGATCAGCCTCCCGCAGGCGTTCCGTCGCGCCGGCGCCTGGGCGATCCGCATCGGGAAGCTCTACCACTACGGCGTGCCCAACTCCATCGGCACCGCCGGCCACGATGACCCGGCGTCTTGGGAGGTCGGAATCAACCCCGCCGGCGTCGACCGGTTGGAGGAACATCCGGAAATCTTCTCGCTGCGTCCGGGCAACTTCGGCGGAACGGTGAGCTGGTACGCTTCCCCTCGCGACGAGACGAAGCACACCGACTACCTCCTCGCCTCCGAGGCGGAGTGGGTCCTCGAACGCTGCGCCCGCCAGCCGGATCGCCCCTTCTTCCTCGCGGTGGGCTTCTACCGCCCCCACACGCCCTACGTCTCGCCCCAGCGCTACTTCGACCTGCACCCCCGCGAGGCCCAGCGGGTGGTCCGCGGCGTGGCGGAGGATCAGGCCGACCTTCCCGCCGCGGCCCTCGGGAGCGCGAATCCCGAGGAGGCGAAGATGACCAACGACCAGCGCCGCGCGGCCATCCAAGCCTACTCCGCGAGCATCAGCTTCATGGACGCCCAGCTCGGACGCGTCATGGCCGCCCTCGATCGCCTCGGCCTCGCTGACTCGACCACCGTGGTCTTCACCAGCGATCACGGCTACCACACCGGCGAGCACGGCCTCTGGCGAAAACGGAGCCTCTTCGAGGAGAGCGCCCGGGTGCCGCTGCTCATCATCGCCCCGGGCACCACGCATCCCGCCACCGTCGCCGCGACGCCCGTGAGCCAGGTCGATCTCTACCCCACCCTCACCGCGCTGGCGGGCGTACCCGCACCGTCCAACCTGCAGGGTCAGGACCTCACTCCGATCCTCCGCGATCCGACCCAGGAAGGCCGCGGCTGGGCGCTCTGTCAGGTGACGCGCAAATCCGGCGAGGAGATGTATTCCGGCTACAGCCTTCGCACCGCCCGCTGGCGCTACACCGAATGGGACGAGGGGCGGCAGGGCCGCGAATTGTACGACCATTCCGTCGACCCACGCGAACTGACGAATCTCGCCGGGCACAGCGACGCCTCCGCCGTCATGGCTGAACTTTCACCGCGCCTGCGCCGCGCGGTTCAAGCGTCCTTCCCGGCCTCCGGCAACCGCCCCGTCGTGAAGCAGGGCAACTGGATGCCGATGCTGGTCGATCCGTAAGGCGAAGTGCAGAGCAGGTCGGCAGGTCGGACCTGAGGCCTCACCCGCGCAACGCAAGGGCGGGCACCGACCTCCGCGGCGACGCCGGTCGCTGCGGAGGGAATTCCCAGCGACTCTGCGCTCAGCGCAGTTCCTCGATGAAGGTCAGGAGGTCGGCCATCGCCTGCACGGTCAGACCCGACTCCAGGCCCTCCGGCATGAGACTGCGGCCATCCGAGGAACTGCCCGCGATCGCGCTGCGGGCGAGCGTCACATCGATGCCGCCCATCAGCCGGAGCGTGAGGCCCGACGCGTCGTCGCGGGAGATGAGGGCCTGGAAGCTGGCGCCTTCCTTGGTGTTGACCGTGTAGGCGACGTAGGCCGGAGCGACCTCGCGGTGCGGATCGACGATCGCGGTGAGCAGGCCGTCGCGGCCGCGGCTCTTCACGGTCAGCAGATTGGGTCCGACCTCGATGCCGCTCTCCCCCGCCCGATGGCAGACGAGGCAACGCTGCTCAAACACCTCGCGCCCGCGCGCCGCCACGCCACGGAGGTCGATCGCAGGCTGAAACTCCGCCAGAACCTCAGTGCGGGACTTCGGGCGTACGGCCGCGAGGGCGCGGCGCGCGAGCGTTGCGACATCGGGCGACCGGTGTGAGCAGAGGGCCTCGATGTCCGAAGCGGAAAAATCCGTCGCCGGCACCACGCCCCGCTCGACCGCATGCAGCAACTCCACACTGAGCGCGGGGCGGGCCAGCAAGACCTTGAGGGCGGCGGCCTGCGCGGCGGGCTTCAGGCGCGGCCACGCGTCGATGAGCAAGCGTCCGGCCTCGTCACGCGCCCCTTGGCCGATCGCCTCGACGGCGCGCGTCTGGACCGCCACCGGCATCGATTTGTCCAAGCAGAGCACGATGGAGCGCCCTGCCCGCTCCCACCGGACCAGCGACAGCAGCGCCACGGAATCAAGACGGTCCGCCTCGGCCGAATCGGAACGCCAGAGCGCCGCCTCCGCCCGGGCAAACAACGGGGCGAGGGCCGCATCGCGCTCCAGCGCCTCCTCCGGGGCCCCGGCGCGGCGGCGACCGTCACCAAACGCCTTGATCCACGCCACCGGCGGCCGCTCCGCGGTCAGCGTCTCACGCAGCAGCGCCAGCGTGCGGGGCGAGGAATCAGCGGCCAGCGTCTCGATGAACGACGCCACCCACGCCGCCGGGAACGAGGCCAGTTCGGGACGCAACGCGAGGAAGAGGTCGCGATCGGCGCTGCGCAGGACCGCGGCACCGATCCACGCATCCGCCGGATCCCGGCGCGCGAGCGCCGCCCGCAACGCCGTTCCCGACGCCGGGGCCAGCAGCGGAGCCGCCAGGGCGGCGTGAAAGCGAACGCGGATCGCGTCGTCAGCCGCCCGCCCCGCCAGCGCCGCCGCCACGTCGGCCGGCAGCGGCGTGCCCGCCGCCGGGGGATGGCGCAGCAGGGAGCCGATCGCCCGCTCCCGCACCCCGGCATCCGGATCGGCGATCAGCCGCGCGAGCGTGGACGCGGGCACCGCCTGCAAACCTTCCAGCACCGCGAGGGCGTGAACCCGCGCCAGCGGCTCAGCCGCCTCGCGGGCCAGCGCGACCAGCAGCGGGATCGCCGCCGGATCCTGCCCCTCGTACAGCAGGCGGCTCGCCGTGTCCCGATGCCAGCCATTCGGGTGCGCGAGAAGGCGGACCAACCCCGCCGTATCCGCGGGGTCAATCGCAACGCGCGAGCGGCGACTCCATCCCGAGTCGGCCGGCACGATCCGATAGATCCTTCCGCGATCCCGCCCGGAAGTGAGATCGAGGTGCTGCTTGATCGTCTCGGGGATGCTCCACGGGTGCTCAATGACCTCGCGGTACATGTCGCAGAGGTAAAGCGAGCCGTCCGGGGCGTTGGCGAAGTTCACCACGCGGACCCAAGGATCGGTGCTCGCGGCGAATTCGACGTTCGCCTCATCGGCGGCGCGGCGCCCGAGGAAGCTGGCGCCGTTCGGCTGGATCAGCTTGCGGTGGACCAACTGCCCGCCGGCGTCGCCGGTGAAGGTGGAGGACGGGAATCCCGGACCAAAGGCATCGCCGCGGTAGAACGTCGTTCCGGTCGCACCCGTGAAATACCCCGAGACACGCCCGCCGCCCTCGACCATTCCGGCGACGACGCCGCCGATCCGCCAACGCGTGCGCACGATCCGCCACGGTTCGTCCGGACTGATGCGGAACACCTCAGCGGCGCCGCCGTCCACGGCGATGCTCGCCCGCGGGGCCGGCAGGGCCGGGCCGGGACCGGCGGGCACGAGGCGATCATCGTACACGTAGAGCTGGAGATGGTCACTGTTGCTGCACGCGAACCGGCGGCCGTACGGATCGAAGCTCATGCCATACTGTCCCCCGCCCGCCTCGGCACCGAACTCATGGGTCCGCGGGTCAAACCAGAAGTCCCGGCCCGCCAACTCCAGCGGCGGCAGGTCCGGGCGCAGCGGCGACGTGACGGTGCCCCGGTGGCCACCGCCCGTCTGCAGGTGAATGCGGTTGTCGAGACCCCAGAGCGGGCAGTTCGCCTGCGCCTGAACGTTCAGCCGTTTCTGGCCGCTCGAAAAACCGGTGAACGCGACCTCGCGCCGCTCCGCCCGGCCGTCGCCATCGTCGTCCTTCAGGAAGACGATGTCGGGTGTCGCGATCACGTAGACGCCGCCGCGCGCGCAGATCAGCCCGGTCGGCCAAGCAAGATCTTCCGCGAACACCGTGCGGGTCTCGTACACCCCGTCACCATCCCGGTCTTCCAGGCAGGAAATGCGCCCAAGATGCGGCACCACGTCACGCTGCTCCGGGTAGTCGACCATCTCGCAGACGAACATGCGGCCGCGCTCGTCGAACGAGAGCGCGATGGGCGACGTCACCTGCGGCTCGTGCGCGGCCAGTTCGAGGGCGAAGCCGGGCCGGACCCGCCACGTGGCGAGCGCGCGGGCCGGCTCGACCGGGGGAGTCCGGGGCAGGTCCTTCGCGGGGTCGACCTCCGGAGCCTTCGGGGCGGGCGACGGCATTGCCGCGGCGGGTGTGGCCCCGGTCGGCGCCGCCGCGAATCCGCCGGGCGACGCGACGACGAGGGCAAACAGATATCCAAGGGTGAAGACGAGATTCCGGCGGGGGGGCATGGGAAGCGGCACCGCTGCGGAGCCAAGCGGCCCCGCGACGGAAAGGGAAGCCCGGACGCAGGCGGAAACCCACCCTGAAAATTCAGCCGCGCCGGTCGCCGACCGTACGCTACCAACCGACCGAGGAACGCGTTCCCTGCTTGGTGATTTGCTTCTCCTCCTCCCAGACGGCGAGGCCGTCCTTCACCGTCGTGAGCGACAGCTGGAAGGTGTAAGTGACCTGCTTCACCTTGCCCGCCTGGGCGCGGTCCTCCAGCAGCTTGCCGGAGAGCGTGTAATACGGGAGCCGCGTGACCTGCTTCTGGCCGGCGAGCATCGCGGCCATTTCCGCGGATTCCTTCGCCAGTGGATCCTCGGCCTTGCCGCCCAAGCCGAGCGTCGTGGTGGTGATGACCTTGCCGGACTGGTTCAACGCGACGCGGATCTTCTTGGTCAGCGAATCCGTGTCCACCTGCTGCTGCGTGTTGTTCACGATCCGGGAAATCGCCAGCACCGCGGGCTGCTCCGGCACGCGTTCCAGCACGCCGGAGGCGAGCATCGAGGCAACCATCGCGTCGGCGGCGCGGTTCCAATCCTGGATGTTGATTTGATCGAGGGTGACGACCGTGCTGGCGCCACCTGATTCGATGTACTTCGCGTCGCGCGGCGTCTGGCAGCCGGAGAGCGCAAGCAGGACGCCGGCGGCGACGGCGGCGGAAAGGGCACGGGGGAGCGGAAGCGGCGAGTTCATGGGTAAAGTCGGGAGCGGGCGGCGCGGGCGGGAAAGGGCGACACGGGGCGGCGGTTCACTTACCCTCGACGATCTTCAGGGTGAAGTCGACGGCGCGCGGCGTCGTGGCTACGGTGGAGACGCTCCGGGTCTCGCGGCCGGCGAGCACCAGCGGCAGCCACAGTTCGGAGACTCCGCCGACCGCCATGCCGTCTCGATCGACCCACTCGAAGCGGTAGCGGATCTCGCGGTTGTTGTCGCGGAGATTCTCCAGCGTCACCTGCACCTTCCGGAGATTTCCGGAGACGAGGGTCTCATTGACGCTGACCACGCCGATCAATTCGCCGAGCGTGCGGTCGGTGACGATGCGCTTGTCGCTGACCGGCGTCGGCCGGGCCAGCGGCTCGGCGCGAGACACCGTGTTGACGTTCGTCTGGCAACCGGTGAGGGGCAGGAGGAGGGCCGCCAGAGCGGCGAGCGGGGCGAGGGATTTCATGCGGGAAAAGGGACGGAGGGGGCTCAGGGAGCAGGCACAAGGACCCATTGATTGACCAGCAAGGGCGATCCGGGATCCATCAACTTGACGGTCACGACGTTGATCCGGCCGGGATCGAGTTCGACCGTCCGGCGGGTCCCCCCAACGGAGAGCACCAGCCGCCGATCCGCCGGCGTCGCCAGGCGCACCGTGTGGAACTCCTGCGGCAGCGAGCGCCACGTCCGCGTGTCGGCGATGGTCGTCGAGTCTTGGATCAGGGCGGTGAAAATCTCGAGGAAGGCCTGACCGCCTTCGCCAAGTTTCTCCCTGGCCCGGCGCTGCACGGCGGCGTCGAGGGCGGCCTTCAAGGCCGTCCCCACCAATGTCTGCGTGACCACGGCCGGCCACTCGTCGCGAAAGTCGCTGGCGATGACCGAGTCCATGCTGCAGACGAGGGCGGAGGTGTGCGTGACCCCGTCGGCCGAGACCTCGAGCGGGGCGGGCCGGCCCTCGCTGAAGCGCAACCGGGGGAAGGCGGCGCCGACGTAGGACACTTTGTCCGTCACGAGGTAGAGAGGCAGGGTCAGGCGGATCTCCTCGCGGAACGGCGCACTGCCGGCCTCGTAGATGACATAGGTCAGGCCGGTGGGCAGGGTCCCCTCCGCCGCAGCCCGGGCCGCAGCGGCGTCCGCGGCAGCGTAGGGGTTGTCGGGCGCGAGCGCCGCCACGCGTTCAAAGGAGACCCGGGCCCGCTCCAAGTCGGAGCGATCCTCGGCCTGCGTCAGGAAGAACAGCCCGTCGAGGAAGACCACGAAGGGATTGACATAATCACCGTAGGGCCGGATGCGGGCGGTGGCGGCGGCGGCGACGGAGGCCAGTCTCCGCCGCGCCTCCGCGTCGCCCGTCGTGCGGGCGATGTCGTAGTCCGCGCGGTTGCCCTCGCGATCGGTCACCCGCCCCGAGCGCAGCTCGGCCGCCGCGGCGTCGGCATCGGCGAGGCGCGCCGCGTTCCGGGCCAGCGCATCGCGCTGCCGCTGCAGGGCGCGGTTCAGCTCCACGCGCGCGGCATCACGCTCACCGAGTTGCAGGTAGTTGAGCGCCTGATACGCGTGCAGGAGGATCCGGTCGTAGTCGCGTCCCTCATACGGCTGGTTCGCCAGATTGGTCAGGAGCGCGAGGGACGACGCACCCAGCGGGATTTCCGGTCCGCGGTCGAAGGCGTTGATGTGCGCCTCCGCCCGGTCGAAGGCCACGACGCTGGCCCGCAGGTGCGCCGCGCCGGGGCGGAAGGGCGCCGGCGATCCGGACTCCGGGCTTGCCGGGGAGGGACCCACGCCCACGCTCCGGCCGGTCGGCGCCGCCGGAGGCGTCGGCAGTCCCGCCAGCGCGGCCTGCCGCAGGATCGCCCCCTGTTCCAAGCGATAGAGGACCGCATCCTTGCCGCCATCATGGCGCCGCGCGTCCGCATCCGCCCGGCGCACCGCGGAGTCGAGGGAGCCCCGACGCAGGTCGGAGTCGCGGGGCGCGGTCTCCGTCGTATACGTCTGGCATCCCGCCAGCGCGATCAGCAGCGCGACGGCCCCGAGCGCACGGCAAGGGGCACCGCGCCCCGCGCGAGGCGGGCGGAGGTGCGGGACGGCGGAGGACGGATCGCCGCCGCTCACTGCGCCACCGGACGGACCAGCGCGCCGCGATCAATGCCGAGATCCTCTTCGACGCGCGCCTGCGAGGTCTTGGCCGTCACCCGCGTCACCCGGATCTTCCCGACCAGCACTTCCTCCCGGCCGAGGCTCGCCCCCGTGTCCGGATCCTTCATCTCCGTCCCCAGGGCAAAGACCTCCCAGAGTTGTCCCGGCGCGATGCCGGTACCGTCGCCGCGATTGAGCGTCACCACCTCGTTCGTCCTCGCCACGATCCGCGCCGGGTAAACGACGTCGGAAACATAACGCGCCGTCTTCTCCGCGAGTTCCTGCACCAGTTCGCGCAGCAGTGCGTCGCGCGTGTCCCCCGTGATCTGCCCCCGCTGCTCCTCCGGGGCGGTCCGGCTCACGCTGAGGTTGGCCACCTCGAGCACGGCCCCGGTCTTGACCTCGTACACCGAGGAAATCGCCGCGAGACGCAGCGTGCGCGAGGTCACCGTGGTGCCCAGGGTCGCGAAGGTCTTGGTCTCCATCGCGTCCTGAAAATCGTCGACCGTGACGACAAGCAGGTAGTCGGCTTCGCCGAACGCGAAGGCCTTGCCCGTCGCCGCCGCTTCCTCCACCAGGGCGGCGCCGTCGGCCCGGCCGACGAGCTGGAAGCGCCGGCCGGTTTGGAACGCCGCGAGCAACTGCGCGCCCAGATTCTCGGTCATGCGGTCCAGCGCCACCTTGCGCCCGCTGGCGGCGGCCGCCGACGACGTCGCCGCGTTCACGTTGACCGTACCGATGGCGAGTTTCCGGAGCGCCGCGTCTTCAGCGGCGAACGACGTGACGCCGCACGCGGCGAGGGAGAGGGCGAGGAGGGACGGGAAAAGCGAAGGTTTCATGGCGAAAAACTCGGCAGGGAAAGAGGACCCAGGCGGACGCGCGGCAGAACGACCCCGGCTCAGAGCCGCACGCCCGGGATGACAAGGCGGACGTTCTCCTTCGTCTCCATGCGGGAGAAACTCTCCGAGAGCATCCTGCCGTAGCCCTCCAGCACCTTGACCTCGGCGTCGGTGAGTCGCGCACCGTCCTTGAGTGCGTTGATGAACGCCGTGGCGTCCTTCCAGCGCGCGTATCCAGAATCGGACAACGTCAGCGCGATTGAGAGGGTTTGCCCCTCGACGGCATTGATCGTGCGTTCCCACGGGGCGAAACCCTCCCGGGTGATGCGGAGCCGGCTGAAGCCCGGCCGCACGGCGAGCGGGCCGGGGGCGCTGCCAACGGCGACCCCGTCGATTTCGACCGTCGCGTTCAAGGGCGTGAGACGGTACTTCGACTCGCTGATCGCCACCGTGTTCTCCGGTCCGAGACGCACCTCGGGAATCAGGAGATCCGCCGCCTCCAGACGCAGCGTCAGCATCACTTTCTCCGCGACGGCGGACCGCGCGGACACGCGCCCCGCGGCCACCCGTACCCGCAGGCTGTCGACGATCCGCCCCGCCGCCTCGTCGAGCAAGTCGTCCTCCACACCCTCCCGCCGTGTCTCCGCATTCGCGGTCTGCCGCACCACGGTCGCGACCCGCACGGTGTCGCCGGTCAGGCTGCCCCCGTCGGAAGCATCCACCAGCCGGTAGCTCACGCGCAGGGCCCGTTCCCGGGAGCGGGTCTCGACCCCGTAGGCCTTGGCGACCACGTCCGTGGCGGTGATCGAGGCCAGCGATGCGTGAATGAGGTAGTTCACGCCCAAGCTCTGGGCCAGGCGCAACGCGGAACTCTGCTCGGTCAACTGCGCCTCCAGCCCATCGGCTGGGCGCGGCAGCGCGGCCACGGCGGGATCGAAGGCGCGCAGGGAGTCAACCACGACCTCCCGCGTCAGCACCGCAAACCCCAGCTCCGAGAGCTGCGCCGCCAAGTGGTCCTCGAGCACCCGCACCTTGCCATCCCACTCCGCGCCGGCGCGGTTGCTGACCAGAACGACGCTCTTGTAGGTCACTGCCTTCGTCGCGGAGGCGGGCGCGACGGCGCCAGCGACAGGAGCCGTCGCCGGCTGCGCCCCGATCGAAGCGGCCAGCAGCGGGACGGAAGCGAAGACGCAGGAAACGAACCGGGCGCGGAACATGGAGGAAGAGGAGAAGGGCGGAAGACAGGCACGGCAACGCTTGCCGCTGATTCGGACCCAGCAGCGTCGGCAAGGTTCCTCGCCGCATCTCCACCGAGTCAGCCGACCTCCTTTCGCAAACGACCAGCGGCACCGCGCCCCTCTGGGGTGCTGCAACACTGCAGGCCTGACTTTCCTTTCCTGTCGGAGTGGCTAACGGTAACAGTCTGATGTTTGCCAACCTGCTCCAACTCCTCACCGGCCAGGCGCCCTCGCGGACGGAGTACGACCAAGCGTTCGTGCGGGACGTGACGGTGCGGGTTCGCGAGCCGCGCAACCGGCGGCTGGAGATCGGACTGGTGGTGGGTTGGGTCCTGATCGCCGCGAAGAGTGCGCTGATGGTGTGGGCGGTGGACCGTTACCGCGTGCCCCTGAATGCGTGGTGGATCAATGGACCGACGGTGATGCTGGCGCTTCTCTGCACGTACGTTTACCTGCGGCGCCGCTGAGCGTGCGGCGCGCATGGTCCCTTCCCAGCTCCTTTTCCCATGCAGCATCCCCCGATTCCCGACCGCTTCCGCGGCAAGGTTGCACTCGTCACCGGCGGCGGAGCCGGCATCGGCCGAGCCATTGTTGAGGAATTGCTGAAGGAAGGGGCCGCCGTGGCCTTCACCGACCTGAACCCAGCGGCCGGACGCACGATGGAGGAACTCCAGACGCCGGACCGCCGCGTGCTTTTTCTCGCGGGGGACATGGCGGATGAGACGTTCTGCCGGGAGGCGGCGGAACGGACGGCGTCCACCTTTGGCCGGATCGACTACCTCGTGAACAACGCCTTCGCCTTCACCGCGAAGGCGCTGGATGCGCAGCTTCTCGGCCGGCCCCCTCGCGTACGCCCGGATGGTGCAGCACGTCGTGCCGCACCAGCGCAAGGTGGGCGGCGGCGCGATCGTGAACATTTCGAGCATTTCCGCGCACATCGCGCAGGCGCACCGCTGGACGTACAATGCGGCCAAGGGCGCGTGCGCCCAACTCACGCGCTGCCAGGCGCTCGACCTCGCGCCGGATCACATCCGGGTCAACAGCGTCGACCCAGGTTGGATCTGGACGAACGAGACCGACAAGGCGGCGAATCTCGACGGTGGCGGCCGCGCGAAGTGGGATCCCATCTGGGGCCGCTACCACATGCTCCGCCGCATGGGACACGCCATCGAGGTCGCCCGCCCCACGCTCTTCCTCCTGAGCGCCGATGCCTCGTTCATCACCGGCACGACCCTCATGGTTGACGGCGGCTATCTCTCGATGGGCCCGGAGGGACTCGGGGACACGGCGGTGATCGCCGGCTCCGACTAGTCGGGCACCGCGCGTCGCACCTCCACCCCCTCGCCACCGCCTCATGTCCGCGCCTTCCCGCTGGCCCCGGCTCCTCCGCTTCACCGGGATTGGCGCCAGCCTCGTCGCCCTCCTGCTCCTCGCCGCGCTGGCGTGGGGCTGGAAACGCCTCGAGCGCAGCCTGCCGCAGTTGGACGGCCCGCGCAGCCTGCCGGGGCTCACGGCGCCGGTCACCGTGGAACGCGACGCGCTCGGCGTGCCGACCTTCACGGCGCGCACCCGGGAGGACCTCGCCCGGGCCACGGGCTTCGTCCATGCCCAGGATCGCTTCTTCCAGATGGATCTCCTGCGGCGCCGCTCGGCCGGGGAACTCGCGGAACTCTTCGGCGCCGCCGCGCTCCCGCTCGATCGGCAGGCCCGCATCCACGCGTTTCGCGACCTCGCCGGGCGAACCCTCGCCACCCTGCCCGAACGGGAGCGCACGCTCCTCACCGCCTACGCCGAGGGCGTGAACCACGCACTGCAGTCGGCCCCGCGGCCGTGGGAGTACGACGTTCTTCGCCTTGATCCCGTCGCCTGGCATCCGGAGGACACGATCCTGTGCATTCACGCCATGGCCCTCGACCTGCAGGACCACAGCGGGAAGTTTGAGCGCACCCTCATCACCCTCCGGGAAACGCTCGGGGCCGGTGCGCTGGCCTTCTTCGCCCCGCGGATCGGCCCGGAAGACTCGGCGCTGGATGGCACGACGGCCCCGCTCGCGCCGGTACCGTCGGAACGTTCCCTGAATCTCCGATCCGGCGATCCCGCCTCACCCCTCCCCACCCGACCCGCCGCCCGGCAACCGCCCCCCGACGCACGCCGGAGCTTCGGCTTCGTCACCGATGGCCACCGCGAGAGCCGACCCGGTTCGAACAGCTTCGGCGTGGAAGGCGCGTTGGCCGGAGGCCCGGCGCTGCTCGAGAACGACATGCACCTTGGACTCTCGGTCCCCACGGTGTGGTACCGCGCGCGTTTCCGGTGGACCGACCCGGACGGGGTCGGGCACGACGTCACCGGCGCCACCCTCCCGGGAGCCCCGGCGATGGTCGTGGGCAGCAACGGACACGTCGCCTGGGGTTTCACCAACAGCTACACCGACAGCGGCGACCTGGTGCGCGTGCAGCCCGACGCCCGCCTGCCTGAAGCCATGTACCTGGTGGAAGGCAGGCCAGTGGACTTCGAACGCCGCCAGCAGACCATCCACGTAAAGGGCGGCGACGACGAAAGCCTTGAGACCCGCTGGACGCGATGGGGCCCGATCATCGGCGAGTCTCCCACGCGCCATCCCCTCGCCTACCGCTGGACCTTCCACGATCCGAAAGCGGTCAACCTCCGCCTGCTTTCGTTTGAGACCGCCCGGTCCGTCGACGAACTGATCGCGCTCGCGCACGAGACTGGCATTCCCCCGCAGAACCTGCTCGCCGCCGACCGGAACGGTCGCCTCGCCTGGACGATTGCGGGCCGCCTCCCCGAACGCTTCGGACACGACGGCCGCCTCCCCGTGCCGTGGGCCTATGGCGACCGCGGCTGGAGCGGATTCCTCCCGCCAGACCAGATCCCCGTCATCATCGCGCCGCCTGGAGGCGTTCTCTGGACCGCGAACCAACGTCTCGTCGGTGCGGACGCCCTCGACCGTCTGGGGGAGCAAGGCTATGATGAAGCGACACGCGGCGGACGGATCCGCGACCGCCTCCGCGAACTCCAGGCGAACCACGCGGCCAGCGGCCAGGCCGTGGCGCCCGCCGACCTCCTCGCCATCGCGCTCGACGACCGCAACACCCGCCTCGACCGGTGGCAGCGATGGCTCGTGGCCAGCCTCGACGACGAGGCGGTGGCAAAGCACCCCCGGCGCGCCGAACTCCGCCGCGCGGTTCAGGAGTGGGACGGCCGCGCCCGCGTCGAAAGCGTCAGCTACCGCCTCGTCCGCGCCTGGCGCTCGGCCGTCGCGAACCGGGCGCTCACCCCGATCTTCGCGCCCTGCGTGGACGTCTGGCCGCGGTTCGATTTCCGAACCCTCCCCTACGAACTCCCCCTCCAGGCCCTGCTTGAGCAGCAACCCCTGCACCTCCTCGCGCCGGAGTACGCCTCCTGGCGCGCCCTCGAACTCGCGGCGGCGGACGACGTCGTGGCGGAACTCGACCGCCGGGACCTCCCGATCGCGAAGGCGACGTGGGGTGAGCGCAACCGGCTCCGGATGCAGCACCCCTTCACGTCCCTGCTGCCCGGATGGCTGGCGGACGCCCTCCGCATGCCGGCTCAGGGACTGCCGGGAGATTCCGACCTGCCGCGCGTGCAGACCCCGACCGATGGCGCCAGTGAACGCATGGTGGTGGCACCGGGTCGCGAGGCCGAAGCCATCTTCCATCAACCCGGCGGCCAGAGCGGCCATCCCCTCTCACCGTACTTCCGGACCGGTCACGACGCATGGGTCCGCGGCGAAGCGACCCCCTTCCTGCCCGGAGCGACGCGGCACACCCTCACGCTGCAGCCGTAGGTCCGACCGGCGCCGAGGCGCGTGCGGCGATCCCGTTCCCAACCTCGCGTGCGGCGCGACGCCGCTCTCGCGACGCGCGACGATCCCGGAAGGGGCGCAAGCGACCACCGACGCCGACGCGGCCCGGCGGCGGTGCGGCCCGGCGTTGGCAGGGCCCCTGCTTTAGCGCAGGGGCGCGAGGACCGCGGCCGGCCACCCGCGCGAGCGGGGCCTTGCCCCGGGCCGCGTCCTCCCGCAGCATCCTCTCCCGATCGCCTCACCCAACGGCATGAAGAAGAAGCCCCGGCGCCTTTCCGTCTATTTCGCGAGCGAGTTGTTCAGCATCAAACACCTCGTCGGCAACGCGTACCTCGCCGAGGCGATCTACGAAAAATCCCACGGCCGCTTCCTTTGCCGACTGCCGCAGGACTTTGAACTCCGGGGCCTGCATCCACAGACCATCCGTGACCAGGACATCCGGGCGCTCTTTGAGTGCGACCTCGCGCTGTTCAACTTCGACGGCACCGAGCTCGACGCCGGGACGGTGGTGGAGTTCATGCTCGCGAAGTTCGCGGACATTCCCTCGGTCGTGCTGCGCAGCGACCTGCGCGGCGCGGGTGATCAAGGCCGCGGCGATCCGTGGAACCTGATGGCGAGCTTTTATCCCCGGACCCTGACGCTGCACATGGAGAGCCTGATCGACTACCGGCTTGTGCAGAAGCAGCGCCGGCGGCTGCGCCCGCGCGACGAAGTGCTCCACCTCGCCGGCCAGCACGCCTCCGCGACCGCCTCGATCGTCTGCGACCGCATCGCGCTTTCGGTCGTGCGCGCGCTGGAGAAAGTGGCGGCGCTGGAGCCCGTGCTGCCCCGGCACCTGCAGGAGGAAGTCTACCACTGGCTCGCGCGCATGCCCGGCCTGCGCGGCAAGGAGAAGATCCTGCGCAAGGAGCTCGAACGCATCCTGGAGCGCAAGGTCGAGCGAGGCCTCCTCTGATCCCGGTTTTCCTGTTCCCGGTCGAAGCCTCCCGCCCATGCTCCACCCCCTGCGTCATCCGCTTGCCTCGCATCTCGTCGCCAGCCTGCGCGACCGCGACACGCCGCCGGCGGAGTTCCGCGCCCTCGCGCACCGCCTCGGATTGCTGCTGGCGATGGAGTGCACGCGCGACCTGGCGACGCGGGAAACGACCGTGACCACCCCGCTGGAGCCGACCGCGGGACAGCGCCTCGCGCGGCCCCTCGTCGTTGTGCCCATCCTGCGCGCGGGCCTTGGCTTGGTGCAGCCCTTCATCGACCTCTTCCCCGACGTCAGCGTCGGCTACGTCGGATTGGAGCGGGATCATGCGACGGCGGTGGCGCACAGCTACTACTGCAGACTTCCCCCGCTGGCGGGCCGGACGGTGGTGCTCGTGGACCCGATGCTCGCGACGGGAGGCAGCGCGGCGCAGGCCCTGACGCTCCTGAAGTCGCACGGCGCGACGGCGCTGCGCATGGCCTGTGTCGTCAGTGCGCCCGAAGGCGTGGCCACCCTGCACGCCGCGCATCCCGACGTCCCGGTCTACACCGCCGCGCACGACCGCGGCCTGAACGAACGAAAGTACATCCTCCCCGGCCTCGGCGACTTCGGCGACCGCCTCTACGGCACCTAGGCCGGCAACGGCCTGGGCCCCGATCGCCGCCGCAGCGCCACCTGCCTCGGGCTCGCCGAGTGGGCTGCTACGCCTAGCCGGCCTCCGCCCGCCTCGGCGGCAATCTCCCCCCGGCAAGAAACGCCCGCTCCTCGTCAATCGATGCGGAGCCGGTCCGCCGCCGGCGTGGCATGCTGGGGCCATGATCTCCCCACAAGATCTGGACCCGCTCTCGGGAGCGGCTGCCGCACGCGCCACGGTCGCACCGTTGGATCTCGACCTCATCCGCCGCTACTCGGGACCCGCACCCCGGTACACGTCCTACCCACCGGCGACGCAGTTTCACGCGGATGTCGGCGCGCTCGACCTCAACGCCCGGCTCGCCGAGGACAACACCGTCGAGGCCGGTCCGGTGTCGCTGTATGTGCACCTGCCTTTCTGCGAGTCGCTCTGCTGGTACTGCGGCTGCAACACCGTCATCACCCGCCGCCACGGCGCGGCCGATGGCTACCTCGATCTCCTCGCCCGCGAGCTCGATCTCACCGCTGCGCGCATGCGGCCCGGTCGCCCGGTCGTGCAACTGCACCTCGGCGGAGGCACCCCGACCTTCCTCACGCCGGAGCAACTACGACGCCTGACCCATCTGCTGCGCGGGCGCTTCGTGTTCGCGGACGACGCCGAGATCAGCGTCGAGGTCGATCCACGCCGGCTCAGCGCGGAACACGTCGCCGCGCTGCAGGAGATGGGCGTGAACCGCGCCTCGCTCGGCGTGCAGGACACCGACGCCGCCGTCCAGCGCGCGATCAACCGCATCCAGCCGCACGCGCAGAACCGGCAAGCCGTGGACTGGCTCCGCGCCGCCGGGGTGACCTCGATCAATCTCGATCTCATCCACGGCCTGCCGCTGCAAACCACAGAGACCTTCGCGCGCACGCTGGACGACGTCCTCGGCCTCGCGCCCGAACGCCTCTCGGTCTTCAGCTACGCGCACGTGCCCTGGATGAAGCCCTCGCAGCGCATCTTTGAGCAAAGGGCCCAGCTTCCGGCACCGGAGGAAAAGCTCGCGATGTTCGCGCTCGCGCACGAGCGCCTCACCGGCGCGGGCTACCTCGACATCGGACTCGATCACTTCGCCCGACCCGGCGACGAACTCGCCGTCGCCCTCCACGACGGCACCCTGCACCGGAACTTCCAAGGCTACACCACCCGCGCCGGCGCCTCGCTTTACGGCTTCGGGGTCTCGTCGATCTCGCAGACCGCCAACTCGTACCGCCAGAACCACAAGACCCTCGGCGCGTGGCACGCCGCCCTCGACGCCGGCCAACTGCCGGTCGAGCGCGGGCTCTGGCTCACCGCGGAGGACCAGCGGCGGCGCGAACTGGTGATGGACATCATGTGTCGGCGGCGGCTCGACTTTGCCGACCTTGACCGCCGGCTGGGCGTGGACGTCGCGACGCGCTATGCGACCGAAGTTGGCTCGCTCGGCGACCTGGAGACGGACGGCATCGTGGAGCGCGACGACGCCGGCCTCCGCGTCACCCCGCGCGGCGCCCCGCTGCTGCGCGTGGTGGCCTCGCGGTTCGACCCGACCTTCCAAGCCACGGCCCGCCGGCACGCCCAAGCCGTGTAGCATCCGCCGGGCATCGTTCGTCCTTGCCCCGGACCCCTCGGCCCGGCGTCATGCGGGGAACCGCCATGCCCTACCGCATTGCCAAGAGTTTCGTCGTGGAGAGCGGCCACATGCTCTCCAAACACCCCGGAGCCTGCCGCTTTCCCCACGGGCACAGCCGGACCGTCGAGATCGTGCTCGTGGCCGACACGCTGGATGACCGCGACATGGTCGTCGACTTCAAGGCGATCAAGCAGGGGCTCGGACCCTTCCTCGACCGCTTCGACCACAGCATGGCGATCAATTCGGAGGACCCGCAGGCGGCGCACCTTCAGACGGCGTACGGGGATCGCGTGGTGT
Organism: Verrucomicrobiota bacterium; assembly: GCA_016871755.1. Lineage (GTDB taxonomy): Bacteria > Verrucomicrobiota > Verrucomicrobiia > Opitutales > Opitutaceae > UBA6669. Next base: position 94,861 of record VHCJ01000003.1, on the reverse strand, counting down.
GCTTCGACCACGTCGACCCCACCAGCGAAGTGATGGCGCAACACATCTTCGCCTCCGCGCGCGACACGCTCCGAGCCCTCGCGGCCGCGGGCCCGGCGGATGCCCGCTATCCCGTACGCCCGCTCGTGCGGGTGGAGCGCGTGCGCGTGACGGAAACAGCGACGAGTTGGGCGGAGTACTGGGAATGAGCCTGCCGATCTCCACCGTGTTTCGCTCTTCCCCTCTCGCCCCCGCCTCCGTCCGCCTCGCCTCCGCGCTGCTCGCGGGCGCGGCGCTGATGCTGGGGATGGCGGCAGGAAGGTTGCCCGCGGCACCGACGCCGGCGGCCGCTGCGGCAGCGCCCGCCTCGCTCACGCTCTCTCCGGCGCCGGTCGACCGCGCAGGGCAGGTGATCCGCTTCACCCCGCCCCCGGCCCTGCCGCCGCCCACCACGGCGACCGATGAGCGCGGAAACCGCTGGCCGGTGCAGGCGGAGCCCGACGGCGCCGCATCTCTGGTGGTCCCCTGGCAGGCCGCCGGGGAGACCTTGGTCCTCCGCCTCGCGACGGAGCCGGACACCCCCGCCGCCGGGGGAGTCGAGTCAGGGGAGACCCGAGGTGCCCTGGCCTTCCGCGACGCCGAACGCGCGGTGCTCAGCTACCACCTCGATCCCGCCGCCGTGCCGCGGCCCGGCATCCCGGTCGAGTATCACCGGGCAGGCTACCTGCACCCCATCTTCTCGCCGGCGGGCGCGCTGGTGAGTGACGATTACCCGCCCGACCACATTCACCATCACGGCGTCTGGTCGCCGTGGACGAAGACGGAATTCCAAGGACGCACCCCGGATTTCTGGAACATGGGCAAGAAGACCGGCACCGTGGAGCGCATGGCACTGGATCGCACGTGGGGTGGACCGGTCCACGGCGGATTCGTCGCCCGCCATCGCATGGTTGACCTCTCAGCGCCGGCTCCGGTGACTGCGCTGAACGAGAGCTGGGAGGTGGTGATTTACCGCGTGCCCGGCGCGGCGCGGCCGATTCACCTGTTTGAACTCACGGTCCGTCAGACCTGCGCGACGGACGACCCGCTCATCCTTCCGGAGTACCATTACGGCGGGACCGCCTTCCGCGGACGCGCGGAATGGCTCGGCGCCAACGCCTCGCAGTTCCTCACGCCCGACGGTGAAACGGACCGAACAAAGGCCCAGGGCCAGCGATTGCGGTGGATCGCGCAGAGCGGCGCGGTCGGTCCCGGGGCGGTGGCCGGCTTCGCCATGCTCGGCCATCCGGGGAACCTCCGCGCCCCCCAGCCCGTCCGGGTGCACCCGCGGGAACCCTACTTCTGCTTCACCCCCTCGCAGCTTGGGCGCTGGACGATCGAGCCCGGCCAGCCCTACCTCGCGCGCTACCGCTGCCTCGTCTTCGACGGCCCGCCGGACCGCGCGCTGATCGAGGCGTACTGGCAGGGATTCGCGCAGCCGGCCACGGCGCGGCTCGATCTGCGCTGACCCGGCTGTCGGGCCGGTTCGCGGCTGCGGACGCCTTCCGCTCTTGGCAACGGCTCCGGGTCGCGTAGCGTGGTCGTTTGACATGAGCGATCTCACCGAGCTCTACCAGCAGGTCATTCTGGACCACAACCGTCGGCCCCGGAACCGCGGGCGACTTCCCGTGGCCAACCGGGTGGCGCACGGAGACAACCCGACCTGCGGCGACCAGTGCAGCGTCTTCCTCCGGCTTGATGGCGACCGGATTGCCGAGATCACGTTCGACGGCCAGGGCTGCGCGATTTCGCAGGCCAGTGCGTCCCTCATGACCACGCTCCTGAAGGGCGGGACGGCCCCGGAGGCGAAGGAACTCTACGACCAGTTCCACCGCATCGTGACGACGGGGGAAACGCCGGACGAGATCAGCGATCTCGCCGCCTTTGCTGGCGTGCACGCCTTCCCGGCGCGCATCAAGTGCGCGACGCTCGGCTGGCACACCGCGCTGGAGGCGCTCCGCTCGCCCCCGATCACGCCAGCGGCGGGCGCCGGCGGCGGGGCCTGAAGCCCCCGAGGTCCGCCGCGGGGTCAGCGCAGCGCGACCCGGTCCGCCACCGCACCGGCGGCGACCTTCTCCGGAGCAGCGGAGATCCGCGCGATCCGCGACGGCAGGAGGACGTAGAGCGCGCCGTCCGGTCCCGTGATGACGTGGCGGATACGTCCGAGATTCTTGAAGAGGATTTCCTGGTAGACGACCTTGCCATCGACGACCTCGAGACGGCGCAGTTCCTGTGCGGCAAGCGAGGTGATGAAGAGGTGATTCTTCCAGCGGGGAAACTCGTTGCCGGTGCAAAAGTTCATCCCGCACACGCCGAGGGACGGCACCCAGTAGACGACGGGCTGCTCCATGCCTGCCTTCGCGGTGAACGGAGTCAGCGTCGAGCCATCGTAGTTCATCCCGTAGCTGATGACCGGCCAGCCGTAGTTGCGCGCCCGCTGGACGAGGTTCAACTCATCGCCCCCGCGCGGACCGTGCTCGAGGTCGAAGAGCTGGCCCGTCTCCGGGTGGAACGCGAGACCCTGCGGATTGCGGTGACCGTAGCTCCAGATCGACTGCACCGCCCCGGCGTCGCCGACGAACGGGTTGTCGGCCGGGATCCGGCCGTCGTCATGGACGCGGTGCACCTTGCCGTTGGGACGGGTCGTGTCCTGCGCATCGGCCATCGGACCGCGATCACCGATTGTGAAGTACAGATAGCCGGCTCGATCGAAGGCGAGGCGACCGCCGAAGTGCACCCCACCGGCCTTGCGGTAGTGGTCGAGACGCGCCTCGAAAATCGTTTCCTGATCGACCCAAGTCTGCCCCTTCAAGCGCCCCCGGATCACGCGCGTGATGCTGACCTTGCGGTCCTCCTTGTCGCGCTTGAGATCGCTGAAGGCGAGGTACACCCAGCCGTTCTCAGCATAACGCGGATGCAGCAGCACCTCGAACAGCCCGGCCTGGCCGTCGTTGTCGATCTCGGGCAGACCGTCGATCCGGCCGACCACCTTGCGGTCGGCGCCGACGCGCAGCAGGCGGCCGCGCTTCTCAGTGACGAGAGCGCCGCCGTCGGGGAGGAAGGCCATCGACCAAGGTTCGGTGACGTCGTCGAGCCAGGTGTTAACCTGATAGGCGTGCAACGCGCTCTGCGCAGTCACGGAATCCTTGGGCTCGGCGAAGGTCAGTTGGCCGCGGTCGTGACGAGCCCGCATCTCGCGCATGAAGATGACCATGGCGCGGATCTCGGTCTCCGGGATCATCACGCCCCACGCCGGCATGCCGCGGTCCGGAAAGCCGTTGCGGATGCTGCGGGCGAGACTGTCGTCATCGCCGCCGTTCAGCCAGATGTCGTCCAGCATCGACGGCGCGGACGCCCCCTGCATCTGGTCGCCGTGGCAACTGGCGCAGTGCTGCGCGTAGATCTCCGCCACCTTGCCGGTGCGCTCGCGGATGCCTTGGGCCGGAAGAAGGCCGGGAAGAAGGACTCCGACAAGGGCGAGGGGGGCGAATCTGGGCGAGGCGAGGAAAGAGCGGAGGGGACGCATGGGGCGAACTGCAGCAAAAGCTGGTCAGCCGCCACGCGCAAGCCTCCGGCACGGGGGTGCAGTTTCCCCCTTCACCTTTCGGGCCGGTTGAGTAGCGTTTCGATACCATGCTTGCCGGCCGCGACGTCCGATCCGACTTTCCCGTGCTCCACCAGAAGGTGGGCTCCCACCCCCTCGTCTACCTCGACAATGCGGCCACGAGCCACAAGCCGCGGGCGGTGATCGACGCCGTGGCGCGCTTCTACGAGCGCGACAACTCCAACGTCCACCGCGGGCTGCATGCGCTTTCGATGCGCGCCACCGACGGCTACGAAGCCGCCCGCGCCCGGGTTGCCCGGTTCATCAACGCCGCCAGCCCGGCCGAGATCGTCTTCACCCGCGGCACGACGGAATCGGTGAATCTGGTCGCCCAAAGCTGGGCCGCGGCCAACCTGCGCCGCGGGGACGTCATCCTGCTCACCGAGATGGAGCACCACTCCAACATGGTTCCGTGGCAGGTCGCAGCGGAACGCGCCGGGGCGACCGTCCGCTACGTCCCGGTCACAGGCGACAATGCGGAGCACGGACTTGATCTCGACGCGCTCGAACGCCTGCTCACGCCGGAGGTGAAGCTCTTCGCATTCACGCACATCTCCAACACGCTCGGCACGATCAACCCGGCGGCCGAGCTCTGCCGCCGCGCCCGGGAGGTCGGGGCGGTCACCTTGATCGACGCCGCCCAGTCGATCGGTCACGAACCGATCGACGTGCAGGCCCTGGGCTGCGACTTCCTCGCCTTCTCCGGGCACAAGATGGCCGGGCCCACCGGCATCGGCGCGCTCTACGGCCGGCGCGCGCTGCTCGACGCCATGCCGCCGTGGCAGACCGGCGGCGGCATGATCAGCGTGGTCGAATTCAGCGGCAGTCGCTGGAAGCGCGCGCCGGAACGCTTCGAGGCCGGCACTCCGAATGTCGCCGACGCGATCGGGCTGCACGCCGCCATGGACTACCTCGACGGCCTCGGCCGGCCGGAGATCAGCCTGCACGATCACGCGCTCGCCGAGGCCGCCTACGCCGCCCTCGCGGAGCTTCCCGGCATCCGCCTCCTGGGTCCGGCCGGCCGACGCGCCGGCATCCTGAGCTTCGCCCTCGCGGACGCCCATGCGCACGACGTCGTGACCTTCGCCGACCAAGACGGGGTCGCCCTGCGCGGCGGTCACCACTGCAACCAGCCCCTCATGCGCAAGCTGGGGCTGCCCAGTTCGGTGCGGGCCAGCTTCTACGTCTACAACACCCCGGACGAAATCGACGTGCTGGTGCGGAGCCTGCGGCGGATCCTGGCCTTCTTCCGCGCCTGAATCCGACCGACGGACTGGGCGGGATTCGACCGCTGAGCCGGGACTATGCAGTTGAAGGCGTAGTCGCCAACGAGCGCACCGTTTGGCGTCGTTCAAGGTATGCAACTTGAAACGAAGTTAACGCCCCAGACAGAGGCGAACCAAACGGTGCGGCTGGATTTGGGCACCAAAGACGGGGTGAAGTCGATGCGGATCGGCTTCACCGACCAGCGCCTGACGGCGCCCGGCGGGTTGGCAGTGTGAACACGGTTCATCACGGAGCGTGGACTGCGGGAGCAGTTGCGGGCGGTGCTGCCGCACGCGCCGACGAGTCCGAACGCGTACGATCCGTGCGACACCGCGTTGGGTTTTATCGGCGGGATCCTGTGCGGGGCGGACAAGCTCGCCCGCGTGGCGCATCTGGCGCACGATCCGGCGGTGGCGGAGGTGCTCGGCATCGAGGCGATCCCGAGCCAGTCGACGCTGTCGCGCTTCTTCGCGCGGTGCGGCCGCGGCGCCGGGGAGGCGTTGTCCGGTCTGCACCGCTGGGCATTGGAGGATCTGCCGGCGCGGCGCGAGGGCTACACGTTGGATCTGGATTCGTTTTCCCTGCTCCACGAGGACGGCCATCAGGAAGGCGTGCGCGTGGGCTACACCCGCAAGGGGTTGAAGCCCTGTCATCGGCCGATCATCGCCGCGATCGCGGAGGTGCCACAGGTCGCGCATTTTTGGCTGCGGCCAGGCAACACTGACCTGCTTCAGCGGGGCGGCCACGTTCCTCGGCGACACGCTCAGCCGTCTGCCCCCGACGGTCCGCGTGGCGCTGGTGCGCGCCGACAGCGGTTTTTGCACCCACGGCATGATCGCGAAACTGGAGGCCCGCGGGCGGCAGTATGTCTTGACCGCCGCGCTGCGCGCGCCGGTGCGCACGCTCTGTCGCCACGATGACGCCGCGTGGACCCCGACCGAGGTTCCCGGGATCGAGGTGCAGGACGTCACCCACGAGGGCGGTCGGCTCGTTGTCCTGCGTCAGCGCGTCGCCGAACGCCCCCACGCCGGCGGCAAGCAACTGCTCGAGGTGCCCGGCTACAAGTTCCAGGCGCTGCGGACCAACCTGCCGCCCGCCATCAGCGCCCTCGAGGTGTGGCGCCGTTACAACGGCCGCGCCGACATCGAGAACCGCATCAAGGAACTCGGCACCCAGTTCGGCCTGAAGGGCCTGTGCGGCCGTTCGTTCCGGGCAACTGAAGCCGCCTGCCACCCCACCATCTGCGCCTACAATCGGTGCGTCGGGCTGCAGCGCCGGCTCGGTCAGCCGCAACGGGCCGAACTGACCACCTTACGCTGGCGGCTGTCTTCCTGCGCCGCGGTCTTCAGCCACGCCGCAGGCAAGCCGACGCTCAAGCTCGCTGTCACCGGCGAAAAACGCCGGCACTGGTGGCTCGTTCTCCTCCGCCAAATGAGCGACGACGAAGACTGCGATGCAGTTGCCGCACTCTCCGCCAGAGCCGGTCCTCACCAACTTATCTGGCACTCGATTGCATGATCCCGGCTGAGTCCCCTGCCGAGCCCTGACGAAGACGGCCCCTGTTGCTCTTTCGGACTCCTCGATTCGGGAACGTGCCGAAGGCGGACCTCGGCAGGGTTTTTGCGACCGAACCGGCGCGACCCGTCGCGGGCGGAAGCGATTTGCTTCAATCTCCTCGATCAACGTCCGAATAAAACGAAATGCCTCGGTGGCTCCAGCTGATGCCCGAAACTACTGCAAACGTGAGTCGGAAAGCGACGACATCGCTCGCCGGCGAGTCTGTGGTGGGGCGAAATGGGTCTCCGCGGTCGCTCTGAACCCTCTGAATAACCCGCGACATGCCGCTGCCGAAGCTGCTCATGCCCTCGCCGCTCAGCCAGCGACTGACGTTACTGGTGGGGTTGGCCCAAGTCGCTCTCGGCGGTTTCGTCGTCTACGCGGCCTTCAACGCCGGTCCCGCTGAACTGACGGGGCAGGACTCGCTGACCTCGCTCAAGCTCTACGCGGGCAGCAGCTTGGTTCTTTTCGGCCTGATCTTCCTGCTGATTGAATTTCAGCAACGGTGGGCCGCTTGGGCGGCGGTGCTGCCCGCGTTGACCTCCGGCGGCTTCCTCTTGGAAGCTTGGCTCGGACGCTCCTTGGGGATCGGACACCTGCTGCAACGGCTCGCTCACGACGCCTCCGCGCCGGATGTCCGGATGCCGATGCTCCTCTCCGGTGCGCTGTGCACGGCCTCAGTGGCCATTCTCACGCTGCCCTCCGCCCGGTTTCCCGAGCGTTTTCGCTCCCCGCTGATCGCCCTAATCGGGGCGCCCTTCCTCGCGATCGGTTTTGCCGTTCTACTCGGAGCGGCCACGCAGATTCCGCTCATCTATACACTCACCACCCCGGTCGTCGCCGCGGTGATCACGGGTGCCGCCATCTTGGCGGTTTCGTTCGGGATGAGCTTGCTGGCGTGGCGGGAGTCCCACCGCGAGAACCCCTCCGCGCCTGCCTGGGTGCCCCTCCCGGTCGTGGCGGTCGCGGTCTCCTTCACCCTGATCCTTGCGATGGGGTTCCGGAACCGGGAAGCGGAGTTCTACCGATCCTCGGCGCAGAACCAACTCAACCTCGTCGCCAGCACCGTCAACGCCAACCTGGAACGAATCATCAACGCGTACGGCCGGGCCGCCCGGCGGTGGAGCGAGTCCGGCGCGCCAATCGACGCCGCCCGCGTCCGCGAACTCCTGTCGCAGATGGAGGAGACTCCGGGACGCCATACCTTCGCGGTGCTCGACTCCTCCCGCCAGACCGTCATCGGCGCCACCACCGACAGCAGCAGCCAGCGCGTCACGATTGTCGCCAACCATAACCTCGATCCGGCGCGCTCGGAGGCGATCGATGACTCCAGTCGCACCCTCGAGCCCGCTCTGACCTTGACCATCCTCCTCGGCGAACTCGGCCCCGGCTTCGCCATTTACGCCCCGGTCATCCACGATGGACAGCCAAAGCACTTCCTCGCGGGAGACTTTTCCTATTGAAGCTTCTTCGGCGCCATCGAGCGCCGCCTCAAGCTGTCGACCCCCCACCACTCCACCATCCAAGTCGGGAGCGAACGGGTCTTTGACGGCGACTCCGGCGCGATCGGTCGAGCGGATGTCGTCGAGCGAGCCTTCACCCTCCACGGGCGCCGCGTGCAGATCGCCGTGGCCCCCAACCTTGAGTACCAGCGCCTGAACCGTCGGCATCTTCCCGAACTCGCCCTAGGCGCCGGTCTCGGCATCTCGCTGCTGCTCGGTCTCTCCGTCCACCTCGCCCGGACTTCAGGCTCCGGCCTCCGCGCCGCGCAGACGTTCAACAGGCGGCTGATTGCGGAGAACGAGGAACGCCGCCGCATCGAGGCCATGCTCAAGGTCTCCGACGAGCGACTGCGCCTCGCCATCGAGTCCACGGAAATCGGCATCTTCGAGTGGACCCAGGACGGAGAGAAAGTCTTCTTCAGCCCCGGCGTCTGGACCCTCCTCGGCTACGACCCCTCCACACAGCCGCTCTCCCTCGAAATCTGGGCCCAACTGGTGCACCCGGAGGACCGGGAGCGCTACCAGCGGCTCTGGCGCGACCAGTTGATCGGCAAGATCGCCTACGTCGATCCAGAATACCGCGTCCGCGCGGCCGATGGCTCGTGGCGCTGGCTCTACGTGCGTTCCCGCGGCTTCGCCTCCCCCGGCGGCCCCCGCGCCCCTGTCCGCATCGTCGGTACCATCCAGGATGTTTCCGAGCGCAAGCGCGCCGACCAGGCGCTCCGCGAGAGCCAGTCCGCCACCCGCAAGCTCTCCCTCGTCGCCTCCCGCACCGACAACCTCGTCATCATCGCCGGCGCCAACGGCTCGATCGAGTGGGTCAACGAATCCTTCGTGCGGGTCATGGAGTACTCCCTTGAGGAAATCGCCGGCAAGACCCCCGAGGCCTTCCTCCGCGGACCGGATGCCGACACCCGCTTGGTCCGGCGGGTGCGCACCGCCATCGACCGGGGCGAAAGCCTCTCGATCGAACTCGCGAACTACTCCAAGAGCGGCCGCAAGTACTACGTCCACCTCGAAATCCAGCCCATCCGCAACGACCGCGGCGAACTGGAGAACTTCATCGCGATCGAGACCGACATCACCGCCCGCGTCGAGACCGAGAACGCCCTCCGCCGCGCCAAGCTGGAGGCGGACGCCGCCTCCCGCACCAAGAGCGAGTTCCTCGCCTCCATGTCTCACGAGATCCGCACGCCGATGAACGGCGTCATCGGCATGACCAGCCTGCTGCTGGAAACCCCTCTCAAACCGGAGCAGAAGGACTACCTCACCACAATCCGCACCTCCGGCGAGGCCCTCATCACCATCATCAACGACATCCTCGACTTCTCCAAGATCGAGTCCGGGAAGATGGACCTCGAACTGCAGCCGGTCGATCTCTCCACCTGCATCGAGGAAACCCTCGATCTGTTCACCGTCCCCGCCGCAGCCAAGAAGCTCGAACTCACTTACTGCATCGCCGACGGCGTTCCCAACTGGATCATCGGCGACGTCACCCGCCTGCGCCAGATCCTCTCCAACCTCGTCAACAACGCCGTCAAATTCACCTCCACGGGCAGCGTCTCCATCGAAGTACGTCACGCCCCGAAGTCGGGAGCGGCCGCCGCCGAGGCAACGACCATGCTGGGGCTGGAGTTCGCCGTCCGCGACACCGGCATCGGCATCCCCCCGGATCGACTCGAACGCCTGTTCAAGCCTTTCAGCCAGGTCGACTCTTCGACCACGCGCAAGTGCGGCGGCACGGGACTGGGCCTCGCCATCTGCCAGCGTCTCGCCACCCTGATGGGCGGAAGCATCCGCGTGGAGAGCGAGGTCGGCCGCGGTTCGACGTTCATCGCCTCCTTCCGGACCGCTGAGGCTCCCGCCCCGGATGCCACGCCGGAAACCAGCCTCGGTGCCGCCCTCCGCGGCGAGACCGTTCTGTGCATCGAGGACCATCCCGTCACCCAGCGGCGCCTGCAGCGCTTCCTGCGCGACCAGGGAGCCAAGCCGCTCGCGGCAAGCTCCGTCGAGGATGCCCTGAAGGCCGCCTTCCTCCCGGAGCGTCCCGCCGCCATCGTGCTCGACCTCGGCATGATCGATGAGCCGCGGGGTCCCTACCTGCGCGACCATCTGGTCGCTCTCGGGGTGCCGCTCGTCCTCATGCTCCCGTCGGGACAGACGTCCGCCATCTTCCTCGGGGACCAATCCCTCGTCGAGACCCTCGCCAAACTGATCAAGACGCCCAGCCTCGTGACGGCGCTGCGCCGGATCGCCCAAGTCGTTCCCCGCTGCGACACCGCCCCGAAGGCCCTTCCTGCCACCGCCCCGGTTTCCCTCCCGGACCGGCCCGGCCTCGAAATCCTCGTCGTCGAGGACAACCCGGTGAATCAGAAGGTCGCCCTACGCTACCTCGATAAACTGGGCTTCCGCGCCACCACCGCCGATAACGGGGTGATCGCCCTCGCCACCCTCGAGAAGCGCCACTTCCACCTGATCCTGATGGATCTCCAGATGCCGGAAAGGGATGGCTTCGAAACCAGCCGCCAGATCCGCAAACGGTTCCCCGCAAACCGACAGCCCAAGATCATCGCGCTCACCGCCAACGCCCTCAAGGGCGACCGCGAGCTATGTATCGAGGCCGGGATGGACGACTACCTCACCAAGCCGGTGAAGGTCGCCGACATCGCCGCCGCCATCGAGAAACACTTCGGACACCGGCCAGCCGAAAAGATCGCCACCAGCGCAAGCTTCCCCGCCGCCGTTTCCGCGATGGCGCTCGACGCCGCCCCGGGCCTTCTGCTTAACGTTAGCCCGCATGCGTCGCCACTCCTCCGGTCCCTCGCTGCGCGCCATCGCTCAGCGCGCCGACGTGTCCGTCGCCGCGGTTTCGATGGCTCTGCGCAATCACCCGCGGATCCCGGACGCCACCCGCGAGCGGATCCAGCGGCTGGCGATCGAACTGGGCTGGCGCCCCAACCCGCTCCTCGCCGAGGCGATGAGCGCCATTCGCTCCGGCCAACCCGTCGCCGAGCGCGTCACGCTCGCCTGGGTCACCGCCCACTCGCGGCGCGACGGGTGGCGGCGGGTGCCGTTCTTCCGCCGCAGCTTCGAGGGCGCCTCCCACCGCGCCGCCGCCGCCGGGTACCGGCTGGATCACTTCTGGCTGGGTGACGCCGACGGACACGCCGCCCGGCTCAGCGACATCCTGGTCGCCCGGGGGATCGTCGGCGTCGTCATCGCCCCGCTCCCCAAGCCCTCCAGCCTCGCCTTGGACTGGAGCCACTTCTCCGCCGTCACCATCGCGTACTCCCTCACCGCCCCCCGTTTGCACCGCGCCACCGACAACCATGTCGGCTCCGCCCGCCTCGCCTTCACGTCCCTGGCCTCGACCGGCAGGCGCCGGATCGGGCTGGCTCTTGAAGGCGCGTCCGATCGGCGGGTCAACGGACTCTGGAGCGCCGGCTATCTGCTCGAGGCGCACGACAGCGACCAAACCGGCGGCCCGCAGATCCACCGGCCGGCTCAACTCGAGGAATCCGCGTTTATCGAGTGGGTGCGGCGCACACGGATTGATGCCGTCCTCGGCACCGACGCCCGCCTCGCCGGCTGGTTGCGCACCGCTGGATTCCGCGTGCCAGAGGACATCGCCTACGCTGACTTGGATGTGCCCGCCGCCGATGGTTCGCTGGCCGGGATCTATCAGGACGCCGAGGGCATCGGTTCAGCCGCCATCGACTTGGTCGCCGGACAACTCCTGCGCCACGAGCGAGGCCTGCCGGAGTGCCCCAAGGCGATCTCCATCGACAGCCGCTGGGTCGACGGTGCCACCGCCTCCGCTCTCCCTGCGAGCGCCGAACCCACGTCAGCCGCCAGCGCCGCGCCGCGCCGCCTCGCCGCCATCCCGCGCCCGGTATCCTTCGACTGAGGCCAACCAACGCACGTGATGGGTTGTCGATTCGCACCACCCACCTACCTGTGTTCCCAACCCACCCCGCCGCTTCGTGACCTTCACCCGCGCCCTCCTGCCCCGTCTCGCCACCGTCGCGCTGTCACTCATCACCACCGCCGCCGCCGGAGAAGCACCCCGCGCCGAGGCACTGCCGCCGGGCCGCATCCTCCAGGAGCTTCAGGCCCTTGGCCAACTGGGGCGCGTCCTCTACGTCGCCGCTCACCCGGACGACGAGAACACCCGGCTCCTCGCCACGTTCGCCCTTGGGTACGGCTACCGTACGGGCTACCTCTCCCTGACCCGCGGCGACGGGGGACAGAATCTGATCGGTTCCGATCTCCGCGATCGCCTCGGGGTGATCCGGACGCAGGAGCTGATCGCGGCGCGACGGATCGACGGAGCCATCCAATTTTTCACGCGCGCCAATGACTTCGGGTTCTCCAAGCATCCCGACGAGACATTCCGGATCTGGGATCGTCGCGCCGTCCTCGCCGATGTGGTCCGGGTGATCCGCACGTTCCGTCCCCATCTGCTTGTCACCCGCTTCTCGACCGAGCCGGGCGTGACCCACGGGCACCATACCGCGTCCGCCCTGCTCGCGATCGAAGCCTTCAATCTCGCCGGCGATCCCTCGGCGTTTCCGGAACAACTCGCGGACGGCACCCTCCAGCCCTGGAAGCCCACGCGGGTGCTCTGGAACGCGTGGCCGGCGGCCTTCCGCGGCGGCTCCCGCAAGGCGGGGGATCCGGCACCCGCCACCCTCCAACTCGACTCCGGCGGCTACTCGGCGCTCCTGGGCGAGTCGTTCGGCGAAATCGCCGCCCGCAGTCGCACCGCTCACAAGAGTCAGGGCTTCGGCACGCTCGGCACCCGCGGCGCCAATCCGGAGTACTTCCGCGTCCTCGCCGGGGAGCCGGCCGCGCGGGACATCTTCGATGGCGTGAATCTCTCTTGGTCTCAAGTGCCTTCCGGCGAGCGACTCGCGGCGGAAATCTCCGCCGTGGCAGCCGTCTTCGACCCGCGCAAACCCGCTGCGTCGGTACCCGCCTTGCTCCAGCTCCGCACGCTCCTCCGCGAGGCCATCACCACCGCCGCGACGAACCCCACGCTGCGGGAGAAACAGGTCCTCCTCGATCGTCTGATCGCCGCCTGTCTCGGCCTGCACACCGAGGTCCGCGTTCCATCGGCCGAGGCGACGCCCGGCGAGACGCTCTCGCTGAAACTCGGCATCATCGCCCGCGCCCTCCCCGCCGGGCTGCCGGTCCGATGGATCGAATCGACGCTCCCCGGGACCGGTCAGACCGTCAGCACGGGCCTCGTCTTGGAGTCCAACCGCGGCGTCGAGGCCACTGCGGAGACCGTGCTCCCGGCCGACGCGCCGCTCACCACTCCCTACTGGCTGCGCGAGGAGGGAACGACCGGCATGTTCCGCGTCGACGATCCCGCCCTGATCGGTCGACCCGAGTCGCCGCCCGCCCTCTCCGTCCGCCACACGCTCGCGATCGGTGACCAAACTGTCGTCTTCGACGATGAGGTGGTCGAGGTGATCGACGATCCGGTCCGCGGTGAAATCCGGCGGCCGCTGCGGGTCGTGGCTCCGGTCACGCTGGGCTTCCCGCAGGACCTCGAGCTCTTTGCCCCGGGAAGCACGCGGGAGGTCGCGGTGACCGTGACCGCGGAGCGCGGGGCCCGCGCCGGCACCGTCTCGCTCGAAGCCCCCGCCGGCTTCGCCATCACCCCCGCCTCGCAGTCCTTCCAGATCGCGTCCGCAGGCGGCCTTGCGCGGGTGACGTTCCGCGTCACCGCGCCCACCCAGCCGGCCACCGGCGACGTCGTCGCCGCCGCTCGCGGTGACGGCCGGGTGCACCGCACCGGCCGCGTCGACCTACGCTACGAGCACATCCCCGCCCAACTGCTGCAGTCGCGTGCCCAGGCCCGGGTCGTCAGCCTCGATCTGGCCGTGACGGCCAAGCGCATCGGCTACGTCACCGGCGCTGGTGACCTCGTCGCAGAAGCCCTCACCCGGATGGGCTGCGCGGTCACGACCCTGAGCGCGGTCGACCTCACGCCCGAGCGTCTGGCCACCTTCGACGCGGTGGTGCTGGGCGTGCGCGCGTACAACACCCGTGCCGACCTCGTGCCACTTCTGCCGAAGCTGTTCGCGTACGCCGAAGCGGGCGGCACGCTGGTCATCCAGTACAATACGACCGCCGACCTCCAGACCACCCAACTCGCGCCCTTCCCCCTGAAGCTGTCGCGGGATCGGGTCACGGACGAACAGGCGGTCGTCACGTTCCTCGCTCCGGACCACCCGGCGCTGACCCGTCCGAACCGCCTCGGGACGGCGGATTTCGAAGGCTGGGTGCAGGAACGCGGGCTGTACTTCCCCTCGGAGTGGGACGCCCGCTTTACCCCGTTGATCGCGTGCTCGGATCCCGGGGAAGGCCCCCTGCGCGGCGCTCTCCTGGTCGCCCCGCACGGTCGGGGTCATGTCGTCTACACCGGTCTCTCGTTCTTCCGCCAACTGCCCGCCGGGGTGCCCGGAGCGTATCGGCTGTTCGCCAACCTCGTTTCGCTCCGACCATGAGACCGACCCAACCGTCCGCGGCGGTGCCTCCTGACCCAGCCACCGGAGCCGAGGAGCCGCCGGGCATCCCGGGGCTTCGCTCCTGGCGCCGGGTCTACGCCGCGGTAATCCTCGGCTTTCTCGCGGGACTCGCCCTTCTGTCTCTCCTTCCACGTCTCGCCTCATGAGCACGATCGACTATCTGGTCCTGCTCGCGACCACGCTCGGCATCGCCGCCTACGGCATCTGGCGCACCCGCGGGCGCCAGACCTTCGAGAACTACGTGCGCGGCGACGAGCGGGTCAGCTGGACGACGATCGGTCTCGCGGTCATGGCGACCCAGGCGAGCGCGATCACCTTCCTTTCGACCCCCGGCCAGGGCTTCGAAAGCGGCATGGGGTTCGTCCAAAACTACTTCGGGATGCCGTTCGCGCTGATCGTGGTGTCCGCGGTCTTCCTTCCCCTTTACCGGCGGCTCCGGGTAATGACGGCCTACGAATACCTGGGGCACCGTTTCGATCAGAAGACCCGTCTGCTCGGGGCCGGACTCTTCCTCCTCCAGCGCGGTTTCGCGTCCGGCATCACCATCTACGCCCCGGCGATCGTGCTCTCGACGGTGTTCGAGTGGAACCTCGACCTCACGATCCTCGCCACGGGCGCGGTGGCGATTCTCTACACGGTTTCCGGCGGCAACACCGCGGTCAGCCTGACGCAGAAGCACCAGATGGCGGTGATCTTCGCGGGAATGGCGGCGGCCTTCGTCATCCTCATCCATCGCCTGCCGGCAAACGTCTCCTTCGCCGATGCGCTCGAGGTCGCGGGTGGGTTCGACAAGCTCAACGCCGTCAACGTGTCCCTCGACCTGAACGAGCGCTACACCCTGTGGTCGGGGCTTCTCGGAGGCTTCTTCCTGTCGCTCTCGTACTTCGGCACCGACCAGTCGCAGGTGGGGCGCTACCTCTCCGGGACCTCCCTGCGGGAAAGCCGGCTCGGGCTGATGTTCAATGCGCTCCTGAAGATTCCGATGCAGGCCTTCATCCTCCTGCTGGGCGCGCTGCTGTTCGTCTTCTATCAGTTCTTGCCCGCCCCGGTGTTCTTCGATCGCACCACGTGGCAGCAGCACGCCGCGGGTCCGGGCGGCGAGCGACTGCGCGCGCTTGAGGAACGGTATGCTGAGGCGACCTCAACCAAGCGGGTGGCGGTGGAACACTGGGTCACCGTGTCCGACCAAGGTGATCCCGCCCTGACCGCCGCCGCCCGTGAGGCGGCCCGCGCCGCCCATGCTCAGAGCGAGGCCATCCGCGCGGAGGCGAAGGCGACGCTTCGGGTGCTGGATCCGTCGGTGAAGACCAAGGACTCGGACTACGTCTTCATCACCTTCGTGCTCGAGCAACTGCCACGCGGGGTGATCGGCCTGCTCATCACCGTGATCTTCGCGGCGGCGCTGAGTTCCGTGGCGGCGGAACTGAGCGCGCTGGGTTCGACCACGGTGGTCGACCTGTACGGCTCACTGAGGCGCGCCCGCGACTCCGCGCCGCCATCGGTGCTCGCGTCCAAGCTCTGCACCGCGTTCTGGGGCGCGGTCGCGATCGGCTTCGCTCTCTTCGCCCGCGTGGTGGAGAACCTGATCGAGGCCGTGAACATCCTCGGTTCGCTCTTCTACGGGGTGATCCTCGGCCTGTTCCTTGTCGCCTTCTTCCTCCACCGCGTCGGCGGCCACGCGGTCTTCCCGGCCGCCCTCCTCGCGCAGGCAACCGTGCTCGCGGCATTCTTCGGCTTCGATCGCGTGGGTTACCTTTGGTACAACCTCATCGGCTGTTCGCTCTGCGTCGCGCTCAGCCTCCTCCTTCAGACGGTGCTGCCGCGCCCGGCCGGCGCCGCCGCCCCCACGTCCCCGAGTTGATGAGCGCCACGCCCCCCATCATCGCGTTCGGTCAGCAGCCCTGCGGGATTTTCCCGCGCCGCTTCCTCTACGCCAAGATCGTCACCGCCCGCCGCCTCCAACGCGAGCACGGAGGGTCGATCGTCTTTTTCTACCACGACAGCGATCATGATCCGCGCGAGACGGAGACCGGCCTGCGCCACCGGACCAGCGGCGAGTTGCAGTGGCTGAACTTCGCCTTCGAGAACCGCATCCAGCGCAAGTACTCCCCGCTCCACCTCAAGCGCATCCCGCCGGACTGGCGCGACCGGATGGTCCGCCAGCTGCCCGCCTTCGTGGAACCCGCCGCGGTCCGCGCCGTCCGCGACTGCACGGAAACCACCGTCGCCGGCTTCTGCCTCGCGATCATGCGGGCGATGGGCCTGCTCGAAGGCGTCTCCGTGGTCCGTTCCAGCGACCCCGCAGTCCGTCGGACGGCGTGCGCCGTGGCCGGCTTCTTCGTCGATGTGCCCTACGAGGGCGAGATCGTCCGGGCCCGCCACCACGAAGGACGGTTGCGCCTGCACGCGGGCGGGGACCAGTTCATCACCCTGACGGAACAAGCCTGGGATCCCGCCCAGGTCAGCCCGTCCCGCGACTCGCGGCTGCGCTGGATGCAATCCGTGCTGCACTGCACCCATTACATTGCAGGCGCGGGGGAACAGGCCTATCTTCGCACTGAGGAAACACCTGAAATCACCTTCATCCACCGCGATGTCATCGACCGTGCCGACGAAGCTTGGACCGAGTTCCCCGCCTGAAGCGCGCCGCCTGCTGGCATTCGGCGCGCATCCGGACGACATCGAGTTCGGTGCCGGGGGCATCCTCGCGCGCGAAGCCCGTGCCGGGACCGCGCTGTCCTTCGTCGTGTGCTCGCGCGGGGAGGCCGCGACTTATGGCACACCGGCCGCCCGGGAGGATGAAGCTCGGCGGGCGGCGAGCATCCTCGGCGCCCGCGTGGAGTTTCTCGAACTCGGGGGCGACGCTCACTTTTCGTCCAGCCCGGAGACGGCGATCCGCCTCGCCCGCGCGATCCGCCGCCATCGTCCGACGTGGGTGCTCGCTCCCACCGTTGAGCCCAATCAGCATCCGGATCACGCCGCGCTGGGTCGCAGCGTGCGCGACGCCGCACGGCTCGCCCGCTACGGCGGGCTCGCCGAGTTGCAGGATGCGGCCGCCCACGAAATCACGATGCTGCTGCACTACGCCGTCGGCCCCGAAGGAGAGCCGCCCGGAAACGCCGGCATCTGGTTCGACCTCTCCGATCCGGAGATCATCGCGACCTGGAAGTCCGCCATGGAGGCGCATGGAACCCGGACGAGCACCCGGAGCTACGTGGAACTCCAGCTGACCCGCGCCCGGCTGCTGGGCCTGCGGGCGGGGGTGGGTCACGCCCAGGCCCTCTTTCCGTCTGATCCGATCCTCGTGGACGGTCTGGGGGCCCTTGGGCTGGGCGCGCGTCGGTTCTGATCCGCCGCCGATGAACGACGCACCCCTGCGCATTGGTCTCGCGTGCTATCCCTCGGTGGGCGGCAGCGGCATCCTTGCCACCTCGCTCGGCGTCGAACTCGCCCGGCGTGGTCACGAGGTCCACTTCATCTGCTACGAACGTCCCTTCCGCCTCCCGGCGGACCAGCCGGGCGTCACCTATCATGCGGTGCACATCCAAGGCTACGGACTCTTCCGGCATCCGGACTACAGCCTGCCCCTCGCGGTGAAGCTGGCCGAGGTCGCCCGCGAACGCCGCCTGCAGGTCCTGCACGCCCACTACGCGGTCCCGCATGCCACGGCGGCCGTGCTGGCGCGGGAGTGGCTGCCGGAGGATCTTCGCCCCGCCGTGGTGGCCACGCTCCACGGCACCGACACCACCCTGCTGGGCCGGGATCCGGGCTATGCCCCGGCGATCCGCCACGCCCTCGCGAAGGTGGATGCGCTCACGACCGTCTCTGACTTCCTCCGAGCGGAGACCACGCGGCTCACCGACATCGCCCACCCGATCCAGGTCATCCCGAACTTCTTCTCGCCGCGCCGCCCGCAGCGCACCGCCAGCGCCGTCCGCGCCGAACTCGGCGTCGCCCCCAGCGAGGCCTTGATCCTGCACATGTCGAACCTCCGCCCGGTGAAGCGGATCGACCTGCTGCTCGACGCCGTCGCCCGCATCCGTCCGCGCACGGCCTTCCGCCTCCTCATCGTGGCCGGGGGCGACTTCGCGCCCTTCCGCGAACAGGTCCGCCGGCTCGGCCTCGAGGACCGCGTCATCGTCCGGGAGAACATCAGCTGGATTGAGGACTACGCCGCCGCGGCCGACTTCGGCCTGATCACGTCGGAGTCGGAAAGCTTCTGCCTCAGCATCCTCGAGGCGATGACCTTTGCCCGACCGACCGTCGCCACGGCGGTGGGCGGCATCCCCGAGGTGATCGAGGATGGACGCTCCGGGCTGTTGGTGCCCTTCGGCGATCCCGACGGTCTGGCCCGCGCGGCGGAACGCCTCCTCGCCGATCCGCGACTCCGGCAGAAACTGGGACGGGCCGCGCAGGCGCGCGCGCGCGAGCATTTCTCGGCCGATCGCATCGTGCCGGCCTACATCGAACTCTACCGCAAACTCATCGCGCGCCGCTGAGTGGCCGTCAGCCCGGCCGCGCGAGGATGGTCTCGATCCGTTGCAACTCCGCCGAGGAGAGGGGCGGCTGCGCCAGGCCGAGGTGGAGATCCTCGATCTGCTCCACGCGGCTCGCCCCCACCAGCACGGTGGTGATCTCCGGGCGACGCAGCAGCCAGACCAGCGCGAGTTGGGCCAGCGTCGCCCCGCGCGCCACTGCGACCTCATCCAGCGCGCGGATCTTGTCCCGCAGCTCCGGCGTGATTCGATCGCCGCGGAGGTAGCCCGTGGGGCGCCCCGCCCGCGAATCCGCCGGGATCCCGGAGAGGTAGCGATTCGTCAGCAGGCCCTGCGCGAGCGGCGAGAACGGGATGCAGCCCACCCCGAGTTCCGAGAGCGCGGGCAACAGCTCCGGCTCCACCCAGCGGTTCAACATATTGTAGACGGGCTGGTGAATCAGCAGCGGCACTCCTTCGGCCCGCAGCAGCGCGGCGGCCCGGCGCGTGAGTTCCGCCGGGTAGTTCGAAATGCCTGCATACAGCGCGCGTCCGCTCCGCACCGCCTGCACCAACGCTCCCATCGTCTCCTCCAAGGGCGTCTCGGTGTCCGGCCGGTGCGAATAAAAGATGTCGACGTACTCGAGCCCCATGCGCCGCAGGCTTTGGTCCAGCGAGGCAAGGAGGTACTTCCGGGATCCCATCTCGCCATAAGGCCCCGGCCACATCCGGTAGCCGGCCTTCGTCGAAATGATCATTTCATCACGGAGGGAGCCGAAGTCCTCGCGCAGCAGACGCCCGAAGTTCTCCTCGGCTGATCCCGGGGGTGGACCGTAGTTGTTCGCGAGGTCGAAGTGCGTGATCCCGAGATCGAACGCCCGGCGCAGCATCACGCGCTGGTTCTCCAACGGATCGACGCCTCCGAAGTTGTGCCAGAGGCCGAGCGAGAGCTTCGGGAGAAGAAGACCGGAGCGGCCGCAACGGGCATAGGCGGTCGATCCATAGCGTTGAGGTGCGGGCAGGTAGGTGTCCATCCGGAAGCCGGAGGATGATGCGGCGGCGGCGACCTGACTAGCGTTTTCCGTCAACTCGAGCGCCGGCGCTCCGCCCCGGGGGAGAGCGAGAAATCAACCAGCACCGGGCGGTGATCCGAGAGCAGCGAACGCACCGCCTCCGAGTGCACGTCGCGGCACCCGGGGGGCAGGAAGACGAAGTCCAGCAGTCGGCTCGGCAAGGGCGAGGGAAAGCTCCGCCCGCGCTGCGGGTGCAGGATGTAGTCGTCGAAGTCAAAAAGGTGGCTCAGCAGCGACGAGGTCGCGTCCCCGCGGCTCGAACCCGGGTTGTTGAAATCCCCGCACACGATCGGGCTGATCCCGGGCCGTCCGCGGGCCGCGCGCTCCTGCTCGCGCAGGAAGGCGAGGAGGCGGTCCATCTGACGGAACCGCTGCTGCCGCGACGCATAGTGCAGGTGCAGGTTCACGACCGGCACGCGCACGCCCCCGACCGCGAACTCGGCGAAGAGGAAGCCCTTTTCCCCCACCCGACTCCGGCCGAAGACCACCGTCTCCGACGCAGTGATCGGATGCCGGGAGAGAAAGGCATTGCCGTACGACAGGTTGAGGAGGCCGGTGCGTCGATTGTTGATCCCGTAGACGGAGTGCGGCAGGTCGACGAAGTCCCGCAGGTAATCGAGGTGGTCGAAGTTGCCCGCCCAGCGCGAACGCTCATCGATTTCCTGCAGGGCCACGATGTCCGGCTGCAAGCGCTCCAGCAGACGCGCGATCCGTCGGAGATTCATTCGAATGCGCCGGGCCGAGGTCATCCCCTGCAGGGGCATCAGCCCGCGTCCGTGGGCGATGTTGAAGGTCACCAGCCGGATCCGCTGCATGGCGGCAATGGTGCGCGGGACCACGCCCGCCGCAAAAGGAAAACGCCCCGTGTCAGCCGAGGGCTTCACGCCACGCCGCCTCGTCAAAACCGGTTCGCACGTGCCGAGGGGTCACGAGGAACGGACGGCGGACGAGGTTTCCGCTGGCCCGGAGACGGGCAATCTTCTCCGCCTCCGACAGATCCGCCAGCTGCGTTCCCAGTCCCTGCTCCCGGTAATCGCGGCCCGAGGTATTGAAGGCCCTCCGTCCGTCCCCTCCCGCCCACGCCAGCGCGCGCTTCAACTCGGCCTCGGTCGGCGGTTGCTCCCGAATGGGCTTCTCCGCAAAGGCAATGCCCTCAGCCTGCAGCCAACGCACCGCGCGACGGCAGCCGTCGCAGTTCCGATAGGTGTACACCGTGACCGACATCGTGGGCACCCGGGTCAGCGCGACACCCACTCCTTCTGCTCGATCACGAACTGCCAGCGGCCCTTGTAGCGGCCGAGCTGACCCACGAACGCGATCTTCTCCCCGGCCCGCCAGCGGCGCCGGAGTTCCGCCCGCAGGGCCGGGTCGGGCACCCACACGTCCCAAGTCTCCCCCAGCGCCTCCACGGCGAGGCGTTCGCCGCCCGCGAGGCGGCCCTCCACCGCGATGGGCTTGCCGGTGAAGGAACCGTCCCGCAGCCGATCCACCGAGCCGACCTGGGCAAGGGGGATCGCTGCGGCGAGGTCGACCGCCGCGCGCGGGGCCCGCACCGCCCGCGCCGGACCTTCGTCCGTCTCCGAGGGTCGGGTGAGCATGATCCAACGGTCCGCGCGACCGTCCGGGACCGTCGTGAAGCGGGCGAGGATCGGGAAGTGATCCGAGAACCCCGCGCCCGCCGGCCCCTCGTTGGTCCAGCGCACTGGCCGCCCTTCCGGGGTGGCGTTCAGGCCCGCGACTTTCACCACCGCGAAGGAATTATCGACGTACTGCACCCCGCGGAAGTCGTACAGCCCGCGGGAAATGATCATCTGCATCAGCGTCCCCCACTCGTCCCGGAAGACATCGCTGCCGCGTTCCGCCTCCGGCAGTTCGAACCACAGGTTGTAAAGATCGCGCTGCGGGCCGCGGATCACGAGCTCGTTTCCTTGCGAGCGCAGGACACCATTGAGAGCGGTCTCGGGCATCGTCTGCGCATAGCGACGGTTCTGGTTGTACTGCGAATTGAAGTCGCCTCCGAGGATAATGTCGGCGTGCGGGTCCGCCTTCAGGATCTCGTCGAGCCGGGCCCGCAGCACCGCCGCGTTCTCGCGCCGAACCTTCTCCATTCCCGGGTCCCCGGCGCCCGACTTCCAGTGGTTGTTGAAGATGTGCACCCGGGCACCGTCGACCTCGAGCGTGACTTCAAGGATGTTGCGCGCCAGGCGGGTGCGGTGCCGGCGCACCTCGCGGACCGGGAATCGGGAGAAGGTGACGCACTGGATTGCGCGGAGGTTGCCGGCTTCATGCCGCTCCGTCGCCACGTCCCCACCGAGGATCACGGTGTAGCCCGCCACCCCGCGCTCCGCGAGGGCCCGCTGCAGCGACTCCGCGGCGGAAGGCGCGCGGTCCGGCGTACGATCGACCTCGATCTCCTGGAAGAGGATCACGTCGGGCCCGCGACCATCGTCGAGGTGGGCGACCACGGACGCGATGTTGCGGAGCTTGGTCTCGAATTGGCGCTGGCCGTACCGATCGGGCTGGTAGTCGTCGTAGGCCGCCTCGCCGTCGGCGTCGAAGAGGTTCTCGACGTTGTACACGAGGACCGAGAACGGGCGCGCCGACAGAATAAGCGGCGCGAGGAGGAGGGCGAGCAGGAGGCCGGACCGGGAACGTCGGCAGGACATGCCTCAGCAAAGCAACCCCGCGCGCCGTTGACCAGCGCCAAGCCGACCGCTCAGACTCATCCGCCATGCCTGCTCCGTCTCCCCTGCTCGCCATCGAGGGCCTCACCGTGCGCCGCGGCGCCACGGTCCTGTTGGAGGACGTGTCCTGGCGGATCGAGCGGGGCGAGCACTGGGTCGTCCTCGGCGCCAACGGATGCGGCAAGACGTCGCTGCTCAAGACGCTGCTCGGCTACCTTTCGCCCAGCGCCGGTTCGGTCGAGTTGCTCGGTCGCAGCTACGGGCAGACCGACTGGCGGGAGTTGCGGCCCATGATTGGCATCGTCACCAGTGCGATTCAGGCGTCCATCCCCGCCGCCGAACCCGCGGTGGAGACCGTGATCTCGGGCCGCTACGCCCAACTCGACCTGTGGGCTCCGACCCAGCGCGTCGACTACACCGATGCCCGGCGCCTCCTGCGCCTCGTCGGCGCGGGCGGGCTCGCCGACCGGCCGTGGCTCTACCTGTCGCAGGGCGAGCGCCAGCGCATCCTCATCGCCCGCGCCCTCATGGCGCAGCCGCGGCTCCTCATCCTCGACGAACCTTGCGCGGGGCTCGACCCGGTCGCGCGCGCGGAGTTCCTCGCCTTCGTCGAAACGCTGGCCCGGCAGCCGCGCTCCCCAACGCTCGTGCTCGTCACCCACCACGTCGAGGAAATCACCCCCGCCTTCACCCACGCGCTCGGACTCAAACGCGGCCGACGGCACGCCGCGGGGCCGCTCGATGCGGTGGTGACGTCCCGGATGCTGAGTTCGCTCTTCGACGCACCGATCAAGGTTCGCCGCACCCGCCGCACGGGTGCCTACACGGCTTCGGTCGACGTCTAGTCGTCCGACGCGACCCCGTCAGCGGGCCTCCCGGGCGAAGCGCCCGATGATGCCGTCGAAGCTGCCGTTCGAGAAGAACACCACCACGCGCGGCCCGTGCGGCGCGAGAGCCTCGTTGCGCCGCAGGAGAGCCTCCAGCAAGGCCAGGTTGGTCTCCGCCGCCAGCGCCGGGCGGCCCTGTGCGGTGAGGTGCTGGGCGAGGCCGGCCGCGTCGAAACGCTCCTCCGGACGGAGCTTCTCGGCGCGGTTGACCGCCCCGAGGAACACCTCGTCCGCCAGCGCCAGCGCCCGGCCGAAGGGCTCCTGCAGGACGCGCGTGCGCGCCGTGTTGCTCCGCGGTTCGAAGACCGCCGTCAGCCGCGCTCCGGGGTGACGCGCCCGGAGCGACGTCAGCGTCTCCGCGAGCGCCGTCGGATGGTGCCCAAAGTCCTCCACGACCGTCAGCCCATCCCGCTCCGCCAGCACCTCCTGCCGCCGGCGCACCCCGCGGAAGCGCGCAAGGGGTGCCGGATCAAACCGCTCCCGCGGCGGAGGCAGCGTGGCGCCCGGCGCGGTCGTGACCAACGCCGCCGCCGTCGCGGCCATGGCGGCATTGCGGGCGTTGAAGACGCCGGCCACGGAGAGTTGCAAGTCGGTCCAAGGCTGACCCGACCACGTGAGCGAGAAGCGGATGCCCGCCGGCGTCTCGGTCGGAGCGATCAACCGAACATCGTTGTGCTCGCCGAGGCCCACACGGATCACCTGCGTCCAACCCAGTGGGCCCAAGGCGGCGAGGTGGGGGTCGTCGCCATTCAGCACGACCCATCCGGCCCGCGGGACGATGCGGGTCAGGTGCAGGAAGCTGCGCTGGATGTCCACGACATCGCGGAAGATGTCGGCGTGATCGAACTCGAGGTTGTTCAGCACCGCGACGCGCGGCGCGTAGTGGATGAACTTCCCGCGCTTGTCGAAGAAGGCGCTGTCGTACTCGTCGCCCTCGATCACGAATGGGTCGGACTCCGCGCCAAGGTGCGCGCCGGTGGGCGGATCCTGCGGGACGCCACCGATCAGGAATCCCGGATCCCGCCCGTTCTCCCGGAGCAGGAAGGCCGCCATGGCGGTGGTGGTGGTCTTCCCGTGCGTCCCGGCCACGACGAGGTTGCGGCGACGCCGGAGAATCAGGTCGTGCAGCAGCGCCGGCAGCGACGTGAAGGGCAGCGCGCGTTCGTCGAGCAACCATTCCACCTCCGGGTTGCCGCGGGACATCGCATTGCCAATGACCACGAGATCGGGCGCGAGCCGGGCGAGCCGCGCCGCATCGAACCCTTCGTGAATCGTGATGCCCGCCTCCGCGAGCACCGTGCTCATCGGCGGATAGACGCCGGTGTCGGCGCCGCTGACCGCATGGCCCGCCGCCCGCGCCAGCAGCGCCGCGTTGCCCATGGCGGTGCCGCAGATGCCCATGAAGTAGACGTTCATCGTGAAGACAGCCGAGAGTCACCGAGGCGCCGGGGGAGCGACAACCTGAATCCAACGACCCACCGCGACGTCGCCCCGAGCCGGACGCGGCTTGGGGGCGGGCCCGGAGCGGCGGCGCTCCCCGCCCCGCCCGAGGCCGCCCGCCGGGACTACTCCGGAAGCGGCCTGCCCTTGGTCTCGACGGCGAAAAAGGCGAGCACGAGACCCACCCCGTAGACGAGCGTGATGACCGCGCCCGCGCGGCCGTAGTCGCCGTTGAACGCCTGCATCAGCGCGCCCATCTGCAGCGCACCCGCCGCCGCGAGCACGCGCCCGGCGTTGAACGCGATGCCCTGCCCCGTCGCCCGCACGCGCGTCGGGAACAATTCCGGCAGGTAGAGAGGGAACCAGCCGTAGAACGCCGCCGTCAGCCCGCCGACGAGGAAGGTGACCGCGACAAAGCGGAAGTCATACACCATGGTCCCGCGGAAGAGCCAGGCGCACGCCCCGAGCGAAAGGAGGCAGAGCACGAAGTAGGCGGTCCGGCGGCGGAAGAACCCGCCCAGCCAGCCGCCGAGGACGCACCCGAAGATCGCGCCCACGGAGGAACTCACCTGCGTGTAGGCCTTGGCGCGGTGATCCTTGATTTCCTTCGCCCGCTGCACGACCTCCGGGGACGTCGCCGTCGGCGCCGCCGACCCGGGCGTCACCGCCGCGCTCTTCTCCGCCAGCGCCGTCACCACCGACTGCTTCTGCGCCATCTGGTCCGCCCAGAGCGGCAGCCATTGGACCGATCCCCACGTGCCGATCAGCGCCACCGACGCCAGCAGCGTCGCAAAGAGAGTGGTCTTGATCATCGGCGGACGCAGCACCTCCTGAAGCGGACGGTTCTTCTGGTCGCCCTTCTGGGTCTCCTGCCAGCGCTCCGACTCGGGGACGTGCAGCCGGATGAAGAACGTGAGGAACGCCGGCGCCGCGCCGACCAGAGCCACCCAGCGCCAGGAATCGACGGTGACTTGGAAAAAGAGCCCAATGACGGCGATCAGCGCGAAGCCGACGTTGGCGGCGGCACCGATGACGCCCGCAAGCAGGGGGCGGTGCTTTTCCGGCCACACCTCCATCACCAACGCGACGCCCAGCGACCACTCGCCGCCCATGCCCAACGCCGCGATGAAGCGCGTCACCAGCAAGTGCCACGGCTCGGTCGCGAAGTACACCAGCCCGGTGAACAGGGAGTAGCACAGGATGCTGAGCGCCATCGCCCGCACGCGGCCGATGCGATCCCCGAGCCACCCGAAGACCACGCCACCCGCCGCCGCCCCAAGCAGAAAGGCGGCCGTGACGTAGCCCATCCACGCGCCCACGAAGGCGTCGGAGGCGATGAGTCCGTGCTGGCCTTGCATCTGCTGCAGCGCCGGACGCGCGATCAGCGGGAAGATGCCCATTTCAAGGCCATCGAACATCCAGCCAAGGAAGGCGGTGGTGAGGACTGCCACGAGACGCCGGTTCGACGCCTCGGGCCGCGGCGAGGGAGGGTTTTGCATGCGGGGAAGGGTAAGCGAGGGCACGGCCGGCCCGGACGTCCGGGGAGCCGAGCAAAAGCGCGCGACAAGACCTGAAAACCGGCCGCCATGGCAAGTCTAACCGTGCCGCAACCGGCTGCCGTGACCCACCGCCCCGCGGCCCGCCGCCGCGCTTGCCGCCCGCGCAGGCCGCCCCCACGCTTGACCGCCATGCCGCATACCCTTCGCGCCCTTCGCCGTCCGCTCCTTGCCAGCCTCACAGTGCTCCTCGCCGCCGTCTGCGCCGAAGGCCGGGCCGAGCCCACCCTGAGATTCCCGCTGCCGGCGACCGACGAGGGCCTCCCGGGGGCCGGACCGCTGCGGCGGATGGACTGGTTTCAGAAGCTCTGGAACGAACGCCGCTCCGTCTGGGCCGCGGACGTCGCGAAGGACCGCGGAGCGGTGGTCTTCCTCGGTGACTCCATCACGCAGGGTTGGGAAGCCGGGCTGCCCGCCGCCTTTCCGGAGTTGCGCATCGCCAATCGCGGGATCAGCGGCGACACGACCCGCGGCGTGCTGCTGCGCCTGCAGGAGGACGTCGTCGCGCTCCAACCCCGCGCCGTGGTGCTGCTCATCGGCACCAATGACCTCGAGGAAAAGGCCGCCCCCGAGGTCATTGCCAGCAACCTCGCCCTGATCCTCGACGCGCTGCACCGCCATCGCGCCGACCTGCCGATCCTCCTTTGCCGCGTCTTCCCCAGTTCCGCCTCCATGCGGCGGCCCCGCGACCAGATCCAGCGCATCAACGCTCTCTACGACGACGTCGCCCGCACCCGCTCCCACGTCGTCGTGGTCGATACGTGGACGCCGTTCACCGACGCCCAAGGCGACGCCCGCGCGGAGGAGTTCCCCGACCTCCTCCATCCGAATGCCCCCGGTTATGCCCAGTGGGCCCGCATCCTGCGTCCCGTGCTCCGGCAGGCGGGCCTGCTGACCGACGCCTCGCCGCGCTCCTGACGCCCCCTTGGCGGAAGGCGCGCCGCAGGACCTTCACCCGGATGCCGCGGAGCCCGATTCCGACCTTGCGCCTCCCGGGAACTCCGACTCTCTTTCGCGTGTCCTTTCACCCCCGTAAACCTCCCGCTTTTCTCCCTCCATGAACTCCCTCCTCAAGCGAGCCCTCCTCCCCATCCTTGCCTTGGCGTTCCTCACGCCCGCACTGCCGACCCTTCGCGCCGCCGCCGGCGAGAAGCATTCCGCCCTCGAGGATGCCATGGACAAGATGAACGGCGCGTTCCGCAAGCTGCGGCGCCAAGTGACTGATGCCACCAAGAACGCCAACTCGCTGGAGCTGGTCGCCACGCTCCGCGCTGCGTCCGAGGAGTCCGTGAAACTGGTCCCGAAGCTGGCCGCCGAGCGCCCGGAAGCCGAGCGCCCCGCCTTCATCGCGGCCTACAAGAAGCAGATGCAGGAATTCACCGCCGCCCTCGCCCCGCTGGAGGCCGCGCTCAAGGCTGACAACAACGCCGAGGCCGAGAAGATCGTCGCCGATCTCGGCGCCCGCCAGAAGCAGGGCCACAAGGAATTCAAGAAGCAGGAAAAGAAGGGCTGAGGGCATCCGTCCTCCGCCGCACATCCCCTCGTCAGCGGTGAAGCCCGCCGGCGAGGTTCGCAAAGTCAGTTGACCGCAGGGCCGATGCGCCCGCCGATTCCGCCGGTCGCCGCGCGCGGCTGATTCCGAGAGTCAGCCCAAGGCCGGGCTGAGGGACGGCCGTCCGTTGTCAGCGCCCCAGTTCCCGGAGAACGCGCTCGGTCACCGCGCGCACGATCACCTCAAGGTGCGCCTCCGTGAGCGGCGCGGGCGATGCCCCGGCCGTTCCCGCCGCCCCATCCCGACCCCAACGGCGGAGATCGGTGCGATTCACCAAGTCTTCCTCGCCCAGCGAGGCCCGGACATCCGTCATACCCTGTCGCTGCCGGCGCTGAATCAGTTCCTTGGCCTGCCGTCCGGAGAACGCCCGGAGTCCGCCGCCCAACCCCGCCGCAATCCAGATCATCCGGCAGTAGGCATCGACGTTCTCCATCTTCCAGTACGCGTCCTCGATGTCATGCCCCCAGACCATGACGCCGTGGTTCTTCATCAGCACGGCTTGATGGTCACGCGCCGCCTCACCGATGAGGGCCGCGTACGCCGCCGAGCCCGGGGTGCCATACTCCGCGACGCCAATCTTCCCGAGGAAAATTTCCACTTCCGGAATCAGGTACTGCGGGATCTCCGCGTGCCCGATGGCAAACGCGGTCGCATGCGGAGGATGGGCATGCACGCAGGACTTGGCCGCCGGTTGCCGCGTCATGATCGCGAAATGCGTCAACGCCTCGCTCGTCGGCGTCCGCTGCCCCGCCAGGTGGCGGCCATCGAAGTCCACCAAGCACACGTCCTCCGGTCGCATGAAGCCCTTGCACATCAGGGTCGGCGTGCACAGCGCCAGTCGGTCACCGACGCGGATCGTGATGTTGCCGCCGTTCCCGTCCGTGTACTCGCGCTGCCAGAGCCGGCGCCCGATGTCGCAGATGCGCTCCTTCAGCACCGCGATCGCGGGAGAGTGAAAGAACGCCTCGATCTCCGCCGGGCTCCGCGGATCAGCTCCCGGCGTCCAGCGGTAGTCCACCTCCGAGGCCCCGGGGCACAACGTCCCCGCCACCCCGCCGTCCACCCGCAGTTCCGCCTCCGCTCCCGCCACCCCGCCACTCGGGGAAGCGGAAGCCGGCAAATCTCTGGGAAATCCCGCCGGATCACCGGCGGCGGAAAGGGAGGCGCTGGGAGTGGTCACAGGTGAGGGCTTACCCGATAGGCGCGGAAATCCACCCCGTCTGTCAAGGAAGCCGTTGCAAAATCGTTCATAATCGTTCAAAAAACGCCACCATTATGCAGCCGGAAGAGCGCCAAGCGCGGATCGAGGCCTATCTCCTCAAGGCTGAATTCGCTTCGCTGGAGGAACTTGTACATTTCTCGGGCGCCTCGATCTCGACGGTGCGACGCGATCTGCTGGTTCTGGAGGGGGGTCAGCGGATCCGCCGGACGCATGGGGGAGCCCGCTCGCTTCAGCCCCCCAAGACCGATGAGTTCGTCTTCAGCGCGCGCGACACGCGTCAGGCCGTGCAGAAGGAGGCCATTGGCACGGCCTGCGCGGCCTTGGTCGGGCCGGGGCAGACGGTCACGCTCGACAGCGGGACCACCTGCTTTCAAGCCGCGCGGCAACTGGGTGAACGCGCGGGCCAGGTCGTCACCAACTCGCTGCCGGTCGCGAATCTGTTCTCCTCCTCCAGCCGCGTGGAACTGCACCTGTCCGGTGGCGTCCTCTACCCGCGACTCGGCACACTGGTGGGGCCGCAGGCTACTGAGACATTCAGTCGGACGCACGCCGATGTCGCGATCCTGAGCGCGAGCGGAATCGCTGAAGACGGAATCTACAGTTCCCACGCCTTGATCGTCGACATCCAGCGGGCGATGATCGCCGGGGCCGACCGCGTGATCTTCGGTCTCGATCACACGAAGTTCGGTCGGCGGTCCTTGTTTCCACTCAGCGACCTCACGGACGTGGATGTCATCGTGACCGACCCCGGCGCCCCGGCTGACTTGCTCGCGGCCCTGCGCGCCCGCGGGCTCGAGGTGGTCGTGGCCGGGAAATGACGCTCACGAGCGCTAGGCGCGAGGCACCCGGCTTCAGAGTCGCTCCCAGCCACCGCCCCGGTAAGCGAAGGCGTGTTCGCCCTCGATCGCCACGAGGTGAATCCACGCGTGGTCAAACAGCGCCCGCACCGCGGGGTGAGCCGTAAGCACCGCACCGATGGCGTCGCGCTTGGCCTCGATCAGCACCGACAGCCGGCGCGGCTCGTGCACGAACGTCTCGCCATCGTGAATCGACTGGAGCGGCAGGCCCACGCGCAGGTCACCGCCGTTGCCCTCCACGACGCCGAGGCCACCGAGGACGTTGTGCAGGACCTTGCTGCCAGCACCGTAGCGGTCGGGATCCACCCGCGAGGCATAATACTGGAGATTGATCCAACTCGCCACCACCACCGGTGCGGTGAGGATGAGCGTCAGGATGCCGCCGCCGGAATCCGCCGCGGCATCGTAGTCGTGCAGGAAAACCCGCCCGTCCAAACGGAGTCCGCGGGTGCGGGTCCGCGGTGCCGCGATAAGGGCCGCGTTGTTCGCGAGGCCCCACTCCGGGCGCACTTGGGCGATGTCCGTGGCGCGCCGACGCACCGCCCGGTCAAGTGCTTCTCCCTGCAGGTGCCCCAAGCCCAGCGAAGGAGCCCGCTCAGCCCGGGTCCGACGTCCGGCGGCGACGAGCGACGCCTCCAGCCGGGCCACGTCGTCGCGATGGCTCGCCGGAACGCGATCCCGATCGAAGAGCTGCACGTCATCCGACGTCGTCTGATGCAGGCCCGCGAGAAACAGGGTGTCCTCCGGGATCGTCAGTCCGCGCCGCGACAGTTCAGCCCGCACCGCCGGGTCGTTCAGGGTCGCCGCCGCCAAGCGGGCATTCACATCACCCGCGTGCCCTCCGCACGCCCCGCAGTCGAGCGCCGAGGCGTAGGGGTTGTTCGCGCTCTGGCTGCCGTGGCCGCAGAGGAGGACCACCCGACCCAGCATCTGCGTCAGACCCATCCCCCGGAGTGCACCCGCGGCCAGGTCCGCGCGCGCGCTCGCCGACAGGCCGCTCAGCCGGGGGGCGGCTGCCTCGCATCGCGGAACCTCCCGCGAGCCCGCGCGGACCAGCGGGGGCGCCGAGGCGAGGCCGCCGGCCTCGACGAAGGTGAAGCACGAGACCGCGGAATTCTGAAACGCCTTCCATGCGCCCGACTCCCGGGCGCGCTCGGCCCACGCGTCCAACTCCTCGCCGGAAAGCGCCTCCTCGCTCACGACCGGCGGCACCAGCAGCACCGGGCAGCGCGAGGCCGCACCCGGCTTCGTCGGCAAGGCGTGCGAAACCGGGAAGCCAAAGAAACCGGCAAAGCCGACCGTCTGCACGCCCGGAAGCTCCGCCTCCAGCGCCCTTCGAAAGACTTCCGAGCGGACATCGATGCAGAACACGGCCTGCACCGCAGGCCGCGCGACCGGCGCGGACGCAGGCTGCGCCGCCACCGCCCTCGCCAGTCGGCGCCGGTACCCGTTTTCGTAAGCCGCCTGCCACCGCACCAGAGCACCCAGCGCCACCACTGCCCCACCCGGCTCCCGCTGCGCGCGCCAGTCGCGCTCGACCGGACGCCCCTCCACGAACGCCGCGTGCAACGCCTGGTCGTACGCCAGCCGGACCGCGAGCAACTCCCGCAACGCCGAGTTCGCTCGTCCACGCATCGCATCCTCGCGGACCAAGTACTGCAGATAGCCCGCCCAGCCTGAGACGGTCACGAACTCGCGGTGCAGGAGGTCCGCCAGATCGACCGAGGGCGGGGCGATCCGCTCCACCACCGCCGCAATGACGTCATCCGCCTCGTGCGGCAGGGCCGCCACCACGCGACGAAAGCCGCGGAGTCCGAACGCTGCCGCGGTGCAGTCGCGGCGCGCCGTCTCGCGCCACGCCTTGAACAGGCCCAGCTCCGCCCAGGGCGAACGCCACGTGAGCTGGTTCTCGTCGAAGACGGACGCCGCCAGACGCGAGATCTCGCCCACCACGAAGGTCTGCCAATGGGCCCGCGCTTCCCGGCGATCAAGCAGGTCCGCCACCGTGGCCACTGGCCACGCTTCCACGCCGGCATCCGCCTCGGTGAGCGCCGCCAGCAGGCGCTCAACCGTCCACGCGGCATCCGCCACCGCCGCGAGGTCCTCGCCCTCGATTTCGCCCCGACGGAACGCGTCGAGGTACGCCGCCGGCGACTGCAGCGGCGCGGCCCCGGTCGTCCGCTGGAGCAGGGCACACGCCTCCTCGAACGGGCGATCGACGAGGCCGACGAACGGGTTGACCGCGACCCAGTGGCGAAGCGGCCACAGCGGCGCGATCCGGGAGAGGGCCTCCGACACGGAGGCCGCGAGCGCGGGGCTGAGACGCGGGGCCGCCGGTGAGGCGACGGGCGAAGCGGGAAGGCTCATGGAAACGGAAAGTCGAACGTGGGATCGAGGCGGACAGCCGCGTCAGGTCGATACGACCGGGTGGTGCGGCCAGAGACGCCCAAGGGCGCGCTGCACCCAGGTGCCGACGTAGAACCCGCTGGCGGCGTGGACGTACAACCAGCGACCGGCCGCGCTCCGGCCGGCCCGCGAAAGCAGGGCTTGGAACAGGAAGAGCGCCGTGAACAGGACGGCCACGACCGCGACCACCGCGGGCGGCGGCGGCACGATGGTCAGGACGAAGACCCCTCCCGCCCACGCATGCAGCGTGAACGCCGCAAGCAGGATGCCGAGCGCCGCCCCGAAGACCCGGCCGCGCTCCATCGCCCCGCGGGCCGCCGACCATCCGCGGGCGAGCCCGTAGGCCAGCGCCAGCGCGAGGATGAACGAAAGGATGCCCAGGTAGGGCGACACCCGCGGCAGCACCACGGAGAGAAACGCCGCCCCCGTTGCGGCCAGCGCGCCGCCCAGCAGCAGGCCCCAGATCAAGGCGGGCGTCCGCAGGGGCACCGCCGCCCGCGGCACCGCACCCACCGATGATCCCGCGGTCAGGAAGGCATGAGCCTTGTACAGCGAATGCGTCACGAGATGGACCAGCGCGAGTCCGAAGGCCCCCAACCCGCATTGCAGCATCATGAACCCCATCTGCGCGATGGTCGAAAACGCCAGCGCCCGCTTCACCGTCGGCTGCGTCAACATCACGATCGAACCAAAACCGGCCGTGAGCGCCCCGACCACCGCCAGCGCCGCGAGTGCGCCGGGAGCCTGCGCCATCAGGGGGGCGAGGCGCACGAGGAGGAAACCGCCCGCGTTGATGATGCCCGCATGCATCAGCGCCGAGACCGGCGTAGGCGTTTCCATGGTCTCGGGAAGCCAGGTGTGGAACGGGAACTGCGCCGACTTGAGCGCCGCCGCCGCCGCGAAGCACCAGCCCGCCGCCACCATGCCGCCGGCGCGACCCGCCTCCGCCGCCCGGAGGAGCGCCTCAAGGTCCATCGTGCCATGATGGCGGTACACGATGACGAGGCCCGCCGCCAGCGCGCCATCGGCAAGGCGGCTGAACACGAACTTGAGCCGCGCCGCGAACCGCGCCCCCGGCCGCGAGGGATCGTGCAGCAGCAACCGGTGCAGCCAAAGGCTGGTGAGAATCCACCCCGCCAGCAGGACCAAGAGGTTGCCGGACAGCACCAGCAGCAGCACCGCCGCCAGCGTGAGACTGATTCCGGAAAAGAAGCGCCGCTCACCCGCGTCACCCGCGAGGTACGCCCGCGAGAACCGCACCACCACCGCGCCGACCAGCGCCACGAGGATCGCCATCACGACCGAGACCAGATCGAGGCGGAGCGCGAACGCGAAGCGGTCTCCCCCACCCCACGGCGCCCAGCGCAGCGTCTCCGCGCCGCCTGCAGCAAGACCCCCGCCCGCCAGCAGCGCCCCGAGCAGAGACAGCCCGGCCGCCGCTGTCGCCAGCGCGCCGGCACCCCGCGCCGAACGGCGGAAACCAAGGCCAATCCCCGCCACGAGGGGGGCCAGCAGTGTGCAGAGGAGGGACAGAATCAAAAACGCAGTCACTCCCGGATTCTAGCGGGTCCTGCGGCTTTGGTCATTTATAACCTTTGCAATCGTTCGTTAGCTTTTATCTAACGTCGCCATGGCCTTCCTCAACCTGCACCACCTGCGTTACTTCCGGGTCGCCGCCCAGGAACTGAGCCTCACCCGGGCCGCCGCGCGCCTCAACTTGTCCGTCCCGGCCCTGAGCGTGCAACTGCGCCAGCTGGAGCAGAGCCTCGGGCATGCGCTCTTTGAGCGCAGCCGCGGCGGATGGACGCTCACGGAGGCGGGGCGGCTCGCGCTGGAGTACGCGGAGACCATCACCCGCGCCGGGGACGAGTTGGTCGACGTGCTCACCCACCGCCCCCGCGCGGACCGCCAGTTTCTGCGCGCGGGCGCGGTCGCCACGCTGTCCCGGAACTTCCTGCTCGAATTCATCCGGCCGGCCCTCCACCGCGCCGGCGTCGGCGTGGTGCTGCGCTCCGGCGGGCTGCGCGAACTCCTCGTCCTGCTCCACGCCCACCAGGTTGACCTCGTCCTCTCCAATCAGCCGGCGCGCCGCGACGCCGAAACTCCGTGGCACAGCCACCGGCTCGCCGAACTCCCCGTCAGCCTCGTCGGGGCCCCGGCGTGGCGCCGGCCGCGCCGCCGCTTCCCGGAGGACTTCGCCAGCGTGCCGCTCATCCTCCCAAGCGAGGAAAGCAACACCCGCGGCGGCTTCGATCTGCTCCTCGCCGCCGCCGGGATCCGGCCCCGCATCATCGCCGAGGTCGACGACATGGCGACCCTGCGCCTGCTCGCCCGCGAGGGCGAGGGTCTTGCACTCGTCCCCCCCGTGGTCGTGCGCGACGAAATCGAAGCGGGAACCCTCGTCGAAACCCACCGACTGCCGCAGCTCCGGGAGACATTCTACGCCATCACCCCAAGCCGCCGCTTTCCCAATCCGCTCGTGGCCGAACTGGTGGAACGCATGCGGCCGGACTCACTGCCCAAGCCAGCGGTCAAACCGGCGCGCTAAACGGCTCCCCGGACGCCACCGTCTCCAGCGCCGCCCGGTACTGGGGATCAAACTCCTCGCGGCGCGACACCGAAAGCCCGAGGTTGCGGATCAGACCGTCCTTCAGGCCGTAAATCCACCCGTGCACCGTGAGTTCCTGACCGCGCAGCCAGGCATCGCGCACGATCGTGGTCTGGCACACGTTGCCGACCTGCTCGATGACGTTGAGTTCGCACAGCCGGTTGGTGCGCGGTGAGTCGCCCGCCACCGCATGCAGGCACTCCCGATGTTTATCCCCCACGTCCTGGATGTGCCGGAGCCAGTTGTCCGCCAACCCGATTCGATCGCACCGCAACGCCGCCCGCACGCCCGAGCACCCGTAGTGACCGCACACAATGATGTGCTTCACCTTGAGGACATCCACCGCGAACTGCATGACGGAGAGACAGTTGAGATCCGTATGAACCACGACGTTCGCAATGTTCCGGTGCACGAACAGCTCGCCGGGAAGGAGGTTCACGATTTCGTTGGCCGGAACCCGGCTGTCCGAGCAACCAATCCACAGGTACTCCGGACTCTGCTGCCGCGAGAGTTTCCTGAAGAAATCCGGATCCTTGGCCCGGATGCCGTCCGCCCAAACCCGGTTTTGCGCAAAGAGATGGTCGAGTGCCTTCATCACCAACCGCCGATGGTCGCCGCACCCGCCGCGTTGTCCACCGCAAATCCAACCCCGCGAACGGGAAGCGGTAGCGAGGGCATCAGGTAAAGATGCGTCGTGGGACGAGTCGGAGCCGTACGTGCCAGGCGGCAGCAAAGGCAGGCGGAAAGCACCGCTCCGCAGTCCGGGCGGCGTCGCCGACGAAACGGGAATCGCCCGAGGGAAAGGCGACCATCTCTCCTGCCCGTCCGCGGGGCGGACGCGAAGGGCACCCGTGTCCGAACGTGGGCGGACATCCGCCCAGCCACGCGAGAGCCAACCCGCCTCAGCGGGCTCGAGCACCTTCAGGCGGTTCAGCCGTGCCGCGCGAACTCCGTCAGGAAGCGGTCCACGTTCGGACCCGAAACCTCCCCTTCAATCAGCCGCAAAAGCCCGCGACGTCGTTGCTCCAAGCGCAGCGTCACCCCCCAGCGCTCCGCCAGTCGCTCCAGCCCGCGGCTCCGTCGCCACTCCCACAGCCAGCAGGTGAGGCCGATCCGGATCGGCATGGCGACGAGCGGCGAGGACAGGTGCGTACGGCTCACGCCATCGCTGCAGCGATTCCTGCGCCAAACGACTTGTCGGGTCCGATTTTGCGCAAAAATCACCCGTTGGGCGGGGCGCAGAGGCAGCGCGCGCTCACTTTTGCGCACGCGGGGTTCACCAACGCCGAGGAACGAGGAGCGTCGTGGTCACGCGTTCCGGCGTCCTTCGGACGGCCTCGCGGACGACACGGTCGGCAACCAACGGGGGATAAGGATCGGCTTGATCGCTACGGCGCGCGGGACGGCGCAGCCGTGCTCGCCGGGGCGGGACGGGGCGGCTTCTCGTCGAGGTTCTCGTGAATCTCGACATCACTGACCGGCGCCGAGTCCACTCCACCGGCAGGAACCTCGAGCTTCGCGAGCCAAACGAGGGCGTTCAGAATCAGTCGGCGCTGGTCGTCGTTCTGCCAGTTCAGGTGGAAGTGCCCGCCAGTGAAACCGAGACCGCGGCCGCCGTCAGGCCGCTCCACCGCCCAGAGGGTCGTCTCGGGCCGGCCTTTCGCCGCCTGAATGTGCGGGTACGGTCCCTTCGGACTGACGTACGGGCCGTCGCGCACCGCATCCGAGGGCGTCGCCACGAGGATGTCCTTCACGCCTTCCTTGTTGTCCCGGAAACGCATGTTGAAATACCACTCATCGCGCGTCCGGAAGGGCTGCACGCCGCGGGTGATTGGATGCACGGGGAGTTCGCGGAATTCCGCCTCCCAGATCGGATTGCAGGAAAAATGGGTCTCATAATAACCGCCGATCCACGCCTTCCACTCCGCCCCACCCGCCCCGGCGGGCACCTCCACCGCGTAATGGGCGCATCCCAGACTGACGCCGCGCGCCATCATCCCGCGCAACAACTCCCGGCGCTCTCCCTGCAGCGCAGGATGCCGGGCCCCGCCGTCCGAATAGATGAAGATCGCATCCGCGCCGTCGAAGACCGAGGGATCATCAACCCGCTCGCCGTTCACGACCCGCGTCGGCCAGCCATTCGTCACCAACACGGTCTGCAGGCCGGGCACCTGCGCGAGTCGCTTCTGCAGCAGGATCGATCCCGCACGGAACTCGTGCATCAGAGGCGGGTGACTCACCGGTCCCGCGATCATCACCAACTTCCGCACCGCCGGGGCAGCCTCCGCCCCCACGGCGATGACTCCGGCGAGGAGAGCCCAGACAAGACGGCGTGAGTTCATGCGCATAAAGGGGTTAGACGATCGTCGCACATCCCCGATCGCAGCGCCGCGGGACCCGACAACCCTCTCCCCGCCTACGTCGGACCATGGCCCGGGGTTGTCAAGTCCCGAGGGTCCACGTCAACCGCTCACACCCGCTTCCTCGACTTGCGCTCCCGCCGCGCCGGGTTCATCACCAGAGGCACCCACTTCGGTTCCGCCCCGCTCCCCCCAGGGCCTTCGTGCCCTCCACCCTTTCTCCGTCACTCCGGCTGCCGCCGCTTTCTCGCCATGAGTCTTCCGTCGCCCCGCACCCGCCTCCTCACCCGCCGTCTCGCCCTGCGTCACGGCCTGACCGGCATCCTCGCCGCCGCCACGGCCCCGATTTTCCTCCCCTCACGGGCGCTCGGCCAAACCGCGCCTTCGCGTCGCATCCATGTGGGCATCATCGGCAACGGCCTGATCGCCAACGCCCACGTGGGCGCCCTGCTCGGCCGCGATGACTGCCGGATCGTCGCGCTGAGCGATGTGTGGCAGGCGGCCGCCGTCCGCATGCAGGAACGCATCGCCAAGGTGTACGGTTCCGGCGACGCCCCCCCCATTCACCGCCGCTACGAGGACCTGCTGGCCCGGCCCGACGTCGATGCCGTCTTCATTTGCACCCCCGATCACTGGCACGCCCCCATGTCCAAGGCCGCACTTCTCGCGGGCAAGGACGTGTACTGCGAGAAGCCGCTCACGCTCACCGTCCGGGAGGGCCGTGTCCTCGTGGACACCGCCCGGCAGTGCGGTCGCATCCTGCAAACCGGCACGCAGCAACGTTCCAATGCCGCCTTCCGCAAGGCGGCGACGATGATCCGCCACGGTTGGATCGGCGAACTCCTTGGCATCCAGACTGTTCTGGGCGAATTTCCCCAGCCCCGGGCGCTCCCGGAAATGGCAGTTCCGGCCGACCTCGACTACGATCGCTGGCTCGGCCCGACGCCGTGGCGGCCCTATCATCCGGACCGGATCGCGGGCAACTACGGCGGCGGGTGGCGAGTCTACAACGAATACGGGGGACGCAAGAACGGTGACTGGGGCGCCCACCACTTCGACATCATTCAGTGGGCCCTTGGAATGGACGCCTCGGGGCCTGTGGAGTTCATTCCCAAGGGGTGGAACGGAACGCCTTGGCAGACGCACCGCTACGCCAACGGCGTGGCCGTCGGGCGCGTCGACCAACTGCCCTTCGGCATGATCGAGTTCCGGGGCTCCCGCGGCCGCATCTGGGTCGGGCGCGGCGAGGTGCTGCGGTCCGACCCCGCCCCGCTCGCCACGCAGGTCGTCCCTCCGGAGGAGGCCCACCTCTACGCCAGCGACGACCACCACACCGATTTCTTCCGCAGCATCCGCTCGCGCCAGCGGCCAATCTGCGATGTCGAGGTCGGCCACCGGACCTCCACCGCCTGCCACCTGAACAACATCGCGAAATGGGTCGGGCGCCCGATCCGCTGGGATCCGGTGCGCGAGGACATCATCGGCGACGTCGTCGCCAGCCGTTTCCTCGACCGTCCGCGCCGCGCCCCGTACGCGACGTTCTAGTCTCCGCTCCCCGCCCGGTGCCGTCCTTCCTTCGTCCTGTCCGCGCTTCCCGCTCCATGCTTTCCTTCCTATCCGCCTCCCGTCGCCCCGGTCGCGTGGCCGGCATTCTCCTCGTTCTGACCCTCGCTGGCGCCGCGTCCGCAGCGGCCCCGGGTTCTCCGCCCGCGATGCCGACGCGTCCGGCCGACGCCAAGGCCCTCGGCATCGCCGCCAGCGCCGACTACCAGGAGGACCCCAAGGTCTTCGACAAGCTCGACTTGGAGGTCGCCGCCGTCGGCAACGACCCAGCCCTCCGCCTCGATCTCGAGCGCAAACTCACCACCCTGCTCACTGCGCCCACCACGACCGCCGCCGCCCGCCAGGCCATCGCCGAACGTCTTGGCCGAGTCATCGCCAGTGATCCGTCGTCCCGCTCGCCGGCGCTGAGCGTGCTCGGCCCCTGGCTCGCGGACCCCGCGCGGCAGGAGTTGGCCCGACTCGCGCTCGATCCGGTGCCGGGCCAGGCTGTCGACGCCGCCTATCTCCGCGCCCTGCGTCAAGCCGAGGGCTCCGCCCGTCTGGGTCTGGCGCAGTCGGCCGGTCAGCGACGCCTCGCCAAGGCAGCACCCACCCTCGCCAAGTTCCTCAAGGCCGACGACCGCGCTCTCGCCGATGCCGCCGCCGCCGCCCTCGGCGCGATCGCGACTCCCCGGGCCTTCGGCATCCTGAAGGACGCCAAGAACCCGCCGACCCCGGCCATGCTCTCCGCGCGCCTCGACGCCGCTGCCCGCCAGCCTGCCAAGGTCGCCTCGGCTGCCTATCGCCAACTGTCCGGCGACTCGTCGGTGCCGGATGCGATCCGCCAGCGCGCCTTCCGCTCTCTCCTCGCGTTGGTCCCCGACGAAGCCACCGCCGTGATCGTCGGTGCGTTGACGGGCAAGGACCCATCCCGACGGGCAGTAGCCTTGGAAGCCGTGGTCGATCTGAACAACGGCGACGCCCTCGCCCCACTCGTTCAGGCGCTGCCCAGCCTCGACGCGTCCACCCAAGCGGCCCTGATCGCGGCATTCGCCCGGCGCGGCGACGCCGCCACGCGACCGGCCGTCATCGCCGCGTCGCGGCAAGACGCGCCCGAACCGCGGATCGCCGCCATCGTGGCCCTTGGCGAGTTGCCGGGCGATGTTGAGTCGGTCCGCCGGCTGACCGACGCCATTCTCGCGGGAGGACCTGAGGCCAAGGCGGCGACCCAGAGCCTCGCGATCCTGCGGGGCGCGGGGGTGAGCGAAGCCATCGCTGCCGGCGCCCGGACTGGGGACCCCGCTCGGCGTGCCGTTCTCATCCGGCAACTCGGCCTCCGCGGTGCCGCTGGCGAACTCGGCTTTCTTCTCGGACTCCGAGCCGACCCCGCTCCCACCGTCCGTCTCGCCGCCCTTGAGTCGCTGGACACCCTCGCCCCCCCGACCGAGGAAGGTGCCTTGATCGCGTGGGCGAAGGGTGCAGCTGATCCCGCGGAGCGCACCCGGGCCGTGCGTACCTACCTCGCCGCCATCCTTCGCGCCCCGGATACCCCGGAGCGCAGTCGCCTGCTCGTCCGCGAGGTCGAAACCGGGGACAAGGACACGCAGTTGCTCTTCCTCCCCGCCCTCCCGCGACTCGCCAACCCGGAAACCGTGGCCGCCGCTGGCCGCCTCGCCCGGTCGAACGACGCCGAGGTCGCTGAGGCCGCCTTCTCGGTCCTCGGACGCTGGCCGGACAGCACCGCCGGCGATCTCCTCGTCGGCCTTGCCTCTGACCGGGATGCACTCCGCATCCGGGTCAGTGACGCTGCCACCCGGCTCTTCGAGCGCGACACCGGTGCTCCGGCCCCCAGCCGCGTCGATGCACTCGCCCGATTGCTCCTCCTGTCCACCGATGCCGGCCTGCTCCGACGCCAGCTTCTGCTCATCAGCCGCGCCGCCAGTCCGCAGGCCCTCGCCGTCGTCGAGCGCCTGTCCGGAAACGCCGGGGTGGCCCGCGATGTCGAGGATACGCTCCTCGCCATCCGCTCCAATCTCGCCGGCGCGCCGATCCTCACGGCGTCCGATCGCGTGGATCATCTCCCGCGCGTGCTCGACGGCCAGCCCGCCACGGCGTGGAGCGTCCGTGCGGATCAGGATTCATGGCTCCAGATCGACCTTCACACCGTGCGACCCGTCCGCCGTCTCACGCTGGATCGCGGCACCCTCCGCAACGACATCCCGGATCGCTACGAGGTGTTCGTGACCGACAACCCGGCCGAACCCGGCGCCGCCCGCGTGTCGGGCGAGGGCTCGCGCGAGCAGTCGGCGATCGACCTGCCCGGCGGCATCCGCGGGCGCTACGTGATCATCCGGAACCGCGGCGGCCGCGAGGACGGCAAGTGGTCGATCGCGGAACTGCGGATCGACTAGCAACGCCCCGCCGGATCGCCGGCCCCCGTTCCCGGACATGACCCTCTCCCTCGTCGACTGGTCCATCATCGTCGTCTACCTCGTCGGCTGCCTCGTCGCCGGCCTGTGGATGCGCCGCTACGTCCGTGGCGTGCAGGAGTTCGCGGTCGCGGGACGGCACATGGACCTGAACCTCGGCATCGCGTCGCTGGCGGCGACGGAGCTCGGACTGGTCACGATCATGTATGCGGCGCAGCTGGGCTACGAGAAGGGCTTCGCCGGCGCCACCATCGGCGTCGTCATTTGGGGCGCGATGTGGTTCGTCGGCCGGACCGGTTTTGTCATCGGCCCCATGCGCGAGGCCGGGGTGATGACCATCCCCGAGCTCTTCGCGAAACGCTTCGGCACCCGGGTTCGCTGGCTCGCCGGCCTCTTCGTCGCGGTGGGCGGGCTGCTCAACATGGGCATCTTTCTCCGCCTCGGTGGCGAGTTTCTCGTCCACGCCACCGGCCTTCCGCCCAGCCAGCTGGAATGGGTCATGACCGGCCTGCTCGGACTGGTCCTGGTCTACACGATGCTCGGAGGCATGCTCTCCGTCCTCGTGACCGACTACCTGCAGTTCCTCGTCATGGGCGTGGGCATCGTCGCCGTCTCGCTGGTCGTGCTCTGGCACACCGGCTGGGGCAACCTCGTCAGCGGACTGGATACGGCGTGGAACGCGGGCCAATTGAAGGCCCACCCGTACAATCCGCTGCACGCCTCGAACTTCGGCTGGGGCTATCTGCTCTGGCAGGCGGCTTTCCAGATCGCGTGCGCGACGACGTGGCAGACACAGATCAGCCGCGTGCTCGCGGCGCGTGACGCCGCGACCGCGCAGCGGATGTACCGGCGGACCTCCTTCTACTTCGTCGGCCGTTTCCTCCTGCCCGCGCTCTGGGGAGCGGCCGCCTTCGTCTGGTTCGCCAATCAGGGTGGACTCCCCGAGGGCGTGAACTCGCTGACCGCGATGCCGCACTACCTCAGCCTCATCCTGCCAATCGGGCTGATCGGCATCGTGGTGGCCGGGATGCTGGCGGCGGAAATGTCCACCGACAGCGGTTACATGCTCACGTGGGGCACGGTGATCTACAACGACCTTGTCCGCCCCTGCCTGCGGCGCCAACCGAGCGCAAAGGTCGAACTCCTGCTCACGCGCCTCATCGTGCTCGGGATCGCGCTTTTTCTCCTCATCTACGGCCTCTGGTATGAGCTGCCGGGCAATGCGTGGGACTACCTCGCCGTGACCGGCAACATCTATCTCGCGAGCGTCTTCACGCTGCTCGTCGCGGGGCTCTACTGGCCCCGGGCGACGCCCGCCGGCGCCGCCGCCGCGCTGGTCCTCGGTGCCGTCGGTCCGATCCTGTTTCTCGTCATCGGAAAGTCCCACGCCATTGCCCCGGAGGTGGCCGGAGCCTCGTCCTTCGGCCTCGCCGCCGCCGGCATGATCGTCGGCTCGCTGCTCACCCGCCGCTCTCCCCCCTCCGCCGTCGTCCCCGCATGAACTCCCCCGCCTCGTATCTCTGGGCCGGACTGATCGTGGCCAGCATCGCGTGGTACGCCTTCCTTGTCGTCTACATCGGCCGCAAGGCGGGAAGCGAGATCCGCGAACTGATCCGGACTCTCTCGCAGCGTGGTCCGTCCGATCCGCCGGAGGCGTAAGTCGGCAGCGTAAGCGGACGGCGACGTGATCCTTCGTCGGCGGGAGGGGCCGCGATGCGATCTTCCGGGAATGACGACGCGGCCTCCACGGACTTGGCGTGACCTGACCCGCCCGTTGCTTCCTTGCGGCGCGAACGCGGCGCAAAAAAAACCGCCGCTCCGGAAGGGAGCGGCGGTGAAAGTGTCACCCGGCCCGAAGGCCTTCGAGCGGGCTCAGTCCGCGTAACGACGGCGCAGCATCGCGGTGAAGGCCTGTACCTTCTCCTTGCGGCGACGCTTCTCACAGGGCTTCTCGTAGTAGCGCTTCGCGCGGGTGCCCTTGATGATGTTCTCGCGATCGAGCTTCTTCTTCATCCGGCGGATGGCACGGTCGATGGGCTCGTTCTTGCGAATCTTGATTTCGATGGACATGGCTCGGGTTTGAGGCGGCCAGAAGGCCGTGGGAAAAACCGCGATGAGGCCAAACCCCCCGGGCCACGTCAACGGCTTTTTTCCAGCCCCCCACGCGAAACTCCACGCTTGCCCGCTCCCCACTCCCGTCTTGCCTAGCCACCGTGTCGTCCGCCGCCTCCGACTTCGTCCATCTCCACGTCCATAGCGACTACAGCCTCCTCGACGGAGCCTGCCGCATGGATCGGCTGATGGACCGCGCCGCCGCCCTCGGCATGAAGGCGATCGCCCTCACCGACCATGGCAACATGTTCGGTGCCATTGAGTTCTACAACGCCGCGAAAGCCAAGGGGATCAAACCGCTAATCGGTTGCGAGATTTACATCACCGAGACGTCGCGCCTCGACAAGCAGGGGCGCGCGGAGGATGGGAAGAGCTACTACCACCTCGGCCTCCTCGCCCGGAATCTCCAAGGCTACCAGAATCTGCTGAAACTGGTGTCGGACTCCCACCTGCGAGGCTTCTACTACAAGCCGCGAGCCGACTTCGAGACGCTGGCGAAGTACGCCGGCGGGCTGATCGGGTTCACCGGCTGCCTCGCCGCGCTGGTGCCGCAGCATCTGCTCCACAATCGCTTCGAGGATGCCCGCAAGGCGATCGCCCGCTACATCGACATCTTCGGCCGCGAAAACTACTTCGTCGAGATTCAGGACCATGGCATCCCGGAACAGCGCCAGATCATCCCGGGGCTGCTGAAACTGGCTGAGGAGTTCCAGCTCCAGGTGATCTGCACGAACGACGTGCATTACGTGCGGCACGAGGACGCCGAGCCGCATGATGCACTGATCTGCATCCAGACCGGCGCGAAGATCGCCGACGCGAACCGGATGCGCTTCTCCGGGACGCAGTTCTACCTCAAGAGCGCCGCCGAGATGGCGCGGCTCTTCGCCGAGATCCCGGAGTCTCTCACCAATACGCTCGCCGTCGCCGAGATGTGCGACCTGTCGATCCCGTTCCCGAAGGGTTCCGAGCGCTACCCGAAATATCCTCTCACGCCCGAGATCTCCGCGCGCTTCGACCGGTCGGGTTACCTGCACCATTTGTGCTGCGAGGGTCTGCAACGTCGCTATGGCCACGATTTTCGAGCCATCGCGGAGCGTCCCATCGTCGCCGAACGCCTCGCCCGTCTGACGCAGCTGGCCCCCGGACAAAGGCCGTCCCCGCCCGATTATTCGCAGC
This sequence comes from Verrucomicrobiota bacterium, assembly GCA_016871755.1. Lineage (GTDB taxonomy): Bacteria > Verrucomicrobiota > Verrucomicrobiia > Opitutales > Opitutaceae > UBA6669. The sequence continues at coordinate 49,997 of VHCJ01000003.1, read as the reverse complement.
TCGCCCCCGAGGAGTTGCTCGCGGTCCGCATGGGCTACGAGCTCGCCATCATCCAAGTCACCGGCTTCGTCGATTACTTCCTCGTCGTCTGGGATTTCATCGCGTGGGCGAAACAGCAGGGCATCCCCGTGGGCCCGGGCCGCGGCTCCGGCGCCGGCTGCCTCGTCGCGTACCTCCTCGGGATCACCAACATCGACCCCATCCGCTTCGGATTGCTGTTCGAGCGCTTCCTCAATCCGGAGCGCGTGTCGCCGCCCGACTTCGACATCGACTTCTGCATGCGCCGCCGCGGTGAGGTCATCTCCTACGTCCGCCAGAAATACGGCAACGACTGCGTCGCCAACATCATCACCTACGGCACCCTCGGCGCCAAGATGGTCATCCGTGACGTCGCCCGGGTGAACGATCTGCCGTTCGCCGAGGCCGACCGGCTGGCGAAGATGATCCCCGACGAGCTCAACATCTCGCTTGAGGATGCGATCACCAAGAGCGCCGAGCTGCGCTCCGAGATCGACCGGAACCCCGTCGCCAAGCGGATCGTCGAGTCCGCCCGCGTCCTCGAGGGCATGGTCCGCAACACCGGCAAGCACGCCGCCGGCATCATCATCACCGACCAACCGCTCGATGAGTTCGTCCCGCTCACGCTGCAGGAGGACGACGTCACCGTGCAGTTCGACATGAACGCGGTCGGCAAGCTCGGGCTGCTCAAGATGGACTTCCTCGGCCTGAAGACGCTCACCGTCATCGCCGACGCCGTAACCAACGTCCACCGCTCCTCCGACCCGAAGTTCGACATCGAGACGATCCCGCTCGACGACGCTCCGACCTTCACGCTGCTCAACTCCGGCCGGACGATCGGCGTCTTCCAGCTCGAATCCGGCGGCATGCAGAACGCCGCCAAGCTCGTCGGCATTTCCCACATCGACGACATCAACGCGGTCGGCGCGCTCTACCGGCCGGGCCCGATGGCCTTCATCCCCGACTACGCGCGCGGCAAGCGGGACCCATCCGCGATCGCCTACCCCCACCCGCTCCTCGAAACGGTCCTCCGCGAGACCTACGGGATCATCGTCTACCAGGAGCAGGTGATGGAGTGCGCCCGGATCATCGCGGGCTACACGCTCGGCGGCGCCGACATGCTGCGGCGCGCGATGGGCAAGAAGGACGCCGACGCCATGGCGAAGGAGCGCGTCAAGTTCGTCGAGGGCGCCCGCCGCCTCCACAGCCTCGACGAGCGGCGCGCCAACGAAATCTTCGACCTGCTCAACAAGTTCGCGAGCTACGGTTTCAACAAGTCCCACTCCGCCGCCTACGCGCTGGTCAGCTACCAGACGGCGTATCTGAAGGCCAACTACCCGGTGGAGTTCATGGCCGCAGTCCTGACCTCCGAGCTCGGCAACGCGGAGAAGCTCGCTCACTTCATCGCGGAATGCGAGGCGATGGGGCTCACCGTGCTCGGACCGGACGTGAACGAGAGCCGAGAGACCTTCACGCCGCTCGTCGCCGGCGGCGCCCGCGCGATCCGCTTCGGTCTCGCCGGCATCAAGGGCGTGGGCGAGGCCGCCGCCCAGCGCATCCTCGCCGAGCGCAAGCGGGGCGGGCCGTTCCGCGACTTCGACGACTTCATCCAGCGGGTCGATGCCAAGGCGCTGAACAAGCGGGTGCTCGAGCATCTTGTGAAGACCGGCGCCTTTGACTTTTCGGGGGCCTCGCGCAAGCGGCTCTTCGACGGGATCGACGCCGCCCTCGCCGCCGCCTCGTCCCAAGCCCGCGACCGCGCGGCCGGCCAAAACACGTTCCTCGATCTCCTCGCCGAGCCCGCCCCCGCACCCAAGCGGTCAACGTCCGGCGGCAGCGGCCGCACGCCCCCTGCCCCCGGCGGTGGGCGTTCCGCTCCGTCCGCCGCCGCGACCGACTCGACCGACGAGTTCTCCGCCTCGGAGCGACTGCAGTTCGAGAAGGAGTTGCTCGGCTTCTACCTGTCCGGCCACCCGCTCAACGCCTATGCCGGCTTGTGCGATGCGCTCGATACGTTCGCCCCGGGCGAATTGCTCGCGCAGGCGGACCGCACCGAATTCCGGCTCTGCGGCGTCGTCGGCAACCTCGCGAAGAAACTGTCGAAGAAGGACAATCGGCCGTGGATGGCCTTCACCCTCGCCACCAAGCAGGCGACACTGCCGCTCAACATGTTCGCGGATGCCTACGCGAGCTACGGGCATCTGCTGACCGAGAACGCCGTCGTCGCGGTGCTCGGCACCATCCTGAAGGGCGACGACGGCGCGCGCATCAACGTCAAGGAGTGCTACCCGCTCGACGCCCACACGGCGCAGTCCATCCGCCGCGTGACGTGGCTGATCGATTCGCGCCACGACGAGGCGGGCGACTTCATGACCGCGCTGCACGCCTCGCTCAATGCCCACGTCGGCGATACCCGCACGGAGCTCGCGATGGCCGTCGGCGAACGCTTCGCCCCGGTGGCGGAAATCAGCAGCGCCCTCGGTTGGAAGGTTTCGGGTTCCGAGTTCCAGCGGCTGCGGGCTCACCCCGCCGTACTCGGCGTCGAGGTCGAGGCGAAGACTCTCAGCCTGAAGGAAGTCCGCCGCTGGCCCAAGCGCGGCGAACGCTAGCGGGCACGACGCCCGGACTCCCGCCGGGGCTGGGCTCGGACGAGCCAGAACCGGCACTCGTCGGAAAAATCGCGCACCGCCGCCGACTCGCGGGCGACGTGCCGGCGCATGAGGTCGTACTCGCTCCGCCATCCCGTCGCCTCCAGGTCCTCGAGAATCTCGTCGCGGGTCGGGAGGTGCATGAACGTGCGCCCCGCCTCGTCCTCGAAGTAGCGGTCTCCGAAGTCGACCAACCGGGGCCCCTGCTCGCCGCGCTCCCACCGCCGGGCCTCGAGTTTCCAGAGGAGCCGCTCCTCGCGCGAGTCCTCCCGATCATGCGTCGTGAAGAGCAGCGGCGCGTCGGGGCGCACGAGGCGGTGGATCTCCCGCAGCGCGCGGCGGCGCCGCGACCGGCCCGGGATCTGCATCAGGCCGTTGAACATGAAAAGCGCGCCGTCGAAGCGCTCCACGCGGCGGCAGCGCACCCGCGCCGCCGGGTCATCAATCGCCGCCAGCGGCATCCGGGTCGCGTCGGCACGGAACACGTCGATCCCCGTCGCTCCGCGTTCCGTCACCAGCGCCTGGGCCTGGGCGACGAGTTCGGCGGCGAAATCGATCGCCGTAAGGGAGCGGTAGCCGAGTTCCCACAATCCCAGCGTCACCCGGCCCGCCCCGCAGCCAAGTTCCAGCAACCGCGCGCCGCGGTCCGGAAAGGCTCGCTCAATGAGCTGGCGCTCCGACGCCCACAGCCCGAGCCGATGCGCCGCGCCCGCGTAGTGGACCACCGCCACGGGATCGTTGAAGTCCGCGCGGACGGTCGCCGCCGTGATCCGGCCCGATCCGCGCTGGCGTGAATCAGCCATGACGACGTTCGTCGGGCATCAACGCCGGCGCCAGACCGCCACCGCCATGCCGTTGCTCCGCCACTCGTGCGGCCAGAGGGTCACGATTCCGGCCGGCTTCCCGGGCCAGGACACGTCGGGAACGAAATCCGGATGCGCCGCCGAGAACGCCTCCGCCACGCCGCTCGTTTCGCGACGGGTCAGGGTGCACACCGCATACACCAAACGACCGCCGGGCTTCACCGCCGTCGCCGCGTGCGTGAGGAGGCGGGTCTGGATCTCCGCAAGTTCATTCACATCCTCCACCCGCGTGGTCCAGCGCGCATGGGGATTGCGCTGCCACGTCCCCACGCCGATGCACGGGGCATCGACGAGCACGCCGTCGAAGCGCGTGCGCGTCGGCAGGCGTTCGCCGCTGTCCCAGCGGGCCGTCCGGACGTTGAAGCGGCTCGCCCGCGCGCACCGCTGGCGCAGGGTCTCAAGTCGGCGCAGGGACCGGTCGCTCGCCCAGATGAGCCCCTTGTTCTCCATCAACTCGGAGAGGTGCAGGGTCTTTCCGCCCTCACCCGCACAGGCATCCCACCACGTCTCCCCGGCCTTCGGTGCACAGGCGTGACCGACCCACTGGGAGGCGAGATCCTGGATTTCGAAGGCGCCACGCTGAAACGCGTCGGTGCGGTAGAGATCCGTCACACCTTCGTACTGCAACGCGGACCAGGGCTGCGCGAACGTGGGCAGGGCCTGCGGCTCGCGGCAATGGCCAAGTTCGCGCGCCAGGGAGACCGCGGTGCCGGGCCGCGCCCGCAGCCACAACACGGGCTCCTGCTGCCACGCGCACAGCGTTTCGGGAGGGAGTTCCATTTCGTCACGGAGCCACGCCGGGACCGCCCGCGCGGCAAGGGTCTCGGCCTTGAAGGACTCCGGGCGCGTGTCGAACCGCCGCTGCAGCGTGAGCGCCGCGTCGAGTTGGCGTTGCACCGAGTCCTTCGGCTCCAGCCAGCCTCGCCAGCGGAAGTAGGCGAAGACCGCCCGCACCACCGCCTGCTTGGCGGCACCGGAGAGCGCCCGCTGCGCCGCCAGCTCGCGCCGCAGCGCCGCGTCGGCCGGCAACTCCGGCGACACCGATCGCAGCACCCGGGCCGCACGATTGAGGGTGGCGGTATCAAACACCATGGCCCGCCATTCGCGCCCACGCTCCCGGCGGGCGCAACCCTCAAAAACATCGTCCGCGGCGCCGGTCCGCGAGCCCCGTGGGCCTCCGGAGGACGCGGCGGTGGACGGGACACCCGAGCGGCTCAGCCGGCGCGCAACTGCGCTTCCGCCTGCGCGGCGATGTCCAGACCAGCCCGGCGACTCCACGCGTCCAGCAGGCGGCGGGTCACCGGGCCCACCCGTCCGTCGCCCACCGTCAGACCGTTGAAGCGCGTCGCCGGCATGATGCAGTAGGGCGTGCTGGTGAAGAAAACTTCATCCGCCGTCGCCAAATCGTAGTTCTGCAGGTGCGTCTCCACCGTGGGAATGCCCACCTCCTCCGCGAGCTCCAGCACGGTCTGCCGGCTGATCCCGGCAAGACAGTTGTCCGCCGCCGGCGTCCGCAGGCGACCGCCATTCACCACGAAGATGTTGCCACCCTTGTTCTCCGAGACGTTGCCGTTGATGTCGAGGATGACGACTTGCGCGTCGGGATCGACAAGGCGCGCCTCCTGATCCGCCAGCGTGTAGAAGAGGCGGCTGCGGTTCTTGATGCGCGCATCGAGCGACTGCGCCGGGATCGCGCGGCTGAACGAGGTCACGGCATGACAGCCCTGCGAATAGTACCGCGCCCAACCGCGGAGATCCATCGGGCTGTTGAAGATCATGATCGTCGCCGGATTCCGCTGCGCGGGATTCGGCCCGGGCTTCGTCAGACCACGCGAGAGGTTGTGGACGATCCAGTAATCCTCCTCCGGTCCGATCAGCGGGAGGTTCCGCTCGAGGAGTTCAAGGGTCGCCGCGCGCAACTGTGCCTGCGTCACTCCGGGATCGATGCGGCACACCTTCAGCGACCGAAACAGTCGGTCAAGGTGATCGTCCAGCCGGAACGGCACGTGGCGGAAGGTTCGCGTCGACTCCGTCACGCAATCGCCAAGCAGGATCGCGCTGTCGAAGATCGAGATCTTGGCGGCTGACTCCGGCACCAGTTCGCCGGACAGATGGACGAGACGCTCGGGGGAAGGGGTCATGAGACGGGGGATGGGGGAAACGCGAACGAACCGCTACTGAGCGTCGCAACTGGCCTCAATGCAATCCCTTTACGAGAGCCAGCACGCTTCGCCGACGCCGAATGTGACAATCGATGAAGATTTACAAATGTAACAAAGAGGATACCGACTGAACGCGCATGTTCTCGCTACGCAAACTGTTCGGGAAGGATGAGCGGTTTTACGACCTGCTGGAGGCGAGCGCCGACGAGGCCCTGACGAGCACGAAGTTGCTGGCGGCCTACCTGCAGCGGAGCGGGGCCTACACGGCCACAAGCGATCTTGATGACTTCATCCAAAGTCGGCGCAAGGACAAGCACCTTACGCGGCAGATCACCGAGGAACTGTGCCGCACGTTTGTCACCCCGCTGGAGCGTGAGGACATCGAGGCGCTTTCGCTCGCGCTCTACCGCATCCCGAAAACGGTCGAGAAACTGGTCGAGCGCCTGTCGATCTTCCCGGGCAAGCTGCCGCGCGAGGGGTTCCTGCGTCAGGCCGAACTCCTCGTGCAGGCGGCCGAGTCGGTCGCCTTCATGGTTCGGCAGCTCCGGCACGGCGCGAAACTGGAGTCGGTCCAGACCGCCAACGACCGGCTGCAGTTCGCCGAGGGCGAGGCCGACAAGGTGATGCTCGGCCTGCTCCGGGAACTCTACCAGGGACCGCGCGACGCCAAGGAGACACTGATCCTCCAGGAACTTTTCGAGATGACCGAGAAGTCAATCGACCGCTGCCGCGACGCCGGCAGCGTGGTGTTCCAGATCGTCCTGAAGTACTCCTGAGCGCAGCTCCGCTCTCATGACGCTCTTCCTGCTGGTGCTGCTGGCCGCGTTGGTGTTCGAGTACATCAACGGCTTCCACGACGCGGCGAATGCCATCGCCACGGTGGTGTCCACGAAGGTGATGACGCCGCGTCAGGCGCTGGCGATGGCGGCCTTCTTCAACTTGGTCGGGGCGCTGTGGGGCACCGCGGTGGCCTCCACCATCGGCAAGGGTCTGGTCGACGCACACGCGATCACGATGGTGACCGTGCTCTGCGCCCTGCTCGGCGCGATCGTTTGGAATCTCTTCACGTGGTGGCTTGGGCTGCCCTCGAGTTCGAGCCACGCGCTGGTCGGCGGCCTCAGCGGCGCCGCGCTTTCGACGAGCGATGGGAACTGGGGCGTGCTGCACTGGGCGACGGCGGATGCGGGGGGGAAGGTCTCAGGGCTGTGGCCGAAGGTCGTGCTGCCGATGTTCACGTCGCCGCTCGTCGGCTTCATCATCGGCGCATTGCTGATGTACACGCTCTACGCGCTGCTCAAGCGGACGCGCCCGCGGGTGGTCAACCTGATCTTCGGCAAGCTCCAGATCGTCAGCGCCTCGTGGATGGGCTTCAGTCACGGCTCGAACGACGCACAGAAGACGATGGGCATCATCGCCCTCGCGCTCTTCACCGGCACGCAAAGCGGCGTGTTCAACGATCTCCCGTCGTGGCTCGCCTTCCTGTACACGCCGACGTTCCACGTCGATCGTTGGGTGATGATCACCTGCGCGATCGTCATGGCGGCCGGCACCGCCGCCGGAGGGTGGCGCATCATCCGCACGATGGGGCACAAGATGGTCAAGCTGCAGCCGGTCCACGGCTTCGCCGCCGAAACCACCGCCGCCGTGATCATCCAGACCGCCACCCACTACGGAATCCCGCTCTCGACCACCCACGTCATCTCGACCTCGATCATGGGCGTCGGCGCGACGAAGCGCTTCAGCGCCGTGAAGTGGGGCGTCGTCAGCCGCATCCTCTGGGCGTGGGTGCTCACGATCCCGGTCTCCGCCCTGCTCGGCTGGGCCTCGCACCGCATCATTCGGATCGCATTCGGGCTGTAGGCATCCGTTTCCATCCACCGGCTCGCACGCGATGCGCCCGGGTCGCCGACGCGCGTGGCCCGGGGTCCACGCCGCGTTGCCGCGGGAGCCGTCGCGGGGCGATTCCCCCCACCCCTCCCCGAGCGCCTCAGCGCCGGAAGAGATTCCCCAGGGCGTTCAGGTCTTTCAGCGGCGCCCGCTTCGGCGCCGCTCCGCCGGTCTCGGCGGCCGCGGCCGATGGCTGCCCGGGCGGCGGGAGCAGGGGCCGCGTCCGCGGGGAGTCGCGGGGCACCCGCTCCGGAGGCGCCGGCGTCTCCGGCGCCGCCTGCTCCGCCGCGAGCGCCCGGTCCAGCTTCACCGCCGACACCGGCTCGGCCGTGCCCAGTTCCTGCGCAAAGACGCTGACCCGAAACTCCTCCACCAGCCAGCGCACGGGGTCATCCCACGCCCGACGCGCCGCCGCCGCCAGGTAGGGTGCCACCTGCCGCGCGCGCTCCGCATCCTTCGCCGGGAGCCGCTTCCAGCGCTCCGCCCGCGCCCGCATCGCCCGCAGGTAACGGGGGAGATGCACGAGCCGCTCATAGGGCACAAGGCGGACGAAGTTCGCCGGGAGCAGCGCCTCCACATCGCGCACCTGACCGGGATAGGGATGCGACCCGACCAGCAACTCCTGCCGCAACTGCAGCGTCTCGCGCAACAGATCGGTCAGCCGGGGCACGATGCCGCGCAGCTCCGTCCGCGCCCGCTCCACCGCGCGCGTAAAGCCGGTCTCATCCAGCGCGCTCACCCGTTCCGGATCCGTCACCCACCGGCGCAGCGTCACGAACGCATCCGCCTGGATCGCCTCCGAGGTGGTGAGCGTCGCCAGCAGCGCCCCGAGCGAACGAAGCTCCCGCAACTCCTTCTCCAGCCAGCCGAGATCCCGCCCCAGCTGCAGGTCCAGCAGGCGTCCCACCCCCAGCCGCGTCAGCCGCTGCGCTTCGTCCGGGGTGCGAACCAAACGCAGGGCCACGCCGCGATCGCCGGGCGCCAGCGCGGGAAAGGCTTCGACCGTGACTCCGGCCTGATCACTGACCTTCACGCTCGCCGGCACTGCGCCGAAGGTCCACGTCTCCGACTCCGGCCGTTCCCAACGCTGACGCGCGCGGCGCCATGCCTCGGGATCCTCCCGCGCGACCGAGAGCGAGGCCGCCTTGGCGTGACTCGCCAGCGCCGACCGGATCTCCGCCAGCGACCGACTCGCGACCAGCGGTTCGCCCGCATCGTTGACCACGCGCACACGCACCTGAAGATGCGGCGGAAGCGGCTTGGCCGCCCACGCCGCCCGATCCGCCGCCAGACCGAAGCGCTCCGCCAGGTGCTCCGCGAGGAGTTCCTGGAGTGGCGGCGCCGGATCCCGGAATCGGCTGCGCGCCGCCACCGCGTCACTCACCCTTCGCACCGACTCCGCCAAGGGCACAAAGAGGCGCCGCTGCTCCTTGGGCAGCGCCCGGAGGTAGTGTTCCACCTTGGCGCGGAGGTGGCCGGGGACGGCCCAATCCAGCGATGCGTCCGTCAACGCTCCGACGTCCCGTACGTTCACCTCCACCTGCACGCCGTCATCGTCCTGCCCGGGTCGGTACGCATACTGCAGCGGCAGCACCCGGTTCTCCAGCGGCAGCGAGGCCGGGAACGAGGCCTCGTCCTCCGTCGCGACGTCGGGATCGCGCAGGTCATCCGCCGCCACGAGGAGGAAGCGCGGATCCGCGCCGCGGCGGCCACGGACCAGATCGATCAGCTCCGCCACCGACGAGACTCCGCCGCGCAGGTCCTCCGCCGGCTCCGCGTCATCCTCCGGCAGCAGGCGGGCCGCGTAGAAGCGATAGAGTGCTTCGTCGAGGTTGAGGAATCCGCTGTTGCGGGTGCGCGTGAGCAGGCTCTCCACCTCGGCGCGCACCTTGCGATTGCTGGCGAGGAAGTCGAAGGGCCACGTGATCGTGTCGCCGATCAATCCTTCGCGGATGAAGATCTGCGTGGCCGCCACCGGGTCCACCGGACCAAAGCTCACCGCGCGCGCCTCGAGTTCGAGGCCGTAGAGTCGGGTGCGGCGCTTGACCATCACCCTGCCGGCCTCGGCATTCCAGAGGGGTTCGCTGTGGCTGCTGCGCAGGAGGTGGGAGCCAAGGTCCAGGACCCACCCGGGGTCAACCCGCGCACAGGTGCGGGCGAAGAGGCGCGAGGTCTCGACAATCTCCGAGGCCATGATCCAGCGCGGCACTTTCGGGGCGCGCTTCGGCGCGGTCCGGCCCTCGGCATCGACCGGGCGTCGCTTGGGTTCCTCCCGGCGGAAGAGCACCGAGCCGGGAAACAGCGTCACGCGGCGGTCATGCGCCGCCTTGAAGAGGCGATTCTCCTCGTCGTAGGTCGCAAGGTTGCCGAGCAGGCCAGAGAGGATACTGCGGTGGATCGCCCGGAACGCCGGAGTGCCGAACCGCAAGGCCTCCTCCGCCGGCTTCTCCGCCTCGCCCGGCGCGGCGTCGAAGACCGACGTCAGGCGAAAGTCCTTCCGCTGTTCCAGCACGTCCATCAGCTGTGCATGGATGTCGCGCCACTCGCGCAGGCGGACGTAGCTAAGGAAGTGATCGTGGCAAAAACGACGGAGTCGCGCCTGCGAGAGCCGTTCGAACTCATCGTGGAAGGCATCCCAGATCGCCAGCAGGGTGAGAAAGTCGGAATCCGGGTGGCGGAAGCGCTGGTGCGCCGCATCGGCCTGGGTCTGCTTGTCGAGCGGTCGCTCCCGGGGATCCTGGATCGAGAGTCCGGCGGCGATGACCACCACCTCGCGCAGGCAGCGCTCGGTCCGCGCCTGCAGGATCATGCGCCCGACCGTCGGATCCACCGGCATCCGCGCCAACTCCCGCCCGACCGGAGTCAGTTCGCGCACGCCGCCCGCCACACCGCCGGGAGCGTCCTCGGCGGCCAGGGCACCGACCTCCTCCAGCAGCGCATAACCCGCCCGGATCGCCTTCGCTGCCGGAGGATTGATGAAGGGGAAGCGCTCGATATCGCCCAGTCCATACGCCTTGAGCCGGAGGATGACGTCCGCAAGGTTCGCGCGCTGGATCTCCGGCTGCGTGAAGCGGGGGCGCTCCAGGTAGTCTTTCTCCGAATAAAGCCGAATGCAGAGGCCCGCCGCGACACGTCCGGCGCGGCCCTTGCGCTGGTCGGCGCTCGATTGCGAGACCGGCTCGATCGGGAGTCGCCGCGTGCGGGCCTGCGGGGAATAGCGACTGATGCGCGCGAGGCCAGTGTCGACGACGAAGCGGATGCCGGGAATGGTCAGCGAGGTCTCCGCGATGTTGGTCGCGAGAATCACCTTCCGGCGGCCCGACGCCGCGAAGACGCGCTGCTGGTCCGCGTTCGAAAGGCGGCCGAAGAGCGGGACGACGTCGAAGCGCGCTCCGTCGGCGAAGTCACGCGTCTCCACGAGATCCCGCACCTCGCGGATATCACGTTCGCTGGGCAGAAAGACGAGGACGTCACCCGAGGGGGTTTCCCGGAGGAGGCGCTCGATCGCGCCGGCCGCACCGTCAACGTAGTGCAAGGCCTCCACCCGCGCCGAACGCTCCGCCGCCCGGTCGGGTTCGTCGGGATCGTCGACGTAGTCACTGCCGAGCGCGTCGAGGGGCGAGTAGACGACCTCGACCGGGTAGGTGCGTCCCGAAACCTCGACCACCGGGGCGCCGTCAAAGGCCTCGCTGAAAGCAGCGGTGTCGATCGTCGCCGAGGTGATGATGATCTTCAGCTCCGGCCGCTTGAAGCGCAGCGTCCGCAGGTGCCCGAGCAGGAAGTCGATGTTCAGCGAACGCTCGTGGGCCTCGTCGAGGATGATCGTGTCGTAGTCCCGCAGCATCGGATCGCCCTGCACCTCGGCGAGCAGCATGCCATCAGTCAGGAACTTGATCACGGTGTCCCGCGACGTCCGGTCATCGAAGCGGATCTTGCACCCCACCGCTCCGCCCCACTCCACGCCGAGTTCCTCGGCGACGCGGCGCGAGACGGACAGCGCCGCCACGCGGCGGGGCTGGGTGCAGGCAATGCGGCCCCGCGCGCCGCCGCCGGCGGCGAGGCACATCTTCGGGATCTGCGTCGTCTTGCCGGATCCGGTCTCGCCCGCCAGGATCACGACCTGCTGCGTCTGGATCAGCCCGACGATTTCCTCCGCCCGCGCCGAGATCGGCAGGTCGGGTGGGAAGTCGAGGCGGAACGGAAACGCAGGCTTTTGGTCTGGCTTTGGCACGGAGCAGGGGTGGAATGTCCCCTCCCGGACGATGACTGGCAAGACCGACGCTCCTCCCCCTCTCCCGCACGAAATCCTTGACCGGGTCTGCCGGCTGGCGCGGTTTGAAGGACGTTCGCTGCTCATCGTCGCCGGTCTCTTCTCCCTCCTCGCCGCCTACCAGCGGGACGGGGTCGGCGCCTTCGCGGGCTGCCTTGCGGCGGCCGCGGGCGTGGTCGAACTCAACGGCGTGAATCGCCTGCGCCAGGCCTCGCTTTCCGGCCTGTCCTGGATCGTGGGGAGCCAGATCGCCCTGCTCCTGACGGTCGTGACCTACGCCATCCTCCGTGCCACCAGCTTCGACCCCGCAGCCGTGGCCCAGCTCGTGAACGCGGAGACCCGCGCGGAGTTCGCGGCCCTCGGCCTGCGCGAGGAGCAGATCGTGCCCATGTTGAAGAAGAGCTACCTCGGCCTCTACGTCACGGTGGGCCTTGTCTCGGTCGTCTACCAGGGCGGCATGGCCCTGTACTATCACCGCCGCCGCGACGCGATCCGTCGGGCCCTCGAGGACGTCTGACCGGATCCCGTCGCCGGCTTGCACCCGGCCGCTCCCCGCGCATCCTTCCCGTCTCATGTCGAAGGAGCGCTACATCGCCGCCAAGCAGAAGTGGGCCGAGAAGCAGGTCGCCCGCGGGATCCGGCCGCTGGCGGACCGCGCCGAGGGCCGTTTGCCCCCGGGACAGAGGCTGACCGACGGCTTCCCCGTGCTCGATCTCGGGGTGCAACCGGAGATACCGCTGACCGAGTGGACGCTTTCGCTCGACGGGCTGGTCCAGAACCCCGCCGTGCTGTCCTGGGCGGACTTCAACGCCCTGCCCCAGGTCAGCGACGTCAGCGACTTTCACTGCGTCACCACGTGGAGCAAGTACGACTGCCGCTGGGACGGCGTGCCCTTTACGGCACTGTACGAGCGGGTCCAACCGACAGCGGAGGCCCGCTTCGTCTACTTCACCAGCTACGACGGGTATTCGACCAACGTGCCGCTGGAGCAGTGCCTCGATGACGACGTCCTGGTCGCGACGCGGTTCAACGGCGAGCCGCTGCCCCGCGAACACGGCGGTCCGGCACGGGTGATCATTCCGAAGCTCTACGCGTGGAAAGGAGCGAAGTTCGTCAAGGCGATCTCTTTCCTCGCGGAGGACAAGTTGGGCTTCTGGGAGGTTCGCGGCTATTCCAATACCGCCGATCCCTGGCGCGAAGAGCGCTACGCCTGAGCCACCACGAGGGCACGGCGGCGGGCGCAGCGTGGACAATTCCGCGCAACCGGGACGCGCCTGCGCCGCCGCCTGACCAAGAACGAGCAACCCCGCGGCGGCGAGGGCGACTGGCTCGCGTCCTGCTAACCGGAACGTTACGACGCTTCAGCGCCCTCCCGCATGACTCCGATTCTCGACAGCCGCCGGCTGCTCGCCTTCGCCACCCTCGCGCGGATTGGCAGTTTCACGCTTGCGGCGAAGGAACTGCACCTGACCCAGTCCGCGGTGAGTCACGCCATCAAGGCGTTGGAGGACGAACTGGGCCTGCGTCTGTTCGAGCGCCGCGGTCGCCGCGTCGCCCTCACCCCCGCCGGTGAGCACCTGCTGATCCGGGCCCAGCGCATCCTTGCGGAGATGCAGGACGCCCGCGCGGATCTCGCCGCGCTGGTGCAGTGAGCGGTTCCAGGCTGCGCCGCGGCTCACCGACCAGGCAGTGCAGCGGATCCCAACCTCCCGCGCCTTCATCCTCGCACCGAAGCTGACCGGCGTTCAGGCTCTCCCTGAAGCCGAGTGTCGATGATGTGCTGGCAGCTCCCCGTCACCAGCTGAGCGTGCACAGGCTTCAAGCCCATGGACCGCGATACGATCGGCCAGTACCTGCAGAGCCACTTCCCGGGAGTTCACCCCGTCTCCGCGTGGGGCGAGACCTCGTTCTTCTACAACCCGCAGCGCGCCCTTCCCCGGGGCATCTACTTCGCCACGCTCAAGACGAAGGACGGCGACCATGACCGGGCCTCAAGACTCGATCGACCTGACGTTTTCCGCCTCAATCTCGGAGTCAGCCAGTCGTCCTATCGCGCGCTTTTCGGACCGCCGCCGCGACGCCCGCCAGCGGGCGGAGTCATTGCGACAGGACACGATTTCTCCGCCTTGGACACGCTCACGCCGCATCCGGTCTACGGCTGGATGTCGTGGATTTGCATCCTCAATCCCAGCGAAGCAAGTTTCGAACGGATCAAGCCCCTGCTGGCGGAGGCCCATGCTCTGGCCATCGCGAAGTTCGCCAAGCGGACCACGCGCCGTTGAGCGGCGCGGCCGTCGTTCACTCCGGCTGCGCCGCCCCGGCGGGGGGCTCCGTCCGACGGCGTAGGTCCTGCGGCGTGTTGGCGTTGTGGAACCAACGCTCCTGATCGGGGCTGAGGGAAATGACGTCGAGGCCGCCGGTGCCCGCGCGCTCGCGCAGCAGGGCCTGCAAACCTGGCGGATGCACCGCGCCGCCGAACGCCGCGCGCCACGCCTCCAACCAGTCGCGCGGATAGAGCGCGGCCAGCGGCTCGTAGGTGCCATCGGGCCAGCGCCCCACCACCGCGCGCTCCGGCGACGCCCGCGCCATCAGCATGCGCACCCATGCCGCCGGTACCTCCGGCAGATCCACGGCCAGCACCACGAGGTGCGTGCCGTCTCCCACCGCACTCGCGGCCAGCATCCCGGCCAGCGGGCCTGCATCGGACACCGCGTCGCACACCACGGGAACATCCGCCGGCACCCACCGCTGATCCGCCCGAACCGAAAGCCAGCGGCGTTCGATCCCCGCCGCGCCCAACGTCCGCCACTGGCGCTGCCAGAAACACTCGCCATCCGCCAAGCACAGGAGCGCCTTGTCCGTTCCCATCCGACGCGACCGGCCAGCGGCCAGGACCACCCCTTCCATGCGAAGTTCCGGAATCTCACTCATGCGCGCACGTCACGGAGGGGAAGCCAATTCCTCCCCCCTGTCGACTGCGTCATGCATGCACCCACTGCTGGGCGGATCCTTGGTGTAGACCCCGGATCTCGGAGAACCCCGGCCCACCCAGCAAACGATCCGCAAAAACGTGCGGAGATGGTGCCCGGGCGCGGACTCGAACCGCGATGCTGTTAGGCACAGGCTTCTGAGACCTGCGTGTCTACCAATTCCACCACCCGGGCACGGACGGGAGGGGAAAGAGATACCGTCGCGTCCGGGCGCGCAAGCCCAGAAATTTGGTTTCCCCCCGGGGAGGTCCGGGTCCAATCTGTCGCCCTCCGCCCATGAAGAAAGACGCCATCCTTTCCAAGCTGCGCACCGAGAAGGTCGTCGCCCTCATCCGCGCCGAGTCCCCGGACGGGCTGCTCGACTGCGCCAAGGCCCTCGCCGAGGGCGGCCTGACCAGCATCGAGCTCACCATGACCACGCCGGGAGCAATCCGGATGCTCGAAAAGGCGTCGGCGGAATTGCCGGAGTTCCTCTTCGGTCTGGGCACTGTTCTCGACGCCGAGACGGCGCGCGCCGGCATTCTCGCGGGTGCCAAGTTCATCGTCACGCCGGCGCTGCGGCCGGACGTGATCACGCTCTGCCGGCGCTACAGCGTGCCAGTGTTCGCGGGTGCCTTCACGCCGACGGAAATCGTCAATGCGTGGGAAGCGGGCGCCGACGCGGCCAAGGTCTTCCCCGCCGAATTCTTCGGTCCCGCCTACATCAAGTCCATCAAGGCCCCGCTGCCGCACATCGAATTGCTCCCGACCGGCGGCGTGAACGCCGAGAACGTCGGCGAATTCCTCAAGGCGGGCGCCTTCGCCACCGCCGCCGGCAGCTCCCTCGTGGAGGCCAAGGCGCTGAAGGAAAAGAACTGGGCCGCCATCACCGCCCGCGCCCGCGCCTTCGCCGCCGCCGTCGCCGTCGCCGCGGTCAAGTAAGCGGATCCGGTGCGTCGCCCGAGGCAAGGCGGCGCGTTGCCGTCGCACCCTCCTCGACGCTCCGCCTCAACGGCCGCGGGCCGCCGCGCGGCCGAGTCGGTCCGCCAAGGCGGCGAACGCGGGTTCCGACGGAACCCGTTCCGCGATGATCTCGCGGTAGCCACCTTCGTCGAGCGTGCGCAACCGCGCGTACACGTTGCGTCCGGCCTCCGCCGGATCGCCCGCTTCGCTCAGCCACGCGACCCGCCCGCCCAGCGCCGCCAAGCGGGGATCCGCGGGACGGGCGAGAAACAAGTACGCCACCCGACGACCCGCCGCCAGTGCATCCGCAGGCTCGATGCGGCTGACCAGGCGCAGCCGGGTGCCAGGACTGTAATGCCGCGCGAGCAGCCCGGGCGCGCGCTGCGCCCGGGCGGTCCTCCCGCCCCGCCGCCGCGAACCCGGCAGCACGCGGGCGCGCCGCACGGAAACCGGGACGCCAAGCACCTCCGCGATCTGCTCCGCCGAAATGGCTCCCGGCCGCAGCACGCAGGGGCGAGCCGGGTTGCGCACGTCGACGATCGTGGATTCCAGTCCGACTTCGCACGGTCCGCCGTCGAGAATGTGCTCGATGCGATCTCCCAAGCCGCGCTGCACGTGCTCCGGAAGGGTCGGGCTGACGTAGCCAAAGGGATTCGCACTCGGAGCCGCGAGGGGCAGACCACACTGGCGGAGAAGATCACGGAAGACCGGATGGCGCGGCACGCGGACCGCCACCGAATCGAGTCCGGCCGTCACGATCGCCGGCACCACCGCCTTCTTCGGCAGCACCAGCGTCAGCGGCCCCGGCCAGAACGCCCGCGCCAAGGCTCGCGCCGCCGGATTCAACTCCGCCACCGCCGCCGCCGCCGTGACGGTGGCCACGTGCACGATCAGGGGATCCTCCGGAGGACGCTCCTTCGCGGCGAAGATTCCCGCACAGGCATCCGCATCCAGCGCGTTGGCCGCCAGGCCGTACACGGTCTCAGTCGGCACGGCCACGAGGCCTCCCCGCCGCAGAACGCCGGCCAATCGCCGGAGGGCGGTGCGCGAGGGACGGTGCAGGGTCGCAGGCATCGCGGCTCAGGCGGAGGGCGAAGTCGGTGGCAGAAAACGGGCGATGTCTGGCAGCTCAATCGTGCGCCGATCGTTCTGGCGCCGCTCAAAGTACGCTTCGGCCGGCGGCTCGTCATCGTCCGCATCCGCCGGCGATTCCTCCCCGCCCTCGTCGTCTTCGCCGAATTCATCAGTGAACGTAATCTCGGCACCGGGCGCGAGTTCCCGCGCGATCGCCAAGTCCGATCCTTCCTCGAAGACCTGCGAAAGCCGCCGCGCCTCCGGTTCCAGCACCATCACCGGATTCTTCACCCGGCCCTGCTTCACGAACTCAAACAGCGCCGGCATGAACGCGTCCCGATACCGCGCCTGAAAGTCGCTCATCCACTTGTTGGGTACGCCTTCGCGGCCCGCAAGCAGGACGACATCGCTGAAATGAATGCAGGCGTCGAACCACGGGCGGATCGCGGGATCATGCGCGTGCGCGAGGCTGCAATTGACGACGGTGATGATGCGGGCGAGGTCCACCGGGTGACCGCGCAGCCAGTCGCGAAACGACTCGATCTGGTCGACCGGATTCCGCCGCCCGTCGGCCACGATGAAGAGGTGCGTGAAGTCAGCCGATTCGCCGCGCGCCAGTCCCGGGATCTCCAAGGTGAAGCCGCCGCGGCCCCACGACCAACGCACCACCCGCCCCAGTCGCGTCTCGCATTCGGAGGCGCCTTCGGCGTCGGGCAGGGCCGTCACGGCCCGGTCGTTGGCCGCCAATCCGTCGGCGATGAGGTCGCAAAGCACCGCGCGGCGTCCGGAGCCCGGGGCACCGAGCACGAGGTAAACCAGCGGTCGAGAAGAGGAAGCCATGAAGGAATGAGTCTCGGGAAACGGCCGCCGCAAGCGGCCGACCGGCCGCAGCGCAGCGAGCCCTCAGAGGGCGAACGAGCGATTCTGCCCGGTGTCGCGCATCCAGTGATCGACGAGGACAAGCGCCGTCATCGCCTCGACGATCGGCACCGCCCGCGGCAGCACACAGGGATCGTGGCGGCCCTTGCCCTGAAGCTCCACCGGCCGACCCTGCACATCCACGGTCGACTGCACGCGCAGGATCGTCGCGGTGGGCTTGAACGCGACGCGGAAGATCAGTTCCTCGCCGTTGCTGATGCCACCCTGCGTCCCGCCACTGCGATTGGTCGCCGTACGAATGACCCCCTCGCGGGTCTCGAAGACGTCGTTGTGCTCGGAACCGCGCAGGCGCGTGCCGGCGAACCCGCTGCCAATCTCAAAGCCCTTCGTCGCCGGCAGCGACAACATCGCCTTCGCCAAATCGGCCTCAAGGCGGTCAAAGACCGGCTCGCCGAGCCCGACGGGCAGCCCGCGCACCCGGCATTCAATCACGCCGCCCACCGAATCACCTTCACTGCGCACCGCCTTGATCCGCTCCACCATCGCCGCCGCCGTCGGCGCATGGGGGCAACGCACCGGCGAAGCCTCGACATCCGCCAGCGTCGGAAACGACTCGAGGCCACCGTCCGGAATCGCCAAGTCGTGGATTTGGGTCACGAACGCCCGGATCTCCACGCCTCCCCGAACCACCAAAGATGCCAAGAGTTTGCGGGCAATTGCGCCCGCCGCCACCCGTCCGATCGTCTCGCGCGCCGAACTGCGTCCGCCGCCGTTGGGATCCCGGATGCCAAACTTCGACTGATAGGTGAAATCGGCATGCGAGGGGCGAAACTTGTCCGCCATCTCGGCATACGCACTCGAGCGCTGGTCATGGTTCCGGACCCATAACGCGATCGGTGTCCCGGTGGTCCGGCCTTCGTACACGCCGGACAGAATCTCCACGGCGTCGGCTTCCTTGCGGGGCGTGACGATGTCGCTCTGCCCCGGCCGGCGCCGATCCAGCTCCGCCTGAATCTCTTCGGCGGTGATGGGCAGGCGTGGGGGGCAGCCGTCGATCACCACGCCGATGCCCGGCCCGTGGCTTTCGCCCCAGGTGCTGATCGTAAAGAGTTTTCCGAAGGAATTCGGCATGCCCTCCCTCGACGGTGCCGCCGGCGGCGAGACCGGGCAAGTGAGAACTCCGACGAGCCCACCTGCACCGGCAAAGCATCGGCAGCCGATATCGCCGTTTACAAGTTCAGCGGAACTCCTTCCACTGAGGGCGAAAAGAGGCAGCGGCCTCCGCCAACGTCCTTCCCGCCCGCACCATGCTGCGTCTCACGCTCCTCGTCGGCCTGCTCCTGCCCCTCCCGGCGGCCTTTGCCCAGACGCCACCCGCGGCCAACAGCGCCCCCGCCGCGCCGGAGGTGATGATCGACCAGATCAAGCTCGCCGACGCCCCGCTCGACACGGTCCTGCAGCTGCTCGAACAACTGACCGGCCGGGTCATCATCCGCCCCGCCACCCTGCCGACCGCGAACTACACGCTGGTCATCACCCGCCCAATGCCAAAGAGCGAGGCCATCCTCGCCCTCGAGACCGCCCTCGCCATGAATCAGGTCGGGGTCGCGCCGATGGGTGACTCCTTTCTCAAGGTCGTTGCCCTCCCCAGCCTGCGCACCGAGGTCCCGCGGATGCTCCTCGGCCGCGCCGCCGACCTGCCGTCCAGCGGCACCGTCATGGCCAAGGTGTTCCAATTCGACTTCCTCCGCGCCAACGAGTTCGTCCCGCAACTCGCCCAACTGCTCAACCCGCAGCTCGGCGGACCCATCCTCTTCGAGAAGACGAACGCGGTGATGATCACCGACTCCGTCAGCACGCTGCAGCGCATCGAGGCGCTGGTCGCAGAGCTCGACAAGCCGGTCACCGCCAACCTCGCCCCAAAGTTCTACCAGCTGCGTTTCGCCAAGGCCTCCGTACTGGTCAACCAACTCCGCACCACCCTCCAAGGCGTGGTCCAGACGCAGCTCGGCTCGGCCACCACCTACTCGGCCGACGACCGCACCAACCAGGTAATCCTCATCTCGGACCCGCGCCAGCACGCGTTCTTCGACGACCTCATTCGCCAGCTCGACGTCAAGGCCGACCCGAACACGCGCAACGAGGTCATTTACCTGCGCCACGCGGCCGCCAAGGACGTCGCCTCGCTGATCAGCCAGCTCGTCAGCGGTCAGAACAAGGCTTCCTCCACCGCCGGCCAGCAGTCCGTCCGACCCGGATCGGTCGCCACCGCCGCCAACGCCGCCCCCACAGCCAACGCGGTCGCGAGCGCGCCCGCCGCGCCCGTCGTCACCGGGCTGATGGACTCAACCACCGAATTCAGCAGCATGGTCACGGTGCTGCCCGACGAGCGCTCCAACGCCGTGGTGATCTCCGGCACGGTCGACGACATCCGCATCATCCGGGAGCTGGTCGAGAAGATCGACGTGCTGCTCGCCCAAGTCCGCATCGAGGTCGTCATCGCCGAAGTCACCCTGAGCGACGAGGCCTCGACCGGCATCGAGGAGCTGGGGCTCCGGATCCAGGGCGACAAGCTGGTCGGCTTCAACGCCGCGCTCGCCGGACCCAGCATTGCGGCCAACAACGGCACCATCACCCGCGGACCCGGGACCAGCGGCGGGCGCGACCTCGCGGCCGAAATCTCGATCCAAGCCACGCCGCGCAAGGGCAACACAAACATCCTCTCCGTGCCGGCCATCGTGACCACGCACAACAAGGAGGCGCGCTTCTTCGTCGGCGAATCCCGGCCAGTCATCAGCAGTTACCTCTCCGACGGCGCCAACATGGGCGGCGGGGCCACCGCCTCCTTCGGGGGCTACCGCAGCACCGTCGCGCAACAGGAGATCGGCATCGAGCTGAAGGTGAAGCCGCTGATCGGCAACGACGGCTCCGTGCAGCTCGACATCAAGCAGAAGGTTGAGGATGTCCTCGGCAACATCACCATCGACAACAATCCGCAGCCCCGCATCGGCAAGCGGGAGACCGAATCCTTCGTCAGCGTGAAGAGCGGCGAAATCGTCGTCCTCGGCGGCCTCCAACGCGACTCGCAGAGCCGCAGCACCAGCCGCCTCGGTCCGATCCCGATTCTCGGCGACCTCTTCGGCAGCCGTCGTCGCGAGAAGGGCCGCACCGATCTGGTCTTCTTCGTCCGGCCTTACGTCCTCCAGAACAGCGAGGCCGACAACGCTGAACCAATGTCGCGGCTGGAGGGCAACCCGCAGAAGGAGGCCGTGCTCCGCGCGCTTCGGCCCGCGGGTTCGTCCTCCCCGAGTCCGTGAGGCCGCACTCCCCCGCCCGCCACCGGCCGTCCGCGTCCTGAAGCCCGCCGCCCTCGCCCGCGATGCCGCTGCCCCCGCTTCTTTCCGCGCCGCTCCCCCCCGCCCTCGCCGAGCGTCTGACCGCCGACCAGCAGCAGGCCGTGGCCGAGACGCCGCGCGGCGGTCGCATCGCGCGCCTCGCCGCTGACCTCGGTCTCGACGAGTCCGCCGCCCTCGCGCTCGTCGCCGAGGCGGCCGGCCTCACGGTTGCCTCCAATCTCGAGGCCGATCCGCTCGCCCGCGGCCTTCTTCCCGCCCGTCTCGTCCACGACTATCAGGCGATCCCCATCCGCGTGGAGAGCGAGGCCGATGGCAGCGACCGCGGCGAAGCCGACAGGGCCGAAAGGCCGACGGCCGAGGAGTTGGCGGGCACCCCCCTGCACCTCGCGACGGCGTGGCCGGCGGACGAGGCAATGCAGGACTGGCTGCGGACCTTCACCCCGCGGCCGCTGGTCTGGCACCTCGCGGTGCCGGAACGGGTTCACCAGCTCATCATCGAGAACTTCGGCGTGGGCTCCGGTTCCCTCGACGATGGCGACGAGGGTTACCTCGCCCCTGAGGCCGTGGCCGCGCCCGTCGAAGAGGCGGTGGACGAGGACGCGGCCGTGGTCCGCTTCGTCACCGACGTGATCGCACAGGCGGTGACCGACAACGCCACCGACATCCATTTCGAGCCGCAGGAGGGCCAGCTGCGCATCCGCTACCGCGTCGATGGACTGCTCGTCCCCGTCCCGGTCCCGGAGAACCTGCTGCGCTTTCAGGACGCCATCATCTCGCGCCTGAAGATCATGGCGCGGCTGAACATCTCCGAGAAGCGGCTGCCGCAGGACGGACGCATCAACTTCAAGGCGGCCGGCACGACGCTCGACATCCGCGTTTCGACGATCCCGACAATCTACGCCGAGTCGATTTCCCTCCGCCTCCTGAACCAGAAGAAGGAGGCGTACACGATGGAGCGGCTGGGCATGAGCCCGGAGGAGCAGGCCGCCATCATGCACGTCCTCGACTTCCCCCACGGCATCGTACTCGTCACCGGGCCCACCGGCTCCGGCAAGTCGACCTCCCTCAACGCCTTTCTCCGCAAGATCAACTCGACCGACCTGCGGATTGTCACGATCGAGGATCCGATCGAATACGAGGTCCCCGGCGTAAACCAGATGCAGGTCCGCCCCGAGATCGGCCTCTCCTTCGCCGGAGCCCTGCGGCACGTGCTGCGCCAGGATCCCGACGTCATCATGGTCGGCGAGATCCGCGACCGCGAAACCGCCGACATCGCGATCCGCGCCTCGCTCACGGGTCACTTGGTGTTCTCGACGCTGCACACCAACGATGCGCCAGGCGCGATCACGCGCTTGATCGACATGGGCATCGAGCCCTTCCTCGTCGCCTCGGCGATCGAACTCGTCATCGCCCAGCGCCTCGTCCGCCGCCTCTGCCCCGAGTGCTCGCGACCGGAGCCGGTGCCGAAACTCAAGCTCCGTGACACGCTCGCGATCCTTGGCGTCGATCCCGCCGAAGCCGACGCCGTCACGACACTCAAGGCACCGGTCGGGTGCGACCGCTGCCGTGGGACGGGCTACCGCGGGCGCATCGGCATTTTCGAAATCCTCCGTCCGAACGACGAGCTGCACGAACTCGTGCTCAAGCGGGAGAGCACCCGCGCCCTGACGCAATGCGCGCGGCGGCATGGGATGAGGACCCTTGAGCAAAGCGGCTGGGAGAAGGTGCGGGCCGGGCACACCACCCTTGATGAAGTGCTGCGGGTGGTCACGGTGACCGACAAGTAGGAACCGCCTCGGCTCCGACCGCGCCATGCCTCGATTCACCTACTCCGGCCGGGACCGTGCCGGCGGCAGCGCGGGCGGGGAAATCGATGCGGCGTCGCGCCGCGACGCGCTGCGCCTCCTCGCGGCGCGGGGCCTGACCGTCTCGCGCGTCGACGAGGTCGCCGTCCGGGGAGGACGGGCGGCGGGCGGAGCCTCCGCCGGCCAGGCGACGGGCGTCGCGCGGCGGACCACCGGGGCGGCGTCGGGCGGCGGCGCCGTGACGCCGGGCCGCCGGGAGCGACTGCCATTCCTCGTGGCGCTGGAGGACCTGACCTCCTCGGGACTGTCCGCCGGTGAGGCGCTGCGCCTGCTCTCGCTCCGGATCAAGGAACCGCGGCTCCGCCAACTCTGCGTCCGGCTCTGGGAACGCGTGGGAGAGGGGGCATCCCTGTCCGGCGCGATGGCCTCGATGCCCGAGGTTTTCGATGCGTCCACGCAGAACCTGATTCAGGCGGGCGAGGCCACGGGGTCGCTCAACGAGGTGCTCAAGCGCCTGATCGCCCACCTCACCGAGCAGCGCGACCTCCAGCGGCAACTCGCCTCCGCGCTCGCCTACCCCCTCTTCATGATGGTCGTGGCGGGCGGGGTGATCCTCTTCTTCCTGTTCTTCCTCCTGCCCCGGTTGCAGACCCTGCTCTCGTCGCTCGGTGGCGAGTTGCCGACCTCGACGCAGATCCTCGTCTCGGTCTCGGAATTCGCCCTCCGCTACGGCATCATCGTCGCCGGGGCGGCCGTCTTCGGTGCAATCGCAACCTGGCGCTGGTACCAGACGGAGATCGGGCGCGCCGCGACCGACGCGCTGCTGCTGCGGCTGGCCCCGACGCGCGCGTTCGCCGTCTCGCGCACCGTCCTCGCGATCGCGCAGACCCTGAGCGTGCTGCTGGAGAACGGCATCACCACGGCGGAGGCGCTGCGCATGACCGGCCGGCAGATCACCAACCGCGTGCACCGCGCCGCCTTCGAGGACGCGACCGCCCGGGTCCTTGAGGGCGAGTCGCTTTCGAACGCGTGGGGCCGGACCCGCTGCTTCCCCGATCTCGTGCTCGATCAACTGGCGGTCGGCGAGAACACCGGCAACATCGTGCCCGCGCTGAAGAAGGTGGCGGCGGCGTACCAGGATCGCATCACCCGCCAGCTGCACCTCTTCACGCGCGTGATCGCCAGCGGAGTCCTGCTCACCGTCTTCGCGTTCGTCGGCTTCATCGCCTACGCGATCGTGAGCGCGGTCTTCCAACTGAGCGCCTCCTTCCAGATGTAGCCGGGAGGAGGCCGAGACCCGCGGACGAGCGGGGTCAGGGCAACTCGTAGACCTCGACGAGGACCACGCCGGCGGAGGAGTCGACGCCGCTCACCTGAATGGTGTACCCGCCCGGGGCGAGCGTCAGGGCCAGGGCGGCATCGCGCGAACCGGCGGTCAGCGGGAACGCGCCCACGGAGGTGCCGAACGCGCCCAGGGCGGCGGATCCATCCCAGTTGTCGTTCTGCATGATCCGGGCGCCGGCGCTGTTGAACACCTCGATCCGGGGGTCGGTCATCGGGTCCGTGACCTCGAAAGCGCTGAGGGAGGGTCCGACGGCGCGGATGAGCACGGACTTGGCCGCTCCCGGACCGACGCTGAAGCCGGCGATGAGGATTTGTCCCGCGTCGACCTGGGTGCGCGCGGAAAGATTGATGAAACGCACGGATGCGTTCGCGAGCGCGGCGTCATAGACCTCCACCATGCCATTGCCGGTGCCGTTGGCCGCACCGCTCACTTGGGCGGTGTAACCCCCGGCGGCGAGCGACGATACCACGACTGCGTCCTTGCTCCCGACCGGCAGCGCGAAGCCACCGTAGGCGCTGCCGTTGTCCCCGCTCCAGTTGTCATTCGACGCCACCAGCGGGGTCCCGGTCGCGGCGCTGCGCACCTCGAGCACCGGATCAGCCAGCGTCGAGGGCACGCCGAAACTCCCGAGCGTCGGGCCGATGCCGCGGATCGCGAGTGCCTTGGATCCCGTCCCGGCCGTGACGAAGCCGGCGATCAGCGACTTGCTGCCAAGGCCGACGAAGGAGCGGACCGACAGGTTGGTGAGGCGCGCCGGGCTCGCCGACGCGCTCACGGCGAGGATCGTGCCGATGCTGTCCTCGGAGCCGTTGGCATTGCTCACCGTGCAGAAGTAGATGCCCCCCGTCGCGGCGGAGGCATTGGAGAGGACCAGAATCGGTCCCGTTGCGCCCGCCACGGGTGCCACCCCGGCGTTGGAGATTCGCTTCCACTGGTAGGCGAGTGAGGGACCGGTGGCGACGACGTTCAGGATAACCGTCTGTCCAAGGCCCGCCGACACGGCGGCCGGGGGCTGCGTGACGATGGACGGCGGGGTGACGGGAGCGGCGACCTGGAAGGCGAATGTGGCCTCGGCCTGGTTCCCGTTCGAATCGGTCGCCTTGACCGAGATCGTCGTGCTGCCGGAGTCGGCTCCCGGCGTGAGCGTCAGCGTCGAACCGGAAAGCGAGGCGGTCGCCACCGCAGAGTTGGAACTGGTGACGGTGAAGGCCATGACCCCCGGCGCGCCGGCGGCTGGATAAGCCGAGATGCGGCGCACGTCCCGGACGGTGAGCAGATTGGCGGCGGTCAGGTTCGCCCCGGCCGCGTAGTTGTAGAGCGGGAAGTCGTCGCTGCTGCGCGGCAACGCTGCGATGGCGTCGGCCACCGTCATGCCCGTGCCGAGGACGCGGGCGAAGACGGTGAATCCACCGTTCTGGTTGTTCAGGTTGGCGCTGTTGTCCCCGAGATTGATGAACCACTCGCTCGTGGCGCTGTTCGGATTTCCCCCGAGCTTGGCCATCGCCAAGGTTCCCCGCGTATTGGAAATCTTGTACTCGTTCACGACCGCCGGGAAGGTGGGGATGTGCTCGATTGGCAGGCGGGAGTAGTAGCCGC
Source organism: Verrucomicrobiota bacterium (assembly GCA_016871755.1). Lineage (GTDB taxonomy): Bacteria > Verrucomicrobiota > Verrucomicrobiia > Opitutales > Opitutaceae > UBA6669. The sequence continues at coordinate 24,162 of VHCJ01000003.1, read as the reverse complement.
CAGCCTGAATCACGAATGCCGGAACCGACCGGTGGACGATCGTGTTCGTGTAGCGGCCCGCGTCGATGTATTGGAGGAAGTTTTCCACCGTCTTCGGCGCGTCCTCCGCCAACAACTCGATGTTGATGCGACCCAGCACGGTGTCGATCTGGGCCAGCGATCCCTTCACGCCCGGCAGGCCGAAGTGATTGCGCAGGTCGATGCCGACCGGCGCCCCCCGGAAGGCGGAGGACTGCGTGGGGATGGCCTGCGTGACGGTGGGGGTCGTCTGCGCCCGCAGTCCGACGCAACCGAGCAAGAGAAGGGCGAGAGACCGCACGAGGAGACTCATGGTCATCACGCTGGAAAGCGGCGCCCCGCCCGCCAAGCCGCAAGTTGCGGGAAGTGCGCGGCGGCTGGGCGCCATGCAGACCCGACCCGGCCGGCACTCCGGTCCGGGTCACACGGCGTTCGCCGGTGGTTTGGCGCCGCTAAGGCTGGACTTCGTACACTTCGATCAGACCCTCGCCCGTGCCGTTCGCCACCCCGCTCAGTTGCACGGTGTAGCCGCCCGGCGGGAGCGAAATCATCAGCGCCGCATCCTTGCTGCCCGGGGTAAGCGCGAAGGCCCCCACCGTCGGAAACACCGCCTCGAGCGAGGGGGACCATGAGTCATTCTCCGCGATCTTCATCTCGCTCGAGTTGAACACCTCGAGCTTCGGATCCGCCAGGGCTCCTGACACGTCGAACAGCGCGAGCCTGGGCCCAATGCCTCGAATCAAGAGGGTCTTTGGAGACGTGCCCGCGATGGTGACGCCGGCGATCAGGATGTCCGCACCCGTCCCCACGCGATTGCGCGCCGAGACATTCGTAAGACGCGGCGAGACGCCCGACCCCGCATCGTAGGCCTCCACAATGACCGCACCGGCTCCGGTGCCGGTGATCTGCGCGGTCCGGCCGCCCGACACCGCACTGACCAACGCGGCATCACGGCTGCCCGCCGACAGGGGGAACGCCCCCACCGAGGCAAACGAAGCAGCCAGGCTGGAACCACCGCCCCAGTCCTCATTGTTCGCCACCGCTGCGGGTCCATCGAAGAGGGCGAGGCGCGGGTCGTCCATCGTCGCGGGCACCCCGAACGCCGCGAGGCCCGGACCCACCGCGCGCACGAGCACCGACTTCGCGCCGCCCGCCATGTTGAAGCCGACAATCAGGGTCTGGCTCGCGGCAAGACTCGTGCGCACCGAGACGTTTGAAATCCGGCTCGCCACCGCGGGAATGACCGAGAGCGTCGCCGCCGCGCTCTCCACCGATCCCGCCGCGTTGGATACGGTCACGGTGTAGGCCGCCGCATCCGTCGCCTGCGCGGACGGCAGCGTCAGGCTCGGGTTCGTCGCGCCGACGATCGCCGTGCCCGCCTTCCGCCACTGGTAACTCAGGGGCGCGGTGCCGCTCGCATCAAGCGACAGCGTGACGCGCGCGCCTTCCACCACGGTCTGCGTGAGCGGGGCAGTGACGATCGTGGGGGGCTGCGCCGTCACGACCGTGAGGGTCGCCGGCTGGCTCGTCACCGAGCCCCCCGAACCGGTCACCACCACCCGGTAAGCCCCCGCCGACGAAGCGCTCACGCTCGGGAGGTTGAGCGTCGAAGCGGTCGCCCCGGAGATGTTCACCCCGTCCTTGGTCCACTGATACGAAAGCGTGCCCTCGCCCGTTGCCGCGACGGTGAAGCTGGCCGGTCCGCCGGCGTTGACGGAGAGGCTGGCCGGCTGGGTCGTAATGGCGGTCGGCACGACGGCGCCGCCCTGCACGCTGATCGTGAGCGTATAGATGCGGTCGCCGCCGTTGCCCCGCTTGCCCGTGCTGTTCCAGCCGCGGATCGACAGGTTGTAGGTGCCGGCCTGAGTCGGCGTGCCGGTGATTACGCCGCTGGAGTCGTTGAGCAGGTCCCCTGCCAGTCCCGGGATCGAGAGCCCCGGCGGCAGCGCCCCGCGCACTTCGTAGGAAGCCGGGGAGGTCGGAGCGCCGACCAACGCAAACACCATCCCAAAGGATTGCCCAACGGTCGCGGTGGCCGGCGACGGCGGATTCGTCGAAAGCTGCGTGGCTCCCGCCAAGGTGTGGTAACCGCCGAGCGCGGCAACCGTGACTGCGGAGCGGAGCAGCGCGCCGGCCGGGCTGCCGGCCGAGAACTCCGTCGTGCCGAGCACGCGCAGGAGCGGGGAACGCTGCAGCAGGAAGGTCAGGAGGGACGCCGGAAGATACATCCAGCGGAAACGCTGCCAGAGGGCGATCGTGGTCATGGGAGTGGGGAGGGGAAGGAAGAGAGACGGACGGCGGGGCAGTTCGGACGGGACCCTTAGTTGCAGCCGCAGCCGCTGCCGCCGACGGACCGGCCGCCGGTGCTCGCCTCGCGGGAGAAGTAGATGTGCTCGCTCATCGCCTGCGCGAGGGGATCACGGTCCGGACGCATCGGGTAGCTGCTCAGCGTCGCGCGCTCCCACGGTTGCACCGCGGTGCAGCCGGACGTGCCAAGGGCCGCCAGCACAAGAACGGTGCGGAGGAGTGTGGGGGAAGACTTCATGGACGGAAGAGGTGAGGCGTCGGGAGGATCGAAGGGGGGCGAGGCGACGGCACGAGATCCTGCTCAGCGCGCTTCATCCAGCAACTGACGCACGTGCGCCCGGAGAGCGCGCTCGGTTGACTCGCCTTGGAAACCTTCGTGCACGAACCGGACCACACCCTTGCGATCGATCAGGTACGTGGTCGGCATCTTCGGCACCCGCACCCGCTTCACGAGGCGCTGCTGCGCGTCGCGCACCGTCGCGAACGAGGGCTGCAGCCGCGAGAGGAACGCCTCGTAGGCCGACTTCTTCTCATCCACGCTCACGCCCAGCACGGTCACGCCCTCCCCTCCCCACTCGCGCTGCAGCGCGCCGAGCATGGGGAACGAAGCCTTGCAGGGCGCACACCACGAGGCCCAGAAATCAAGCACCACCACGCGGCCCGCCGTCGGCGCCGCGGCGAGATCGCCCTCCAACGCGAAATCCCCGAGCGGAGGCAGCGGATCGCCGACACGGAGTTGCGCCCGGGCGTCCGTCGTGGCCGGGATCAACGCCTGGAAGAAGCCCAAGAGCACCGCCAGCCGGCGGAGCCGCAACGTCCGCTCGAGTATCCGCACCCCCAAGGCTAGACTCATCGTCGGCAAGGCTGCATCAGGTGACTTCATAACGGTAGAATCCCCGGCTCTGGTGGCGCGCCCGCTGGGTCAGGATCCGCCCTTCCGTCCCGTAGGTCTCGCCGATCAGCCGCAACCCGGCCTCCGCGCCCAGGACAAACGCGGACGTGGAGAGCAATCCCGCCTGCAGGCAACTCGGCGCCACGATCGTCACCTGCACGCAGCCATTCGCCACGGGCCACCCGGTGCGCGGATCGATGATGTGGCCGAAACGCCGTCCGTCGATCGTGATGCCGCGCTGGTAGTCTCCGGACGAGGCGATGCCGACGTTCACCGCCGCCACGCTGCCGCGGGCGGAGCCCGGCGCGGCCGGATCCTCCAGCCCCACATGCCACGCGGGCCGGCCGGGCGGCTGGCCCACCGCGCGAATGTCATGCCCAAAATCCACCAGCAACGCGGCCAGGCCGTGCTCGATCCCCAACTGCGCCACCGCATCCACGGCGAACTCTTTGCCCCACCCGCCGAAATCCAACGCCATGCCCGCAAGCGGAAGCTGCACGCGACACGGCTCGCGCCGCACCTTGTTCCAACCCACCAAGCGCTGCGCGGCCGCGACCTCCTCCCGCGTGGGAACGCGCGGCGCCGGGTCCGAGAAGCGCCAGAGCCGCAGCAACGGCAGCGCCGTCACGTCAAGGATGCCCTGCGTCATGAAATGCACCGAGCCGCACAGCGTCAGCATCTGGTCCATCTCCGCATCGACCTCCACCCAGTCGCGCCCCGCGGCGGCGTTGATCCGGCTCAGCGCGCTCTCCGGTCGGAAGCGCGAATAGCGCGCCTCGAAACGCTCCACCCACGCCTGCGCCGCCCGGACAAAGGCCTCGGCCCGGGCATCCTCCGCGCAGGCGAACTGCAGCGAGCAGTCCGTGCCGAGGGCGCGCCACACCACCGTGCGCAAGGGTTGCTCCGCCCCGGTCGCAACCGGGGCGGGCGTAACGCGGGCGGCGGCGGGGCTGAGGATCATGGGGGCGGGCGCGAGGCTACCAGACCACCGTGGCCCCGACCGTGAGCACGTCCGCGTCGGCATACGCCGCCGCCGGGGTCTTGCCGTCACGTCCGCGCATCGTGTAGCGCTCCACCGTGGCATCCAGCGTCAAACGCTCCGGACGCACCGTCCAGATCGCCTTCAATCCCGCCGTCGTCGTGCTCATCTCCGACAGGCGGTAGTCCGCCGAATAAAAGGGCGCCCGGCCCGTCGTGAAGGATCCCGGCACGATCGACGTGCCATCCAGCGAGAGGCGGTAGAAATCCGCCGCGCCCTGCCGGTAGTAACGCACCGCCGGCCGGACGATCAGGCGCTCGCCGATGGACTGGAACCACGCCAACTCCAGAGTATGGCTGCGGATGCCAAAATCGTCGCGGTACACCCGATAGCCGCCGTCCAGCGCCCCTTTGAACTCCGGCAAAGCCAGGTTGAGTCCGCTGAAGAGGATCCACTTCTCCCGCCGATCCGGCCGGTTCTCCGGAAACGTCAGCGGCAGCGACAGCCCTGGCAGCAGTTCCGTGCTCTTCTGAATGATCTTGTAGGGATCCGACAGATAACCGCGGGCCACCCCGCGCGTCACGTTGACTGAAACCGAGGTCCGCGGATTGAGCAACTGGGTGACACCGACCACCACGTCGTCGCCGGTCTTGACCTGCGGCGTGGGCAGGAAGCGGGCGGTGATGTCGTCATCGACGCGCGCGTAACCGACCAGCAGCGTGGTGTTCTTTTCGTTGAACTCCGTCCGCGTATTGAGCGACCAGCCGTCGGATATGTAATCGCTCTCCCGACTGTTCGCGTAGCCGAGCGCAACCGTGGTCGCGGCCAGCGCGTGGGTCACATCGATCGACCACGCCTCGCGCCGGTCGGTGAGGTAGGCCATCGGAAGCGGAGCACCTGGCCTGGCCGCCGGCTGGCCCGTGGGCGAGGCCCCGACGATCGTGTCGACCAGCCCGGTGACCTTCAGCTTCGTGGCCACGCCGAGCTCGCGCTCGGCGAGCGCATAGTGTGAATCGACCCGGATTCGTCCGGGGTCCTCCTGCCAAGTCTGGAATTTGTAGCCGAGTTGCCCCTGCGCGCGCGAGTCCCGGGGGGCCAGCCACAGGAGCAGGAGCGCGGCGAGAACCGCACGCCCCCGGGTGAGCCCGCGCGAAGACAAACGGCCCGGCGTCCGCCGCGGCAGGGAGAGTGAGGGGAGCGCCATACGGGATCTCTGCGAACTAAGGCACTCCGGGCTAAATCTCAAGCCACCCCGCAACGGGGATCCACCTCATGCCCGGCCGCCACCCCACTCCACCGCCGCCGGCGCGGCAAGACGCCCGCGCGGCCCAACGCTCGCGGGGCACGACGCATGCCGCCGTGGTTCTCCCACACCGCTCGCGGCGAATCTCGCCCGTGACTTCGGGCGGTTCGGACGAGGAACGCGCCGCGGGACCGGAACCGCAGGCCGCGCGGGGGATCACTTCCGCAGGGCCTCGACCGAGGTGATCCGGAAGACCGCCTCCAGTTCCTGCGGACGGCTCGGGACCGTCGACAGCGAAAACTGCTCGAAACCGATGTAGGGCGCACGCTCCGTCAGCTTGAAGTAAAACGATTGCAGATTTGCGTAGTCCGCGCGCCGGGCGCGGAACTCGATCGAATGGAGCGCAAACTCGTTGGTCCGCTCGGAGCGGGCCGCATCGATCTGTCGGTTTCCGGTGATCCCGGCGGCGGCGGCGAGGTCCGAGACTTCCGCCGTGAGCTTGACCGCATCGAGCGACTTCGCGGGCTCAAGGTGTTCGATCGCGGATTTGGCCGAGGCTTCGATGCGCTCGCGGCGTTCGAGCCACTGCGTCTGCACGGAGAGGTCGGTCGAGACGCGCCGATGCTCCTCCACTGCACCGCCGAGACGCCGGAGGAAACCGGAGCCCCAGATCGCCACGGCCAGCGCGACGAAGGCGGCGAGGAGCAACCGCTCCCGCAGCAACCGGCCCATGAATGCTTTGCGGAAGCGACGGATCATGGGGCCCTCCCCAGCGCCGCCAGCGCCTCCGGCTTGAACGTGATCACGAGCACGAACGTCGTCGTCGCATCGCGCAGGTCGTGCTTCGCCGCCTCGACCGACGCGATCGCCGGGTTTTCCCGCAGGGCGGCCTGATAGAGGGCGAGGTCGCCGCCCACCTTCGTCTGCGCCTCCACTTCAAGGGTGTGCAGTCCGTTCGTCGCCGTCCGGATGAATTGGACGGACACCGGCTTGGCGGTGCCGGGATTACCGGCCACGGTGACCAGCGAAATCATCTCGAAGGGCCGAAGGCGCTTAGTCGAGAGTTCCTCGATGCGGGTCGCAAGCGCCTGCTGGGACATGATGCGGTCGACGGCGGGTTGCTGCGCCTCGAGGCGGGCCAAGCGGCCGGCCTGCCAGGCTTTCAGGCCGACCAAGCTGACTTCGGCGAGCCCCAGCAGCGCCAGCGCGCCAAGTCCGGCGAGGAAGCCGCGCCACAGGAACACGGCCCGTCGTTGCGAGGCGCGCCGCGCGGCAAGTTCCCCCTTGTCCCGCACGTCCAATTCCGAGCCGTCCGTCAGCGGTAGGCTCAGGCGGTGGTCGCCCGCCAGCCAACCAGCCTCGCGCTCATCCCCGTCCGCCACCACCGGCACCGGTGCCGGAAGATCCGTCACGCCCGACCCGGTTGATCCGACCGCGCGCAGCAAACCGGTCCGGACCGCCCGGCGGTCGTCTTCAATCGCGTCCGCCGACACCGGCGCGGTCGCCACCCGCGAAGGCACCGGTCCCGGTTCGCCCCAGTGAACCGCCGTCAGTCCCGATCCGTCACCCAGCAGCACCGTGTGCCCGGGGCCGGGGTTGAGCCGGGTCGCCAGCGCGAAGTGCGGCACCACGCGGTCCGCCTCGGCCCACTGCGCCTGCTCCTCATCCGTGAAGCGCCGGCGAAAGGCGGCGAACACCAGCGCACACGCCGAGTCAGGGTGCCAGCAGTATCCAAAAAACAACTGCGCCACCGGAAACGGCGAGAGGAGTTCCAGCGCGAGTTCCACCTCCCGGGCCACCGCCGCGGCGCCCGCGGCGGCGTTCACCGGCACCGCCCGCACGAAGAAACGCGCATCCGGGAGGAGCACGACCCGGCTCACCGCCGCGGCGGGGGCGGCGGGCGCGGGGGGCGTCGCGGAAGTCGGTTCGAGGGCGAGGCTCACAGCGTGGTGTCCGGGGCGTGTGCGGCTGACAAAACCACGTTCTCCGTCATTTCCAATAGCGTAAACGGGTAGTTCAGCGATTTCCGGCGGTCGGCATCGGCCGCCGACGGCTTCTGCGATGGCGGAGCCTCCGGAGGCGGTTCGGCGCGGTCGCCCTTGCGCTTCCGGACCTCGACCGCGCGCACGGGTTCGGCCCCGCGGGGGGGGGCGACGAGCGCGGCGAGTTCATACCGGGTGCCGCCGCGTTCCACCTCCACCCTGACCCAGAGGGCAAGAACCTCCACGCTCCAGCCCTGCAGCGAGGCGGAGCCGCCCGCCACCGCCTGCGCCTCCTCGATCGTGCGGAAGAATCCCGGCCCGCGCCGCGCGTACGATCCGCTGCCGCCCAGGTAGTCGGCAAAGCGGCGTTGCTGTCCGGCGTCAAGGCGGCTCCGGGCCGCCAACGCCCCCGGCGCCGCCGCGTTGAGGTTGGGGGCCTGATAGCGATACAGCGACACGGTCTCGCGGAAACGCTGCCAGTTCGCATTGCGCCGACCGGCTTCGTCGTAGAAGAAGTCGCGGGCCACCGCAATCGCCGCCAGTTCCGAGAACGACCGCAGCGGGCGTCCCGGGGGCTGATAGGGAACGTCGCCGCGATCGTAGTCATCCGCCTCCGGCGCCCCCGCCGTCTTCGGCACGTAATCCGGCTGCATCCAGCCAAGGAGCGCATCCGTGACCCGCTCCGCGTCCGCTTCCCGCACGTCCCAGCTCTTGAACAGTTCCACCAGCGCCGGGCCGTCCAGCATCGGCAGGGAAAGCTTGCCGCTCTCGTCCTCGAAACGCACCCGAACCTTCGTGCCGGGCGCGGGCGCGAAGTCGGCGAACTCCAGCGGATCACCCCACCCCTCCGCCGGACTCCGCAGCGCACCCTGCACCTGCCGGAATTCCTCGAGCACACTCAAGGTCGTCTCCAGCGCCGACTGCGCCTCCCGCCGCAGTCGCGCAATGTCCGCCTCCCGGGTCTCCATCAAAAGGTCGTTGCCTGCCTTCTCCATGAACACCACCAGCGCCGTCGCCGCAAACATCAGCGCCACAAGCACGACGACGGTCACGGAACCCACGGGACGGCACCGGGCGAAGCGCGAAACGGAGGAGGGGGATGCAACGGGACGCATGCGATGCCTCGTTTCAGTAGGTGGGAATGCCTTCCACGGACGACGGTACCGTGATCACCGTCTCCTGAGTCGCCGCGCCGTGCTTGAAGGTGAGCCGCACCCGGCGCGGCGCATCGTACTGGTCTGCGTTCTCACGGTTGCGGCGGGGCGAGGATTCAGTCCGCCACGCCCGGGACTCCGCGTCGTAATAGTCGTACTGGATCGCGGTCACCAGCGGAGAAATCACCGTCTCGCGCGGCGGATCGTCGCCGAACCGGGTCTCGAGGCGCGACTGCCACAGGAGGACGAGCCCGGTGCCGTCACGCACCGCCAGCGCGCACACCACCTCCGGGAGAGGTTGCCCCGGCCACGCGATCAGGCGACTGCCATCGCGGAGTTCGAAGCGCAGCAGCGGCCCGCTGGACCCGCTGCGGGGACGCACTTCGCGCACGCCGATCCCGGGCTGGCCGGGTGCCGACTCCGGAGGCCAGACCGCCCGCCGCAACTCCCGCTCAAGGAACCGCGAGACCGCCCGGACGTGCTGGTCAAAGAGGCGCACCTCGCTCCGTCGTCCCCACAGTTCGCCCATCGAGAAGATGAAGGTGTTGAGCCCGACAAGGACGAGCCCCACCAGGGCCAGCGCCACGAGGATCTCCAGCAAGGTGAATCCGCGCGATCGGCGGGCGGAAAAGATGTCTCGCTGGGCGGGCGCGTTCATCGGGCCAGTTGTTCCTCCGCGATGCGCTCGATCCGCTTCCGCATTTCCGCGCGCCGTTCGTCCCGCTCGGCCGGCTCCGACCACGTGGGCCGGAGGAGGCGGAATTCCTCCTCGACCTCACCCCCCTTCGCCGGAGGAGCCTCCTCGAGACGGCACCGGAAGCGGACCGTGAACAGGTCCGGCAACTCGGTCGGTTCAATCTCCGCCCTCCATTCCACCCGCCGCCCTTCGCTCGATCGGAAATCGCCCCCCTCCTCCGCCTTGCGCCGATCCGGCTCCGCCAGCAACTGCTCGCGCGCAAAGCGCAGGTCATCCTGCTGCCGCACGCTGCGCGCCATGACCTGATAGGCGTTGAGCACGTTCAGGTAGGCGCCGCCCAGCACGGCCGCCGCCGTGGCGAAGATCACGAGCGCCGCCAGGACCTCCAGCAGCGTGAAACCACGGTCCCCGCCGCAGCCGCGGGAGGAGGAAGGCCGGGCGATCGGAGACACCGCGCGCATGCTCACCCCCGGCCCCCGGGCGACGCCGCTCCTGACAACACCGGGGCGCAGGTCCATGGATCGATCTGTAGGAACCGCGGCTCGCCCGCGCGGCTTTGGCGCAGTTGCACGCGGAAAGCCGAACACGTGCCGTCGGCGTAGAACGTCACGAACGGCAGCGGCTGCGTCTCGATCAGCGAGCCGCCGATCAGAACGGTCGCCCCGCCCGAGGTCCCGGCGCCGAGAAAGTCGATCAGCAGTTCGCCCTTCACCGGGACCGGGAAGCGCTGCGTCCCCTCGCGGGTCGAGGCGACGAACGCCTTGGCCTCGCCATCATAGGCGAGCCGGACGTCCTGCCCGCGCAGCAGCGCATAGCGCCGCGCCTCGGTGGCCGCCTTCCAGAAGATCTCCTCGGCGGAGCGTCCCCGCCCCTCCAGCAGCCGGCCTGCTCCCCCGACGAGGAGCGTGGCGAGCAGACCGAGCAACGCCAGCGCCAGCAGAATCTCAAGGAGCGTGAACGCCCGCCGCCGGCGCGAAGGCAATCGGGACTGCCGCGCGGCCGAGCGCATGCGCTCACCAGTTCCCAATGTCGTCGGCCGTTCCGTCCGCCTTGTCGGGGCCCTTCGACCAGAGATCATACCCAATCTTGTTCTTCACGGCCGGGTAGCGGTATTGATAGGGCTCCTGCCACGGATCGACCGGGAGTTTGCCGCCCTTGACCTCCAGGTAGGGCCCACCCCAGCGATCGGACTTGTTCGCCGGCGCGTTCACCAACGCCGCCAGACCCTCCGCGGTCGAGGGAAAGTCGCCCATGTCGAGCCGATACGCGGTCAGCGGGGTCTTCATCGTCGTCTGGACGAACATCTGGGTCACCTTGACCTGATTCCCGCCAAGGATGCCGGTCACGTTGCTCACCGCGAGGCCCACCAGCAGGCCGATGATCGCCAGCACCACCAGCACCTCGAGCAGCGTGAACGCACGGCGCAAGGCAGGGCGGGCGGCCGCCGGATGCGGCAACCCCGGACGAGTGACATGAGTTGGAAAGACGCACCGCATGCCGCCAGCCAACACACGCGCCCGCAGCCTGTCGAGTCGCGACCCGAACCCCGTTCCTCGCGAGGCGCAAAAACCTACTGCAAAACACCTGCCAAGCATCTTTCGCCCGTTGACAGCGGCGGAGGCTCCCGAAGACTTGTCTTCCGACGCTGCTTCGACCCGGAACGTCCCATGTCCACCCTCCTCGGCTACTTTTCCAACGACATCGGCATCGACCTCGGCACCGCCAACACCCTGGTGTACGTGCGGGACAAGGGCATCGTGCTGCGCGAGCCCTCGGTCGTCGCCATCGACACGCACACCCGTCATGTCCGCGCCGTCGGCGACGAGGCGAAGCGCATGCTGGGCCGCACGCCCGGCAACATCACGGCCATTCGTCCGATGAAGGACGGCGTGATCGCCGACTTCGACGTCACGGAGGCGATGCTGCGTTACTTCATCCGCAAGGTCCACAGCAACGCCCTGCGCGTCGCGCCGCGCGTCGTCATCGCGATCCCGTCCGGCATCACCGAGGTCGAGAAGCGCGCGGTCAAGGACTCGGCCACGCGCGCCGGCGCGCGGGACGTCATCACCATTCCGGAGCCCATGGCGGCGGCGATCGGCGTCGGTCTCCCGATCGATGAGCCCGCGGCCAACATGATCGTCGACATCGGCGGCGGCACGACGGAGATCGCGATCATTTCGCTCTCCGGCATCGTGTTCTCAAAGTCGATCCGCGTCGCGGGCGACGAACTCGACGCCGCGATCATCAACTACATGAAGCGGGCGTACAACCTGCTGATCGGTGAACGCACCGCAGAGGAGATCAAGCTCCGCGTCGGCTCCGCCTACCCACTCGACGAGGAGCTGACAATGGAGGTCAAGGGCCGCGACTCCGTGGCCGGTTTGCCCAAGACGATCTACATCACGTCGCAGGAGATCCGCGAGGCGCTGAGCGACACGATCGGTGCGATCGTCGATGCGGTCCGCACGACGCTGGAGCGCTGCCCGCCGGAACTCTCCGCCGACCTCGTCGACCGCGGCTTCGTGCTCGCGGGTGGAGGATCCCTCATCCGCGGGATCGACCGTCTGCTCAGCGACAAGACCGGGCTACCGGTGACCGTCGCCGAGGATCCCCTCTCGGCGGTCGCCAACGGCACCGGCGCGGTGCTCAACGACCTGAACTGGGTCATCCAGAACGTTTGAACCACGCCGCGGACGGCGAAGCGCCGGGCCGGCCCGCGACCGTCCCGAGACCGCCCGCCACCCGGTCCCGCGTCCCGTGCCGCCCCGCCGCCTCCTCGCCAGCCGGCCCTTCCTCGTTCTCGGTCTCCTGCTCGCCGGCTGGTTCCTCGTGCCGACCGTGATCAAGCGGGCGCTCGGCATCAGTTTCTTCGAGCTGCAGGCGCCCGTCCACCTCGCCGCCTCCCACGTGCGCGACCTGCAGGATTTCTGGTCGCTCCGCACGCGCTCAAGTCACGATCTCATCGCCGCCGGACGGGATCTCGCCCGGCTCAACGCCAGCTACGAGGTCACGCTGCAGCAGACCGAGACGCTGCGTCGCGAGGTCGCACGGCTGGAGGCGCTGCTCCGCATGCCCACCCTGCCGGGCTACCGGAGCGAACCGGCCCGGGTCGCCCGCCGGGACTTCAACGCGTGGTGGCAGCGGCTCACCGTCCGCAAGGGCCGCAACTATGGGATCGTCCCCGGATCCCCCGTCATCTTCGGCGGCGGCGTCGTGGGCAAGGTCACCGAGGTCCACGCCTACACCGCGGTGGTTGACCTGATCAGCAGCCCCACCCTCCGGCTCGCCGCCACGCTTGAGGGCGACACGCGGCCACTGAGCTTCCAGGGCGCGAACAATCCCGCGTTCGGTCCCGCCCGCGGCATCGTGGACTACGTGCCCACGGACGCCTCCGCGAGCGAGTTCAGCCCGCGGCGCATCGTCACCTCGGGCCTGGGCGGGGTCTTCCCGGCCGGACTGCTCATCGGCGAGATCGTCCGCCTCGAGACCAGCACCGACGGACTGTTCAAGACGGGCGAGGTGCGCCTCGACAACCGCCTCTCCGAACTCACCGAGGTCACTGTCCTCGTGCCCGAGCGCCGGGACTGAACGAAGCCAGCCATGCGGCGCACCGTCGTCTTCTTCCTCACGCAGTTCCTCCTCTGGGCCTTGGTCTCGCAGGCCAACCATGAACTCACCCCGTGGGGAATCGCGCTGTTCCTCGGCGGTCTGTTCGTGGGACTCTCCGCCCTCACCTTCGACCGGCGCGAGGCGCTGGTGGGAGCCTTAGCCGCCGGGTTCCTCCATGACGTCGGCACGCCGCTGCCGTTCGGCACCCACGCGCTGGCCTTCGCGGCCGCCGTCGTCTTCATCCAGCACGTGCGGCACCGGCTCAATCGGCACGAGGGCCTCGTCACCGTGATGGTGATCCTCATCACGAACCTCGGGCTGTTCCTGGTGATCAGCGCGGTAGCCCTGCGCCTCCTGCCCGACGCGGATCGCCTGACCTCCCGGGTCTTCAGCGACCTGATCGCGTCCCAGATCGTGCTCGCCCTGGTTTCCCCGTGGTTCCTCGCCCTGCAGACGCAGGCGCTGCGGCTGGGCGGGTGCGCGACGTCGCCGGAGACCGCCGCCCACGGCTGACACGGACCCGCCCATGCCCACCTCGTCCGTCGAACGCTCCGGCAGCCTGGTCGAAACCCACCGCGGCTACAACCCGCGGCTCCTCGTCTTCCACGGCGTCCTCGCGCTCGCCTGCCTCGGCGTCACCGCGGGACTGGCCTATCAACAACTGATCAAGACGGACATCTACCACGATCTGGAGCGCGTGCAGAACCAGCGCCGCGTGCTCACTCCGGGACCACGCGGCAACATCTACGATCGCGAGGGCCGTCTCCTCGTCGGCAACCGTCCGCGCTTCGCCGTCACCCTCAACCTGGACGAACTCCGGGGCGAGTTCCGGACCGAGTTCCTCCGCATCCGCCGCGCCTACCGCGAGGCCGACGACCGCAACCTGCCGTCGTCCGGAGAGCTGGAACAAATCGCGCGGTTCACCGTCGTCCAGCGCTACCTCGACGAGGTCAACCGGCGGCTCGAACGCGCCGAGAAGCTCGACGGCCAGGCCTTGACGCGCCACTTCCGACGGCAACTCCTCCTGCCTTACATCCTCGTCGACGATCTCCATCCCGACGAGTACGCCCGCCTGCTTGAGCAGTTGCCCGTCACCTCCGCGCTGCAGGTCTACACAACCACGGCACGCCACTACCCGTTCCAGTCCGCCGCCGCCCACACCCTCGGCTTCGTCGGACTCGCCAGCCTCGAGGACAGCCCCACCATCAGCCTCCCCGGCGAGGAGTTGAAGACCTTCGCGATGAAGGGCTCCATCGGCCGGGACGGGCTGGAGCGCTACTTCGACGAAATCCTGCAGGGCGAGACGGGCGGCACCATCTACCGCGTCGATCCCGCCGGCTACCGCGTGAATCCCCCACTCGTCCGGCGCCTGCCGGTCCAGGGACGCGATCTGGTCACGAGCCTCGACATCGATCTTCAACTCTCCGCGGAGGCCGCCCTCGGCAAGCTCGAGTTGCCCGCCTCCGCCGTGATGCTGGAGGTCGCCAGCGGCGAGGTGCTCGCGCTGGCGACCAAGCCGGACTTCGACCTCAACGCGACCTCGCCCCGCATCGCGGCGGGTGCGTACCAGCAGATTGATGCGGCCGGCGGCTGGTACAACCGCTCGGTCAAGGGCATCTATCCTCCGGGTTCGTCATTCAAGATCCTCACCGCCATCGCCGGGTTGCGGGCGGGCACGCTTGACCCGGACGCCACCGTGAACTGCGAAGGCGTGTACCGCGTCGGCCGCCGGCTCTTCCCCTGCCACGACGGCCACGCCCACGGTCCGATCCGGCTCGCCCAAGCGATCGAGGTTTCCTGCAACGTGTATTTCTACGCGCAGGGTCTGCGGCTCGGCGCGGAGCGCCTCGCCGAGGAGGCTCGACGCTTCGGCTTCGACCAGCCGACCGGCATCGAACTGCCGTTCGAGACCAAGGGCATGCTCGTGCCGGACGCGGCCTGGAAGAGGCGCTTCATCGCGCAGCGCAAGCTGCCGCCCGACCAGCAGGCGATCGAGGAGCGCTGGTACGACGGCGACACCGCCAACTTCTCCATCGGTCAGGGCTTCCTCCTCGTCACGCCGCTCCAGATGGCGAGCTTCGCCGCCTCGGTCGCACGCGGCGAGACGCGCACCCGCCCGACGCTGCTCCACGATCCCGCGCGCGCTCCGCTCCGTTCCGACCCGATCGGCCTGAACCCGGTCGCCCGCGCCGCCCTGCTGCGGGGCATGGAGGACTGCGTGATCTCGCCTCACGGCACCGCGCGCATCCTCAACTCGCCCGCGCTCAGGATCCCCGATCTCCGCATCGCAGGCAAGACCGGCACCGCCCAGGTCGCCACGCCGGGGGGCACCCGCAATCTGGCTTGGTTCATCTGCTTCGCACCCGTCGACCGCCCCGAGGTCGCCCTCGCCGTCATGGTCGAGGGTGACACGCCGGGCGAGGAATTCGCCGGGGGGCGCTATGCGGGGCCGGTCGCGCGCGACATCCTGAAGACGTGGTGGGACAAGCGGCGCGCCGCCGGACCGCTCAGCCGCGCGACCGCAATCCGGCCATGACGTCGCGGAGGGGACGCGTGTTGACCACCTGCTCCCGGGTCAGCCACCCCTTGCGCGCCGCGAGGATGCCTGCCCGCACGTGCTGCAGCGAGGCGGTGTCGTGCGCATCGGGGTTGATGACGCAGCGCAGGCCGCGTTCGGCGGCGCGACGCCAGTGCCGCCAGTCCATGTCGAGCCGCAGCGGGCTCGCGTTGAGCTCGATCGCCACGCCGTTGGCGATCGCCGCGTCGATCACGCGTCCGTGATCGAAGGCATACCCGGGGCGGCGCAGGAGCAGGCGACCCGAGATGTGCCCGAGCATGGTGGCGCACGGATGCTCGATCGCGCGCACGATGCGCCGGGTCATTTCCTCCTCGGTCTGCGCGAACGCGCTGTGCACGGAGACGACCACGTAGTCCAGGGTGGCAAGCACCTCATCGGCGTAGTCCAAGCGGCCGTCGGGAAGGATGTCGCACTCGACGCCCGCGAAGACGTGACAGCGGAAACGACGCGAAGCGTTCAGCGCGGCGATCTCCGCCACCTGCGCGGCGAGACGCTCCTCGAAAAGTCCGTTCGCCTGGAAGCTGGACTTCGAGTGGTCCGCAATTCCGAGGTACTCCCAGCCCAGCGCCTCCGCCGCCGCGGTCATCTCAGCCAGCGTGCTGCGTCCGTCGCTCGCCGTGGTGTGGTTGTGGAACGCGCCGCGCAGGTCCGACTCCTCCACCAACGTCGGCAGTTCACCCCGCTCCGCCGCCTCAATCTCCCCCATCCCTTCCCGGAGTTCGGGCGGGATCGGATGCAGGCCAAGCGCCGCGAACAGTTCGGCCTCGGTCTTGATGCGGCGCCGGTGGCGGGCCGACGTGGCCTCAGCCTTCTCCTTCACCGTGCCCTCCCCAGCCGCCGGTTCGAGTCCCCACTCGCTCAGGCTGAGTCCCCGGGTCTGCGCCCGGTGGCGGAGTTCAACGTTGTGCGCCTTCGATCCGGTGAAATGGTGCAGCGCGAACGCGAACTGATCCTCCGGCACGAGCCGCAGGTCCGCCTGCAGCCCGCTCGCGAACCGCACGCTCGCCTTGGTCTCACCCCGGGCGGTCACTTCCTTGACGCCGGGCATCGCGCAGAACCACGCCACGACGGGGGCGACGTCCTCCGCGGCGACGATGAAGTCAAGGTCTCCGACGGTTTCGAGTCCGCGGCGCAGGCTGCCGGCGGCCTCCGCGTGCTGCACCTGCGGGAGAGCGCGGAGTCCGTGCAGGATCGGAGCCGCCTCGGCCGCGGCGTCCCACCACAGGTGTCGCTGGGCATACGCCTCCCGGTTCGCGATCCCCTCCAGCAGCTTCTGCTGCGACTTCTCACCAAAGCCGGTCAATGCCGCCACGCGCCCCTCGCGGCACGCCGCCGTGAGGCCAGCGATGTCCGAGATGCCAAGTCGGTCGTGCAGGGCCCGGATCTTCTTCGGACCAAGACCGGGGATTTCGAGCATCTCAACGAGCCCGGGTTCGACGGAAGCCTTCAGGCGGTCGAAGAACTCGAGCTGACCCGTGCGGTGCAGGGTGGCGATCTTCTCCGCCAGCGCCTCGCCGATGCCCTTCACCGACTGCAGTTCACCCTGATCCACAAGTCGCGCCAGGTCCTCCGGCTCGATTGCCTCCAGCGCCCGCGCCCCCGCCGAATAGGCGCGGACCTTGAACGGATTCTCTCCCTTCAACTCCAGCAGGGTGGCGATCTGATCGAGCACCTCAGCGATCTCGTTCTTCGTCATGGCGCCAGCGTACGCGCACCGCGCCGAAAGTCACGGCGAGGATACGGCAGCATTTGGGTTCGTGATCCGCCGGGATTTCGTCTCCCTTCGTCGCCATGGCCTTCGAGTACCCGCGCACCATCCATTTTCCCGAGACTGACGCCGCCGGCGTGGTCTTCTTTGCGTCGTACCTCGCCCTCTGCCACGAGGCCTACGAGGAGGCGCTCGCCTCCGCCGGGATGCGGGTGAGCGATTTCTTCGCGGGGGAGAGACACGGGGTGATCATTCCCATCGCCCGCAGCGAGGCGGATTACCTGCAGCCCCTGACGGTGGGCGACCGGATCCGCATCCGCGTGCGGCCGGAGCGCCTCGACGCACACCGCTTCGCCATCAGCTACGAGGTGGTCCGATCCGGCCCGCCCGAGAAGACGGTCGCCCGCGCCCGCACCGAGCACGTGTGCATCCACGCCACGTCCCGCGAGCGCGTGCCCCTCCCCGCCGAGCTTGCCGCGTGGGTGGACGCGCGCTGAACGACGGGCGGCCGGCGCCGCGGATCAACCCGCCGCCCGCACCAGCCGCAGCAGTTCCGCGCGGTTGAGCTTTCCCTGCGCGTTGCGCGGCCAGGTCGCAAGCGGCACGTAGCGCTTGGGCCGCCGGAAGGACGCCAGCGTCGGTTCAATCCTCCGCCGCACCGCGCCGAGGTCCGGTCGTCCACCAGCGGCCGGGTAACAGGCCACGACCGTCGCCCCCCAGTCCGGGTCCGGGAGGCCGATCACCGCGACATCCTCGAATTCACCCGTCGCGCGCAGCGCCGTCTCAACCGCCACCGGGTCGATCTTCTCGCCACCGCTGATGATCAGCGCATCGCGGCGTCCCTGCACGTGCAACGCCCCCGCCGCGTCGAGGAAACCGACGTCCTGAGTGAACAGCGGCGCGCTCCGCGCGCGCCAGGCCGGGTAGTACCCGCGGAAGAGGGAGGGCCCAGCGATCACCACGGTTCCGTCCGCCTCGGCCCGCACCGTGACGTGCGGCAACGGTCGGCCACTGCTGCGGTCCCCGGCGGCAAACTCCTCCGGCCGCAGCGCGGTCACCATCGCCGCCGTCTCGGTCATTCCGTACGACAGGGAAAGAGGCAGTCGGGCGCGCGCGGCGGCGTCCAGCAGGCCCGGCCACGTCGGCCCCCCGCCGACGAAGACGGCGCGGAATCGGCGAAGCCACGCCCGCGCGCGGGCCCGCGCGAGCAAACGTTGCAACTGCGTGGGCACGACCGACACGAACGCCTCCGGGGCCGTCCACGCCGGAACTTCACCACGCTCCACCCGGGCCCACGACTCGGAACGGAATTCGCCGCCGGTCAGGGCCGCGCGAAGCCAGCCCATCAGTCCGCTCACGTGGTGCAGCGGCAGGATGCCGCACGTCGAGATGCGCCCGCAGTCAAAATGCCGCGCAAAACCAGCGACGGCGGCGGCGAGGGTCTCCGCGTCGTGCCGGGCAAACCGGATGACGCCGGACGATCCTCCGGTCGGAATGCAGAGCCATCCGCGGGCGGGTGCGGGTCGCGCCGGCACCCGCGCGAGGAGACGGCGCAAGTCGCCGCGCTCCGCCGCGCCCCACGCAGGATTCGCGAGGAACACGAGCCCGCGCCCCGCCACCGCGGCGGCGAAGGCCGTCCGGAAGGCGGCCGGATCCCGCTCGCACACGACCACCGGTCGATCGGAACGGCGGCGCGGGACCCGCGCCTGCAGGCAGTCGCTCAGCGCAACGCGTTCCATGCTTCCTCCGGATTCATGCGCTCCACGTCCGCCCAGCGCCAGAAGGGAACTAGGGGCGGCACCGCTCCCGCCGATCCGGCAAAGAGCGACCCCACCCCGAAACCAACCGCCCGGGCCTCTCCCGGCCAGGCAAAGGCCCAATGAAGGCCCTGCCTGAAACCGATCGCGGTCTCCAGCGCCGAGGAGAACACCACCGATGCACCGGCTTTCGCGAGACGCGCCATCGCCCGGGGCGGATTCACGAGCAGGGTCGGCTTGACCACGAAGACCCCGGGCCACCCGCGACCCAGCCACGCATCGAGGTCATTCTCTTCGGCGATGGATTCGTCGAGGGCGAGGGTGACCGGATAATCCGCGGCCAGGCCGAGCAGGAGATCCTCGGCCCCGCGACTGCGGGGCTCGATGGGTTGCTCCACGTACTCGATCGGACGCTCCGCCGCGGCGTCCAGCCACCGCTCCGCCTGCCGCCGATCCCAGGCGCCGTTGGCATCGAGGCGCAGGCGCGCGCCGCCCGGCAGCAGCGCCAGCAGGTCATCCAGCAGGGCAAGCTCGTCGGCGATCGGGTCCACCCCGACCTTCCACTTCGCGACGCGAAATCCGAGGTCCAGACGCTCCCGCAGCACCCCGAGGGCGGCGCGACCCGCCGGCAGCAGCGCGGCCACGGCGACGTGGTCCCGGAGCCGTGCCGGCGGGGCCACTGGGTCGACGCCCGCCTCGCTCAGCGCGGTGCGGAGGCCCGGCAGCGTGTCAGCGCACGCCATCAACTCCGCGCCCTTGGGAGTCGGCCCGAGGCGAGAAAGAGCAGCCGTGCACTCCGCGAGGGAGCGCCCCCCGAAGGCCTCGATCGGAGCGATCTCGCCGTAGCCCACGCGTCCATCGGCAGCGACGATTCGGAGCAGGATGCCCTCGCGCTCGGTCCACGGACCGTGCGCGGTCCGCAGGGGCGTCCGGAACGGCAGGCGGTAGGGCCGCAAGACGACTTCGACCGGGGCATCCATGCCGTCAGCGGACCCCGCTAGGCGCCCGGCGCCTCGGCGCGGGAGCGGGCGTCGGCTTCAATCAGCGCCTTGATGCGGTCCAACTCGGCCCGGACGGCCCGCTTCACGTCCGGGAGCTCGGACGCCGACCGCACCTCGGCCCGGCCGAAGACGTAGAACTTCATCTTCGGCTCCGTGCCGGATCCGCGGGCGGCGAAGGTGTAGCCGTTCGCGAGGGTCACCACGTACAGATCCTGCCGCGG
The DNA here is from genome assembly GCA_016871755.1 of Verrucomicrobiota bacterium. GTDB lineage: Bacteria > Verrucomicrobiota > Verrucomicrobiia > Opitutales > Opitutaceae > UBA6669. Next base: position 4,016 of record VHCJ01000003.1, on the reverse strand, counting down.
AATGGTGTCGCCGTCGTCATCCACGATCGTCTCGCGCCCGAAGTCCTGGAATCGCGTGACCGCGACGTCGCCGAAGGCCCGGGGCGGTTGCTGGCGGTAAGTCTCCAGAATGCGGCGGATGCGCGCCGCCCCGCTTGCGCCCTCGTAATAGAGGTTGATCACACCCTCGAGGAAGAATCCATTTTCCAGATACAGCTGGTCAAGGCACTCGGGGATCGTCCGGCCCTCGCGCCGGGCCGACGCGGCCAATTCGCAGAACATCAGGCATGCGGCGTTGCCATCCTTGTCGCGCAGGGAGTCGTTCGGCAGGTACCCGTAGCTTTCCTCGGTGCCGAAGGCGTAGAAGGTGCTGTGCTGCTGCAGGAGCGCCGCGCGCTCGCGCAGGGGCAGTGCGTCGTAGTCGAGCGGACGTCCGTCCCGGACCGGCAGCGCGGCGCGCAAGCGCTCCTCGTAGCGGCGCAGCTTCTCCGCGATCCACTTGAAGCCGGTCAGCGTGTTGATGACCTTCACGCCGTGCCGCCGGCCGATCGCATCCTGCAGCGGCGTGGTGACGAACGTCTTGATGATCGCCACGCGCGCGCTGCCCTCGGCCGGGATCCAGCCGAGTTCCTTGAACCGCCGCAGGCGGAAATCCGCGAGCAGCGCGCCGATCTGGTTTCCGGTCAACAGCTCCATCGTGCCGTCCGGACCCCGCACCGCCACACCCATGCGGTCGCAGTCCGGATCCGTCGCCAGCACCACATCCACCCCTCGCTCGTTCGCGAGGGCCACGCCGGCGGACAACGCCTCGGCATTCTCCGGATTGGGCGACTTCACCGTGGGGAACCGGGCATCGAAGTCGGCCTGGCTCGCGACCTCGTGCACCTCGATCCCGAGTCCGCGGAGAAGCGGCAACGTTGACACGCCGCCGGTGCCGTGGATCGCGGTGAAGACCACGGCGAGTCGGGTCGATGCGAACACGGACGGATCGATCGCGGCCTGCGCCGCCACCGCCAAGTAGGCCTGGTCGGCCGCGGGACACAGCACCGTGACGCCCTCGAGGGTCGCATCGAGAAAGCGGCCCGCCTCGGCGAGCGACACGGCATTCACCTGGGCGACGATGGCCTGGTCGTGCGGCGGCACGACCTGCGCGCCGTCATCGAAGTAGGCCTTGAAGCCATTGTCGTGCGGCGGATTGTGGCTGGCGGTGATCACCACGCCGGCGTGGGCGTGGAGGTGGCGCACGGAGAAGCTGAGTTGCGGCGTGGAGCGGGGGCCGTCGAAGATGAAGGCCTGCCCGCCCAGGCGCGTCCACGTGCCGGCGGCGAGTTCGCAGAAGCGGCGGGAGAAATGCCGGACGTCGTGCGCAACGACGAGGGCCGGGCGCTCCTGCCGACCCTGAGCCGCGAGGTGGGCCGCAACGTGTCGGAAGAGCCCCACCGTCGCACGCACGAGGGTGAAGTCGTTCAGCACGTTCGCTCCCACCGCCGCGTTCGCTGGCGCGGGACCGCCGCCCCGCTCGGCGGCGGTCGAAACCACGCCGATCGTCCGTCCGCGCATGCCGCCGGTGCCGAACTCAAGGTATCGGTAGAAGCGGTCATTCAGCTCATTCCACGCTTCGCGCCGAAGCAGTTCGTCAATACTCTCGCGCGCCCAGACCGGCAGGTCTGCGGTCAGCCAGACCGCGAGGTTCTCGGCGGCGCCGGGTAGGAGGCGACCGGAGGCGACGGCGGAAGCGAGGATCGGAGGAAGCGAGGACATGGCGGAAGCGGCGGACGGGAAATCAGGAGTCGTGGCCGAGGCAAAAACCCGGAGTCACGGCGGCAGGCTTCGGATCGAGGCGGGCCCACGATTCCCCTAACGAGACGAGGTCATCGCCGAAGAGCGGCGAGACCTCGATCGGGAAGAGTGGCAGCCCGCTCGGGTCCACCGGGAGGGTGGCCCCGACGGCCCGGAGCCATCCTGCGAAGAGGCGGAGTTGCGCCTCGCGGCAGGTCGCGGGCGAGTCGACGCCCTCGGCGTTCTTCACCGGTGCAAAGTCGCCCGCACGGTCGGTCTCGAGCACCAGCGGGTTGGCCGCGAAGGGCAGCGCGTCGAAGACGAAGAGTTCGAACTTGATCCCATTCGGCCGCAGCGGTTGGACCGGACGCCCCTCACGGTCGATGGTCGGGATCTTCTTGTCCGCCCGATGGAAGGGCAACGAAGCCCCGCCCTCGCCCCGGGCGACGCGGCGCGCGAACTCCCGGGAGAAGAGATGGATCGCGATCGAGCCGGCGAGGAAGCGCAGCCGACCCGTCGCCGGATCGGTCTCCCGCTGGCGGTCCAGCGCAAGGTCGGAGTACTCGATCACGCAGGTGCGCCCACGCTGGCGGCAGAAATGGCCCACCTTCTCCTCAGGGAAAGCCTTGGGCACCATCTTGCTCGACATCTCCGAGCCAGAGAGCAGGTGCCAGCCAATGAAGGCGGGGTCGATCACGCGCACGAGCGGGTTGTCGACTTGGAAATAGCTGATGATGTCGGCTCCAAGCGCCGCCATGCGGTCGAACGCTCCGGCGCGCTCCAGAGCCCGCAGGGAGCCGCCGTGGCCGTCCGGGGAGAGCGCCAGCGAGCCGGGCGTTTCGAGCAGGATGCGTCCCGAGGCATCCACGGCGGGCATCCGGCCCTGTCGGAGAAAGTGCACTTGGTCGGCCTGGAGGCCGAACCACCGGTGCTGCGCGAAGAAGGCCTCGGTCGCGGCGTGGTTTTGGTGGCTGGTGAGGATGAACCAAGGAACCCGGCGACCGTACCGCCGCTCGGCGGCGAGCAGTTTGTCGGCAAAGACCGCAAACAACGGGCGTTGCCGGACGGGTGTCACCGGAAAAGTACCCTTCGGCCCCTCGAAACCGAGGCGCGTGCCTTGCCCTCCGGCCACCGTGAAGGCGGCGACCCGCCCGGCGCGCAGCGCGGCCTCTCCCACCTCCCTCGCCTGCCGCCAGCGCTCCGGGTCACCGCCGTTCTCCGGAAGCGGCACGTAGGGGGCGGGCTCAAGGTCGGCGGGAGCCGCCACCGGCGTACCGCCCAAGAGGCTCCGCTTGAGGACGGCCAACTCGGCTAGGTCAACCTCGGCGGCCTCCGCGAACAACCGCGCCTGCTCCGTCGGCCCCAACCGGTCGAGGAAGGCGAAGACCTGCCCCTGCCCGGCTTCGCGGAATGCATCGATGAGCGACTGCATGCTGCCAGCAAAGTCCCTTGCCGACCCGCGGGGAAGCCCAAACACCGACCGCCGGGGCGGTCGTTCAATCCTCAGTCGGGAAGCGGAACACCGCCTCCTCAGGCTTGGCGTACATGAGCCGCCGCCGGATCACGCGCTCAACATAGCCCGGATCCTCACGCAGCCGCTGCAAGGTGCGCTCCTGATCCGCCAACCGCGCCTGCAATTCGATCAGGCGGGCCCGGGTGCGCGCCTCCTGCAATTGCAATCGCTCAAACTCACGGCGCGTCTGGAAGAAGAAACCAGCCGACGTCACCCCGATGCCGATAAAGAGCACGAGATAAAGGCCGATGATGAACTTCTTGAGGTTCAAGACGCTCACCTTAGATACTAAACAGTCGCATCTGTAAATTCTGCGCTGCAGGATTTGTCGCTTTTTTGCCGATCACCCTTTCCTGACGCATGTATCAGAGCTTCTACGGATTCGCAGAGATGCCGTTCAGCATCACGCCGGATCCCAAGTTTCTCTACTCGAGCCCGACTCACCTGGAGGCCCTCCAGCACTTGAAGTTCGGCCTACAGGAAAGGCGGGGTTCATCGTCCTGGTCGGCGAGGTGGGATGCGGCAAGACCACGCTGTGCCGACGACTGCTCGAGGAACTGCACCCTGACTACTGGGACACCGCGCTGATCCTGAATCCGCGGCTTTCCGAGACGGACATGACCGGCCTCAACTTTTCGAGCCACCCCGAGTGTTAGTCCGGGATGTAGTTATGGGTTGATCTATCGGTTGTCGTTGAAGCTGTCCCGACGGAGGGAGGCCGGAGGCCGACCGGAGTCGGGGCAGC